>NZ_BJDJ01000019.1 GCF_005405085.1 Lactiplantibacillus daowaiensis | reverse complement strand
TTGGAATTAGCTACTACCATTGTAAGTGATTGCTTTGGGCTTTTTAATTTCTGTTCGGATTAATTATAGAATTTGCCTTGGTCATTTTAATGGGGACGGCTTCCATCAGTGATGCCTTTACCAAACAGCATTTACAGATTACGACTAATCAAGCGTTATTGTTTGGTAGTTTAAGTGTACTTAGTGCAGTTATCTTTGCGGCTTTACGAGCTTGGTCGTACCACTTTTGGGTAAATGACCAGGGATTAGTCATGCGCCAAGGTAATTGGTTGACCTTAGTTTGGTGGGTGATCAGTATTGCGGGACATTTAGGCGTTGATCGGTTATGGACCGGTAGTTCAGCAACCTTATTGTTGTATGTCGGTGTCACGCTGCTCGTACAACGCGGTTGTGTTTGGTGGCTAGCTGGTCGGGCCTATCCGACTGAAATCAAGGCCAATGCTTTAGTCCAACAAGAAAGTCGTCACCAGCGCCATCGCTCACGAAATTAAAAAGATTGACATCGCTTGACTCTAATTAAGCGCCCTTGTAAGTGGTATAGACTGCTACAGGGGCGCTTATTTTAGACGATAAAGGTTACCACTCGAAAACCAGACGCATTGTGCTATGCTTATTTTAATGAGCTGATGGAAAGTTGGGATGTGCGATGCAACTGTATACAGAAGTGATTGGCACCGGTTATCCGGTTGTCTTTTTACATGGATTAGCGCTAGATATGACGTCGATGCAAGCGTGGTATGAACCATTGCTGGCGCAACAGCCGATTCAACGGATTTATTTGGATTTACCTGGTATGGGTAAAAGCCCAGCGGTACCACTGGCACAAGCCAATAGCGATGCTATCTTAGCCGGTGTTCAAGCGACGATTCAAGCCTTGATTGGTCATACCAATTATGCAGTCGTTGGCCATTCCTATGGTGGCTACTTGGCATTGGGACTGGCGTACCAAGATTCGCATGTGAGCCAGCTTTTCACGACTTGTCCGGCTTTTACAGCGGTGAGCGACCAACGCATCTTGGCCCAACATGATACCGAAAGTCATGGGTCAATCAACTATCAAACAAATCTCAATAAAGTGCCTGCTTACGAACAGATGAGTGTGATCCTCAGTCCGCAAACTTGGCAAGCATACCAACAGCAAATTTTACCCGGAATTGCCCGGTGCGATGTGGCGTTCATTCATCAGCTACAACGGGCGCATTCGGCTTACTATCGTTTTTCGTTTGAACCCGAATTGCAAGCGGCAACTTTATCGCAACCGCAGACGATGTTGTTAGGTCGGGCCGACAATCAAGTCGGTTATCAAGAACAGTTAGCTTATTTGCAACGGCAGCCACAAAGTACCGTGGGAGTGTTCAAACGGGCCGGTCACAATTTGCCATTGGATCAACCAGACTTGTTAGCGGCCTATTTTAAAGAATTTGTGACAACATTGACAGAAAGGATGATTGGGTAATGCAAGCATTATATTTCAATCACTTTGGCGGTCCGGAGGTCTTAAAATACGGGCCGGTAAGTGCACCACAACTGACCGCGACGACCTTATTTGTCAAGCCAACTTATATCGGCTTAAACTTTGCTGATATTTATCGGCGGCGGGGCACTTATCATCTCGAACCGCATACGCCCATGATTGATGGTTATGAAGGTTTGGGTGAAGTTGTTGCAGTTGGGACGGCAGTGTCGGATTTTACTGTCGGTGAACGGGTTTTATTCGTCGATGTGCCTTTTGCTAACGCCGAATTAGTGGCGGTCCCAAGTGACCACGCGATTCGAGTCCCGGCTCAAATTGATGATCAAACCGCTGCTAGCATCGGCCTGCAAGGCTTAACCGCTGACTTTTTGGCCCATGATTTAGCGCAAAACCAACCTAATGACCGCGTCTTGATTCATGGCATCAGTGGTGGCGTGGGCCAATTATTGACGCAAATCTTAATTGCTGATGGGGTCCAAGTTTATGGGGTGGCTTCTACTGAAGCTAAACGACAACTTGCTTTATCGCTGGGTGCTAAGCAAGTCTTCTTACGTCAAAGTGATTGGGCGAGTGCTTATACCGCCGCCTTTGATACCGTCTTTGACGGTGCAGGGGTCACGTTACCGTTAAGTTTAAACCTGATTCATCCACGGGGACGGGTCGTCTTTTACGGGATGGCTGGTGGCAATCCGCCTAAGATTGACCCGATTGATTTAATGGCGGGTTCTAAAAGTTTGATGACCGGGGATTTGTGGGACTTCTTGGTTGATGCAAATTCACGCCAACAGCGCGCTGATCGTTTGTTTAAGTACGTCTTAAATGGACAAATAATGGTCAATCAACCAACCATTTATCCGCTAGCCGAGGGCGCCAAAGCCCATACTGCGTTAGAAACTGGACAAGTGGCGGGTAAAATTTTATTACGGCCTTAAGTTAAGCAGTTAGCGATGTGATTAATGGTGCATGCGGCACTAGCTTCAGGTAAGATATTAGGTAACGATTAAGCAAGACGAAAGAAGTGGGGAGTATGTTAAAAGACGAACAGATTGTATGGGCCATTCATCAAATGGAAGCTGATATTGGGCCAGTTGGTCCTTCACTGGATTCACGGACACCGTTTCAATACTTAGTTTCGGTGATTCTAAGTGCCCAAGCGACCGATGTTTCGGTAAATAAAGTGACACCAGTATTATTTGCGAGATATCCGGAACCGAAAGATTTAATGGTTGCGGATGTGACCGATGTGGAACAAATTATTAAGAGTGTTGGGCTATTCCACAATAAAGCCAAGAATATCATTAAAACAGCACGTATCGTTCACGAAGAATTAAATGACGTGGTTCCCACTGACCGGAAAGGGATTATGGCATTGCCTGGAGCCGGGCGCAAGACCGCTAATGTGGTTTTGAGTGATGTCTTTGAACAAAATACCTTTGCGGTCGATACACATGTGTCAGCGATTTCCAAGCGGCTTCACTTTATCGAACAGGCGGCAACGCCATTGCAAGTCGAGCAAAAAATCGTTGGGGTCTTAGATCCCAATGAATTACATCAAGCGCATCACACTATGATCGAATATGGGCGCAAGTATTCCATGAAGCTCATGCCAGACAAAGAGGTCTGTCAGCTGATTATTGATTGTGATAAATTAAATGAAGAAAATGAATCTGGGCTTTAGCCAATTGTTCCTAGAATGTCAAAATCAAGTTTGAATGGTTTGAAAAGTATGTCTAATGTCATAAAGAATATGATGAAGACCCCGATAGCAATCAAGAAGAGTAAAGTAAGGTGTGATTGGATGGCAAATATTACTTATGTGTTTGATTATTTGTATGCCAGAGTGCGTTATTATAATGAGCTAGCACTTGATCTCAAATTCAAACAAGTATTCTGTCAATATATGATTGATAGTCCCGTGGACTCGGATCTTGAAGCGGAATCACTTTGGGAAGCTGTTCGAACTATTTATGATAATTGGGATGCAAGCTTAAGTATAAAAGTTGACGAAGACGAGGAGGAGGTTCCAGGAGTTTATTTTGGTTCCTCTTATGAGGATGTTGTTCAAGGAAGAGCTGAATTAGATAGTGTTGTTGTAAATACAGGAAATACTTTTGCGGCAAGTTTCAATATGGTTAATCGGAAAAAATATAATCTTGGTGAACTTGAAAGTGAGTTTGTAACTATCAAGGGCCATGTGGTTTATGATGCCGATGAAAATGAAATTTCATCTTGTTGTAATAGCATCAGAAAATATAAATTTTATAATATACCAGATCGAAAGGTATCTTACGATGGCGATTAAAAAATTCTATTTTGATTATATCGAAGTAACAATTTGACTAAATACAATAAAAAAATTGATGCTAGAAATGCAAGATACCGCTATTTCATTGGATGATGTTGATAAGAAGTTAAATCTTGAGGATCAAATCTGGCAAGCGATATTATTGCCAATCTAGTGGTGAAGCGAATAAAAATGAAAATCACACCTGAAAGAGAGCTTTAAAACTCAAAATTAGGTGTGATTTTAGATTTACAACCGGTTTTGCTAGCAAGTTGTATGCAGTAGCCCTTATAAATATATGCATATGTTCATTAGATAACTGTGCGAATCCGTTTTTCCACATTGTCCAAAAAGAAATTAGTTTGACTTCTTTGATATAATTTTCGGCATTACATAAGTTACCATATATCGTCAGTTTATATTGATTGCGGCACTTCTCTGTAGTGTCAAGCTTTCTCCAAATGTGCAATTAACCAGAAACAACAACCAGCAAAGCCAATGATTGCAATGGGTACCGTAAGCCAGGTGCTAATATTAAGCAAGCTGCCGCCAAATCCTAAAACGGCTAGAAAACCAAAGCCAAATTGAGCGTAATGGTCGAACCAAGGGTAACGGTCACGAAATAGTGGTCGGGTATCTAAACGAAGGTGGCGGTTGAAGTGGTTCACGTAGTCGAGCGCAATGATACCAAACAGTGCAATAAAACTGACCATTGGATTAATTAAGTTTAATCGTGGCATCAGTTGATCTAACACGACTAAGAGTGCAAATCCAAGCGTCATTAATGTTAATGTGATCCGAACGGGGCGAATTTGTTGTCGAACATCCTGTCGTCGGAGATAGTCAGTCATCCCGGTATCTTCGCGTAAGAGAGTGTCTAGAGATAAGCCATAAAAGTCACTAAGTCGTAATAAGCTGTCGATATCTGGATAACTGTGTTCGGTCTCCCAACTTGAAATCGTTTGGCGTGACACGTGCAATTGTTCTGCAACGTCTTTTTGAGTTAACTGTTGTGATAACCGTGCTTGCTTTAAATGTTCACCAAATCGCATTGTCATCATCTCCCTTTGAATTTAATTTTATGATAGCGAATACTGGTTAAAAAGCCTAGCTTAGATTCTTGGCACGCCGGTTTAATCGGGTTTTAACCGAGTAGTTTGTTAATTTGTTTATTGGATTTTCCCAGTTGTTGTCGCGTTGGTCTGATGTTAGTTTCATCGTAACGAATTGCTGGTTTTAGATAAACAAAGGGAGTGGTGATCATGACACAGTTACCGAAGAAGATTCAGATTTCAGTTGCGATTGATTTGGGATTAGGTCTCTTGAGTGCGATTGGGCTTATCGTGAGCTGGCTAGGATTAACCCCGACATGGTTAACCGGCGTGCGTGGTATAGCGGCCAAATTACTCGTATTTGTGGCTATTGGGACTAATCAGATGATGTTGAAACAATCGACTGTCGCACCTGGGTTAAAACGCAGATTGCATTTGATTAACACGATTATTTTGACATTAGCGGTTTTTGCAAGATTTTAAAAAGAATAGGTGCATTTCATTTTAACTCAAGTTATAGTAGTCCTACCGGGCGCCTGAGACCTAATGAATGAGATGACAACTATGAAAATTGAAACACTTGCAATATGCAATTTAGCTTATTTACGGCGAATCGGCCCATATGGACCGGAAAATCAAGCTTTGATGGCGACCTTTAAAGCGTGGCTGACTAGTGAAGCGTTATTCACCCAGGTTACGATCTTGGGTATTGCACTGGATGATCCGACGACTGTTCCGGCGGCTGCTTGCCGCTATGATGTTGGTGCGATATTACCTGACATGGCGGTACCTAAAAGGCCATTGTCTCAGCGCAAACTAATGGGCGGTCACTATGCCGTCTTTGAATTGGCACATACTCAGTCGGCAATGAGTAACGGGTATCAATATTTGATCCAGCAGCTACAACAAGCTCAACTAAAGCGGCGGCCAGGACCAATCATTGAACGTTATCGCCCAGCTTTAGTGCAGGCTGGTAAATGTGAATTGTTAGTGCCAATTGAAGCCGAGCTAGCCTGATGGTATGACGTCATCATGAACTAGTACCGTCCTAAAATACAGTTAACTAAAGGCACGTATTACCTGATTGAACAGGGTAATGCGTGCCTTTGAGATTGATCAAATCAAAATTGAATTGTTAAAAGGTTGCTGACTAATAGCACTAGCATCGTTTTATTTTTAGAGACAATTAGTGAATACTGTAAAATGTATTGTTTACTTAATATTAATGTCATCATTGGCTTAATAAGAACTAGTATAATAGTTAGAAACTGATAATAGTAGTTTGAGAGAGAAGTTGATAAAAATGTGGGTTGTTTTTAAACTCGGTTTGGGGCTAGTCATCGTGAGTGGGTTGTATATCGGTTGGGTTGCTTGGGCGTTGAAACATGATCGCCTTGACCTAGGTGTACCGACGGCGGCTTATCATCGAGCTGTCGAGCAGATGCGCCAGGATAAGCAGCATCAACAATCGCAGCGACGATACAAACGTGGCAGTCGAATATTGATGCTGGTGTTTTTTGTATCAATTTTTGTCTTAACCTTGATGGATCAACTAGCTAGTTCTGCACAACCACTGATGTTGGGCGTAACGATGCTGATTTTTGTGCTGCTTTGGTTGCTGATAGTTATTTATGTTTGGGGCCAAGTTAAACAAGCGCGGCGATTTGCCGTTAAAAGGCAGCATGCCAGTTCCCGTGTCCGGGTAAGGCGACGTTTAAGTCAAATGGCTTTTGTGATCTTTCTAGTTGGGTTTTTGGTGGTCGGGTTAAGTTATATTTGGTTGATTCCCGATATGATTGGACTGTAACGATAACGTTCAGGACTAAAAAAAGGTCGTTTAAGTCATTTTCCCCAATAACATTGTTAAAGTGATTAAACTAAAAGGTGTTCATTAAAAGTGAGGATTTAGGGGGAAATAATCATGAGTGAAACGTTAAAAGATAGTCAAGATGTACAACAAACAATTCAAGCATTGCTTGAATTGTTAAAGCAGCGCCAACCAGCATCGACAGAATTATTGGATATCATCGATGTTTTAGGCCAGGTACAAAAGAAAGTGGCAACCGGTAAGAATCCGGCCGCGTTAGTTAATCGCTTAGTCAACTATATTCGGAGCTTAGCGGTCAAAGCACGGTTGCATTTTTCAAAGCCAGAAGAAGATTTGATCGTGCAACTCAGTGTGTTCGGTCAAAAAGCGGGACTCAATGGCCAATATATGGCGGACTTTTCGGATAAGTCACAATTTTACGGCTTACTAGAAGAAGTGCCTCGTCACTAATAAATTGAAATAGGCGTGCATGACCTGAAGGGGGAAACTTCAGCTCATGCACTTTTTTAGTGGCAAAAGTTGATCAGGATACAATCAAATTAGTAAAAGTTTACTATCTTTCACTGTTGCAAGCGGTATCATTGACTTAAATTACAACCGACAAGGGTGGTCTTAAATATGTATCAAGCAGCAACAACTCGTTATGATCAAATGGTCTACAATCGCGTGGGTGACAGTGGCTTAAAACTGTCGGCAATCGGCTTAGGATTATGGAATAACTTTGGCAGTGTTGATTCATTAGCTAACCAAAAAGCAATCGTCCATCAAGCTTTTGATTTAGGCGTGACTTATTTTGATTTGGCGAATAACTATGGGCCCGAACCCGGTAGTGCCGAAACGAACTTTGGACAAATCTTGGCGAGTGATTTACGGGCGTATCGCGATGAATTGGTGATTGCCAGTAAAGCGGGTTATGTCATGTGGCAGGGACCATATGGTAATTGGGGGTCACGTAAAAGTATCATTGCCAGTGCTGATCAAAGCTTACAGCGTACCGGTTTAGATTACTTTGACATCTTTTATAGTCATCGACCAGATCCAGAAACACCAATTGAAGAGACGGCCTTGGCTTTAGATCAATTGGTGCGTGCTGGTAAAACGTTGTACGTCGGGATTTCTAATTATAGTGGAGCCCAGACAAAAGTGATTGCGGCGATCTTTAAGGAATTGAAGACGCCCTTTATCATTCATCAACCGCGCTATAACATGTTTAATCGCCAAATTGAATTAGACTTATTGCCAGAATTGGCAGCGGTACATAAAGGCGCCGTTAGTTTTAGTTCCTTGTGCCAGGGCCTATTGACGGATAAATATTTGCACGGTGTTCCGGTGAATTCACGGGCCAACAAAGCCACGATTCCGTTTTTACATCCGGCACAAGTGGCCCAAACGTTGGCTACCGTCAAAGCGTTAAACGAGGTTGCTCAGGCCCGGCAACAAAGCTTGGCTCAGATGGCCTTGGCCTGGAATCTCCGTCAACCGGCGATTGCTAGTGTTTTGATTGGTGCCAGTCGGCCGGAACAAGTGGTCAATAATGTGCAGGCGTTAGCCCACTTAGACTTTACCGCCACGGAACTCGAACAGATTGAAACAATTTTAGCCAAGCAGCCGCCAATTGATTGGCAAGCTAGTTAAAAATAACCCATCCTTAGTCTGACTGTTATCAGGTTAAGGATGGGTTATTTTAAGTTAACGGTGTTGCGGTTGAAACAAATTCGCCAAAGCGATGTTCCCAAATATGGGCATGGTGTTGTTTGATTTGCGTAGCGGTTAGGTCGGCGCTGTCGACGGTCGTAATCCCATCGATCAGTAACTCGATTTGAAAGCCAAGGTGATAAGCGACCCGAATCGTCGTGTCGACACAAAATTCAACTTGGGCACCACAAATTTCAATGTGCTTAAGTTCATTCATCGTTAGATACGCGGCTAAGCCAGTCTGATAAAATGCATCTGGTCGCGTTTTGATGTAGTAGGTATCGGTTTCTAAGGCATGAATTTCAGGGAACAAGCGCCAAGCATCACTGGCAACCGCCATGCCCGGTTCGGTATGTTGAATAAAGACAATGGGGCGCTGAGCGGCACGATATTGATCGATTCGCTGATTGATCGTGGCGATGACTTGCTCACGCTGATCTAGGTCTTGTAAAGCTTGTTGCATGTCGATAATGATTAAAGCTTGTGCCATAAGTGACCCCTCCAAATAAATTGAATGCATTAAGTTTAGGTCACTAAAGCGAAAAAAGCTAGTCCCAATCAGTTAATTAGGACTAGCTTCAGGTTATTATTGTTGTGCCAACATTTCA
Organism: Lactiplantibacillus daowaiensis; assembly: GCF_005405085.1. Taxonomy (GTDB): domain Bacteria; phylum Bacillota; class Bacilli; order Lactobacillales; family Lactobacillaceae; genus Lactiplantibacillus; species Lactiplantibacillus daowaiensis. Next base: position 55,462 of record NZ_BJDJ01000019.1, on the reverse strand, counting down.
GTCGCAAACTTTTTAACGGCATCAACTTGGTCGGGTTTGAGTTTGCCACCGCTGGAACCGAGAATCTTCATGCCTTTACCACCCATTAATTGATGGAAGTGGCCGATGACTTCGATGCCTTTAGCTTCAGCCGCCTTGGTCAAAGCTTTATCGGTCGGCATTTCGGGGCCGCCAGACGTGGTGAAGATGGCAATTTTTTTAACTTTGGTGCTATTTAGACTATCCATAAATTTTGAAGCGGCTTTATCTGGTCGCATAAAGTAAGTCCCACCACCCATAAAGAGTAAATCAACGGGTTCATCGATCGTGGTTGGCACTTGCTCAGCTGGTACGCCAGCAACGGCCGAAATTTGTTGGGCAAATGCTTCGGTATTGCCATTGCGAGTTTGATAACGAATTGCTACTGTCATACTTAAGACCTCCAGAGTCAAGTTTTACTAGTAGGCGATTGTCTGCTGGTAATGATTAGTTCACTATAATTGCTACTTTTAGTATAGGCGTCACTGAAAACGATTGCAAAAGGTGACTACCGTTAATTTTTAAGTGGCTGCATGCTTAAAGCTATGACAACAAAAAATCATCAGCTTCAGCCGATAAAGATCGGGTTAAACTGATGATTTTTTAATGCCTAAGCTAATCGTGACTTATTCAAGTTGGACATTACGAATTTTATGAGCCGGAATGCCAGCCACCATCGTATTGGCGGGCACGTCTTTCGTTACAACGGCCCCCGCACCCACAATGGCGTTTTCACCAATCGTTACGCCAGGTAGGACTTGGACGCCAGCACCTAACCAAGCATGGTGTTTGATATGAATTGACTTAGTGATCAAATCGCGGCGATGGGCCGGCGCTTCAACGTGGTTGACGGTGATTAGCATCACGCGTGGGGCAATTAGAACATTGTCGTCAATCGTGATACCACCTAGGTCAACGAACAAGCAATCTTTATTGATAAAGACATTTTCGCCAACAATTGTATGGCGGCCAAAGTCCGTGTTAAAGGGTGCTTTGATTTCCGTTGAAGCTGGTACTGGAGCGCCGAAGATTTGGCTGAAAAGTTGCCGTCGCTCTGCTGGGGTGTGGTAGCCCTGATTAAGTTGAGCAGTTACCGCTGCATTGGTTTCAACGATGGCATCGATAGGTGCGAAGTTGGTGGGACTATAGACTAGGCGACCACCATTTAAAGCTTGATTTAAAATATTAGTTGTCATAAGCACGCTCCTTAGATTGTCCTATTAAGCATAAGTAATTTAAAGAAACCTGTCTAATACTTATCTAGTATCGATTATGATAACCAACGCCTATATCACGAACGGTTAACCCAAATGGAGTAGGTTTTGCGCATTTTGATATAAAAGCTGGTTAGCCTGAGTCGGCGTTGTAGCCATTGCTTGAATGGCGTCGATAATCTTAGCAGTTGCCCCAATCGGTGGGATACCTAGTGGTTGTATGTGTTTGCTGGTAAGTCATATTGATCAAAGCCTGTGCTTGAACGTAAGGGGCTTTTTGTGGAATCGTTGCATCAATGGCCAACATTTGTTGGTAAAAGTTTGGTGCTAAGACGTGGGCAAAAACGTCGATTGGGGTTGTCTTCATAATGCAATCACTCTTTTCAGTTTCGATTGTCTTTATCATACCGGTTTCGGCAACTCAAATTTAATTAGTTTGGTAACAACTGCTTTAACCGTGGCAGGTTGTAGTGGAACGTCAGCACCATCAACAAGTTGAAGCCAATGATAATCGTCGTAAAAATCAATGTCTCGGGCCAAATCGAATTGCCAATGGATAATGTACTGCGAAAAGCATCGATGGCAATACTCATTGGCAAGTACGGATGGATGGCTTGAAAGAGGTGATTAGACAACTGAATCGGATAAGTGCCCGCCGAGCCACCAAGTTGGATGATCATAAAAATCAACATTAACCAGGCCCCAGTTTTGTCAAGAATCAGATTGAAGAACGTCACGATACTGCCGAAAGTCCACATCGTCAGGACACAAAACGCATAGGTCAACCAAGGGTGCAGTGGATTCAAGTGATCGATTAAACGCAGCAGTCCAAACATCACGGTGGCTGCTAACCAAGTGAATTCAAAGAGAAATGGTAGCTTTAGACGCCACCAGTCCCAAGCGTTCTTAGGTTGGCGATGCGGGGTATACATATCATAAATAATATTAAACGTGATACAACCAACAAATAACGCGACGGCCATCAAGTATGGACTCATGCCAGTGCCGTTGTTCGGGACGGGTGTGGTGTCCGTGTGTGTGAGTTTAATTGGGGCAACGATCGTTTTAAGCTGATGCGTTGTTAGTTGGCCCGTTTGAGCTAACTGGTCACCGCCGGTTGTTAATCCCGTGGCTATTTTTTGATTGGCTGTTGTGACGGCTTGTACGCCAGCCGTTAAGTGCTGACTGCCGGTGGCTAATTGGGCCGTTGATTGTTGCAGCACGGTGGCGCCGGTCGCTAAGTGTTGTAAGGCCTGTTGAGTTTGTGGCGCGGTACTGGCGAGCTTGGTTGTTAAGCTTGTCGTGGTTGTCACTAATTTAGCGGCGGTGTTTAAAGCCGGTTGGCTTGACAATTGTTGTAGTGCCGTCAGGTTAGCTTGGAGTTGCTGGGTGATAGCTTGTAACTCAGCTTGCTTCAGTTGGCCGGATTTTGCCACTTGGCCGAATTGTTGGGCAATCGTCATAGTGGCCGTCAGTCGTTGGGTCAATTGTCGTTGCGTATTAATTGCGGTGGTCATTGCTTGTTGTAGGGCTGTATTCAGCTGTGGTACTTGGGTTGAGGCGGTCTGACTTTGTTGTGCACCTTGCGTCAGTTGATCAAGACCAGTGCTAAGGTTACGACTGCCGGTGGCAACTTGGGTTAAGGCTTGACTAGTGGTTTGACTGCCGGTTTTGATTTTTGTTAACCCTCGATTACTTTTCGTTAAGTCGTTACCGGTGGTGGTGAGTTGGCGTCCAGTTGTTTTGAGAACATTAGCCATCACGGTTAGATAGCTGGTAGCTAATTGTTGATCGAGTTTGGTTTGAACTTGTTTTGCGGTGGTGGTGTTCATTTTCATCGCAATAAAGCTGAAGCCGGCGTTGGTATGATAGTTGAGCGTTATTGGTTGTGTCGTTGCGGTGCCTAATGCCAATGCCCGTTTGGAAAAGTTGGCCGGAATTGTAATTGCCATATACAATTGTCCTGATTTTAACTGCGATTGGGCTTGCTGCGCCGATAGTTGATGAAAGTCGGCGGTGTGATTAGCGACTAATTGAGTTGTCACTTGTGTGCCCAGTGCGTATCGCTTTTGATGACTCGTGACAGCACGGTCTTCGTTGACGATACCGACAGGCAGGTGGCGTACATTGGCATATGGATTCCATAACGATGCGAGAAAGATGACGGCGTAAAATGTTGGCACTAACAAAATACCCAAAACAATTTTCAACAAGCCTTTGGTTTGCCCAACGTATTTCCATTCTGAAAACATGGCAAAGCCCCCCTTAGAAAATAGGATGAACGGTTCATTCATTTTTTGACGTCGAACGCCTCATTCATTGTTTAACCTTAAATTTTAGTGCTGCTGATAACTGGTTACGAGTTGCTGAATAACGGCGGCTTTGACTTGTTGAAAATCAAAAGTCGTGGCTTGGCGTTCAAAAGAATCGTATTTCTTATGGGCCGACCACCAAAAAATCTCATCAATGATAATCAAGGCATCGTTTTGTGGCTCGGCCAGTGGACGCAATTGTTGGGTTGCGCTCAGATGACTGATAATTTGGGCAATTGTATGATACATATTTTGCCGATAATGCCGATAAAGGGTCATCAAGGTCGGATTCATTTGCGGATTACGTTCTAAAATCAGAAAGTAGGCGCCGAATTGCTCAAAGGTGGCAAACAGTTCAGTGACCAGGGTCGTAAATTGGTCGTCTGCTGGTGCAGCCTGAATACGGGTCACGAGTCGTTGGGTCTCATGTTGATACACCGCTTGGGTCTGTTCGACGAGCGCACTGGTTGCAATCGGTTGTAGTGGTAACGTATGCGGCTCGTCGATAATGGTGGGATTTAAAGTCGCGGCAAAAATAAATGCCAAGAGATCATCTTTACTTTTGAATAAGTTGTACAGCGTGCCGACGGCTAAATCGGCAGCTTGGGCAATGTCGTGCATTTTTGTATCGGCAAAGCCCGGAACGATGAATTGGGCTTGGGCGCTGGTTAAGATACGACTTAATTTAGTTTGTAATTGCATTAGCTCACCTCATTTCTGCTGTCAGTATAGCAGGGGGTGTTTTTAGAATGAACGATTCATTCTTGATTCGGTAAGTGACCGATGTAACTAAAAAAAGGCCACCAGCAAATGTGAGCTGGTAGCCGATTAGCAGTGATGATTAAAGTGACCAATGTAAAATGGTCGTTGCGACCCACCAAGTGATGGTGCCGCCAATCAGTAACCCAATCATTGCACCCAGGAGTGGTAGCATGATTTTTTGTATGCGTGACGGGGTGCCAGTTGGTGTTGATTGGTGATTGGCGTAAGCTTTGATTTGGCGAAAAGTGATCAAGTGTAAGTGATAGCTCAAGTAGATGAGATAGCCTGCGATAATCAAGCCAATGGTCGTAATTATGGCAATCGCCATGGCCGTTGGCAGTAGTGGTAACCAGCGGAGTGCGATAAATAGACCATAGATACTGAAGAAACACAGTAATTCAAGCAAGAGAAATAACTTAAAATGATGTTTTGTCGTTTGTGTTTGCATGATTGCCAAGTCCTCCTTAACAAGTTCATTGATGGTGACGTGATAAAGCTTAGCCAACAGAATCAAGCTTTGTATATCTGGATAAGTGCGTCCGGTTTCCCAGTTGGAGATGGTTTGGCGCGAGATGAGCAGGCGCTTCAGCAACCTCAGTTTGGGTTAAGTGTTGCTGTTTACGATAAGTGCTTAGTTTGGTGTGAATTTGCAATGGCGTCAATCAGGTCCCCCCTTTGATGTTCTAATCATGGCATATGAGCGGCAACTTGTCTGCCAAAAGTTTTTGACATGACGTTGAATTGGCATTATCCACGAATCTAGTAGCTGTTTAACTTCAAAATTAGAGTTGTGCTGATTTGTGTGATGCCACCAATTTGGTAGCGACAAATAAAGCAACTTTGACATTTACTTGGTTTTCCCGTAGAGTGTGATGTACAGAAATGAGGTGACACCATGTTATATGAACAAATTTTGGTGTGTGTCGCAGTAGATGATCGAGGACGTTTTTCCGCAAATTAAATTTTTAGGAGAATTTAAATGAAAAACGTCCAAAAACAAGTACCATCTTTAATGCTGATTATCACACTCGTGGGTTTTCCACAAATTAGTGAATCAATCTTTACCCCAGTTTTACCAGCTTTGAGTCGGGCGCTGCAGGTCAGTGCGAGTCAAATCCAATTGACGATGAGTAGTTATTTTATTGCCTTTGCCATTGGCGTCTTAGTTTGGGGCCAGTTGGCGGATTATTGGGGCCGCCGTCCAGCGATGTTAGCGGGAATCGTCATTTATTTAATCGGTAATTTAGGATTGTACCTTAGCCCTAACTTCACTTGGTTACTCGGTTTTCGATTAGTCCAAGCGTTCGGCGCTAGTGCCGGTTCTGTTGTGACACAAACGATCATGCGTGAGAGTTTTAGTGGGGTGACCGGGGCTAAAATCTTTGCGCAAACGAGCGCGGCGATGGCACTATCACCAGCACTGGGACCATTACTAGGCGGACTCGTGCAATCGCTTTTTGGGTACCGTCAAGTCTTTAGTACCTTGATTGCGATGGCGGTATTAGTGTTACTGTACAGTGGATGGCGATTACCAGAAACCCGTCAACTGACGGCCGTAACGGCTCGACCTAATCAATGGCAAGTCATTAAGCGTTTGTGGCATGATCCAGTTGTCTGGGTTTATGGGATCTTGATTGGTGGCATTAATGGTATTTTGTTTAGTTATTACGCTGAAGCGCCGTTTATTTTTGAAACGCACTTTGGTTTTGCTGCTTGGCAATATGGCTTACTAGGCCTAGTTTTAGCAGCGGCAAGTTTATTAGGGGCCTTACTGGTCAACCATTTATTGAATCGCTATCAACCAGAACAATTGGTGTTAGCAGGATTAGGATTAAGTGTGCTAGCCAGTTTATGTCTTGTGAGTTTTGCTTGGGTCAACCAAGCTGGCGCGATGCTAGTCGGGATTTTTGGTGCCTTTTTAGGGTTAAACATCACGTTGCCTAATGCTTTGAACCGCGCTTTAGTCGGTTATGAAGGTATTATGGGTAGTGCTAGCGGCTGGTTTAGCCTTGCTTATTATGTCATTGTCAGCGGGTTAACGTATTTAATGAGTTGGCTGCATCAAGGGTCGATCGTGACGTTACCGGTTTATATGCTAGGATTATGTGTGATCATGTTAGGTAGCTATTTTTGGCTATACCAAGCTAAATTAAAATAGGATTGAAATGATGGAAAGACGTAAAGCAGCGACTGGCTTTACGTCTTTTTGTGTCTATTAGCTATCTAGGAAAATCGATTGATAAGTTTTTAATTAAAGTTAGATAGTACTTGATGTTAGATGTCACTTTGTTAAAAAATAAGATGATACCATGGTAAAAGAAATTAAAAAATTGAAGAACGCAAGGTAAAGATTGAGTTGTTATCTGATGATAAATTAACAATTAAAAAGGCTGAGCCAGCCAAAATGTCAACAACTGATTCTAAGTTTCTAGCTGATGCACAACATACGAAGACTGGTACCGTAAAGTAACTGGATTTTACAGCGCTAGTTTTAGTATGCTTTCTTGTTCAATTTGTATTTCAATATTTAACAAATAAAGCGTTACCTTTTGCGGATTCATTCGTTGTTTAGGTGTAGGAGGAGCAAACCATGGATTTGAAGCAGTATGAGGGACTGCTGGCAGAACTCGCTGTCGACGTGCAGCGCTATTTAGTGCATCGCGGTGCCGATGAAGCACTGGCAGCAGATATTGTGCAAGACATGTTTGTTAAAGTCTTAGAGATGGATTTAGTACTGCCACCCAATCAATTGCGGCCTTATCTTTTTCGGGTCGCTTGGTCAACTTATTTGGATGAGTATCGACGGACGCGCCGTTACGCTGCCATTGTGAATGATTATTTAGTACCGGCTTTGCGTGAAGCGGTGCCGCCAATCACGGATGAACAGCCGGAATTGTTAGCGGCGTTGCGTCGACTATCAGCTAAAGAACAGCAACTATTGTTATTGCGCTACGATGAAGCGTTATCGATCAAAGCGATTGCGGCGGAACTAAAGATTCGACCAGCAGCGGTCAAGATGCGTTTACATCGTGTGCATCGCAAGCTGGAGAAACACATAAGGGGTGTTGAACATGAATGATGAAAAACAATTTAAACGATTAGCATTAGAAGTTAAGTTACGGCGCTGGGGCATGACAGTCGTAATTACATTAATTGTCGGGCTAATTTGTTTAGTTGGTGGCTACAAGTTGACGCAGTTGAAGGCTAGTCGTGCCTCTAATGAATTAGATCGATTTGTCGAAGCTACGAGTGTCATGATGTCACCCAATATTCAATCTAGTGATCGGTATCTTACTAATTTAAGCTTTCGCGGCGGCCAGCTAATCAGTCATCGCTACAAAGAAATCGAAGGTACTCGGATCCCGTGGACCCCGGTAACCGCCAATTATACGTGGGTCGGTGGGGCCGAAATGCCCAGTGGCTTCAATACGGCTTCAGATCAACACGGGATGTATGACCAAGAAACCCAACAAAAGATACCGTTGTTTTATAATGTGAAATTGACTGGTAAAGACGTTTATCTAAAACCAACCCAAGATGTCAAGAAAGTAGCGACCCGTTCCAAAATGGTGGCCGAAGTTGCACTGACGTTTAAGCACCGGTTGAGTTATGCCGAGCTTCAAGCCAAGTTACCTAAAGGTGTGCATGCGGCTTGGTATTGGCTAGGATTAGCTGATGCTAAAGCTGATCCAACAAATGTTAATAACAATTACGTTGGGATTCAAGCCAGTACTGTGGCTGGTAAGTTAAAGGCGTCTGATTATCAATATTTCAAAAAAGCATTAACAGTTCCTAAAAAACTTGATTATAGTTGGCGTACGGACGGCTATGATATTTTTGCCGGTGCTGCTAAAGATGCTAAACAATACCCAACCCTCGCTAAGGCAACGTTTGCGGGAGTCATTGTAACGGGTAAGAGTGCAGCTTTTAAGTCGTTAGTGCAAGCCGATTGGATTACGGCTAGCTCAGTGGGCTATTTTCAACCTGAAAGTGTGCTTGATTGAGAAAATTAAACTAAACAAAGTCGGCGCTGACTAAGTCGAGTCGGCGCCGGTTTTATTAATTGGGACGGTAATCACATCAGTTTCCATCACACCAAATTGTGCCCATAAAATCGTATTGATATGTTGACTCAAGTCGTAAATGGCATTGGCTGTCATCTGACCGTCAACGGCAATCGTCACATCAAGCATGATTAAGTTGCCGTCATAATGGGCTTTTAAAAAAGTCACTGCTTGCACCGCTGGCAAACTTTCGATTTGATATTGATACTGTTCTTCTAAGTAAGGGTCAAAATAATCAACCAAATTGAGGCTACTGTCACTAAAGATTTTTAACCCTGAGTGCATAATGTAGATCCCTAAACAAATACTAGCAAGGCTATCGAGCCAATCGACTTTAAAACCAGTTGTTCCAAGCACGGTGAGCACGGTCACTAGACTGGTTAAAGCATCACTAAAGGTATCACGACTAGCAGCAATTAAAGCGGCATTATTTAACTTCCGGCTCCAATAGTGATTGAAGCCCCATAAAATAAAGAGCGCCAACCCAGAGATGCCAGCACCAACGCCGGCAATGGGCAACGGGACTTGAATGTCAGCCGGATGTAATAAGGTCCAAACACCTTTGCCAATGATTTCTAACGCAATCGCAATCATGATAACGCCAGCAATTAACGTATAAACTGTTTCAAAGCGGAAGCGGGATTGTTGAATGCGGGGACCGAGGGACTTTTGTTCAGCCGGTGAGATGGGTGCGCCCAATAAATCATCATCATGGGTTTCGGTGGCAATAAATAGTCCCGTTAATAGCAAGCCGGTACTAATAATACCTGATAAATTATTAAAAGCATCGGCCTGTAGTGTTTGTGAGTGCCCGATGCGAGCGTAAATATATTCAACTAAAAACAAGCCTAAATAGACCGCGACATTACCCCAGAGGTGGTGTCTAGCGGTACGCAAGTTTTGAACGACTTCTTGTTGGATATGGTGCCAATCATTAGGAGCAGCCATGCTGATCGGACCTCCATTAATAAAATTTGAATGCGCTAAGCATACGGCAGGCCAACGTTAAAGCCAACTTAAGGCACATATAATCGTGCTTTTAAGGGCGATAAAACGGTGAGTTAATTACGGCGACTTAACAAAATAGATTGTCAATCATCATTAGTTTCGTTATGATGAACAAAACGAACGACGTAAGGGGATTGAATGATGAAAAGCTTGGTACAAGCTAAAGGGCTGGTCGGATTTGTCTATGGGGTGTTGTTGATTGGCATGTATTCGGCGTATCAACAAACTAAAAGTGCGATGGTCTTAGTGTTAACGGCAGAGATGCTGGCCTGGTTGTTGGCAGTTTTAGCACGTTGGCAAGCCCATCAAGCGACGACTGCGGCAGATAAACAAGTTGCTTTAAAAAGTCTATTTATGTATTTACCGGTCGTTGTCTACACGTTTTTTCAGAATCCATTATATGCGCCACACTTTAACTTTGGCGACTGTTTTGCATTGCTATTTTGTGTGTTGGTGACGTTGTGGGGTTATCAGTTTATGAAGGCACGGCAGTAGCGTTTAAATGAGGGCACAATAAAGTTAGTTGTTAAGTTACAACTGACTTTTTTACTGGTTTCATTTTTACTACTAATAATTAAAATTATGTAAACTAGATTGAAATTCATCAATCATTTACTAAGTGAATTTGTTAGGCAAACGCGCTCCAGTAACGTATGCTAGAAGAAAAGTGGATTGAATAATGGGGGCATTCGTATGCGGCGATGGTTAACTTGGCCAGTTTTTTATGAATTAACAGAAATTTATACAGCACCACTAAATGTGATGTGGTTTATTTTAGGGGTGGCAATTGCCCAGTATCACTTAGGGGTCGTCAATTGGGTGAACGTCTTATTATGTTTAGTGACCGTATTTATTTTTGATTTAGCGGTCAATGTTTCCGACAATTACTATGATTATCAGCATGCGGTGGATCGTGAAGGCTACGCGCAAAAAACGAATCCGATTGGTCGTTTGCAGTTACCAACTAAGGGTGTTGGTCAATTAGCAATTGGCTTGTACGTACTGGCGTTAGTGCCAGGGATTTGGTTGGTCTTGCGGACCGGTTGGCTCGTCTTATTGCTAGGCATCGGCGGCTACTTGATTGGTATCTTTTATACCGCAGGACCCCATCCGATTAACGCAACGCCATTGTGTGAAACGGTCGTCGCACTATCGATTGCGTTTTTGATTCAACTAACTTGTGTGGTCGTTTCAACGTATGGTCAGCGGCCTTTAACTTGGTCGACAGTGGGGGTCACGTTTTTATTGTGTTTACCTTTGACATTGATTTTCTTTACGATTCAGTTGGCGAATAATACCGCTGATCGTGAAGAAGATATTTTGAATCACCGCTATACCTTAGCTTATTATCTAGGTCAAGCCGGGTCGGTTAAGTTGATTCAAACATTTGTCATTCTCGGCAGCCTCTGGCCATTAGTGAACTTAGTTTTGCGGATCGCCCCATTAAGTACTGGGTTTGCGGTCTTATTGTTACCGCTGATGTGGCGAGGGATGCGACCATTTTTCAAGGTCCAAGATAAGCAACAGACTTTTATGAGTACTGTGAAAAGTGCGTCACTATTTTTTATCCTCTATCCAGTGTTGTTTGTGATGGGGGCTTGGCTTTAAAGGCGTATCGCTTGAGCGTAATCGTTCAGGCGATTTTTTTGTGACAATTGTCATATTGAAGTCATGACAAACGTGTCTACTCGTGATTGCGAGTGCTTGCTACACTTAGGTTATTCCATGAGGGGGTCAGAACAATGAAACCAATTATTCAAGCAACACAAGTACAATTCAATTATGGGGCACAAGTCGTTTTATCCGGTGTTGATTTAACGATTCATCCAGGCGAGATTATTGGCTTGATCGGTGAAAATGGGGCCGGTAAAACAACTTTATTGAACTTGTTATTAGGCTTACGAACAGTCAAACAGGGGCAATTGACCGTTTTTGACCAACGGCCAGGTTCAATGATTTCCAAGCAAAAGATTGGGTCGATGTTGCAAGGCGATTTACCGATTCGCGGCGTGACCGTTAAAGACATGTTAGAACTAGCGGCGGTCCAATATCCAAATGCGTTAAAGCCAACTGATTTATTGGCAGAATTGGAGCTAACACCGTTAGCCAAACGGCGTTTGAATGCATTGTCGGGCGGGCAATTACGACGAGTCACGTTTGCCTTAGCTTTAATTGGTAATCCCGACTTGCTATTTTTAGATGAACCCACTGTTGGCATGGATACCAATGCGCAACAAGCCTTTTGGCAACGAATCAACGCTTTAAAAGCACAAGGCAAAACCATGATTATTACGAGCCATTATTTACCTGAAATTCAAGCCGTCGCGGATCGGATTTGTTTGTTACAGAAAGGGCAGATTGCTTTTCAGGGCACTTTCCAAGCCCTCCAACAGCAATATCAACAAGTTGAAATCACTTGTCAGACGGCGCTACCAGCCGCAACGTTTATGGACTTGCCGGGAGTAACTGCCGTGACTAAGACTGGTTTACAATTACAAATCAGTAGTGAAGCTGGTGATGCGACTTTGGGGGCGTTAGTCCCATTTTTAGCACAATTAAAACAAGTAGCCGTTAAACGTGAATCATTAGCAGATATTTTTGTTCATTTGACTAAGGGGGCAGTCGCATGAAAACTTGGCTAGTACAACTAAAATTTGATGGTCGTCGGTTGATCTTACGTAATTTCTCATTTCAATTCTTCTCAATTTTAATGCCAGCAGGATTTTACTTGTTATTTACAAAAGTCATGGTTACCGGCAATGTGCCGACGAGCTTTAATCTGAAATATATGGCCAGCATGATGGTTTATAGTGGCACGATCAATGCGCTATTTGGCATCGCATCGATTCTATTGCGCGATCGTGAAACTGGTATCTTACAATGGTCCCGCTTGACACCAGCTGGCGTTAAGCCATACTACTTATCGATTGGGTGTTGGAGTTTACTGATGAATGTTTTGGCCGTGCTGGTGCTTGGCACTATCGCTGTAATCGTCAATCACGTTGACTTGACGTTCGGACAATGGCTAAGTATCGGCGGCATCGCGATTTTAGGCCAGGTACCAACGCTATTACTCGGTGTATTAATGTCTTTTGTTTCACGGGCTGAAACGCTAAGTGTTTTGAGTAACGTTATCACGTTTCCAATGGCAATTATTAGTGGGCTTTGGTGGCCGATAAGTATGTTGCCAAACTGGTTACAACCTATCGGTAAATTAATGCCGACGTATTTTGTAAATGATTGGTTGGGCCGGGTGGCAACCCATGGTACACTAGTAAAAACTGATATTTGGGGGACTGGCGTATGGATTGTCGGCATGTTAGCCATCGTTTTATGCGGCGTCCAGTTATTACTAAAACGGAGTGATGGGGTTGTCAGTGCATAAATGGACGCAAAAGTTTAAAAATCTAACGTGGACCAGCTATATCTGGCTGGCGTACTTGCCATATTCGATCGCGATGTATTTACCGATAACGGGTTGGCAGACTTATGTTTGGTTTAGCTTGTTTGCAGTTTTCTTACTGCTGTATATTTTAGTGATTGAAAAGCCAGCTTGGCAACGGGTAACGATGCCACTGGAACTAGTTGTAACGGGAATCTTTTCAATTTTTGGGGCTAATAATTACATGATTATTTTTCCCGGCTGGCAAGTAGGCTTTATTTTAGGTCGGCAAGCGAAAAATCGGTTTTACCAATTCATTACGGTGTATTATGTTATCATCCTAGCCGGTTTAGTACACGACTACTGGTTAGATGCCCAGCTTTTTAGTTGGCAAGATGGTAAGGTGATGGGGCTAGTCTTTCCGTTATTGTCACCAATTATGGCGTATACCTTTTCACGTTCAGTTTGGCGGCAACGCCAATTGCGCCAAACGAATCGTCGCTTGCAAGCAATTGTTCAGCGGGATGAACGCGAACGGATTGCCCGGGATTTGCATGATACTTTAGGACAGAGTTTCTCGATGATTACCTTGAAAACCGAATTAGCGAAGAAGTTACTAGTTAAAGCACCTGATAAAGTGGCGGCGGAATTAACGGATATTGAGCAGACCAGTCGCCAAAATTTACAAATCGTGCGGTCGATCGTCAATGATCTGCACCAACGGTCGCTAAGTGAAATGTTGCTGGATCAAAGTCAGAATTTGGCTGCTGCCAACGTTTGGTTGACGACGACTGGTGAAGCCGATGCGACCCAATGGCCGACGACTGTGCAGGGCACGTTAGCGGCGACTTTAGTTGAAGCCATCACTAATGTGATCCGTCACGCCCATGCGCAAACCGTGCAGTTGACTTTTAAAATGACTGATACGGCCTATCAAGTCCAGTTGCTGGATGATGGCAAGGGTGGCACCATGAGTCGTCCGGGCGCCAATGGTATCACTGGGATGCGGTCGCGGATGTTGAACGCTCATGGAACGTTTGCGATTGAAGCGCAAACACATGGCACTTGTGTGATGCTCAGTTTACCTAAGGAGATGGCGACCAAATGATTACGGTGTATTTAGCTGAAGACCAGAGTATGTTGAATTCTGCACTGACGCAATTGTTAGAATTAGAAGATGATCTACACGTGGTTGGCAGTGCTGGTGACGGCGCCACTGCTTGGGATGACTTACAGCGACTACAGCCGCAAGTCGCGATTTTAGACATTGAGATGCCCGACTTATCTGGACTAGATGTCGCTGATCGTTTGCAGGCCGCCAATGCGACCACTAAGGTGATCATCTTAACCACTTTTGCGCAAAAGGCTTACTTTGAGCGGGCAGTTAAAGCGCAAGCTGCGGGCTACTTGTTAAAAGATAGTCCTAGTGATGACTTAATTGCTGCGATTCGGCAAGTGGTCCAAGGACAAACCATCTATGCGCCTGAACTCGTGGTGAATATGTTCTCTGCAAGCACGAATCCGCTCACGGAACGCGAGTTAGCCGTTCTGACTGAAGCTGATAAAGGGTTACCGACTAAAAGTATTGCGGCTAACTTATTTTTATCAGCGGGCACAGTACGCAATTATTTGTCAGCTATTTTTAGCAAACTGGGTGTGCATAATCGGTTAGAAGCCATTAAAATTGCCAAAAATAATAAATGGTTGGCTTAAAGTAAGCGTCAAATTTCGTTGACATCATAACGAGATTTGACGCTTATTTGTTGTTAAATTGGCAATCGTATCGTTTAAACCAACTGACACAAGCTAGGTTGATGTAATTCTACTTGTATTTCTCTAATGTACTAGTTAGACTAGTACACATAAAGTAGCCAGGGGGGATGTGGATGCGATTACCGATGCCAATCGTGACCCAAAAACAGTTACGACGTCGTTTTATTGGCCGAATACGCCAATTGAGTGGTTGGCTTGGTTTAGTGAGCGTTTGGTTTAAGTACAAGCCAGTAAATGATGATGAAACTAAGTTAGTGATATTAGGTTTGTTAGTAACAAGTATAGTGTCTGTTATTGGTAAAAAGTTAGGTTGGGGAGATGATTTAAAATGACGACAAAACGCGTGAGTCAATTATGGTGGCATGCCACACGTTGGTGGTTTGGCATCTTGTTTGGGGTAATCATTTTGATAGGGCTAGTTACAGCTATCATGGCGACGACTAAATGGCAACATATGACTCAAATTAGTCAGCATGTGCCAGCCTATTATTTACAGTTCTTTCATGCGGGACTCGATACGGCGAAATATCAACAGATGCAAATGGATATCAGTCCAGATCATTGGTTTTATCTCGCTGCTGGGCTGAGTGGTTTGGGTTTGGCCTTTTGGGGTCGACAAACCCATTATGATGAGTTTTTATTGAACTTAGGGGCGACGCGCCAACAATTATGGGTGGTTCAAGGTCAACAATTAGTGGCATTGATTGGCGCGGTTTTACTAAGCCAACTTGGCCATTACGTTTGGATTTTGATTGCAGTACCGAGTCGATTTTTGCAATATATGCCAGTGGCCTGGCTAGGATGGTCCAGTTTAGCGCTAGCACTAACAAGCGGCGTATTGATCGCTATCAGCTGGTTAATTGGTCAATTGACAGCCAATTGGTGGTTGGCTGGTCTCGTGAGTGGCTTAGTTTGGTGGCGCGGTTATTTAATGATTGGTAATACATCAATGACCACGACAACCCAGTCGATGCAATCGGCCCTCAATTGGTTAGCGTTACGTCCGTTTATCACGATTGGTGTTGCGCTGGTTACATTAGGCGGCTCACTTTATTTGAGTCGCTATTTGATGTTACGTTGGTCAGCCGAGCAATTTGATGGCCCTGATCATTATCGATTGGGAGCGTTGATTGGGCTACTCACTTTAAGCGGTGGCCCACTATTAAGTCAACAATTACTACCTAATGTACCGTTTCATGACCTGATCGGTGGTGTCACCGTATTAGTCATCAGCTATAGTGGGCTACAAGTCGCCAAGCTGCGGCCAAGTAAAAAAGAGAATGCCAAATAGTTGTTGCATATAGCGCTTTCATCGTAAACTTAACTTACTAAATGAAGGAGCGTGATTTGGGTTATGAAATATGCACAAACAAAAGCAACGTTGAATCAACTGGTCGCTGATTTAAGTCAACTAGCAATGGTTATTCATCAAACACATTGGTACATGCGGGGCACCAATTTTTTAAAGTTGCATCCATTAATGGACCAATATATGGATGAAATCAATGATCAATTGGATGTGATTTCAGAACGCTTGATCACGTTAGATGGCTCACCATATTCAACTTTGAGTGAAATGGCAGCCCATACTGGCATTAGTGATGAACCTGGTAACTGGGACCGCACACTACCAGAACGCTTTGAAACGTTGATCAGTGATTATCGTTATTTGGCCGACGTTTATCAGCATGGGATTGACGTTTCAGATGAGGAACAAGATTTAAGTACACAAGATTTATTCATTGGCTTTAAGCGCGATCTTGAAAAGCGGATTTGGATGCTTCAAGCTGAATTAGATCAAGCGCCACAGATTGACGAATAAAAAAGATTAGCTCGCTAACGATTGGCATATCAATGGTTAGCGAGCTTTGTATTAAAAAAATAATCTTAAATGATTTACTTACAAAAAGTAAGTGATATACTAAGTTTACAAATTAAAAAACAGATAGGAAGTTGATCATAATGGAAAACCAATTCACAGCTTTACAACAACAACGTCGGACGATTTATGCTTTAGGCAAGGATGTTAAGCCAACTAACGCTGAATTAGTGACTTTAATTGAAGATGCGATTAAGAATGCCCCCTCAGCGTTTAACAACCAAACGACTCGGGCCGTCATCTTATTTAACCAATATCATGATCAATTATGGGATATGACCGCTGATCGCTTGAAGTCAGAAGTCCCAACCGAAGCCGCTTACCAAAAGACCGTTGAAAAGTTGAATGGTTTCAAAGCCGCTTATGGGACAATCTTGTATTTCACGGATACTGATGTTGTCAAACAAAATGAAGCTGATTTTCCATTATATGCCGCTAACTTCGCTGATTGGGCTGAACAAGCACAAGGGAATGCCCAATATAGTGTTTGGATGAGCTTAGCTGAAAATAAATTAGGCGCTAACTTACAACATTACAATCCACTGATTGATGCTAAAGTTGCGGCTGCGTTTGATATTCCAGCTAACTGGAAGTTACGTGCGCAAATGCCATTTGGTTCTATTGAAGCCGGTGCTGGTGACAAAGACTTTATGGCCGATGCGGATCGTTTCAAGATTTTTGAATAAACTAGCTTAATTAAAATATGAATGACACCTAATTGCCGACTTTGTTGGTGATTAGGTGTCATTTTTTTAACGTTTGTAATACGCAAGCAATAAAGTAATAATTGAAATCAAACCAGTTGACCCACGTTCTCCAGGGGATGTTACAACCCAACTGATACCGTCAGAATAGTACTATCACAGGGTTGAATGAATTGTTAATACTATGAATTATAAAACTGGTATGCTAAAAACAATTCGTCTAATAGATGATTTAGCCTGTAAAAAGCTTGTAAATGGATTGATAACTGATTGTGTCAGGATTAAAACACTTTATCGTTACTATGGAAGTTGTGGTATTAATTAATTTATCCAGGGAAAGGTGAAGTGATTGTGAAAGTTAAAAAAAAGTGGGGGCTCTTATTAGCAGCCCTCGGATGCTTATTGACGCTAAGCATCGCGACCAAAGCGAATGCGGCGGTGCCAGATATCTCCGAATGGCAAGGTAAGTTGACCAGTACCCAAGTTAAAAACTTGAAGTCACAAGCTAATTTTGTCATCAACCGGGTGCAATATGGGACTAGTTATGAAGATATCGATCATACGAGTAATGAAAGTCTGTATGTGAAATATGGGGTGCCATTTGGCTCATATGATTATGCAACGTTTACAACGACCAAAGGTGCTACGGCAGAAGCCAAGGCATTATACGAACGGGCCAATAAAAATACAAAGTTTTATGTGTTAGATTTTGAAACGACTTCGATGAGTAGCAGTACTGCCAATGCTGCGGTTAAGGCGTGGTATAAAGAAATGCGCAAATTAACGAACAAAAAGTTAATCTTCTATTCTTATCAAAGCTTTGCCACTACGTATGCCAATACGGCCCGTCAAAGCTTTGATGCCCAATGGATTGCGAATTATTCATATAAGCCAACCATTACATATTCTTTGTGGCAATACACGGATAGCTATTATTTGTCATCGTTAGGTCAATATGTGGATAATTCCTTATATGCATCAGCCTCAGTGTCGAAATATCATCCATTAAGTTGGTGGCTAGGAACAAGTTCAACGACTTATGCCTATAGTAGTTATAGTGCTGGTCAACATGCTTATTTACACAAAGCAGCGACGAAGTATTATGATGGCACGACGATTCTAAGTTCGGCTAAACAAAAGATTTACAAAATTACGGCCACTAAGTCAGTGACAACTGGTAAATCTAAACAGTTGGTTTACTTGTCTGGCTTGAATAAATGGGTCGCATCGCAATACGTTGATGGCTATTGGATCGGCCAACATGGTTCCTTCAAGTTACGTCAGAAGGCCAATGTTTATAGCAATGTGGCACTCACGAAGAAGACGGGTAAGTCATACGCGAAAGGCAAACAATTGACGGGTAAAGTCGTCAAATATGGGAACCTCTACCGTATTAAAGTAAGTGGTGGCTACATTACCGCGCAAGTTCGAATTTCAAACCACGCTTATTATGAATCCGTTCCAAGCAGTAAGCAGATTAAAACAACCAAAGCGCTTTATAAATATAGTAGTAAAACGTTCAGCAAGTCGAAACGGGCTAGCAAGGTTGCCAAAGGGACGACTTTGACGGTTACCTCAAATGGCAAACGGTCGAGTGGTTCACGTTACTTTAAGACAAGCGACGGTTATTATGTGACAGCATTACACAATTACGTTAAAACCAAATAATTATCTTGAGATCCTGACTAAGTTGAATCTTAGTTGGGATTTTTTTATTTGGCCATTTCAATCGATTAACTTGTTTGGCGATCACAATTGATGACTAACCGCGCGATTAGCGACGAATTGTTTTCATAAAAATTAAAATAGTTTTCATCGCTAAGGCATCGTCATTGGCGTATGCTAAAATAAGACTAAGAACGGTTGTGGAGGTAGAGTCAGATGCAAAAACAAGTAACAATCATTGGTAGTGGCATTGTTGGGGCAGTCACAGCGTACTACTTGAGTGCCGACCCGGACTTGAACGTAACGATTTATGATGAAGGCATTGGCCAAGCAACTAAGAATTCCGCAGGGATCATCTCACCCTGGTTATCTAAGCGACGTAATCAACGCTGGTATCAACTGGCTAAAGCTGGCGCCGCTTTGTATCCAGAGATTGTTGCGGATACACAGATGGGGTATTCTGTCTATCAACAAGCCGGAACAATCGTCACCCGTGAAGATCCGGCTGATTTAGAAGCGTTATATCAATTAGCATTACAACGGCGTGCAGATGCACCGCAAATGGGCACGATTGAGAAGTTAACAGCCGCTGAAGTTGCTGACAGAATTCCGCTGTTAACGCGTGCACAACCAGGGGTTTTTGTTAGTGGTGGCGCGCGCGTTGATGGTGACAAGTTTGCCCATAACTTGTTGAAGTATGCCGAAAAACGGAATTTAGTGCGGCATAAAGGCAAAGTCACCTTGAATGAACATGGTCAATTAATGACACCTCATGGCCAGCAAAATTATGACACATTGATTTTAGCCGTCGGTGCTTGGCTGAAACCACTGCTTTTACCGATGCGGATGGTCGCAAAAGTACGACCACAAAAAGGGCAATTGATTGAATTTCAATTGCCTGAGACGTGGGCCGATGATGTACCGGTATTGATGCCAGAAGGTGAACGTGATTTTATTCCGTTTACCCGTAGCAAGTTAGTGGTGGGTGCGACACATGAAAATGATCAAGGCTATGATTTACAAGTTTCACCGTTAGTTGAAGAAGATTTATTTGCCAGTGGTCAAAAATTGGATGCTAACTTGACGATGGATCAGATTAGCCAAGTTAAGGTCGGCACACGCGCTTATACGCCGGACTTTTCACCATTCTTTGGTCCCATACCAGACAATCCGCATATTTTAGTAGCCAGTGGGTTAGGGTCATCAGGGTTAACGACTGGGCCGATGATTGGCAAGTTGTTAGCAGATTACGTCCAAACTGGTCATCATGATTGGAACCAATATCAATTACCAGTGGAAACTTATTTAGAAGAAGCTGACTAAGCTTGTAAATGTAAGCCTTGCTGTGCTAATTGATGGGCACCGTGGTTTTGACTTTCTGGAATCCACTGGGTGATCACCACTTGGCATTGGTCTTGTAAATGTAGTAACGTTTGTAATTCAACCGCAAAGGTTTTGCTGTAAGCTTTACTAACACTTTCAGCGACGATTTTACTGTCAGTATAAAAGAATACTGACTGATCAGGCCCGTATTCGTCTAATAATGTTTTAAAACCGGCAATGGCGGCTAGAAATTCTGCGGTGTGATTGTCACTGATTGGTAAACGTTGTTTTGATTGGTGTTGTTGACCGTCTTCGATAAGTAATATCCCGGCAGCACTGTGTTGGGTGTCTGGACTGGTCGCAGCATCGGTATATAATTGCATGTTAATCGCTCCATTTGAAAGGAATTTTGTCACGTGAGTAACTCTAAACATACCTTTAAGTA
Source organism: Lactiplantibacillus daowaiensis (assembly GCF_005405085.1). Classification (GTDB taxonomy): domain Bacteria; phylum Bacillota; class Bacilli; order Lactobacillales; family Lactobacillaceae; genus Lactiplantibacillus; species Lactiplantibacillus daowaiensis. Next base: position 34,913 of record NZ_BJDJ01000019.1, on the reverse strand, counting down.
TCAACCAAATCTCTTATCAAGTCTAACGGTTTGGTCGTGGACTTTACTAGTTTTAATGATTGGCATTATTTGGTGGCTCGAAGTCTTGACGTTTAAATGGCAATTTGTCTTAATCGGCTTGCTCTTTATTGTTTTAGTGGCGGTTCAAATTACGGCCCGGCGGGTGTCGATTGATCGCAATTTGATGATTTTTAGTTCGGTCTTCAATCGATCATGGCTGGTGATTCCACGTGATCAGTTAGAACGGATTACCGCTATTCGTGGTGGGGTTGAGGTTCAAATTGATCACAATCAGTATCGCTTTTTAATGACGAAGAAGAGTCGAAATAAATTAATTGAATTGGCTAAATAAACTAAATATCCGAACTTTATGGCTGAGAGAAGAAAGAATCGTTCACATTTTGTTATAGAACGGTTATAATGAATTTACAACATTAGAAGGGACGGAATTGCATGAAGGACATTGAGATTGCACAACAAGTTACACCAGAACCCATTACGGCAATTGCGGCTAAAGCCGGTTTGACTGCCGATCAAATCGATCAATACGGTAGCGCGAAGGCTAAGCTAAAATTACCGCTACCGGTTAAGGATACGAAGCGTAAATTGATCTTGGTAACATCGATTAACCCCACCCCAGCCGGTGAAGGTAAATCGACGGTTACGATTGGTTTAGGCGATGCCTTAACCAAGATTGGCAAATCAACGATGATTGCATTACGTGAACCTTCGTTAGGCCCAGTGATGGGGATGAAGGGTGGCGCAACTGGTGGCGGCTATTCACAAGTCATCCCAATGGAAGATATCAACTTGCATTTTACTGGTGACATGCATGCCTTGACTGCGGCCAATAACACGTTAGCAGCCTTGATTGATAATCATATTCAACAAGGCAATGAATTAGGCATCGACCAACGCCGGATTCAATGGAAGCGGGCACTGGATATTAATGACCGTGCCTTGCGCCATACGCTGATTGGTTTAGGCGGGCCAACTTCAGGCGTTCCGCGTGAAGATGGTTTTGATATTACGGTTGCCAGTGAATTGATGGCAATTTTATGTTTATCTGAAGATATCGCTGACTTAAAGCGGCGAATCAATAAAATCGTGATTGGTTACACGCATGATCGACAACCAGTTACTGTCGCTGACTTAAAAGTCGGTGGTGCGATTACGTTATTACTAAAGGATGCATTACGGCCTAACTTGGTGCAAACTTTAGCCCATACCCCCGCTTTAGTTCATGGTGGCCCATTTGCGAACATTGCGCATGGGTGTAACAGTGTGCTGGCAACGCAAGCTGGCTTGAACTTGGCGGACTATACGGTGACTGAAGCTGGTTTTGGGGCTGACTTAGGTGGCGAAAAGTTCATGGACATTAATGTTCCCGCGGTGGGTCAAGCCCCCAATGCCGTTGTGATCGTGGCAACGATTCGGGCCATGAAGATGCATGGTGGCGTTGCCTTAGCTGATTTGGGCCAAGAAGATGTCGCTGCTTTGAAGCGTGGGGCTGCTAATTTAGGGCACCATATTAAGGCGATGCAACGCTATGGTGTACCAGTGGTGGTTGCCATTAATGAATTTACCGCTGATACGCCGGCCGAAATCCAAGCGGTTAAAGATTACTGTGCCGATTTTGGTGTTGACGCTATTTTGGCCGATGTTTGGGGTCAAGGTGGTGCTGGGGCGACTGATTTGGCTCAAGCCGTCGTGACCTTAGCTGATCAACCAAGTGACTTTAAGCCGTTGTATGCAGCAACTGATGATCTTGAAAGCAAAATCATGGCCATCGTGACGAAGACTTATGGTGGCGCTAATGTTGAATATTCTGGTAAGGCCAAGCGTCAATTAAAAGCCTTTGCGAAGCGTGGCTGGGGGAACCTACCCGTCTGCATGGCTAAGACGCAATATTCATTAAGTGATAATCCCAAGTTGTTGGGCGCACCAACTGATTTTACGATCAATGTGCGTGAGTTAGTGCCGAAGTTGGGTGCCGGCTTTATCGTCGCGTTGACCGGTAACGTGTTAACCATGCCAGGCTTGCCAAAACATCCGGCTGCCTTGGATATGGATATTACCGATGATGGTCAAATTTCAGGGTTATTCTAAGTCAAAGTTAAACGAAAGTCGATGTGCGTGTGCATCGGCTTTTTTACTGTCGGTTAAATGGATGTAAAGATTATGTTTTTTATGTAAATCAGAACATTTGTTCGGCAGAGCGTGATAAGGTTAGTTTATTGATTCAGGCGAGTATGGTGCTGAAAAGGTGCAAATTAATCCGTAGATTCCGGTTTAGCATCCTCACAGGCTGAGATTATTTTGGTATAATTAAACAAGTTTAGCGGATTGTGAGGAGCAGAAAATGTGGATTTATTGGTGTTTAATGTTTGTCTTGGTCGTCGGTGACCAATTAATCAAATCGGCAGTTGTTAATCATATTGCCCTAGGTGCGACCCAAACGGTGGTACCAGGCTTATTGTCATTAACAAATTTGCATAATAATGGGGCTGCTTGGAGCATCTTGCAAGGGAAGATGGCGTTCTTTTATTTAATCTCAGTGGTCGCCCTTGGTGTCATGGTGTATTTGCTATGGCGGTTACGCGAGCACCGATTGTATGAACTCGGCATTGTTTTTATGATTGCCGGCACTTTAGGAAACTTTATTGATCGCGTTCGAATCGGCTATGTTGTCGATATGTTCCAACTCGATTTTATTAATTTCCCAATTTTTAATTTTGCAGATACATGTTTAACAGTCGGGGTTATTTTAGTCCTGATCGCTGTTTTACGTGATGATACTTTTGATAAATAAATTTGATTTAAAGAGGTGACTAATTTGGCAGGAGCAACAGCTGCACAAACCTTTACAGTGACTGATCAAACTGGTCGGCTCGATAAAGTACTCGCTGGGCTACAAACGATTTGGACCCGGTCACAAGTTGATAAATTAATTAAAACTGAACAAGTTACTGTTAATGGTAATTTACAGCCTAGTAAATATAAAGTTAAATCGGCCGATGTGATTGAAGTGGCGGCACAAACGGTTCAAACGACTGAATTGGTTCCAGAAAATATACCGTTGGATATCGTTTATGAAGATGATGATGTGATTGTCGTCAACAAGCCACAAGGGATGGTCGTGCATCCAGCACCTGGCCATCCAGATCATACCCTAGTTAACGCGTTGTTATACCACAGCCCATTATCCACGATCAATGGTGAGTTTCGGCCTGGTATCGTGCATCGCATTGATAAGGATACTTCTGGTTTATTGATGGTTGCTAAAAATGATCATGCGCATCAATCACTAGCGGCACAATTAAAGGCAAAGACGAATTTGCGTGAATATGTCGCTTTGGTGCATGGAGTCATTAAAGAAGAGACTGGTACCATTAATGCCCCGTTAGGTCGTTCACCTAAAGATCGTAAGAAACAAGCGATTGTGCGTGATGGGCGTCCAGCTGTTACGCATTTCAAGGTATTGAAACGCTATCAACACTACACGTTGATTAGTTGTCGCTTGGAAACTGGCCGAACACATCAAATTCGAGTCCACTTGCAATCAATTGGGCATCCGCTTGTTGGTGATCCGTTGTATGGGCCTAAGAAAACCATTAAAGGGCATGGTCAATTTTTACATGCGCGGTTATTGGGATTTAAACATCCGGTAACTGGTGAAATGATGCAGTTTGAAGCGCCGTTACCGCCAATCTTTAAAGCTACGTTGACGAAGCTTGACAAAAGTGATTTGAATCATTAATCTAACAGTAATGAGAGTCCTTTAATCCGGCCCAGAGAGACTGAAAGGCAACACTGTTTACAATAACTTTCGTTGACGGTCGTGGCAGCTTTTTTGTCCGATCGTCTTCTTTTTTTACCGGCAACCGACTCTAAAATTCACGAACATCGAAATTGGAGGCAAATCATGCAAAAAGAAGTTGTTGATTCCATGGCTCTTAAACGAGCTTTGACACGGATTACGTATGAGATTATTGAACAAAATAAAGGGATTCGCAACGTGGTATTAGTCGGGATTAAGACCCGCGGCGTTTATATCGCGCAACGAATCGCTGAACGGTTGCAACAACTTGAAGATGCAGAAATCCCGGTCGGTGAACTTGATATTACCGCTTTTCGAGATGACCAACCTTTAGATGCTGCTTTAGCACCAACCGATTATCAATTGGCGTTTTCAGTCGCTGGTAAACGCGTGATCTTAGTTGATGATGTCTTGTTTACTGGTCGAACGATTCGTGCGGCACTTGATGCGTTAATGGGTGGTGGGCGACCACAAAGTATTTCTTTGGCGGTCCTGGTTGACCGTGGTCACCGTGAATTGCCGATTCGCGCCGATTTTATCGGCAAGAACATTCCAACGGCGCGCCAAGAACGCATTAAAGTCTCGATGACTGAAGTTGATGGTCATGATGGTATTGAAATTATTAATGATAACTAGTTTTTTATGTCAAAAAGTGAGAAGGGATCGACATGGCAGACCGCTATTTGATTCTTGAAGACGGCAGTGCCTACCTCGGTGAAGGATTCGGTTCGCCCGCAGTGTCAACTGGGGAGATCGTTTTTAACACCAGCATGACGGGCTATCAAGAAATTATTACAAATCAAATTTATCATAATCAAATTATTGCCTTTACCCAGCCAACGATTGGTAGTTATGGGATTAACCATGACAGTTATGAATCGATTCTACCAACGGTAAAAGGGGTGGTCGTGCGCGATGTCGCTAGTATTTCAACCAACCGGCAACGTCGTTGGTCGCTCGACCAGTATTTGAAGCAACAAAACATTCCTGGCATCAGTCATATTGATACGCGGCACTTGGCAAAGAATTTGCGGGCTAGTGGGCCAATGAAGGCCAGTATCGTGGATGTCGCCGATGCGCATGCGTTTGATCAATTAGGTGCAACCGTATTGACCAACCAACAAGTTGCTGCAGTGGCAACGCCTAAACCATTTCCCAATCCTGGGACTGGATTAAACGTGGTTGTGGTTGACTTTGGCCTTAAACATGGTATTTTGCGTGAACTTAGTAAACGCGCTTGCAACGTCACGGTCTTGCCGTACACGGCAACGACTGAAGAAATCATTAATTTAGATCCGGATGGGGTCGTGTTATCAACTGGACCTGGTAAGCCACAAGACTTACCGGACAGTGTTTTAACCATGATTCAAAATATTCAAAATCGGATTCCATTATTTGCCATTGGTCTAGGGCATGAGTTATTTGCGATGGCTAATGGCGCGCAAATTATGAAGTTGTCGCCAGAGCATCACGGTGCCAACCATCCGATTCGTGAAGTCATTACTAACCAGATTATTTATGCGTCACAAGGTCAAGGCTTTGCGGTCGATCCAGATACGATTGACCGGAATAAGTTGATTACCACTTTTGTCGATTTAATCGATGGGACGATTCAAGGGTTGCGTTATCGTGATTTTCCGGCCTTTTCAGTCCAATTCTTCCCAGATGGTGCACCGGGTCCAACTGATGCGTTAGATATCTTTGATGAGTTTGTGGAATCAATGCAACAAGCAAGGGGGCCAATCTGGTGAACAATCAAGCCTTACAAAAAGTTTTAATCATCGGTGCTGGTCACAACGATATTGGCCGTGAAGGGCAACATGACGCTGCAGTGACCCAGATTGGGAGTGCGATTCGTAAGTTAGGCATCGCCGTTATCTTTGTTGATAACAATCCCTTTTCGGTAGCCGCTGAAAATAATTTTGCAGATAAAGTTTATTTGGAACCACTAACAGTTGGCTCACTCTCGAAGATTATTGCGGACGAACAGCCAGATGGCTTGATTCCGTCTCTGGGTGGGATTCAACGGGTCAATTTGATTCAAGGCTTGATTCGCAATAATGTCTTGAAAAATAATCACGTTCGGTTACTCCAGTGGGATGCTGATATGATTGATTTGATCATTAATCCAGCCTTAATGAGTAATCGACTCAAAGCACTAGGCCAACCAGTCATCGCGTCACAAGTCGTGGCGAGTCAAGCTGAAGCTGACCAAGTTATCAGTCATGTGGGGTTTCCCGTGATCGTGAAATCAGTCGCCCCGCGGATTGAAGCCAGTCGACAACTGTGTGAAGACGAAGATGATTTAGCCCAAGCACTAGAGATGGGCTTTAAAGTCTCTGCAACCAAGCAATGTATTGTCGAACAAAGTATTGTTGGCTATAAAGAAATCGAATTCGTCGGGCTACGTGACTGCAAAGGCACGGCCTTGTTAATTGCTGGGATGGAAAACTTTGATCCAGTTGGCATTCATTCGGCTGATTCAATTGTTTTTGCGCCGACGCAAACGATTACTGATCAGGAATATCAACAGTTTCGACAAGCGACATTGAAGATCATGCGCGCCATGCGTATTGTTGGTCCTTGTCATGTGCAATTTGCATTGGATCCAGTGACTCAGAAGTACTATGTCATTAAAGTGACGCCGTACTTTGACCGGGCCATGGCTTTAGCGGCGCGTGCCACTGGTTATCCATTAGCGGCGATTTCAGCGAGTTTGATGGTCGGGGTCAGTTTGGCGGAAGTCAAATTACCTAGTAACTACCGTAAACAAACTGCTTTGATTGAACCCGTTTTAGACCACATTGTGTGTCGAATTCCGGTTTGGCCCTTTAATGTTTTGAAAAAGGTTAGCCATCAATTGGATACGGTGATGGAATCAACAGGGGCCGTACTGGGGATTGGCCGTTCAACTGAAGAAGCGCTACTAAAAGGCATGCGGGCGACGGATGAATCACGGTATCATGTGATTGCCAATCAACCGCAACAGTATTCGGAAGGTGAATTGATTCAACGATTGATCCATCCGCAAGCTGGTCAGATGTTAGTGCTTTTGGAAGCGTTAAATCGTGGCTATCAAATTGATGAATTAGCCGAGCTAACAAAAATCGATGCGTTTTACTTTTATAAACTTAGTCATATTATCGAGATTGAAAAAGCATTACGGGACCATCCATTTGATGTGCATGCCTTGGGTCGTGCGAAGTACTTTGGCTTTACCGATGAAGATGCGGCCGATGCTTGGCAGACGACACCGGACAAAGTTAGCCATTTTGCTTTGGAAAATGAGATTCATCCCACCTTTAAAGAGATTGAACCAACGGCGGGTGAATTCACGGAGCAAACGAACACGTACTATTCGACGTATGAATACGACAATGAAAGTCAGCCATTAACGGGTAAGAAAGCGTTAGTAATCGGTAGTGGGGCTAATCGTATCGGGACGAACCATGGGAATGATTACTTGGTCTCCCAATTATTGTTTTACTTAAAAAAGGCAGATTATCAACCAATTCTAGTTAATGCTAACCCTAATAGTGTCGCGATGACGCCGCAATTGGCTGCTAAACGTTATGTGGAGCCTAAACAAGTTTCGGATATTTTAAACGTCTTAGCGATTGAAAAACCGAGTGTCATCTTTACGACTTATCATGATTATCATTTAGGCCGTAAATTGATTGACCTGGGGTTTCATGTGATTCAAATTGATAATAGTTTGCCTAAAGAACAGATTAAAACTAACGATCAACCAGCGGTAGAAGTGATTTCTGACGGCAATGATGTCGCAATCTTTGGGATTAGTGAAGTCATTGCGGGGAATAACTTACGGACTGGGGTCCATGGGTCAGTCGCGGTCTTTCCAATCCAGGATAAGGCGGAAAATCAAGCGATTGAGGCTTTACAAGCTGAGATCAAGCAACGGGTCTTGAGCTACGGGACACCGGGCGTCTATACGGTTCGGTTGACGATTGTTGACGCGACGCTACGATTAGCGACGGTTGAACCAATGAGTTTAGCTAAGATGGCGTTGATTAGTAAAGCGAGTGGTTCGAGCGTGACGCGCTTGTTGTTACATGTTAAGTTAGGCGAGCCACTTGAAAAAGTCATGTATGATTATCCAGATTTAACGAAACTGAATAAGATTTTTGTTCAAGCTAATACGTTCCCGTATAATCAGTTGCAGATTTTTGGGGATGAAATTACTGGCGAACCCGGTCATGCGACGGGTACCGTGATTGCCCATGGTGCCACGTTGCGTGAAGCGTTAGCGGCATTAAATGCCGGTAATGAAAGTACCGATTTTTAAACTTGAAGAACCGACGATGTTGACTCGTTGGTTCTTTTTATTTGTCCTTGTCAAGCCAACCTTTACCCGGTATACTTTGTAAGTAATTAAACGTTTACTTATGATTATAATTATATTAGACTTATTAATTGTGACTATAAATTATTATAAGCAGGTTAATATTTTGAAAAAAATAATTGGGTTAGGATTGGCATTGTTTGTTATCTTTCTAGGTGTTTCAGGACGTGCAGCAACTGTTGACTCAGAAGAGTCGCCGCCAGGATTGCGCTTACGTGAAGTGTTTAAGATTCCAGCGTTTGATCCAAAATTAAAAAAAGAAAACAGTGCGCAATTAATTAAAGGCAATGGTAAATTTAGTAGTCAACCAGATGTGATCAATGTGACGAATAATCGAAGTCAATTAGGGGCGATTTGGTCGAAGCCGGAATTTCGCTTGGATTTGTCACATGACTTGGAAACTTCAATGTGGATTAATTTTGGTGATCGCGGTCAAGATGCTGGTGACGGGATGGCACTCGTTTTGCATAATGACCCGCGTGGTGTGGCTGCGATTGCTTCGGATGGACAATCTCTGGGCGTGTGGGGACAAGATCAAGGTGATAGTAAACCGAATAGAATTGCGACGTCAGCGATTCGGAATAGTTGGGCGTTAGAATTTGATACTTATTCTAATCAGGATAAAAGTTACGCGCATGCGTTCGATCTAGGTGAACCAGCTGGTCAACATATCGCTGCTAATTATCCTGATGATACGCATACTTACGTGGACCGTGGTACTAATGGCTTTTTCTTTGGCCTTTTTGGTAATCACTATTACGGGATGGTTCACCAAAACCCGATTAATGACATTAAGCTTAGTGATGGCAAATGGCATCATTTATCGCTAAAGTGGCGGGCACCGGTTGGTAAGCCCCGTATTGGTCAGTTGACTTATACAATTGATGATAAAGATCCAGATACTGGGATGCCAACGACGATTGCTCGGAGTCAGACCGCTGATGTTGACTTGAATAAATTAAATGCAACTGATAATCGCGTTTATTGGGGATTTACCGGCGCAACGGGCGCTAATTATGAAGATGCTAAAGTTATCTTTGAATCGGTTCCGCATATAATGGATATTAAAGCGGAAATGAGTGTGCGCGACTTACAAACGAACAAACCAATTATCGATGGTGATAAAGTCATCGATGGTCGTAAGATTCAATATCAATATAAATTGAACTATACTAATGGCACGCAGCCTTGGACCAATATTTGGATGAACCTGCCACTAGACCCACATTTTAAGTTGGATATTGGTAATATTAAGTTCATGGGTGGGCACACACAGGATACGATTACTGCAAAAGATATTAAAGCGGGCCACTTAAGGTTACGTCTTGAGCAGCCGCTGTCGACGCAACAGAATGTGATACAGATTTCACTAGTTGGTCATGCTGAAAATGATGATGTTAAATCGTATCATATGCCAGTGGTCAACCAAATTTTTAACGGCGATAATTATATTGCTGAGATGATAACACCAGCTTATCAAGTCATGCCACGTCGGGCGCTAAACCTCTCACTAGGTAATCCTGCAACGGATAATCTATCGCTAGATTTAAAACGGCAAGCCGATGCGGAAATAACCGGGACTATCGCTTATCGTGATAATGCACAACCGGCATGGGACTCGACGCAGTTTGATACGGTCAGTGCGATATTAGACGGTAAAAAACTCACTAATCAGCAATATAAGTTAACTTGGGTCAATCCACAGACGGGGCAGTTTAAATTGACGGTGCCAAATCAGAACTTAAAAGTCGGCCAAAATAAGCTTACCTTAACTGTGACCGATAAAGATGGCACGACTACCAATCAAGTTCAAGCGAATTTGAAAGTTGCACCAGGTCACTTAATGATTAAAACGGCTGCGGCAACTAGCTCGTTTAAACCGGCGATTGTTGACGGTCGGGCTAAGCAGCATGTTGCCCGACGTGATGACTGGAACGTGGTTGTGAGCGATGATCGCGGCAAAGGCAGTCAGTGGCAATTACAGGCGGCAGCGACCACGCCTAAAACTGATACTGGTCAGAAGTTGGCTGGGGACGTGGTATTTAACGATGGCAAACAAGATCAACCATTGACTAATGGCAATGTGCTAATCAAGCAACATCAAACCACTAGTGAGCGCGATGAGCATGATGTTGATCAACAATGGGATACGAAGCGTGGTATTTTTATGAATCTGCAAGCTAATGCTGTTCCCGGACAGTATAAAACAGTGATTACTTGGACGTTAAATAATACACCAAATGGAGACTAATCTAAAAGATTAGTCTTTTTTTGATAAAAAATAGGCTTTACTGTTGAATGGTATCGTTGACATCAGTACACTTGAATTATAAATGTTAACGGTTACATATTTGGAGATGACTTAAATGGCAAAAACATTATACTTAATGCGTCACGGTGAAACCTTATTTAATCAGCTGAAACGCATCCAAGGGGCTTGTGATTCACCATTAACGGCGCAAGGCATTGCCGATGCCAAACGTGTTCGGCAGTATTTTGCGTCTCAGCGGTTGATATTTGACCACGCTTATTGTTCGACTCAAGAACGTGCGGTGGATACATTAGAATTAGTTACATCTCAACCATATGAGCGACTAAAAGGACTTAAAGAGTGGAACTTTGGGGTCTTTGAAGGTCAAAGTGAAGTGCTTAATCCAACGATTAGACCTGGCCAAGCCGGTTACGGGGACTTCTTTGTGCAGTATCAAGGTGAATCTGGGCAACAAGTTCAGGCGCGGATGGTCAAAACATTAACGACGTTGATGCGCCAACCGGATCATCAGCAAGTTTTGGCGGTCAGTCATGCAGGTGCCTGTTTTATGTTTCTCAACCAATGGTTAACGCCAGCCGAGATTGCTGAGCAACAAATCGTGCTTAATAATTGTGCGATTTTAAAATTCACGTACGCAGACGATCAGTTTACATTTGCGGGCAGTCATAATGTTGAAGTTAACTAAAAAAACACGCCACTTGGCGTGCTTTTTTGGCAAAAGGATTAGTTGCGAACGAGTTTTAAATCAGTCAAATTGTCGGTTACGAATTTCAAATAGTGACTAAAACATTCTTCCAAGAAGGTCACGGTCTTATCATTCGTCAACTGACCCTCAGCATCGAATTGTGCTTTAGCAGTGTTTAATAAAAATTCATAGCCTGGTAAAACAAAGGCATTGACGCCAGGGGAGTTTAGGATTTGCCGCAAATTATCTTGAGCGCGGGCCGTGCCTTGAATCCCTAGTGAAGCACCGACAATCATCACTGGTTTGGTGGTGAATGGATGCGTCGCAGTGGATAGCCATTCAATCGCACTCTTTAAGGCTGCCGGAATCGCATGATCATATTCCGGGGTCGCGATAATAATGCCATCAGCGGCCGCTAACTGATCACTTAAAGCTTGAACGCTGGCTGGAACTTCGGCTAAATCAGCTTCGTTGAATAGCGGTAACTCTTTAATTTCGGCCAAGCTAATTTCAGCATCACCAGCAAAATGGGTTTGCATATAGGTTAGGAGTGTCCGGTTATAAGAAATGGGGGCGTTATTGCCAACTAAACCAACTAATTTTAATGTCATCAGAATCTACCTCACTTAATATTTTTTAAATACGCACTGGCACTATTTCCAGCAATACGACCAGAAGTCCAGGTGAATCCGGAAGCGAGTCCTTCGTATGCGGGATAACAGTGACCTTGGTAATAACCGCCAGCATTAGCACCACCGGTATAGAGCCCTGGAATTGGGCTAAAGTTGTGATCTAAAACGCGTAAGTCGTCATCGACCCGGACACCGCCAACGGTACCCAGGTAGGCGACTTGGGCAGTAAAGGCATAAAATGGGCCTTGAGCGACTGGATAAACGAGTGATTGCCCAGACTTGGCAAAGTCACTATCAACGCGATTGGCAACATTTTGATTGTAGGCCGCAACGGCTTTGGTTAGACAAGCGTCATCCATGCCGGCCGCCGTGGCTAGTTCAGTCAAAGTTGTGCCCTTAAAGGCGGTTCCAGCAGCGACGGATTCGTTAGCCAACTTAGTGAAATCATCAGGCTTAGTGTCAGCGCCGGGGCCAGCTTGTGAAACTTCTAATTGGCCGCCGTCTTTGGTGAAATCATCTAATGTGGCTTGATCGACCACGAAGTAATATTGACCGCCAACTGAATAACCGGCATTGGCCCATTCAACGGTATCATAGACCACGTCTTCATTAGTAAAGCGTTCGCCGCGAGGGCTGACCCACATGAGCGGTGTAAGCAATAATTGGGTGAGGGCGGAATGTGAGAAGCCGGCCAAATGTTCAGCGGAGGTTTTCTGTGTGACGGTTGACTTTGCTAGTTGTGCCGCATGGATCAATGCCGTACCATCGATGTTATCACCGCCAGCTGCGACCATGGCTGCCAGTCCTTCACCGTTATTTGGGACCCCTAATTGACGTAAGTTGGGGGTATGCATCGTCTTTGCAACTAAATCAGCGTCGCCACCAAAGCCACCGGTGGCGATCATGGCTGCGGGTGCGTTAATCGTGAGCGTCTCACCATCAGCCGTTAACGCCGTGACTCCGGTAACACGACCGTCATCGGCTTGTTGAATACTTTGCAGCGTGGTATTGAATTGGAATTTTACGCCGGCCGCCGTCAATGTCTCTTGAATGCGGGCATAACTCCCAGGCTTATCTTGATACATGTGATAAACACCGCCTTGGTAATCGCGATTGCGATGCGCAAATTGGGTTGTGTTAGCGGTTGCATTTAACTTAATGTGCATGCCCATGGCTTGTAACCAGTCGAGTGTGTCGGCTGCGTTGGTCACGATCTTATGAATCAAAGGCCCGTTAGCGACGTTGTGGTTATAAGCCATTAATTGACGGACCGCTTCAGCTTTAGACATAACCATGCCACGTTCACGTTGCGCCTTAGAATCAATGGCGAAAAAGCCACTAGAAATCTTTGTATTGCCACCAATTTGTGGTTGTTTTTCGATAATTAAGACTTGTAAGCCTTGTTGCGCCGCCGCATAAGCGGCTGCTAGACCGGTCCCACCAGCACCAGCTACGATGAAATCAGTTTTGAGGGTTTTCGTCATCATCATCACTCCTAAGTTAGTTGATGGTTACATTGTATAGTGAAGTATTATACAATGTGAGTAGCAAATATATCTAAATTTTGCTATTAATATATCTTTTAAATTAGAATGGGGCCTAATGATGGTAAAAATATATCGTAGTCAACGTGGCTTCCAACTAGCTGGCATCACATTTGAGCGGCAGGAACTACCGAATGTGACTGGCAGCACGGCACATTGTTTTAAAACGCACTTGCAATTGATTGAATGTTTAGCGAGCTGCATCGTTCAGCTGGGCCAACGAGAAATTCCGTTACGCCCATTTGACGTTATCCTAGTGCAACAAGTTGATCAATTAACCTTTACGGCTACTGAAGCGCCGATTGAAATTCGTGTTTTTGATGACTGGCTACAGTTGCCGAATCCGCTAAATATGACGTTAGTGGGCAATAGCCCACTTATTCATGATTTGATGAACGATGTACAACCACATCAAAATCAGTATGTCGTTTTTCGCCATTTGGAACGACAGTTAGTACATAATTACTTAGACTTATTGGCGAATTTAACCAAGCAAGCCCCAGACCCCATTTTGGCGTTTCAACATGAGCACTTGTTAGGCTTACTGTATACGGAGTTATTACGTGAACATCGACAGACGGTCTCTCGGACCGATTCGAGTTTTCCAAAACAAGCGATTCGATATGCTGGACCAGATGCGCAGGCGGGGGCCATTTTTACTTACGTCACCCAACATATTAACGATGTGACTTTAGTGAGTACAGCGACGTATTTTGGCTATCAACCGAATTACTTTTCACGTTTGTGTCAGCGATTGTTTAAGCAAACTTTCTCACAACTCAAAACAACGTTGCGGATGGAAATGGCGTCGCGGATGTTGTCGTTGTCGACTAAAAGTATTGGTGAGATTAGTGATGAATTGGGCTATAAGAACTTAAATAGCTTCTATAATCATTTTCGACGGGAACGTGGACAAACACCACGTCAGTTTCGAGAACAGTATCAACAAGCCCGTGAGACTAAAAAACCTTACCCCGATTGAGGTAAGGTTTTTGATTAAGCATAGTAATAATAGGCACCAATGATGGCGACCCAGATAAAGACCCAGACGACCGCGGCACTTAAGTGATAGTAATACAAGTGATAACGGAATTGATCGAAACGATCGGGTTCATTAACGGTGAAGGGCGCTTCTTTAGTCTTTAACAAGTGTAGATAGTCATAATTCTTTTGTGGCCAAATCGCACCTACAGCTTCTAAAATACATAACGCGATCAGGGCTAAGATAGCAGCTGGGAAGACAGCGGTAGCATCGACTGTAAAGGCCGGGGCTAAAATATTGACGTATAAAAGTACAAAAGCGGCAATACCGAATAAATAACCGATTAAACGACTCACATGTGCAGTGATGACCTTGGCCTTTAATTCAGGTTGTTGCTTAATTAACGTCAAGATAGCCCGATAATTTAATTGCCCGAAATTAACTTGACCAGGTTTAGCCGTCAAGTAATGATAGTGTTGTAAATAAGGTAATTGACTTAAAGCCGTGATCAAGGCAAAGACTGGTATCGCAAGAATCGCGGCGACTAAAACATCTTCAATGACGACTAGTGGTTCTGTACTGGTCGTCCAGACCCGTGCTAGCCAGATGGTGACAATTAACCCGATGCCGCCAATGGTTGCCCAGATTTGATGGCGGCGATAACGGATAAAACTTTTTTGGTCGACGAGCGTGAAAGCTTGTTTGTTGGTGATATGATCTGCCCAGTAATTATAGCTTTGGGTTGGCCATAATAACGGATAGCTCAATAGCAATAAGCTCCCAGCCACCAATAAAAGTGACGCAATCATCGCTGTTCGCGTTGGGAATAGCAACAAGTTTAACTGTGCTTCCACATAGTAGAAACTTAAAATCAGTAGCGCGACGCCTAACCAAACGCCACATTGACTTAATACAAATAGGCCATTCAAGCGGCGCGCATCATTGTCGTCCGTAATTTTTTGTCGCGCTTGATGTTGCAACTTGAACCAGTCGGCGAGCCTTAACTTAGTGACTGGTTTTAAATATGGCCGCTGCCACATAAAGTATAGCTGTGAACCGAGTAACCCCAGAAAAAGGGCTAAGAAGATGAGAATAATAATCGTTGACATACACAAAAGTCCTTTATGAATCAGTATAGTGGTGCCCAATCGTTCCCCTTGGGACACCATTAACAGTATGTCAGACAAAAACGGTGGAATTGTAGTTAAAATGTGACGAAAGCGTGAGTACCTGATGAATACATTAAGGTTTTATCAAACAAATCGTTTGTGTTGGGTTATGGCAGTCAAAACGACTAAACTAAGGATAAAATAATAATGAAGGGGCTTACAATGGATCGACTAAAAACTTTAAGACGATTACTGGCAGTAGCCAAAACGGGTCAATTTTATAGTCATGATGCTTTTGATCAAGAACGTTATGCTGAAATGCTGTCATTGTTAACAGCACTATTGGCTGATCTAAGTCAGACACCGGTCACCAAGCTACAGTTGCAATTCGCCGCCGATGACGGGTATGTGACGCCAAAAGTTGATGTGCGCGCGTTGATTCGCCGCGGCCAACAAGTGTTATTAGTGCAAGATCAAAATACGAAGACTTGGTCGCTACCTGGTGGCTTTGCGGAGGTCAATCAAAGTCCGCAAGAAAATGTCTGCCGTGAGGTCCAAGAAGAAACTGGCCTGACGGTGACGACAGCACGTTTGGTTGGCATTTATGATACGAATTTACGGCCGGACATTCCGCAAGTCTTTCAATATTATAAACTTATTTTTGATTGTCAGATTGAAACTGGGGCATTTGTCCCCAATATTGAAACGACGCAACGACGGTATTTTGCCATCACTGACTTACCACCACTTTCAGTCAAACGGACAACTGCCGCACAACTGCAACAATTGATGACCGCTAAAACCTTGATTTGTGAGTAAGTTGTAACTAACAAGTAATGAAATGGGGTATGTCATAATGGGGGAAGTATTAGCTTGGCGCCAGATGGTCACTGATTTTGAACATGTGTCAAAACAAGGGTTACCGATGACCCAAACGTTGCGGTTAAAGTCAGCGTTAGCCGGGACAGCGGTTCGGTTTCAACTTGCGGCTGATTTCGATGCTCAGCCGATCGTGGTGCAATCACTGACGGTTAACCAATTACCCGTTACAGTTGCCGGAAAACAGACCTATACGGTGCCAGCACATCAACGAATTTGGACAGACTGGGTGACTTTATCGGTGGCTGTCGCGCAATGGCTGGTGGTCACGATGCAAGTTGATCATCCGGCTATTCGAACGCTGATGTCGACTAAGGACACGACCTGGATTCAACCAGAACAGCCATACTTTTTAGGCCCTTGTGCCATGCAAGTTCGCAGCAATACAGCAGTTAAACAATTGGTTTGTTTTGGCGATTCGTTGACAAATCAAGGCTATTATTCAGCTGCTTTCATGCAACAAGTGACGCGATATCAGCCGAATCAGTGGGGCTTAACCAATGGCGGTATTTCGGGTAATCGGCTTTTACGCGATGCACATTCGACTTCGCCGTGGGCCGCGAGTTTTGGCAATGCGGGGCTGACCCGATTAGCCCAGCTATTCGACTCGCAGCCCGTTGATCGGTTAATCTTTATGATGGGGCTCAATGATTTGCTGCATCCGGGGACGGGATCGCCGATGGCTGAATTACCGACGGCTACTGAGTTGATTAACGGTCTGCAGCAAGTCCAACAGTTGGCTGCCAAGTATCAGGTGAAATTATGGTTGCTGACAATCACGCCATTTAAAGGGGCAGTTATCAATGGTGTGCCAGCTTGGACCGTTGCTAAAGAGCAGATTCGCCAAGCAGTTAATCAGTGGATCGTGACACAACCAGACATAATTGATGTAGCGACACATGTCGCAGCACAGCATGATGACGCGAAATTGGCGATACCATATGATTGTGGCGATCATACTCATTTTTCGGCTAGCGGTGGCGAACAGCTTGGGTGCTGGTTGTATCAGCAGATACAGCCGATGCTTTAAGTGGCCCACAATGACTAACAAAACAGCTACCTGATGAAAGTTTAGCTTTTCATCAGGTAGCTGTTTTGTGTTATGTATTAAAAGTGCCTGACAAACGGCACCCAAAACGTTGTCAATTGATTGGGACTAACCGGTTATTATCCAATCGGTGTTGAAAATTCTTTGCCCATTGGGACCTATAACTTGAGTTTGGCAATTAAGCTTTAGGTTGGTATTTGAAATGACTCAAGTCTTGGCTACTACTATTGACTGAAGCAATTAATTGAACTTGCGCTTGTGTTTTCACAGTCTTAGTCACTGGGGTAATCGTCAAGTTAGTTTTAGGGGGCGTAACGGTTGTGGCTAAGTCAACGGTTTTGGTTGTGGCACGGGTTAAGTTGTTTTCGGTGACGGGAGTCGTTGTCTTGGTGTCGGCTAAAGCCGTCCCAGTGGTTGCGAATAAAGTTCCGGCGGTTAAAAGTGTTAAAGCGATTTTTTGTAGTTGTTTTTTCATGATGAAGCACTCCTTTTAGTGGTTAACTGATTTGATGTTCTTATCATAACGGCTAAGTGGGCTAGTAACTATCGACTTTTGCTAAAGGTGGGATAAATTTTTCTTAGAATTTGTTTAGTAAACGCTTGCCTTCGACCAACACGAAGCTTGTATACTGGCGTTAAATAAATAGATGGGGATGTTATTGATGCAAAAAAGGATTCGGGTAGTCGGTATGATTGGGGTTATCGGGTTGATGTTGGGTTTGGTCGGTTGTGCACCGACATCAAAAGCCACTAGTAAATATGTCCAAAGTTCAACACCAACGTTATTCTTTCACGGGGGTGGTAGTAACTATCATGCTGAGGAACAAATGGTTGCGGCAGCTAAAAAGGTTGGTGTGACGACAAGTGTGATCCGTGCGATGGTCAGTAAAACTGGCCACGTTACGCTAGTCGGGACGTTTAAAAAGGGTGCGATTAACCCAATCGTTGAAGTAAACTATGCAAACAATCGTGAACTAAACTATGAACGCCATGGGCAATGGGCCAAAAATGTGGTTGTGGCGTTACAACGGACGTATCACATTAAAACGTTTAATATGGTCGGCCATTCGTTGGGGAATATCTCGTTAATTTACTATTCATTACAAAACAGTCAAAACAATAAATTACCAAAATTACGAAAACAAGTGGATATCGCGGGCCACTTT
The DNA here is from genome assembly GCF_005405085.1 of Lactiplantibacillus daowaiensis. GTDB lineage: Bacteria > Bacillota > Bacilli > Lactobacillales > Lactobacillaceae > Lactiplantibacillus > Lactiplantibacillus daowaiensis. The sequence continues at coordinate 16,413 of NZ_BJDJ01000019.1, read as the reverse complement.
GCGGGCTTAAACTTCAAAGGCGTGCCGGCTAGTGTTCGGCAACCAGCGGGATTGACGTTAAATAAGCAAGGTAAACCTAATCATATGAATGCGACATATCGTCGGATGACACAACTGCGGCACTTGCTACCTAAAAACCAGGTGCAAGTGTTGAACTTATATGGTGATATTGGTGGCCATACTGATGGCACCGTGCCAAACGTTGCGTCATTATCGTTGAAGTATTTGGTGTCACCACGGGCTAAAATGTATACGGAAAAACGGTTCACTGGTAAGCTAGCCCAACATAGTAAATTACACGCAAATCCTAAAGTGGATCAGGCCCTAATCAGCTTTTTATGGGGCAAGTAACGCAAAGCTGGAAAGCGCGGATTCTAAGAAAATCACAGATTTTTCTTAACTCATCAACAAGACCTTAATGTGTTGCCAATGGTATAACTAGTTCATTCAATTAAAACTAACTTTAAAACCTAATGAAATCATTGAGAGGAGTTGGATGGCATGGCAACCATCACTAAACTATTATCCCGACACTTTAAGAAGGCCCCTAAGGCAGCAACCGTTGAAACACAGGCGACCTTACCACCAGTGACTGAAGCTGAACTTGCCGCTGATACGACCGAAATGGCGGTGCAATTAGCCCGTCTAAATGTTGGTCAAGAAGATCGAGTCTTGATTTGCTTAGAAAATGACAGTGCCAAAACTGCCGTTGAAAAAGCCGTTTGGCGAATTGGTGGCCGTACGCGGTCATTGCCAGGACATGCCACGGCAGATGACGTAAAAGCAGCATTACAAAAAGAACCAATTACGGCGATGCTGGTGCGTGATGACTTGATTGGGACAGTAAAAGCAGAACGCTCAACTGTGACCCGGTTAGTGGCATTGAACACCGCACCCGGTTTGACGTTGATTCGTGACCGCGCGTTAGTTGGTCATTTACCAAAAACAACTGCTTAGGACATCAAAAAACTCGGCACTGATCTCGTTTTATTCAAGATTAGTGCCGAGTTTTTTTGTTAGCCGTATTTTGGCTATTAAAGGTCCTTTGGCCGCCAAAAGCTAGTGATGGTCGCTTTAGTTGTCAGATTATAGTGAATCGTTTGGGCTAATAAATCGTAATTGACTGGTTGTGTGAACTTGATTTGCCATAACATTTTCGTACAATGGTCGCCACTTTGCGTAATGGTTTCGCGGAAATGTTCAAGTGTTACAAATTCTAACGCCACGTTAAAGTGGGGTTTGGCAACACTGAAGCCTACGATAAATGTGCCGTGTTCGGTGAACATCGGTTGGTTCCAAGCAAAGCGGGGCGTTAAGGTCGGAAAGGTTGTGTGGACCCAGTTTAAGACCGTTATCAGCCGGTCACGATGGTCAGGGTCGTCGATTGCCGCAACAAAGTCGGCAAATGGTGCTAAATCTGGTGATAGGGTTGTTGTCATTAGGATGACCTCACAAGTTTAATTAGTTTACGTCAGTGTACCGACCTAGCTAGAACACGTCAACTAAACGTGTGATTGATAGCAATTAAAGTTAACAGGGCGTGTGATGTTGAACTTTATGCACAATTAATGACGCATTTAAAGCAAACGGTGACTATTTTGACCGAACACATCGGGATGATCGGTTGTCCGTCCGCGACCAAAACCATTTTGGACACGGCACTCGAGCACTTTAAATAGCACCTCAAAAAGTAAGGCCGCCTGATCAACTTAATCAGGCGGCCTTACTTTACGTTGTTGGTTATTGTATCACCCATCTATTTTAAAGGGTGTGCGGTGTCATAATCAAGTCAGTTTGCTTAAATTTTAAGCAGCCCACAGTAATCTGACTGAATTATTAACAAATCTTAATGATTTAGTTGGTAATGCCAAGCAGGTGTTGTGTGAGTCGCATATTGAACCGGGGTGGAATAAACTTTCGTTTTAGCAGTTGGTTTCGTCGCGGTCATCGTATATAAACGAGGCATTAAGGATAGGGTTTTAGTTGATTTAGTCATGCAATCAAGTCCTTTCGTAATTGAATGACTTTAGTTTAGTCGGAAATCACTTTTGACACTACTGTGGTTTGCTGAAGGTTAGATAAATTTTTCTTAGAAAGCCTTGGTTGTAAATTCAGAAACAGGGAACAGTCCGCAAATGGATAGATTTTAACCGCAAACATGGCTGTTCGACTGCGTAGTGAGTCGCTAAGATAATGATATACCGCGCGGGTGATCAAAATGTAACCGATTACGACATCGGCTACCATTGGAGGAACCCATTTTGGAAACAAACTCAACTCAACCCACCACGACGGGAAGAACGATCACGTCGCGCGTGGCTTATGCTTTTGGTGCCTTTGGTAATGATATGTTTTACGGGGCGCTATCGACTTATTTCATTATGTTTGTGACGACGCATTTATTTAATACTGGCAATCAAGCTAAGAATAATCAGATGATTCTTTATATCACGTCGATTATTGCGGCGTTACGGATCGTCGAACTGGCAATTGATCCATTTATTGGGAACTGGATTGACCGGACGAAAACACGTTTTGGACAATTCAAGCCATGGGTCGTGGTTGGTGGGACGATTACGTCAATTATCCTATTAGTCTTGTTCACAGATCTTGGTGGGATTAATCGGACGAACCCAATGTTGTATTTAGCCATTTTTGCCGTGCTTTACATCACGATGGATATTTTTTATTCGTTCAAAGATGTCGCTTTTTGGTCGATGATTCCAGCCTTGTCTTTCAGTGCTAAAGAACGTGAACGAACCGCGGCTTCAGCCCGGATTGGCTCAACTTTAGGTGGTGGCTTAGTCGGGGTGATCGTCATGCCATTGGTGCTATTTTTCTCACTTAATAAAGCCGGTGGTACTGGCGATGCGCGTGGCTGGCTGAGTTTTGCCATTCTTGTCGCAGTGGTCGGCATCTTAACGGCGTTAGCAGTCGGTTTCGGGACCCATGAAGTTCAATCTGATTTACGTGAAAATAAAGAAAATACCGTTGGTTTCAAACAAATCTTTAAAACGTTGGCTAGCAACGATCAATTAATGTGGATTGCGTTAACTTACGGTATCTATGCGATTGGCATTAATATTTTAAATTCACTCGTTTTGTATTATTTCACCTTTATTATGGGCGCTTCGACACAGTTCTCGATTTTTCAAATGTTAAATATTGTGATTAGTTTAGCGTCGGTTTCATTATTTCCAAAGTTAGTCGATAAAGTAAATCGCCGCAATTTGTTTGCCATTTGTATCGGCATCATGTTAGGCGGCGTGGCCCTCTTTACCGTGGCGGGTAAATCTTTGGTGTTAGTGTTGATTGCCGCTGAAATGTTCCAAGTTCCACAAGCGGTGATTTTCTTAGTGGTCTTAATGATTATTTCGGATTGCGTGGAATATGGCCAATGGAAACTGGGTCATCGCGATGAATCGTTGACCTTATCGATTCGGCCGTTACTCGATAAATTGGGTGGGGCGGTATCTAACGGTATCGTTGGTCAAATCGCAGTGGTGGCCGGCATGACAACTGGTGCCACGGCGGCTTCGATTACCGCGCATGGTCAATTGATGTTTAAGTTGATGATGTTTGCGTTGCCAGCGATTTTAATCGTGATTGCGCTGATTATTTTCTGGCGGAAATCCACTTTAACTGAACAACAACATTTAGCCATTGTCTCTGAACTTGAACAAACTTGGGGTCAAACCGTGACCGCTGAACCAGATACGCTTGAACCAGTGACCTTAACCGCGCCAATCAGTGGCACGATGGTTGATTTGGCGACCGTTAATGATGCCACGTTTGCCAGTGGCGCAGCGGGGGCTGGAATCGCGATTCAACCAACTGATGGTCAAGTCTTTGCGCCATTTAATGCGACGGTCAAACAAGTTTTTGCCACACGTCACGCAATCGGCATCGTGGGTGATAATGGCGTGGCCCTGTTGATTCATATTGGGATTGATACCGTTAAGTTACGTGGCACGGGTTTTGTCGCGTATGTTACTGCCGGCCAACATGTCGCTAAAGGCACTAAATTGATTGAATTTTGGCAACCAACGATCAAGCAAGCTGGTTTGGATGACGTCGTCTTAATCACCGTCACCAATACCACCGCTTGGCAGACCGTTGAACCTATGTTGCCAGTTGCAACCCCAGTCCAAGCTTTAACGACTGCAGTTTTAACGATTACCCCAACTAAAAAGGAGTCTTAAACATGACAACACCTGCATTAATTCATTTTGATCCTGAAAGCCAAGTCTTTCATTTAACTAACGGCCGCATTTCGTACTTATTGGCCATTGAAACGGGTGGCTATGTGGGCCAACTTTACTTTGGTCAAGCGATTCAACACTATCATGGTCAATTAAAGTATCCGCATCGTGACCGGGGCTTTTCAGGTAACTTACCTGGCAGCCTTGATCGGGCCTATTCGCTAGATACTTTAGCTCGTGAATATAGTAGTCAAGGTGATGGCGATTTTCGAACACCGGCTTTGGTGGTACAGCAAGCTGACGGGTCGCAAGCAGCACGGCTGATTTATCAAGACTATCAGCTGACACCCGGCAAGCCAAAATTAGCTGGTTTACCAGCGGCTTATGTCGTTGAGCCAGATGAAGCACAAACTTTAACGGTCCGCTTAAAAGATCCAGTGAGTGAGTTAGTCGTGGCATTGCGCTATACGATTTATCGTGATTATGACATTGTGGCGCGCTCAGTTAATATTAGTAATGCTGGCTCAACGACGGTACAATTGGCGAAAGTCGCCTCGATGCAGCTGGACTTTGCGACGCAAGATTTTGAGGTCATCTCGCTGCCAGGTGGGCACGTGAATGAACGTCATTTACAACGCGAAAAAGTCGGTTATGGCGTTAAAAACTTTAGTAGCCGTCGGGGAACGAGCAGTCATCAGATGAATCCGTTTATTGCGTTATGTACGCCAACAACTGATGAGAATCAGGGTGAAGTATATGGTTTTAATTTGGTTTATTCAGGGAATCATCTGGAAAGCGTTGAAAAAGACCAATTTGACCAAACACGGGTCACGATTGGGATTAATCCGGATCAGTTCAACTGGCGGTTGACGCCTGGTGACAGTTTTCAAGCACCGGAAGTTTTGATGGCTTATAGCGCAACTGGGTTAAATGGCATGAGCCAAGCTTATCATCACTTATTACGGGAACGCGTTGCACGTGGCAAGCATCAATTCGCAGAACGGCCCATTGTGGTTAATAATTGGGAAGCCACTTTTTGGCACTTTAATGCTGATCAACTAAAGCCGATCGTCGCTGAAGCTAAGCATTTAGGCATTGAAATGTTTGTTCTAGATGACGGCTGGTTTGGTCATCGCGATGACGACAACTCGTCTTTAGGTGACTGGCAAGTCATGGCCAGCAAGTTTCCCGATGGGCTGAGTGGTTTTGCCAATTATGTCCATCAACAAGGCTTGAAATTTGGGATGTGGTTTGAGCCCGAAATGATTTCATTTGATTCGGACTTGTATCAAGCCCATCCAGACTATTTGTTGCAAGTCCCTGGTCGGGCGCCTAGTCCCGCCCGCAATCAATATGTCTTAGATATGGGCCGCGCTGAAGTTCGACAAAATGTCCATGATCAGTTAGCCGCTTTATTAAAGACGGGTCAAATCGACTACATCAAATGGGATATGAATCGTAATTTAACGGATCTTTATTCACCAGCACTGCCGGCTGACCAGCAAGGTGAAGTGAGTCATCGTTATGTCCTAGGTGTTTACGCGCTATTAGAAGCCTTGACGAGCGAATTCCCGGATGTTTTATGGGAAGGGTGTTCTGGCGGTGGTGGTCGCTTTGATGCCGGCTGGTTGTACTATATGCCACAATCTTGGACGAGTGATAATACCGATGCAGTCGCCCGTATGACGATTCAATATGGCACGTCACTGGCATATCCAATCTCAGCGACGACGGCCCATGTTTCCGTCGCACCTAACCAACAAACTGGTCGGCCAACGTCTTTAACTACTCGTGGTGATGTGGCGATGAGTGGGGTCTTTGGTTATGAATTAGACTTAACTGAGCTGACCGCCGCTGAAAAAACAGTTGTGCAACAACAAGTGACCACGTATCAAGCGTTACGACCATTAATTCAATTTGGTGACTTTTATCGATTACTTGATCCTAGCAAAGGCAATCGGTGTGCGTGGGAATTTGTGCAACCAGATCAAAGTGAAGTCGTCGCCTTTTCATTTAATATTTTGAACGTGGCGCAGCCACCATTACGGCGGTTACGTCTAATTGGGTTAAATCCGGATTGGCAATACCAAGAAGTCACGACAGGGGCCATCTATGGTGGTGATGAATTGATGCGCACAGGGTTTTATGAACCATTTGCGACCGAAGATTTCACGTCGCAACGGTATCACTTTAAAGCGCTGTCATCTAAAGCATAATTCGGTATAATGAGAAGTAACTAGTTATGATGAGGTGAGGTCGTTGGAACAGGCACAAGCAATTTCGTTACAACTGTATGCTGATCAACCATTATCGTTATCTTGTGCGGGCATTTCACAAACCTTTCCGCGGCATCAGTATGGACCGGCAGTACGTAGTTACTATGTGATCCACTATATTTTAAAAGGACGGGGCACGTTTATCGTGGATGGGGTCACCTACGCACTGCATGCGGGACAAGGGTTCTTGATTACACCAAATGTCCGTACCTTTTATATCGCTGATGAAACGGATCCGTGGGAATATTTATGGTTGGGCTTTGGTGGGCAATTAGCCAGTCAAATCGTGCAGTCGTTAGGTTTGACACAAGTTGAGCCAATCTTTGCGGCGCAACAATTTGGCCCGGCACTTCGTCAAGCAACGGAGGATATCTTAGCGCATCCAGCTGATGACGTGGTTGATAACTTGGCTCGTGTCGGCAGTTTATATCAATGTTTTAGTAAGATTGCGGCGGCCAATAAAGAGGCGTTAGCGACTTTGATCGTCAATCCCTATGTCAATCAAGCCGTCGCTTATATCCAACAACATATCGCCACACCGCTAACGGTCACTGCGATTGCCACAGCCGTGGGGCTAGATCGTAGCTACTTGACGGCGAAGTTCAAGCAAGCTTTAGGGGTGACACCGGGCCAATATATTAAAAACTTCCGGTTAACGATGGCTCGCCATTATTTAGAGTCATCTGAATTATCAGTCGCCGAGATTGCCTTGAAATGTGGGTACCAACGACCAGAATCATTGAACAAAGCATTTAAACAAACGTATGCGGTGGCACCGACAATTTATCGGCAGCGGGCATTATGGTAATGAAAAGACACGCAATTTTAAGGTTGCGTGTCTTTTTGATGGTCGACAGATAAGTAAACGGTCACGCGTTAACGTCACCGTTTAGGTTGATCTTCTTCTTCAGCCACACGTGTGAAAGCCATTTGATTAAAGAGCGTCCGCCGAGCAGCGGGTGACCGATGGGCCAACCATAAGGTGTAGCCTAAACTAGTCGCGGCGGTCAATGCCCAGATAATCCAACTTGTATGACTATCAGCACTGGCAAAGCGATAAAAGCTTAAGACATCGGCCATGATTTCTTCAAAAAAGGCTGTCCATACTCGATGTGCGGTTAAATGTTCATGTAAATAAGTCGCTTCAATCAATAACTGCATGCCAATGACCATTAGCCAACCATATAAATAATGGCGGCCACCTTGAGCCGTGACGACCTTTCGATAGATTGGCACTTCTTGACCAGCGGCATCATGAAAGTAAGTCGTGGCCGTTTCTTCTAGGCGAATCCGCGTATGCATCGCCTGATAACGACTCACGAAGTAAGCAAAAACCACAATACCGCTTAGTAACAGGCCATTTAAGGTCGACCACTTAAAGGTGGTCACAAATTCATAACAAGTAAAAATCGGTATAATCCAATAGCTGAACCGCTTAATAGCACTGAATTCAAATTGATCATGAATAAAATAAATGGTAATTAGTATACCGACGCCGTCTAACATCTTGTAACCCCCAATTTTTCAAATCATTGCAAATTGTAGCATACCGAAAGCAGGGATGTTAGTAAAGACACTGTCAAAACGGTGGCGTTGCGCATCTGCTAACTTAAGAAACGACGCTAAAACCGCCACGACAATAAAATGGTCGTGGCGGTTTTGATCATATTGTTGATTGAACGCCGGTTAACGTTCTTTTTTACTAATATAGATGGGGCGTCGTTTAGATTCGAGATATTGTTTACCAATATATTTGCCAACGATCCCGATGCAGAATAGTTGCATGCCACCGAGCATTAAGATAATGGATACGATGGATGGCCAACCAGTCGTCGGATCACCCCAGATCAAGGCGCGGATGACGATGAAAATCATCGCTAGTAGGGCAAGCCCACAAGCAGCTAAACCTAAGAACGATGCCACCGCTAGCGGCTTGTCAGAGAAGTTAATAATGCCGTCCATTGAGTAGTTGACTAAGTCCCAAAATGACCAGTGGGTTTGACCAGCGACCCGGTCATGATTTTCGTAACCAATATATTTGGTTTTAAAGCCGACCCAGCTAAAGATGCCTTTTGAAAAGCGATTATATTCTGGTAAGTCTAAGACGGTGTCGACAACTTGGCGGGTCATCATGCGGTAATCGCGGGCACCACGTTCGATTTTAGTTTGAGAGATACGGTTGATAAACCCATAAAAGGCATTTGAGAAGAATGATCGAATAATGGGTTCACCTTTACGATCGACACGTTTGGTCCCAACGATATCATAGTGGGCTTCCAAAATGCCGGACATCATTTGGGGGAGTAATTCTGGTGGATCTTGTAAGTCAACATCCATTACGACGATCAATTCCCCAGTTGCATGTTGTAACCCAGCATATAGGGCGGCTTCTTTACCAAAGTTACGTGAAAATGAGACAAAGTGAACATGGTCAGGGTCACTTTGTGCCAGCGCTTGAAACGCACCTAACGTTTGGTCAGTGGAGCCATCATTGATAAACCAATATTCGAGTTGATATTGTGGCCAAGTAATTTGAATTTTTTGTTGATAGACTTTTTGAACCGCGGCGTAAAATAGCGGTACGGACTCTTGTTCGTTATAACAAGGGACGATGACTGAAATTTTTTTCATGGTTACAACTTCCTTCGCTCAGTTAGCTTGAATTGAATGACCTTAGTTTAACCAGTTTTCAGTAGGGGTACTAGCTATAAAAACTTAAGTAAATCTGAACTTTTCTCAGAAAGGCTTGGCGGCGGGACGAAAAAGTGCTGTTGGTTTAGTCTTAACTTTCAGAAAAATAAATTTATTTTTACAAAAAGCGCCACTACCATACAGATAGCGACGTTTCAATGAGTTCTTATGATTATTGTTGTTAATATTTAGTCAAGCCGACGATGTGGTAGTGCGGTAAGCCAAAACGCTGCCAAGTCCCGGATGTATATTTCAAATTCAAGTTGTAGTAGACGCCGTTTAAGGTGCCTGTATAATAACCGACGTTTTTGCGAATGGCCCCTTGAAAGTCACTGATATCGGTCAACTGTTGAGTGGTATGGTGCTGAAACGCTTTGGTATTAACCCGATCGTGTTGCTTGAAGTAAGGCAGATAGTGTGTTTTAAAGCTGGTTTGATTGATTTGGGTATTCAATTGGTGTTCAAGATTATAGGCACTAACTTCTTCAAACCCAAACATAAACAACATTGGTAATGCAAACGCAACGAGACTTGCCAAAACAAGATATAACCACCATTTTAATTTCATGTAAACGCCCCCGTTACCTATAGTATAAGGCGTCATACGCTGAGATAAGGTGATTAGGTTGGGGTTTAAAGCTAACTTAAATTGTTTATAGCAACTTAATCTTGGGTCGCAGCATGTTGTTGATTGTATTGTTGCCCCCAAGTTGCCATCGCTAAAATGACTGGTGTCAGCGTTTTGCCAAAAGGCGTCAATTGATAAGTGGTTTTTAAGGGTGTTGTAGGTTGGCCCGTTTTGAGAATAATTTGGTCGGTAATCAGTTCTTGCAGTTGTAAGGCCAGCATGCGGCGTGAACAGCCTGGAATTTGTCGGTAGAGGGTCCCAAAGTGACTCACTTGATCTTGAATCAAATGATAAATAATGACACTTTTCCATTTACCAGCAATAAGTTGTAAGGTGCTTTCAACTGGACAGCCAGCTGCGCAGTCATAAGTGTGTCGTGGGGTCATCGTAATCATCTCCGTGAGTCAATCGTAACGCAATCTTGATAATTGACCAGCATTCGACCCTAGTCACAAAAATTTCACGATTGTTTTTCCAAATCAATGCGCTATATTGGAGGCGCTAAGGGGGTTGAAAATATGCAAAAAATGATGACAGCGATTGGCATTCAAGCGCATCTACCTATTACTGATTCACATAGTCTAGTGACGTTAGCATTGCCGGTACCAGTGGCAACTGGTCATGACTTGTTAATTGCCGTGCACGCAGTGTCCGTAAATCCAGTGGATGTTGGGGTTCGCGGTGGTCACGGCCAGTTAAAACACCCACGGGTATTGGGGTGGGATGCAGTTGGCATCGTCCAAGTAGTTGGTGCGCAAGTGACATTGTTTCAACCAGGTGATCGGGTCTATTATGCCGGCGATTTTAAACGTGCGGGTAGCGACAGCCAGTATCAATTGGTTGATGAACGCTTGGTTGGTCGCGCGCCGAAGACCTTGACGGATGCCCAAGCGGCGGCGATGCCACTGACCACGCTGACAGCTTGGGAAGCTTTATTTGAAAAGTTACAATTGACGATGGATCCAGCAGTAAACCAAGGACAGACACTTTTAATTATTAATGGTGCTGGTGGTGTCGGCTCGATTGCCATTCAGTTAGCTAAGTTGGCCGGACTAACCGTGATTGCTACTGCATCACGGCCGGAAACGGTCGCTTGGGTCCAAAAGCAAGGTGCTGATATGGTGTTAAATCATCGCCAAGATTTGGTTGCTGAATGGCATGCCCAAAAGCAGGGATCGTATGTCGATGCGATTTTAGAACTAAATGATATTAACGGTCATTGGCGTGAAATGGCCAAGCTGATCAAACCAGATGGGCGCATTGTCTCAATAACCGAAAATCAGCGCCCAATCGATTTACAACTCTTGACGAAGAAACGGGCTACTTTTGCTTGGGAGTGGGTATTTTCAAAAGCCTATTATCAAACGGATTGGATGATTACCCAACATGATATTTTAACGAAGGTGTCAGCGTTGTTTGACCAAGGCGTGTTGCAGCCGACGTTGACGAAAACCTTAACGCCAATTAATGTTGGTAATTTAAAAGCAGCGCATCAATTAGTTGAAAGTCACCGGATGATTGGAAAGGTTGTGGTGACGAATTAACCTAATTACTAGTAGACTAGTGGCCAATTCGGCGCTAGTTTTTTTATTTACCTAATTGTATTTTAAAAAAATTGTGGTATATTAGCTTAGTAAGTAAGTAGTCACTCAATAAAAGGTGGTGAGATTAGCCATGTGGTTTACACAACAACGGATGTATCGTTATCAGCGCTTTAGTGACGATTTGGTTACCACGGCACATCAAACCTATGTCTTACCAGCGACGTTTCAGTGGCATACGAGTCACCATCAGTGGTTACGGTGGTTAGGACAGGTGGTGAGTTGGGGCTATTACTTGATTCGTCCGGTAAAGGTTATTGGTGAACTTCCCCGACAAACCAGTTACTGTTTGTATGGCAATCATACGCAACCAACTGGTGATGTTTTATTACCACTCAAAGTTGGTGGCGCCCAGCACTTTAATGCCATGATCAGCCCGGCTAACTTGGGGATTCCCGTGATTGGGCGTTTATTACCGCTAGTAGGTGGGTTACCAGTGCCACAGCAACGACAACAAATGGGGCCGTTTCTAAAAGCGATGCGAACCTGTTTAAAGATGGGCCAATTTATAACGATTTATCCGGAAGCCCATGTGTGGCCATACTACACCGGTGTTAGGCCATTTGTTCCGGGGTCCTTTCATATCGCGGCTGAAACGCAAGTGCCCGTTTATGTGATGACGACGACCTACCAAGCGTCACGTTGGCATCGGCGCCCACGATTGACCGTATATATTGATGGCCCGATTCAAGCACCGTCAGGACTAACGCGCAAACAGCGCCAGCAAGTTTTACAAACTGAAGTATGCGCGTGGATGACCCGTCGGACCCAAGCCAGTACTTACACTTATGTGCATTACCAACATCAGGGGGCGCAGTAACATGAATATTTTATATTGTGGTGATGACCATATGAAGCGGGGGTTATTATTATCGATTTTGTCATTATTAGATCAAGTACCCGCAACTTTAAACATTTATGTGTTAACAGCTAAGGTGACACCACAAACAGTACCACTAGCACCAACGACGATTGCTTATTTGAACGACTTGGTGCAGCAGCGGCGTTCAACCAATCAAGTCCAGTTGATTGATATCACTGATTTAGTGCAACAGACGCCACCGACTGCGAATTTCCAGACGATTTTTACCCCGAGCTGTATGTTACGGCTCTATGCCGATCAAGTCACAGCGTTGCCGGATAAACTCTTATATTTAGATACTGATGTCTTATGTCGGCAAGACTGTCGCGATTTTTATGATCAGTCACTAGCTGGTGCAGATTTGGCCGGCATTTTGGACCATTACGGGCAGTGGTTGTTTCATCAACATGGCTGGCATCGTGATTATTTGAATTCGGGTATTTTGTTATTGAATTTAAAACGTATTCGGCAAACTGGGTTATTTACGAAGTGTCGGCAGTGTTGTCAGACCAAGCAGATGTTTATGCCTGACCAATCGGCTTTAAATAAACTGGCACAACACAAAGTGATTTGGCCGCGGCGCTATAACGAACAACGGCGGTTACATGCTGATACCGTCTTTCAACACTTTACGACGAGTTTTCGCATGTTGCCGTGGGTGCACATATTGACGGTGAAGCCGTGGGAAGTCGAAGCCATGCACCATAAGTTGAAATTGCATGCCTATGACCAGTTATTGGCAGAATATCAAGCATTAGCACTTAAGTTATAATTTGAAAAGAAGGTTTTAACATGAAAACAATTCCAGTTTTATTTGGTGTAAACGACCAATACGTGCCAGTGTTACTAACGAGCATGGTTTCACTGATTGCACATACCGATACAACGACACACTATCGATTGATCGTTTTAAATGATGGGTTAACGCCAGTTCATCAACAGCAGTTAACGGATTTAGCACAAGATAATGTGCAAGTTGACTTAGTTTCTATGACGGATAAATTCAAGCAAGTGCTGGCAAATGATCAAGGAACATTACGTGGTGAAATTCAAACGATGACGATTTTCTTCCGGTTATTTATTGCCGACTTGTTGCCAGAATATGACCAAGTTGTTTATTTGGATGCGGATACGATTATTAATACCGATATTGCGGCCTTAGCAACCATGGACTTACACCATAATTTATTAGCGGCGACTCGAGATGTTTTTGCTAGCGATAATCCGGCAACGGCGGCCTATATTCAAACCGTGCTAGGTATCCCAACTGACCAATACTTTAATTCTGGCGTCTTAGTCATGAATTTGCAGGGATTACGGGCGATGAAATTTAGTCAAAAATTCATGCAAGCGCATGCGACCACATTAGTAACGCCAGTGGCCCCAGACCAAGACTACTTGAATGCCTTATGTGCTGGCCGGGTTCAAGCTTTAGATGCGACTTGGAATGCGATGCCAATGGCACCAGCACTAGCCGCACCTAAGCTGATTCACTATTGTTTATTTGAAAAGCCTTGGCACTATGCAGATGTGCGTTACCATGCGGCTTTTTGGCAAGCTGCACAAGCAACGCCATATGAAGCTGACTTTAAGCAACAATTGGCAGCTTATACGCCAGCGATGCAAGAACATGACCAAGTCGTCGCGAAAAGTTTAATTGCGCAGACGGTAAAAGTCGCGGCGGCAGGACATGCGTTGGTACCGGCATGATTATTGGGGGCGACAAACAAGCGGTGGTCGCAAACATCAAAAATGCCGCTGAAGCGCAACAGTGGCACCAAAAAGTTGAAGTTAACGATCCTGTTCTAGACCCAACCGTCGCTAACCAAGTCTTACAACGGTACTTGGCGCAACTACCGACACCTAAGTACCGCGTTAATAATTGGGTTGCCGATACTGCGGCTAATCAGCTGACCGCGGTTTTAAATCGATCGACACGGTTCGTCGGGTTAGAAAATTTAGCTGGGATTGGCGCGGGTATCGTAACCAGTAATCACTTCAATCCGTTAGAAAATACGGTCATTCGTGCGGGCTTACGGCAAGCTGGCCGTAAGCATTTGGCCATTGTCAGTGAGTTGACGAATTTAGCCATGCCGGGGCCCGTGGGGTATTTGATGCGCTATTACGATACGATTCCCATTGCCAGTGATCCTAATTATATGGGACGGGTCTTTCCAAACTTATTGGCCCAAGTTCTACAGGCCCAGCATTTAGTCTTGATTTATCCAGAACAAGAGATGTGGTTTAATTATCGCAAGCCCCGACCGCCAAAGCGTGGGCCATATTATTATGCGGCTAAGTTCCAGGTGCCAATCGTGTCCTGTTTTGTCGCGATGCAGGCGTTGCCAAAACCAGATAATCAAGAATTCGACCGGGTACAGTATACAGGCTATATTTTAAAGCCAATTTATCCTGATCCGACGCTAGATGTCCGGACGAATAGTCGGCAAATGATGGCCCAGGATTGGCAACAAAAACAGGCCGCCTACGAACGTGCTTATGGCGAGCCGTATACACCAGCATGGGAGCCACAAGACATTGTTGGTTGGCGCGGTAAGTTGTAGTATGCTAGTAACAATGAGTTTTGAAGAGACGGTGGGATAACCTAATGCAAGTTAATAATTTAGAAACGTTATTTAAGAAAACGTTGGCCGCTTCAAAATTAACGGCCAAACAACAAGCAGTTTTACAAGTAAGTTTGAACTTGTTTTCTGAACAAGGGTTTGATGGTACGAGTACGAGTGAAATTGCCAAAGCGGCTGGTGTTTCGGAAGGGACTGTTTTCAAGCAGTTTAAAACCAAAGAGGGCATTTTAAAAGCGCTCTTGAATCCGGTTTTGGATGATGTGATTCCAATGGCTGCGGGGGAATTTTTAACTGAAGTGAATCAACACGATTTACCGGATTTTCAACAATTGTTAGAATACATTGTGGCTGATCGGATGACATTTGTGTTGGAAAATCAAAAACAAATTCGGGTTTTCGCCCAAGAGATTATCCGCAACCCGCAGATCTTGCAAGGCTTGCAAGAACGAGCAATGGACATTATTCAAGGCGCTGCGGGCGACTTTTTGCAGCGGTACAAGGATAGTGGGCAATTAATCGATTGGCCAATCGGACAAATTGTGCAATATTTGCTGGGGACTATTTTGAGTTACGTTTTACCACAAGTTTTATTGGGCGCAACTGAAGACTTTGATATTCAAAAAGCTAGTGCGGAAGCGGCAGCGTTTCTAGCACGCGGCTTGGCACCAGAAGCGTAAATAAAAGCGACTAGTGAGCTTTTTTAACTTGCTAGTCGCTTTTATTTTGGGGATTTTGGCGTTGATGGTGCTGGAGTTGGCCCTACGTATGTGGGGAATACTCGTTAATCCATTCGTAAGGATTCTTAGGCGGAGGATCATCCCTACATACGTGGGGAATACTCGAACAATATTTAGCACGGTATCAAGGTAAGAGGATCATCCCTACATACGTGGGGAATACGCTGCTATTGTGTGCTGGACGGTCGTTCTTTTGGGATCATCCCTACATACGTGGGGAATACCTAAGTTATCCGTTGGAGAATGTGCCAAGATGAGGATCATCCCTACATACGTGGGGAATACCGCCAAATACAGTGATGAAATCTTGACCTGTGAGGATCATCCCTACATACGTGGGGAATACACTTAAAGAATCCCGGTATAGCAGCATCCTGTTTTTGAGAAAGTACTGTTTTTTATTAACTTTGTTCCTAAATATCATCTATTTACTAACCTAAAATCAATATAACATAATGCCGATGCAAAAAAGCGGTCTTTCCAGATAATTTATCAATTTAACACGCATTACTATAAGAAAGTCATCAGAAATGTAAATTTGGTATTAAACGATTATAACAAGGCGACCCCAATCAAGCTGTGACTGGGTCGCCTTGTTGTTAAATGTTTAAAATTTATTTGTGGATTTTAATAACACGGGCAAATGTATAATCATCTAAGAATGCACCGGAACTTTCAATTTTTCTACCAGAGATGCTGAAGGTATGAAACTGTAATGGATTAACAAAGCCATTAATACCGTTGTCATTTTGAAAGGGCAAATTACAAGTTTAATCCGAACAAGCCCGGAATCTTTCAATGGCAGTCTGTTGATGATGTATTTTTAATGGT
>NZ_BJDJ01000018.1 GCF_005405085.1 Lactiplantibacillus daowaiensis | reverse complement strand
AACGAGAAGTCTCTGAAGCGGATCCACCGAGGGTTCAAAGGACTCCAGGACACCTTGGAAGCATCATTTATTTAAGTTAGATACATATTATATGTACGAAGGCATTTCATTTACACAAGATTCTTGACGCTACCTTCAAAAGCTACAATGGAAAAACTGGCTCAAAAATATATAAAAGATAGTCATAAAATTAACAAAAATAGAACTGATAGTAAACAGAAGGTTGTGTTTATACTATCTGAAAGTTTTAGTGATCCAACAAAGGTTCCCGGTGTGAAATTAAATAAAAATCCTATTCCATATACGAGTTCGCTTATAAAAAATGGCGTCGGTGGAAATATGATTAGTGACGGATATGGTGGCGGTACTGCCAATATGGAGTATCAAGCGTTGACAGGATTATCTTTGGGTAATTTTTCAGCAACCTTACCCACCCCGTACACACAATTAGTTGTTCGTCAAAGTA
Source organism: Lactiplantibacillus daowaiensis (assembly GCF_005405085.1). GTDB lineage: Bacteria > Bacillota > Bacilli > Lactobacillales > Lactobacillaceae > Lactiplantibacillus > Lactiplantibacillus daowaiensis. Next base: position 73,422 of record NZ_BJDJ01000018.1, on the reverse strand, counting down.
AGACCTTTTCTATAAATAATCTATTTAGTAGTAGTATGGCTATTCATCCGTATGCAGGTACGTTATATTCAAGAAAACAAGTATTTAAAAAAATGCGTTTTAATGAATTTGAATATTTAAATCATAAGTATCCGAAAGGGTTTGTACAGAAAATCAACAAAAATCCGTATGTTTCGGATAAGTCCGCATATAAGTCTCTAATCTATGCACTTAAAAATAACAAGAATAGTCAGTTCGTACAATTATCTACGATGCAGAACCATATGCCTTTTACAAGTAAGTATTATAAAAATAATGAGTATAAAGCTACTGGAAATATTTCTTCTACTGAAAAGTCCGAAATAGAAACATATAGTAAGGGAATAAGCTATACCGATGAGGCAAACAAATATTTATTAAAGCAATTAAAAAAGATGAAACAGAATGTAACTGTTGTTTTTTATGGAGATCATTTACCAAGTATTTACGATAACGTAAATCTTGAAAAAAATGGTGTTGAAATGCATAAGACACCGTATTTTATTTGGTCTAATCATAAAAAGCTTAAAAAGATTAGTTATCAAAAAATGGTGGGGACTTATTCCTTTGCAAGTGAGATGCTGCAAGCTACCAATTCGAAAATAACGCCATACTATGCCTTAATTCAGGAAGTAAGTGAGAAATTGCCAATAATAGCTTCAAAGGTATCAACAACTTCATCTAATCCCAATTTACCAAGTGGTGGTATGAATTTAGTTAATTCTAAGACTGAAAAATTAATGACTATTTCAGAATTATCAAAAAAACAAAAAAAACTTTTGCATGACTATCAACTTGTACAATATGATTTTACCGCTGGCCATCATTATGCTTTAAAAGCTCTGACTCAAAAATAAATTATTATAAGTAATGTAGTACCTGAATAAACGTGATATGCTAATAGTGCTAGTCTTGGTATTTGGAGGGTATAATTTTGGGCAAGTTAAAAGTAACAACAACTAAGTTACAAGATGTAAAGATTATTGAACCAGCGGTTTTTGGTGACAAACGTGGCTTCTTCACCGAAACGTATTCTGATCGTGATTTTAAGGTAGCTGGGATTAATTTTGATTTTATTCAAGACAACCAATCGCTATCTGCTGACGCTGGTGTTTTACGTGGGTTACATTTTCAACGTGGTAAGGCTTCACAAACCAAGTTGATTCGGGTCGTTACGGGAGCCGTGTTAGACGTTATTGTCGATGTTCGTAAAGGCTCACCTACCTATAAGCAGTGGGAAGGCTATATTATCTCTGAAAGTAACCATCGTCAATTATTGGTGCCACGTGGTTTTGCGCATGGCTTCGTTACTTTGACTGATAATGTTAACTTCTTATACAAGTGTGATAACTACTATGATGCTAGCGCTGATGGTGGGATTACGTTCATGGATAAGGATCTGAACATTAACTGGCCAATTGATTTTGATCAAGCCATTACTTCTGACAAGGATGCTAAGCAACCAACTTTTGCTGAATTTGAAAAAGATAATCCGTTCGTTTATGGTGAAATCTAAGGAGACGTTATGAAAAACTTATTAATTACGGGTGGAGCTGGTTTCATCGGTTCCAACTTCGTTCATTATGTTTATAACCATCATCCAGAAGTCAATATCACTGTGCTGGATAAATTAACATATGCCGGGAATAAAGCTAACATTGCAGATATTTTAGGTGACCGTGTTAAGTTAGTCGTTGGTGACATTTGTGATGCACCGTTGGTCAATGATTTAATGCAACAAACTGATGCAGTCGTTCATTATGCGGCTGAAAGTCATAATGATAATTCATTGAAAGATCCATGGCCATTTATGGAAACCAATATTATTGGGACTTACACGTTAATTCAAGCTGCTCAAAAATACCACAAACGATTCCATCATGTCTCAACAGATGAAGTTTATGGTGATTTACCATTGCGCGAAGACTTACCTGGCCATGGTGAAGGGGTCGGTGAGAAATTCACGCCTACGAGCCCATATAAGCCTTCTAGCCCATATTCATCAAGTAAGGCCAGCAGTGACTTGTTAGTTCGTGCTTGGGTCCGGTCATTTGGGTTACAAGCAACTATTTCAAATTGTTCAAATAATTATGGGCCATATCAATATATTGAAAAATTTATTCCACGCCAAATTACTAATATTCTAAGTGGAATTCGACCAAAGCTGTATGGTACTGGTAAGAATGTTCGAGATTGGATTCATACCAATGACCATTCAGCGGCTGTTTGGACGATTTTGACTAAAGGTGAGATTGGCGAGACTTACTTAATCGGTGCTGATGGCGAAATGAATAACAAAGATGTACTGGAAATGATTCTGGAATTAATGGGTCAACCTAAAGATGCCTATGATACCGTTATGGATCGCCCAGGACATGATTTGCGTTATGCGATTGATTCAACTAAGTTACGGACTGAATTAGGTTGGCAGCCAGAGTTTACTGATTTTCGTTCTGGTTTGGCTGATACGATTAAGTGGTATCAAGACCATGAAAATTGGTGGCAAGCTGATAAGTCTGCAGTTGAAGCTAATTATGCTAAAAACGGTCAATAAACAGTAATGGTTAACAAGGGAAGTGTCGTTGGACAATTCTCTTGTTTTTTTAGGAGGAAAACTTAATGGTTAAAGCAATGATTGTTGGTGCAAGTGGTCAGTTAGGGCAAGAATTACAAAAGCTTTTAAATGAAGTTAAGTGGGATTATGTTGCCTTGACGGCTGATGATTTAGATATTACAGACCGTGATAAAGTTAGTGCAAAGGTTCAAGAGTTAAAGCCAGAAGTTATTTTGGATGCTGCAGCATATACTGCAGTTGATAAAGCCGAAGATGAAGGTAAAGACCTGAACTGGAAAGTTAATGTCGATGGAACTAAAAATTTAGCAGAAGTTGCGAAAGAAAATGATGTCAAATTAGTATATATTTCGACTGATTATGTCTTTGATGGCACTAAAGAAGGGTATTATCTAGAAGATGACCCAGCTAATCCTAAGAATGAATATGGTCGTGCTAAGTGGGCTGGTGAACAAGCAATTCGCGAAAGCGGCGCTAAAGCTTATATTGTGCGAACTAGTTGGGTCTTCGGCGAATTTGGTCACAACTTTGTCTATACGATGCAGAGTCTTGCAAAGACACATGATACTTTGACGGTTGTGAATGATCAGATTGGACGGCCAACTTGGACCCGGACGTTGGCTGAATTTATGATTCATTTATTGGATGTTAAAGCACCATTTGGCACATATCAATTGAGTAACGATAATGAAGCAACTTGGTATGATTTTGCTTGTGAAATTTTGAAAGATACTGATGTTGTTGTTAAGCCAGTTACCTCAGAAGAATTTCCTCAAAAGGCTTATCGACCACGGCATTCGATTATGAGTTTGGATAAGGCTAAGTCGACTGGTTTTTTGATTCCTACTTGGCAGGATGCTTTGAAGAATTTTCTATTAAACATAAAAAAGTTCTAAATTGTCAAGTCAAGTGTAATACGAAGTAGAATAACAAAAATAGCTTGGTGTTGTACTTGTACTAATCCTGTTATAATCCCTCCGTCATTGTCAGATGAAATAATATAATTCATCTGACAATGACGGAGGGATTTTTGCATGGCAAGATTTAGGTTCAAAGTCAGAGAGAAATTGGAACTAATTGCTAAATGTGAAGTTTTTGGTCGACATGCGTGCTAGGCTGTCGGCGATTAGTCACGTTCCACTGTTGAAATCATATCTATTTCACTATTATGTGAGGCACTAGCGTCTTGTGACTAATTACCAATATAGCATCTTATTATCTTGATACCTTTTTTCGAGGATATACACGTATCAAAAAATTGATCATTATATTGTCAGAAAGTTCTTAGGATATGTGGGCGCTCTTTTGTTAATTAATTAGCGAAACATGTATTTAGCATATAATTAAATTTTTTATATGAAATTTATTTAGCAGCGATGCTTACTAATTTAATGTTAGAATATCTTTTTAGATGGGGGATAAGTATGAATAATAAAGAAGCTAAAGAATCAGAAAAAAAGGGTCAAAGACATACGATTAGGAATATCTTACTAGGAATTATTGCTATTTTAATAATTGGAATTGGTGCGTTTGCTGCTAGGACATATTTTAATGCAAAAAATGCCGCTAAAATTGTCTATCAAAGTAGTGGTATAAAAAAGTCTCGTAATACTGATACACTTCTAAAAAGTAAGAAGCCAATTTCAATTTTGTTATTAGGAACTGATACTGGTGCTTTGGGTCGAAATTATAAAGGTCGTACTGATACTATAATTTTGGTTACAATTAATCCGAAAACCAATACAACCACTATGATGAGTTTGCCACGTGACTCAGAAGTTGCAATATCTGGTTTTGAACAAGATTTTCCGGCTAAGTTGAACGCTGCATATGCATATGGTAGTGCAGGTACTACTATAAAGACAATTCAAAAGTGGTTGAATGTTCCGATTGATTATTATGCGTTGATCAATATGGGCGGAATGAAGAAAGTTGTGAATGAAGTTGGTGGCGTGGATATTTCACCAATTCGTTCGTTTAAGTATGAGGGATACACCTTCAAAAAAGGTGTAAAAGTGCATATGAATGGTGCAAAGGCGTTGGCATATTCACGTATGCGATATGATGACCCATTGGGAGATTATGGGCGTCAAAAGCGGCAACAACAATTAATTACAGCGATTATTAGTAAAGGAACAAATGCCACGAACCTAATTAAGCAGGACTTTGTTAAGTCGTTGGCTAAGCAAACTAGAACTGATTTAGCTTTTAGTGATTTAACGGCAGTTGTTACTAAATATCGCAAAGCTACTAAAAACGTCGTGTCTGACCATGCACAAGGTACTGGAAAAATGATTGATGGTCAATCGTTTGAAGTGATTTCTCAAAAGGAAAAGCAACGTGTAACCAATGTTATACGTAAGTCATTAGACTTAAAAGCAGCAACTACTGGTCCTAAGTATGCTAATAAATAGTTGAACGCTAAATAGACTACAGGTGGTAATAAGCCTTAAAACAAAAATACCAAAATTGGTAAGCAATGCTGTATTGCCTACCATTTTGGTATTTTTGTTACGCTTTTTTATATAACTTTACCGCCTTCACCAACAAACCACTCCGCCAATTATAAACCGTCCGCCGACTAACCCCATGTGTCCGCATAATATCAGCTACCGACTGTTCCTCCAAAAAGAATTCCGTCAAATAGATCCGTTCTCCAGGCTTACATTGATCCAACAATGAAGCCAATAAATCAGTTAACTCCCAATGACGTTCTTTAACTTGCATCGGAATAATACTCATATCCAAAGCTTCATCCAAGGGCACCTGCCGCTGTGTCCGTAGTGTTTGTTTGCGCAAGTAATCAACGGTGCGCCACTTAATGCGCCTAAAAGCAAACTTACGGAAGTCAGCTAAGTTCGCTGGTAAGTCCGGCGCAAAGTTCTGGTAAGCGGATAGCCAAGTTAAATGGCCAACGGTGACACAGTCATCAAAGTGTGGATGGCCACGGGTCACGTTAGCGGCTTTTAAGGCGCCATACAATAAACGTTGATGTTCGGGTTGTGCTAAAAGGTCGAAAGCAGCTTTATTTTCAAATCGGTCTGTTCGCATAGATTGATCATCCTTTATAATCTGGTTTTTCCTTAGCTAAGGTTGTGGTTAGTATAGTGGATACGATTAGCATCAAGAAACTTGCAAAAACGCATAAATTGACGCAAAAACGAACTAAAATGACACATTTCGTAACATTGTTTAGAAAATGAAACTTCTAGCTTGCTTTTTACTGAAAATTAAGGCATTCTATGAAAAAGATAAGTGCTTAACCGTATATAAAAATAAGAGTCACTCAAAACCATGGTGAATAAAGGAGTATGGGGATGGATACAAGCTTTAACCTTCGGCGTCATCGGGATAAAACATTTTGGCCAACGACGACTGAGGATTTAGATTTGACTGATTTAGCAGGCTTAATTGCGCGTAGTGATCGCATTGATGGGGCGCAAGTGGATTATTTGCAGACTTTTTGGGTGCTTGACACTAGTCATGTCGTGGGTGAGGTAAATGCGGTTATTTTGGATAGTCATCGGGGATTGGTGAGCACTGTTGAGACAGTCTCAAAACTAATGCAACGGGTGGCTGCTGATTTGCAGTTCGGGGCACAGTATCAGTTACAGGAGTTAGTGTGTAGTCTAGGGTTACCGAGGTTCAAATTACCGTTGATTTGTAGGGATATGCAATTCTTACCAGTGACGTTTCGGCATTTGGCAGGACGTCACTGGTTTGGTGTGCATCAATATTGTTCTGCGAAATCAGTTGCGGGTGGTGCTGTAGTACAACTCTACAATGGCTTGCGGTTGTTCTTACCAGTATCTAAGCGGGCCTTGGTTAATCAAATCGATCGTGTCCAAGTGCTACATCGTTATTTGGCGAATGATACGGCGTATTATAATCGGTTTAATTATGGTGGCGCGGTTGGCGGGCAACAGTTGGCACCTGAGTTAACGTATGCGGGATATCGAAAGTTTAGTCAACATCTGAGTCAGCAGTATTATGGCTTACCGTTAGATGGGAATGATTTGGACTTGGCTTTGATGGGGTATTTTGGGCTCAAAAGGGCGTGAAGGCACACTTATTACCAGAGTGTTGGTAGTAAGTGCTTTTTATTCTGAAAAATGGCGTAGTTTTGATGCAGTTTTGTAGTGGCATGCTCTTAATAAGTAATATCGATGATTCAGTCATAGGCGCACTTTATCAGTGAAAATTTCTTTTTTGATAACAAAGTAGCAATAGAAATTTACGATGACTTGCTTTAATTTGCGCATTTGATTTAGGCTGATTTCACTTTAAATGAAATGAGGCCTGTATCATGAAAAAAACAAATAAATTGGAACTGGTTTCCGAAGTTTATACGATTAACGGTTATGTACAACCAAAAGAGCTTACCCCCGGTTTAGCTTTTGCAGTTCTGCTGATTGCACTGGTGGCATTTGTTCAATTCTATTGTTTCCTAGCATTTGGTATCGGAAAATTGGACCTTTTATCTGTTGGACCTATTTGTTTGGATTTGGTACGCAATGGCGCAGCATTCATGACTGAACAATCAAATAGCTGTGAAATTGTAAAGGATTTGGCTGGTGGCGTATCTACTGAACATGGTGTAATGTGCGCGCTATATCCGCTTTTCATTACAATATTTGGGAATTATTTGTCAGATTTTTCTGTAAGCGTGATCGATTTTATTATTATCAATTTTATTCTGTTTATCACAGTTGGTATCTATTTGAAAAAGAGAAATCAAAAACGGTCATATTCTATGTTATAAATGCCGCATCTTTGTGTGGATTCCCTAAGTTTTTAACTAGCTTTTCCCCAACACCAGTACCATTCCCACAGCATTCACGGTACAATAACAAAAGAAGCTCCAACACGACTTAACAAAAATCTACTCACAAAGGATGTTAAAACGATGGACGACAATGGTATTCAAGTTTTCCCAGCGGACTACAATTTTTCATACCATTTAATTTTGCAACGCGGTACGGCGCACTATGCTTATTACTACTTTAAGGTCGATAAGTTAGATCAGCGGGTCATCTTTTATGATGATCTCGAACGCAGCGGCATCTCGATTAAAACGCAGATCACGCGGACGTTTATGCGCAATCTGGTCAAGGCGATCGATTGGCATCCGGTGGGTAACAGCATCATTGTTGAAATCTATAATGTGCAACGACAAACGTCGAAAACGACGCGATTAGCTTGTGATATTTAGTTAGTGGGGCGAGTTTGAATGCAAGCAGGGCAAATGCAACAGATGTTAATGGCGGCCGTGGTAGCCGATGCATTTGGCGTCCCAGTTGAAGGTCAACGCCGTGGGACTTATCAGGTCACTATGATGACTAGTGGTGGCGCTTGGCACCAACCGCGCGGCAGTTGGTCCGATGATACCGCGATGTCATTAGCGCTGATGGCTAACTTGACGGTTGCCGGTGATGCTGATGACTTAATGCAACGGTTTGCGGCCTATATGTATCATGGGGCGTACACGCCTAACGGTAAGGCTTTTGGCATGGGCAATACGTGTCGGTTAGCGATTCAACGGGTGGTGCATGATCACGTGAATCCCGTTGAAGCCGGTAGTATTAGTGAGATGAGTAATGGCAACGGCGCTTTAATGCGGTTAGCGCCGTTAGCTATCGCCCTAATCACTGAGCCAGACATTATGCGTCGGCTACAACGAACGCATGATGTGACGTGTTTGACGCATCGGCATCCACGCGCCATTTTAGCGAGTTATAGCTACTTAGAACTCTTGCATGCCTTATTAACGGGGATGAGTTTACCGGCAGCGCTACAAACGGTGCCCGGGCAGTTAAAAGCGGCATTAACAACGCAACCAGTGGTGTTGGCTGAATGGGACCACTTCAACCGACTCTGGCAGCCGAACTTTCACGCGTTACCTAAAACGGCGATTCGCTCAACTGCCTATGTCGTCGATACCTTAGAAGCAGCGGTGTGGGTCACGTTGAACAGTCCCGACTTAGCGACCGCGATTATCACGGCGGCTAACTTAGGGGCGGATGCTGACACTGTAGCGACCATCACGGCTAGTTTGTTAGTGGCGGCTCATCCCACCGCTAAAGTACCAATAAGTTGGCAACAGGCGCTTTGTCATGCGGCAATTGCCACTGATGTCATAACGCCGTTCGTTGCCCGCTTCGCAACAAACTGTGATTAAAAATAAATAATAATCAAAACCACAAATTTATTGTGTGATTACCCAAACGAACGCGGTTAATGGCCTCAAAATGCCAGTTAACCGCGTTTTTATTGTGCTCAATTTTTTATGACTTAATATTAAGATTTTAATAAATTAGATTGAAATTATGGTAAAGTATTAAAGGAGTTAATTAGTTCAAAAAGGGAGTTTAAGGGTTATGTTACAGCATTATGATCAAGCCGCTGATGACCATCAAAGCGGCGGTTTTTGTCCGAATTGTGGTCAGCCGGTCGCGATTGGCGATGAATTTTGTGGTCATTGTGGCTTTAATCTAAAAGCCCAATCGACAACGAATCAGTCGACGCCACAATCAAGTCAGTCAACCACACCGCAATCGACTCGAGTCCAGCGGCAGTCATCACGGTTGCCACAATGGGCTTGGGTCACCATCGGCATTGTCGTGGTAGCTTTAATTGGGGGATATTTATTTGGTCGCAATTATTATTCACGTACGAACCAATTGAACCGCGACATTACCGCTTTAAAGACGGGTAAAACTGGGGTCTACAAGCAGTTCACGACTAGTGATCCATCGTTAAAGCTATCGGCGCAGACGATTAAGCCACTACTCAAGCGGTTTAAAACGAATCCGCAAGCTTTAGCGACTTTTCAGAGTCAATTACAGACTGGATCGATGACGACGGATGGTTTATTCGAATATGAAGCGACGGGTAAGGCTTGGTTATTCTTTGACAAGTATCAGATCAAAGTCAAACCAGTCTATGCCACGTTGACAACTAACCGTCAGGGTGCACAATTGAATGTCAACGGTAAACGGGTGGCGACGAGTCAATCGACGAGCTATTCACATAAGTTTGGCCCGTATGTCCCGGGAAATTACACGTTGATGGCGGTCGGTACTGTGAACGGCCAACTGCTTAAAAATACGGGGACCGTTTATTTACATGAGAACAACGCCACTTATAACTTAGACTTACGGACGATTTCGTTTACCGTGAGTGGGACGCCCAAGACTAAAGTTTACTTGAACCAACACTATCAAGGCACGATTGGGTCAACCGGGAACTTGGCCATTAAGGATGCGGCTTGGTCTAGCAATCTACTACTGACGGGGAAATATGTCGTGGGTAAAAAGACGATAACGTCGAACGCCACGAAGATTACGAGCGCTGACGCTGATCAAACCGTTAGCGTGGCCTTTCCGGGGACGATGAGCAAGTCGACCGCGAGTGATTACTTCAATAATTTATTTACGGCGATCAGTGGGTATACCGACGATGGTGATCTAGCCGATGCCACCGATGACGACGATAACACGCTCGACAGTTATTTCGTTGACGGGACGAGCAATGCGGATTATCAAGGATTTGCCAAGATGGCGAAGGGGTACTACGACAACGACGATGTGTTGAGCGTGACTTATACACCAACCGTATTGGCTGTAGCGCCAGCGACCAAGTCACAAAGCCAAGTTACGTATGACGTGAAGTATGAATTTGAAAACTCAAAAGATAGTCGGATTCAAGTCTTCCGTTACACGGCAACCCTCGAGAAAAATGGCAGTAACATGCAAATCGTTAAGATCACACCAGCACAAAAGATTCGCGCGTACACCTCTACTAACGACGATGATGATTAAACAAAACTAAAGGGAGTTAATTAGCATGCAAAAATTTTGTCCAAACTGCGGCGCTGAACTAGATGGGGAAACCCGCTTTTGTACCCATTGCGGGTATGACTTACAAGCCGCGCAAGGCACCACTGAAACCACGGCAACTGACGCTACTGATACCAACCGTTCACAAGCAACGAATGACGAAACGACGACTGATCAAGCCACAAGTACGCCAACTGGCGACCGGGTCGCGCAAGTTCAAAACTATTCGAAAAATTATTTCAAATGGTTAGTGGCATCATTCAAACAGCCTAGCGCCGAAGAACCCGGTGAAAAGTACTTCGGGATTATCTCGATGGTGATCAGTGCCTTATTACTAACGTTTGCGATTGTCGCTGCTTTTAATCGCTGCATCAAACAAATCAATACGGCAGCCGGCAGCTCAATGGTCGTGTTGAAGAATTTGTCATTTTCACTCGACTTTAAGTTCTTCATGTTAGTCCTAGTCGGCATCGTTTTTTACATCTTGATCGGGTTTGGTGCCAGTGTTTTAGGTGACCAACATAAGGATGTCAACTTCTTTGATTACTTGAATCGGTTCGCTCACTTAACCAACATTGCGTTGATTTTAAACTTAGTTTTAATCATTGCGGTCTATACCGTGACGTTCAATGTTGATTCACCGATCACCTTTGTGCGGCAACTAGCCTTTGCGTTAGTTGTAGCTGGCTTGATCAGTATGATTTGGCAAGTAGGGTATATTCTAGCGATTAACAAGTCGATCCAAACGCCGCGTTTTGACAAGTTCTTCATGGTCTTAATTGCGTTGATCGTGTTAAGTGCCGCGTTTTATATTTTTGCTCGCATCGAAGGAGAAAACTTGGCGATGGACTTCGCCCAAGAATTTTCACAGAATTCAAGCTTAGGGGATTTGTTCAGTAATTTTTAGGACTTATTTGGAGGAGTAGACGATGTTTTGTTCAAATTGTGGTAAGAAAGTACCAGCTGAAACGAAGTTCTGTCCGCACTGTGGGGCTGATTTGCGAGGACAAAGTGTTGCTCAACCAACACCACAGCCAGCAGCCACCGCCAGTTCAACTGGCACCGCAGCCAAAGCGCAAGTCACCAATTGGTGGGGCCAAGTGCAAACTTGGTATCAAAGCTTAACGCGACCATGGCTCGTCTGGTTAGTGGCCGTAATTGTCGTTGTCGTGATTGGTGGCGGTGTTTATCGGCACAATAGTTTTCGTGCGACCGCTGAACGGTATCCAAGTTGGATCCTGACAACGAAAGATGGTTTAACTGGCAGTGGTAGCGCTGCGTATGGCCGCATTAGCTTCAAGTCGAATGGTCGCGTTTATACGAATCAAGATGATGATGCGAGTTCGTTGACTGACGCGTTAAGTGCCCGCATTGAAGATACCGGGACGTGGCATGGTGATCACAAGACGGTGACCACTAACTTGAACACGACCGATTCATCTAGTTCATCGAAGATGGTCTTTACGCGGCAAGGAAAGTTTAGCAAAGCCATCAATGGGACTAAGTATCGCGGTTACCAAGTCCGCGTCGATATTACCGAAAGCGGGAGTCATGAAAGTTTGAATATGTACTTGTTACACAATTAGCTTTTTGGAGGAGTTAAGATGAAAAACACGCAGAAACGTTATCGGGCAGCCGACGACCCCAGTGGTGGCGCCGCCTTTTGTCCTAATTGTGGTGAAAAGGTGGCCGCGGGCGATGAATTTTGTGGGCACTGTGGGTATAATTTAGCCCAGTTCAATGCGACCAATCACGATGATGGGGCCGCTGATTCAGCACCGACCTCACAACCAGCATCAGTTAGTGCGCCCCAAGCTGATGCGACTCAACCAACGCCAACTCGGCGTGCGGCTCATCAAAGTCCCGCACCTAAGCCAGCTGGTGGTCACCAAGGTGAAACTATGCCGAAATGGGCTTGGTGGGTCATTGGGGTGATCGTTGTCATCCTAGTCGGCGGCTATGTGGCTGGGCGTAATTATTACACGCGTTCAGCGCAATTAAACCGCGCGATTACGGCCTTAAAGACTGACAAGTCCGGTGTCGCTGGCTACTTTAGCACGTCTGACCCTAACTTGAAGTTAAGTGATCGGAAACTGAAGCCATTAGTGACTTATTTTAAAAAGAACCCGCAAGCGTTAGCGACATTTAAACGGGAACTCAATAACGGTCAAACTAATGACCAACTGTTTACGACTCAATTGGCAGGAAAAGCTTGGCTGTTATTTGATAAATACACGATTCACGTCAAACCCGTCTATGCGACGGCGACGACGAATCGTAATGGCGCTAAAATCAGTGTCAATGGTAAGACCGTCGCAACGTCTAATAGTACGAGCTATCGTAAAAAACTCGGCCCATTAGTGCCCGGCGTCTATACGATTGCGTCAACTGGGACGGTTAGTGGCAAGTCGATGACCAATAGTGGTAGTTACACGCTTAAGCGTAACAACCAAACGATCGATTTAGCCTTACGGACGATTTCATTTACCGTCCAAACAGCACCTAAGACGACGATTTATATCAATAATAAGAAGCAAGGGACCGCTGATTCGACGGGTGAATTGACCGTGAGTGAATTACCATGGTCCGGTAACTTGGAAGTGACGGGTGTTTACAAGCACGGGTCGTCAACGGTGACGTCGGAAGCTTATAAAGTCACCAGTGATGGTGAAAGTGTCCAATTACAGTTTGCGGGTGTTATGAGTTTAGATGACGCTGACACGTATATGGACAACTTGTTTTCTGCGATTCAAGATATGTCGAATAGTGGGGATGTCAGCGACGCGGTTGACCCGGATGATCGGTCGTTGGATGACTACTATACTGATGGGACCGATAATCCACAATATAAAGAAATGGTCCGCATGGCGAAAGGCTATTATAATGATGATGACTTAACGGGAATCGAATATGATGCTGAAGTCCGGTCAGTGGCGCCAATTAGTAAGAATAAATCAATTATCACGTACTATTTGACTTACCGGTTTGCAACTGACAGCGGGACTCACGTGCAAGAGTTCAGCTATGACGCTGAAACCGAAAAGCAGTCCGATACGTATCGCATCATCAAAGTTACTGGTGGTCAAAAGATTCGCGATACCCATGAAGACGATTAGGAAAAGGGAGTTGTGCCATGTTAAATGAACGTTATCGGGTTTGCCCGAATTGCCAACATGAAAATGCAATGGATGCGAATTTTTGCCTCAGTTGTGGGACGAAATTAGACACTGCGACAGCCGTCGTGAAGTTGCCCCATGCTGGTGACCAAAAGTTTGCGCATCCCGCAGTTGAATTGACTGCCGAAGAACAAACAGCGATTGATCAATTAATGATCACCAACGGGACGATTCCCAATGGTTATACCCGCGGTGGGTTAGTGTTTGCCGATGGTGATAACCACGGCCAAAACGGCTATAAAGGTGCTTGGGAAGATTTGACTTTGAACTTTTGGCGCTTATGTACTGGTCAAGGCTACGCTGGCGTGGCGAACTTAAAAATCGTGCCCACTGTACGTGGCGAATATGTTCAGCTATTTGCAACGGGCGATGCGTTGATTAAATCAGTATAGGTTAAAATGGCTTAGCACGACTACGATAGGGTGGTCGTGCTTTTTTGTTACTAAAATGAGTGAATTCGTGGATTATTCAGTAGATGGCGTAGCTTAATTTGGAAGCGTGATTAAAACAGATTAACTCAGGACGTGTTCACTTTTAATGATTAGTCAGATGATTTTATATTAGTTTGATGAGAACGTATGTTCAATATCCGCTAACAATGTTACACTAGTAACATTAAAAATCACAGGAGGAATTGCCATGCAAGCAGCACAAATGCGCCAAATCTTATATGCTGGCATCGTTGGCGATGCATTTGGGGTACCAGTGGAGTTTAATGAGCGGGATACGTATCGGGTCACGACGATGACGGGTCAGGGGACTTGGGAACAACCACGGGGCAGTTGGTCGGATGATACATCTTTAACGTTGGCATTGATGGATAATCTAACGACTGATGGCACCTATGCAGATCTATTCGAGAGATTTCAAGCATTTATGATGTGGGGTGCTTATACCCCGCGTGATGAGACGTTTGATATTGGTAAGACGTGTGCGCATGCAATTCGTAACCGGTTCATCAATCAACTCGCGCCAACCGCTTGTGGTGATCCTTCGGAGTTCGCCAATGGCAATGGGGCCTTGATGCGACTAGCGCCATTAGCCTTGGTATTAAGTGATGAAGCAGACATCACGACACGCCTACAGCTGACGCGCGATTACACGGCGATGACCCATCGACATCCGCGGGCGATCTTAGGTAGTTATCTGTACTTGGAATGCTTGCATGCGATGTTAAGTGGCGTGCCGTTACGAACCGCACTGGCAACGGTCCCGGCCCAGGTGCAAGCAGTGGCCGAACCGGAAGTCATCGCGGAGTGGGCGCACTATGCCCCATATTTGACGCCGACGATATCCGAGTTGTCACGTAATCAAATTCGGTCAACAGGATATGTCGTCGATACTTTCGGCGCTGCCCTTTGGTGTACAGCGAAAGCGCAAACGATTCAAGAAGCGATTTTATTAGCGGCCAATTTAGGTGGCGATACGGATACTGTTGCGACGATTGCGGCAACTTGGGCGGCGGTTCGTTATCCCACTCAGACCGTACCAACAAGTTGGCAAGCGGCGTTGGTAAATCCAGCGCGGTTAGCGGCTTATATCGAGCCATTCGTGACGAAATTTGGACACTAAAAAACCCCGCTAAAGCCGATAATCGACTTTAACGGGGTGGGGGAGATTCAGTTAAGGGTTAGGCTTTGGGGGCTTCGATAATTGGGGTTTCGACTGTTTCAACGTATTTAGCAGCTACGGGAGTTGCTAATAAGTTGACGCCATCCTTATCGAATAGCTTAGCGGCAGCCATGTCGGCCATCGCTGCGGCCACAACTTCTTTGGTCAAACCATCGCTAGCGTAACGCAACTTCATGTGATGGATTTTGTGGGTGCTAGTCTTAAAACTCATATCTAACATTTTCATCAATTAAGTCCTCCTAGATTAAACCGTGGGAACGGTGTGATATTGGTAGTAACTCACAACATTGGCAGTTTTTACTTTATCACCAGTTAAGGTTTCCAAAGCCGTGTTAAAAGTGGTGAGTTGCGCGTCAGTAATGTCTTGGGTTAAGGCGTTGAAGGCTTGCTTATGCTTTTGCCCATCCTCGCTTAACAGATCAACAACTAACGTGGCTTTCATCCAAGTCTTATTCATGGGGTGGTTCCTCCTCAAAGTTTTTGGTAGGCTGGCCAGCTTACATAGATAACAACGGTTACTAGGTTGAAAAAGTGCAATTAAATTTAAAAAAAGTCAAAATAAAACCGTCAACTACAAATAGTCGACGGCTGAATAGGTGGCGTGATGCAGGTTTAGTAGTGGTACTGAACGATAGTTTTGAGCAGGGCCGCTTCAAATGGTGCGGCGGTTAATTCGCCGATTGCATTCCCAAATTGCAATAGTTGCGCTGGGGTCGGGGCATGACCTAGCCGCATAAAGGTGTGCTTTTCGGCTTGTTCATCGGCGGCTAACACGTGTACCGTGAGACTACCGGTTTGCCAAGTTGGTGACATGGTTGAACCTCCTTTCAAAGTTAGTGGGTCATTACAGACCGAGATACTAACGTTTTAACCGGCAAAAAAGTGCACTTTTAACGTGTTTTTGGTAAATTAGAACTAGTCATAAAGGTAAAGGAGCAATTAGACATGCCAGCAAAAGTCACCTTGATTCAAGCCCAAAAACGGTCAGGCCGCTATAATATTTATTTGGATGGCAAGTATGCTTTTCCAATTAGTGAATCCGTCATGATTAAGTTCCGTGTCTTTAAAGGCATGGAAATCGATCCAGAACTACAGATGCAAATGATGGCCGCTGATGATATTTCTCGCGCTTACACCCGCGCGTTAGATTATTTATCCCATCAGTTACGGACTGAAAAAGAAGTCCATGATAAGTTAGTCACCGAAGAAATTGAAGAACCGGTAATTGAAGCCACGATGAAGAAATTACGTGAGATGCATTTGCTAGATGATCAGCAATATGCCGCCGCGTATGTGCGGACGGCAAAAAACACGTCTGAAAAGGGCCCCCGGGTTATTCGCCAAACGTTACGTCAAAAAGGGGTCGGTGAGCAATTGATTGACGATGCGTTAGCAGAACAATTCCAAGCCGATGACCGTTTAGAAAATGCAACGGCGATGGCTAAAAAATTAGCGAAACGATATCAAAGGCAAGCTTTTAAGACGATGTTACAGAAGGTTCGCCAAGGGTTAATGACGAAGGGCTTTGATAGTGACACGATTACGGCCGCCATGGACAGTTTGGATTTAGAACCCGATGTCGATGAACAGTGGGATGCTTTAGTGCAACAAGGGACGAAACTATGGCAACGTAATCGGAAATATGCGTTCAGCGAACGGGCCATGCGAACCAAACGAAATTTGTATCAAAAGGGCTTTTTAATGGATGATATTAATAAATTTATCGATGAACAGGTCGCCGATGAGTGAATTGCGGTAATTAGGTACACGCGCTAGGGTAAAATCTGTTATAATGTTTAATGAAATTCGATGAAATTTTTACCTGATGTGTTGGAAAGTTGGGCTATAACATGACACGTGAAGCTAAAGGACCTAAGGAAGGCGACTTCATTACGATCAAAAGCTATAAGCACGACGGAAGTTTACATCGAACTTGGCGCGATACAATGGTACTCAAAACAAGCGAAAATGTCTTAATTGGTTGCAACGATCACACCCTGGTCACCGAAGATGATGGCCGCCGGTGGGTGACCCGCGAACCGGCAATCGTTTATTTTCATAAGCATTATTGGTTTAATATCGTGGCGATGATTCGCGATAACGGCGTTTCATATTATTGCAATTTAGCATCACCATACGTGTTAGATAAAGAGGCTTTGAAGTACATCGACTATGACTTGGACGTCAAAGTCTTTCCCGATGGTGAACGTCGATTATTGGATGTTGATGAGTACGAAGAGCATGGCGCCAAATGGCAATACCCAGCCGAAACTGATCAAATCTTAAAAGCTAACGTGAAAGTGTTAGTCGATTGGATCAAGCATCGCAAGGGACCATTCTCACAGGAATACATCGATATTTGGTATAGTCGTTATCAAGAATTATCACGTCGGCAATAGCTCTGCTGGCGGCAAGCCAGTGGCGTAATTTAGTTAAGAAAAAGACACCCACCTTGTGGCGTGTCTTTTTTGTTACCAACGAACCAGTGTGTTGCGGCGTTAACCAGGCTATGTTACTGTTAACAACAGTATTTTAAAGGAGTGAATTTAATGAGTGTGTCTAATTGTCGAGCGACGTCCGTTACGAAGTTTTAGCGCCAGTAGGACCGACAATTCAAAGGCAATTGTGATTCTCTTGCTGTGCGCTGCAAGGAGAATTTTTTGAAACCTAAAATTAAACAGTTAATCCAACTCGACCAGATTTTAACCACGGTCGCGAGTTATACCCATAGCCAAGTTGCGGCTACCGCCGTGATGGCCACTTTAGGCAGTTCTGATTATACGACTGTCAAAGCGCAACTTGCCTTGACGCAAGAAGCCCATCAATTATTGGCTAATGATGTCTTATTGATGTTTTTTGATTTAGATCAATTAACGGCTTTAAAGACCAAATTAGACCAGGGTCTTTTACTCAATGCTAGCCAGCTTGGCATTCTGGGTGCTTTTTTGACGAGTAGTCAACGGTTGAAGATGACGTTAAGTCAACATGTTGACGTGGCCCCCGGACTTAATGAATTGATGGCACCGGTGGCGAACTTACGTGGCTTACAGCGAGAGTTGACGCGCGTGATCGTCCATGGTCAAGTGGCTGATAACGCAACCCCTGAATTACAACAGTTGCGCCAACAAATGGCCCAACAGCGTCACCAAGTCCAAGCTGCGTTAACGACTTTTGTGCAAAAACATGCCCAAGCCGTTCAAAGTCGGCGATTGATTACGCGGAATGACCATGTCTGTGTCCAACTAAAGGCCAGTTACAAGCAAAAGTTTGCTGGTCAAGTCATCGACCAATCTGGTTCTGGGTCGACGGTCTTCTTTGAACCGAAAGTCGCCGCCCAACGTGGGGCTGAACTCGCACGCTTGCAAGCAGCGGCCGATGCTGAAGTTTACCAATTACTAGCGACATTGACTGGTGATATTCAAAATCATTGGTCAGCCATTACCCAAAATCAACAACTGGTCAGCCAACTCGACCAAATCATGGCCCGGGGCCAATACGGCTTAACGACTAAGAGTCACGTGCCGGTATTAAACCACGATCAAAGCATTAAAATCGTGGCTGGGCGGCACCCGTTATTAGGGGCTAACGCCGTTCCACTGGATATTGAACTGGCGCCCCAACAAGGGCTGATGATTACCGGTGCCAATTCTGGTGGTAAGACCGTGGTCTTAAAGACGATCGCCTTATTTGCGTTAATGATTCAAGTCGGCTTAGAAGTGCCAGCTGCGGTTGGGACGAGTCTGCCAGTCTTTAGTCAAGTTTGGCTAGATATTGGTGACAATCAGAGTTTAGCGGCACAACTCAGTACGTTTGCTGCTGAAATGACGACGCTGGTTGCCATGACGGCTGCCATTCAACCTAACGCGCTAGTTTTACTCGATGAAATCGGGAGTGGGACTGACCCTGAAGAAGGGTCGGCCTTAAGTATCGCGATTATCGACTACTTGCGCCAACAGCACGCGACGATTATTGCCACGACTCACTTTAGTGCCATCAAGCAATATGTGGTGACTTGCCCGACGTTCATGACGGCAACCATGGCCTTTGACCCTAAGACGTTACGGCCAACGTATCGCTTGCTCTTGCATCAAGTTGGGGCTAGTGAAGCGATTTGGTTAGCAGAACGCCTCGGGTTACAACCAGCCATTTTACAAGCTGCCCGTAACCGGTTAGAACATTAACTGAATTAAGTAAAACGACCACTTCAATGACGAAGTGGTCGTTTTTAGTTGGATTTGAAACTAGCGGTTCGAAAGTGGCGAAAGTTTGCTATAATTAACGTAATCGTTTTCTAAATTCGGGGAGGTGACCGCAGATGGCGGTAGCTTGGGGATTATTGATTTTTAACACCAGCGTCTTAGTGTTGTTAGCAATCGTCTTGATCGTGACAAAAGTCTCGGTCCGGTATTCCGGCGTGGCCAATCACGCGGAATTCTTAGACCGACTGAGTTCATTTATGGGTTACTATCGGTTTGATGATAAACGGATGCGCATTAAATTGATGCGTCACTTAGATTTGGCCTGGTTTGCGGCGATGGCTGCTGAAAAAGGGCGCAAATACTTACATATTCCGAGTCCCGTTCAAAATGTGCTGATCGGCCTAGTTTTGATTACTGGCTGGCTGCAACTGATTGAAGCGGTCGCAGCACCAATCAGTTTGCAAATCGCGTTAGTGTTAGGCGTCATTATTTCACTATTGGCTGTAATTGAACAAGGGCTGCACTGGGTGGCCTTACACCATTTTGCCGCAGCCCAGCATTTACAGGCCCAACTGGTCCGCGAATGTGTCGAGTTATTGTTAATTGAACAAGCTGAACAAAATGCAACTGCTCTAGCAGCTGAGTAAGCTGAAAAGTCGTGTCCACAGGGGGATACGACTTTTTTCGTGGCATCAAAAAAGCGCAACTAGTTAAAAACTAGCTGCGCAGCTTAATGCAAGTCGATTAACACCTTACAAACCCGTTGAGGTTGAGATAATCTATAAAGTGCTAACGAAATTGTTTTAAATTAAGCCCCAAAGTTAACTGGTCGTGAATAACCGACCGCGTTCCACCAAGAAACATAAATCTTTTCTTGTTCGACACCATTATCTTGTGCATCGATCATCTTACCATTACCGACATAAATCCCAACGTGGGAGATTGAACCGGTACTAGTGCCAAAGAAGACCAAATCACCTTTTTTGGCATTTGCACGAGATACTTTTTTATAACTTGAATATTGTGATTGTGATGAATGTGGGAGCACTTTGCTAGCGGCCTTTTGGAAGACGTAACGGGTATAACCAGAACAGTCAAAACTGTATGGTCCCACGGAACCATATGAGTAACTGGCACCTAATTTTGATTTCGCAACTTTATACATATTCGTAAATGATTTTGATTTTGTTTTTAAATAACCATGCCAGATCCAGCCAGAAGCGGTATTGCCGGCGTTAGTAACGTAGTAGTACAAGTATTTTTTACCATTGGTTTTGTAAATATAGCGTTTCTTCGTTGCCATCCAAGTGGTCGAAGGATAGCTCTTTAATGAATGGGTCTTAACAAACGTGAAGTTCGTCGTGCTCCCAGTCATGTTATATGTTGCACCCGCCGAACTTTTGCGCACATACGCGGTTTTCGTCATAGTTGAAGTACTGATGATGCGGTTGGTGCCGCTGGCGTTGGCAGTTTTAGCGGCGGTCAACCCGAAAGTTAAGCCAGCCACAACCATGGCCATCATTGCAAACAAGCGTTTCATATATGTAAGGTTCCCTTCTCAAATGTCTTGGTTTATCGTAAACAATGTAATTCATTGTAATTGAGTAATATTACAAGATGATTGCAAGCGTTTTGCTATTGCATTAAGCATTTACTGCGAAAATGTCACCTGTAATTGATTTTAGCTTGTAATTTTAATCAATTCTTTGTATATTTTAGAGAAACTAGTAACCAGAAAGGGCGGGTTTTCGATGGCGTTTATGAAATTAGATAACGGTGAGTTGTTAAAAAATATTCGAACTTTTGCCAAAAAAAATGGGTTAACGTTAGCTGAAGTTGCCACGTTAGCCGGTCTTAGTGCGAGTGCTATTTATAGTTGGAAGAAACATACCCCGTCAAAGGGGACGCTAAAAGAAGTCGCGCAGGTTTTGGGGACGAGCTACAATAAATTAGTCGGTAAAGCTGAAGGGCTTGCGACGGACCAAAAGCCAGCGGTTGATTTAAAAGCGGTCGTCGAAAATAAGAAGCATCAATTCGAATATGACGGTCAACCAGTGAGTCCAGAACAATTGAAAATCATTCGCAATGTGTTGAAGTCGATGTTTAAGGAAAAACAACCTTAATTTTTTGTTTAAGTGGGTACAAATCAAGTGCGTTGGGTCAGTGATTAGTGTAGAATGTTCCCATGTGAGACAAGTCATTTTCAGGAGTAGGCAAAAGCTTGCGAAAATGCTTGACGTGCCGCCGATAATGGGGCACAATATCTTCAATCATTCAACAAGTTGGGAGATGGCGAGAATGAAAAAAGTCACCAGTACAATCGCAAAAAAGAATATTAACCAGCTATTAACCATCGTTAATCGGGGTCACGACACGATTGAAGTGGAAAACCCGAATACCCAGGATTCAGCCGTCATGATCAGCATGAAAGACTGGCTCCAAATCGTATCGACTTTAGCCAAACAAAATAACCATGATATGGAATTTAGTTAAACCGGAGCTCTTAATTCAACGTTTGGTTGGATTGAGGGCTTTTTTGACATTAAAGTGACAGCTTTTTATATTATTTGAAGTTAGTTTATTATACGCAGGCTTGGTCAAATGTGTTATTGCAACGGCCCCTGATTGATGCCGAATTCGAAGCTTGGCCAGCTGGACCAGTTGAAGTTAATCTACAGCATCAATACCCGCAATATGGTTGGACAAAGATGCCACAACAAGCAATACAACCAATTAAGTTTGATGATGCAGATGTTGCAGATTTATTGGCTGCTGTCTGGGAGACTTATCAAGATCAAAGTGGTAATGAATTAGAGATACTGGCACGCACTGAATTGCCATGGCTACAAGCACGAACTGGTCTGGCAGATGACGAGCCGAGTCATCGATTGATAAGCAACGCCGATATGCAACGTTATTATCTGAGTATTTATAGTGGTGATTAATGGGAAAAAGACTGATTCAGCCGCGAAAAACGGCATTGTCACCGAGTGCGCTAACACAACCGCACAATCGTGAGCAGCAATTTAAACTAGCCATTGAAACGACCTTAGATCATAACTTTGATTTTAAACATCTGAAAACGCAAGATAGTCGCCAATTTAACTTGTTTATTACGAAGACTGTTGGACGCGAACTATCAGTTACAGCTGTCAAACCCCTTTTTCTAAGAACGGGTGGTCCACGCGGTGCCAAAAATATTGAGTTAATTAATGGTGTGCCTTGTTCCGTCATGCACTTTAGCGATGGGACGCGGGATTTTCGAATTCATGGTTATTATAATATGCAAGGCTATCTTGTTGTTGTTCGAATCGATGCCCATCACCAGTATAAGTATTAAGAAATGCTTTATCGATTTTAGCCTTTACTAAAAATATCGCCTTAGAATCAACTCACGATTCTAAGGCGATATTTTTTAATCTGCTTGGCTTTCAGCAAATTTGGTCTTAATATAATCCGCTGAAACTTGGAGCTTCTTTAATTCATCTTCAGTTAAGTCTAATTGGACTTGTTCAACGATCCCATCACGACCAACAACGGCTGGATAGGAGAGGTATACGCCGTATTCTTCGCGGTAATTCGAAACGGGCAGTTCCGTTAAAGCGTCGTTTAACACGATGTTGGCTAAGCGAACCGCAGCGGTGGCGACACCATAGCTGGTGTATTTCTTACCATGGAAGACGGTAAAGCCACCACGCTTGGCTTCATGGTCGATTTCATCCAAATCTAGGCCACGTTCGTCAGCAATTTTACTGATGGGTTGGCCTAAGACTCGGACCGTGGACCAAGCCGTGAATTGGGAGTTACCATGTTCACCTAAGTTATAACCAGCTACTGAACGGGAATCGATATGTAAGCGATCAGCAACGGCCCGTTTCATCCGAGCGGAGTCAAGTAAGGTCCCAGTCCCGATGACGTGCTTTTTAGGCAAGCCAGTGACAGCCTGATAGATGGACGTAATCACATCGACAGGGTTCGTGATGGCCACGATAATGCCGTCGAAGCCACTGGCCTTGATTTGACTAGCGACGTCTTTGACTTGTTTACTTGTAAATGGCAATTCAGCAAACCGGTCGTCGTTAGGATTATCTTGCAGCTTGATGTTCCCTAAAGCGGAGATGATGACATCGGCGTCTTTTAAGGCACTGTAATCATTGACCGTAATATTAGTATGGAAGGGCAAGTTAGGCATTGCATCCTTGAAATCTAACGCATCCGCGTTAACTTTACCTTCATTTGGATCAATTAAAACCAAGTCGTCAGCAAAGCCGTTGGCGACGATATAGTGGGCGGCGGTGGAACCAACATGGCCCATCCCGATAACCGCAATTTTTCGTGACATAGACAGCACACTCCCTTAAATTTTGTCTTCCTAACTAAATTACCATTTTTCTCATCGTTTTTAAATAGAAATCTTGTTTTTTGTCACGCTTGATAAATTTTTTTGCGTAACTAAGCGCGCATTGCCCGTTTGCGAACGGTACCGGTTGTGCCATAAATAGGTTATAATAAGATATCATTATTGTTTCATAAAAAAGGGGGAGCGACCGTGCTCAAGCGTTTAAAAGAGTCATCGTTATTATTTTGGTCGCTCGAGATTTTGATTGTCGCCACGTTGATTTTTGTGTGCACGAAATTGGGTTTCTTGTTTCAACCAATCGGCACGTTTTTAAGTGTGGTTTTCATGCCAATTGTAATTTCGGGTTTCCTATTTTATATGCTCAATCCGCTCGTTAAGTTTCTAATGAAAGTCCACTATAAGAAGTTCCGGATTTCGCGGACGGGTGCGGTGGCAATCGTGTTCTTACTGTTAGTCGCGATTTTAGCTTACGGCGCAGTATCACTGATTCCACGATTGATCACGCAGGTGACGCAGTTGATCACGAACTTGCCAAACTTTGCGACCGAGATTCAAAAGGTGGCCACAAAGACGATTAATAATAGTAGTGTCTTGAAAAAAGTTGATGTCAGTTCTTATGTCAATCAATTCAATGGTCAAATCAGCAAGTATGCGCAAAGTTTCTTGTCATCGTTATCGACGAGTGTGGTTTCAGTGATTTCGACGATTACGAGTGTCACCATCATGGCGATTACGATTCCCGTGATCTTATTCTACATGCTAAAAGACAGTGAAAAGTTTGTGCCCGCAATCAGTCGGTTCTTACCCAAGAAGCGGCGGCCAGAAATGGTCGGCTTGTTAGAACAAATGAACGCAACGATTTCAAGTTATATTAGTGGTCAAGTGATCGAGTGTTTGTTTGTCGGGACGTTTACCGCAATTGGTTATGTGGTTATTTCACAACCATACGGGTTATTGCTCGGGGTCATTGCTGGGATTGCCAATATTATTCCGTATGTGGGTCCGTACATTGGGATTGCCCCATCACTGATCGTGGCCTTTACCGTGTCACCGATGCAAGTCGTGTGGGTCACCATTACGGTAATTATCGTGCAACAAGTTGATGGTAACTTGATTTACCCGAACATTATTGGCCGGACATTGAAGATTCATCCATTAACGATCATTATCTTGTTGTTAGCAGCGGGTAACATTGCCGGAATCGTCGGGATGATTTTAGCGATTCCATTTTATGCGGTAGTCCGCACGGTGGTTATCTACTTATACAGCATTGCCCAGTTGCGCAATGAGGAAGACTTACGGTCGCAGACGACGGTATATTACCCCCAACCGGCGAAAGCCACGCGGGCAGACGGCCAAAACGACGTAAAAAAATAAATTTTATGTTTTTCTTACATTGACGCGTTTGCATTATATGGTAAGATTGACGGTATTGGGTTATGAACTACTTGAATAGGAGACTAGTATCTTGAGAAAAGTAATTACGTACGGAACGTTTGATTTACTACACAAAGGCCACATTCGGCTATTAAAACGGGCCGCAGCCTTGGGCGATCATTTAACAGTGTGCGTTTCCTCAGATGAATTCAATGCGCAAAAGGGCAAAAAAGCTTACACGTCATTTGAAGACCGTAAGTATATTCTCGAAGCAATTAAATATGTTGACGAAGTAATTCCCGAAAAAAATTGGGACCAAAAAATTAGTGACGTGGTTGATAACGACATCGATGTCTTTGTCATGGGTGACGACTGGAAAGGTAAGTTCGATTTCTTAAAGGACTACTGCGAAGTTGTCTACTTACCACGGACAGAAGGTATCTCAACAACTAAGATTAAAAAAGATTTAGGGATGCAAACCAAAGCAGACTAAATTAAGCCCCACCAAGTCGCTGGCCGGTGGCTCGTTACTTAGTGGACAGTAGGAAGCCGGATTCAAAGCGCAGGTTTTGAACCGGCTTTTTGTGTGAAGTGGTTTTATTTTGAATGGAAATGATGGAGGCAACACAATGAAGAATGCCGTTTTTCTGGTTACGGCCTTATCCGATATTAAGAAAGAAAGTTTTGGGGCGCAATTAGCGCAACTCTTAGCTGCGGACACGCATGTTGGGATTATTTTAGGTAATTTAGATTACGCTGAAGTGGCGACCGCCAAGTGGATGGTCAACAAGTTAGTTGATCAAACCAACCAAGTTTCAGTGACGACTTTGGCTGAAATCTTCGCTGAAGATGATGGGATTGATTTAGCCGCAACGGCGATCAAACAAGTCGACGACAGTCAATTAACTAAGCGGGAGTTTGATGAACCAAGTGGCATGCATTTGACACGTTACTTAGCTGGCGATGCGCTATTAAAAGAAGTTCGGACGACGCCAACTGGCACGATTACGGATATCACGTTCTATCAAGATGACCAAGTTGAACAAGTCGTCTATTACGAACAAGCGCGGCCAGTAGTGATCGCCAACTATCAAGATAATGCCTTGCAATCATCATCATTGTTAAACAACAATGGTCAATTGGTTTATCGGTTTATTCGTCACAGCAAGCCAGTGCGCCGGTTATACAATTTGAATAAGGCGTCTAGTTTACAATTGACGGATATTCGCGAAGCCCAACCAAAAGCGCCGACGACTGAAAAAGCTCAAACTGCGGCCAGAAATGAAATGAGTGTCGTGACGGAACAAGAAGATTATTATCAAGTCATGAACTATGTTGATTTTCATAAGTATCAAGATATTTATGCGTTCTATTATCATATCTTACAAAAGTTAGCGTTAGATAGTGTTAACTTATTTATCAATATTGACCATAATGTTGAAATGACGGCCACGATGCCCCATCAACTGATTTTTAACTACTAAACCAAAGGAGCCGAGATTTTATTATGCGTGCCATTTTATCGGGGATTCACCAAAAGAAGTCCCATCAAATTCTTGAACTAGAATTAATCGACGTGCCCTTTGCGGTCGAAAATCTAGCCATTATTTTCTTAGAACAAAATTCATTAGCTTCCATTAATGTGCCGATTCATCGCAACGTGCACAATAACATCATTAAGGTCGATATTGACCCGAATGACTTTATTTTTGACCAATTTGAGTTAACTGAATTCTCTTGGCAAATGTATTTCTCATTCAACGTCGAAAACGACCGTTACTTGTTACAAGTCGAAAGTGAATACGTGTCAGACCGGCATCAATTAAGCTTGAGCAGTTACTTTGTGTTTGATTCTGATGACCAACAACGCGCCTTGTTCAATATTCACGCGCAAGCTGGTTCCGATGAATTTGCGGTCAACAGTATTAACTTGACGGAGTCCGGGATCGAAGTGACTGGTTATTCAACGATCAACGGGCAAAAGGTCACGGATCAAACGGTGACGTTAGAAGATCGTGATACCGGGGATACCTTGAGCTATACGGCGACGCCAACGACGTTACGCGGCTTGTTTGAAGTTATCATTCCGTTGAATGAGGTTCGACAAGATGGCCATTATGAGATGTTTATTCAATACCAGTATGCCGGTCAACAAGTTCGTCAACGAGTCATTTTAGCACGCTCATTAGAAGGACAAAATGTCTTGCAACCTAATGCTGCCGGGCGGATGGTGCAAATCAATAAGACGTATAACAACGGGATTTTAATCACGGAAATTCCTAGTTTGACATTCGGTCAAAAGATGGGCTTAGTCGGCTCAAAAGCAGCCGGTGCCCGTGATATGTTGCATCAATTGAACTTGAAGTTGAACTTACAATATATGCGGCGGTTGTTCAGGGCTGGTCATCGACCATATGACCAAACCACGATTGTTTTTGAAAGTTTTGGTGGCCGCCAAGTGAGTGATAGCCCATTAGCAATTTATCAATTGTTTAGTAAACTCTATCCAGGGTTCAACTATATTTGGTCAGTCGATAAAGAAGCAATCCCTTACTGTAAAGAACATCATATTCCTTACGTTAAACGCCGGACTGCTAAGTGGGTACGGGTCTTAGAGAAGTCGCAATATTGGATCAGTAATGCGCGTTTCCCAGCGTGGGTCAAGAAGCCCAAGTATGTCACTTATATTCAAACGTGGCATGGGACACCGTTGAAGAAGTTGGGATTGGATATTCAGAATGTCACGATGCCGGGGACTAACACGCAAGCTTACCATCGCAACTTTGTGAAGGAAGCGAACCGTTGGGATGCCTTGGTCTCACCAAATGACTATTCCACGCAAATCTTCCGGTCAGCCTTTGGGTTCAACAACCAAATCTTAAAGGTCGGTTATCCCCGAAATGATGAATTGATCAACTCAAATGCTGATGACATTACGCGCTTGAAACAAGCGATGGGCATTCCGTTGGATAAGAAGGTCGTCATGTATGCGCCAACTTACCGAGACAACCAATTCGCGGAAAAAGGGAAGTATACCTTTGAATTGCCATTCAGTTTAGCGGATTTCCGTGATAAGTATGGTAAGGATACGGTCTTGATCTTGCGGATGCATTACTTGATTTCAAATGCCTTGGATATTTCGCAATATACGGACTTTGTCTATGACTTCTCAAGTTATCCAAACATTTCAGATTTATATTTGGTCTCAGATATGTTAATTACCGATTACTCGAGTGTGTTCTTCGATTACGCTTACTTACAACGACCAATCTTGTTCTACCCTTACGATTATCATTTGTATAAGGATGAACTCCGGGGCTTCTATCTCGATTACGAGAAGGACTTGCCGGGTAAGATTGCACAAAATGAGGATGATTTATTACAATATATCGGTGAATACTTACAAACACCAGATATGCGCGACGATGCCAAGTTCACGAAGTTCTATGAACGGTTCTGTGCAATTAATGATGGATTGTCTTCATTGAAGGTTGTTAATTATGTGGTTCATCAGATTGAGAACAATGGCTAGAGTGTGAGCGAGGACGGGTTGATAGTGAGCATTGCCTAGCTAAGCCAATTATCCGGTGGGTTTTCGGATGGTTGGTTTAGCGTAGCAAGCGGAACTGTCAGTCCGAGTAAACACGTTTCGGCCCGCTAACTGACATGAATAAACAGCTAAACGCCACGCCACGTCAAACCGCCCGCCAGCCGATTTGGGCTGGAACGTAGCCGCCACGATTTTGAACCCGGAAAAACGCCGGTTTCAAAACTCGGGCTTCATCTAATCCGAGGAAGTCGCTCGGCTAAGATGAACGAGGCTACTGAGCCCATCGGCTTCTGGGCTAGGTTGATGTTAAATGGCATAAATAGTGCTCATTGGACTACCAAGTTAGTCTGATGATGTGATGACAAGTTATCAGGATGTTACTGATAGCTTGTTTTTTTACACTAAAATAGCCAATCCATTTTGGGGGATTGGCTATTTTAAGGTTAGCGAGACAACGGCCAATTAAGGCACTGGTTCGTAATTGTCTTCGGCATCTAAATCGTTGCTGTTAGTCTCGACTTTAATAGTGGTAATCTTAATTTCATCGGTCCAATCATGTACGCGTGGTTTAATATGCCGTAGTCCATTAGCACGTAAGCGACCAGTGGTCTCACACGAATTATGTCGATCCTTATTTTCAGGATAAGGCATATCAACATGGTAGGAAATCGTATCAGCCACGCTTGTTGCCAAAGTAACGGAAAAATCAGGGCCATAAGGAACGCCAGTACCGGTGTAAACTTCGTAGATGCCAGTTTCACCAGGCACGATTTGCATTGGAAAACTCAATGTCTTGCTCTTAGGATGAATCGTTTTATTCATCACTTGAAGGGTATTGTTAGTGTTGTTAGTTACTTCTAATCTTGCAGTCCATTTTGGCATATTGGCGTTCTCCTTTACTGGTTGAGGTGCGGGGGACAGTCAACAATTCATCGGCCGATGAAGCTCTCTTCTTTGAGAATAATCTTATATTATCGATAAGGTAATTAAATTTCAACCTAGATGCTCATAAAATCTCAAAAAAGTTTCTACACTCAAGTATTGTTGGCACAAAACTTAAATAAGACGGCATGGTATACTGACGTTGAAATACTTTGATGAGGGAAAGTGGTACGAGTTTGACTGCATGCATTAAGGTCAAACTCAGTAGTAAAAACTATGATACAGACAATAATATGCAAAGTGAGCAGAAATACAGGGTCATCACAATCAAGTTGACGACTTTTTTAAGTTCACCCACGGGCAATACTAGCTTTTTTCAGCGAAAATCAGTAAAATATGTAAGGCTACGTTTTTTTAGAAACCGGGCACGTTGTCCGGGACGAACAATTATGGTTCGCTGAATTAATCAAGATGTACGAAAGGAATTTTTATGAATAAAACAGAACTTGCAGCGGCGGTCGACAAACGTCGGACCTTCGCGATTATTTCTCACCCGGATGCTGGGAAAACAACAATTACGGAACAAATGCTCTTATTTGGGGGCGTGGTGCGTCAAGCTGGGACAGTTAAAGCGCGTAAGAGTGGTAACTTCGCCAAGTCTGACTGGATGGAAATCGAAAAGAAACGTGGGATTTCCGTGACTAGTTCCGTGATGCAATTCGATTACGATGGCAAGCGGATTAACATTTTGGATACCCCTGGGCATGAGGATTTCTCTGAAGATACGTATCGGACGTTAATGGCGGTCGATTCTGCGGTCATGGTGATTGACTCAGCTAAAGGGATCGAACCTCAAACCAAGAAACTCTTCCAAATTTGTAAAATGCGGGGGATTCCGATCTTTACCTTCATGAATAAGTTGGATCGTGATGGCCGCGAACCATTAGACTTATTGAACGAAGTTGAAGAAGTCTTGGGCATCGAAACTTATCCAATGAACTGGCCAATTGGGATGGGGAAAGGGTTGAAGGGGTTATATGACCGCTACAATCACCGAGTAGAACTTTATCATAATGAAGCTAACGGTGAAACTTTCTTACCATTGGACGATAATGGTGAATTAGACCCCAGCAACGAATTGACGAAAGATAGTATCTATCGGGATGTCTTGGATGAAATGGAATTGATTGAAGAAGCCGGCAACGACTTTGATGAAGCCAAGATTTCAGCTGGGGATATGACGCCAGTCTTCTTTGGCTCAGCGTTGACCAACTTTGGGGTGGAAACCTTCTTAAAGACTTATTTGAAGTATGCACCAAAGCCTAATGCTCACAAGACACGTGAAGATGAAGTCATCCAACCAACGGATGATGAATTCGCGGGCTTTATTTTCAAGATTCAAGCGAACATGAATCCGAACCATCGTGATCGGATCGCGTTTGTCCGGATCTGTTCAGGTGAATTTGACCGTGGGATGGATGTCACGTTACAACGGACGGGCAAGAAGATGCGCTTGAACAACTCGACGCAATTCATGGCTGACACGCGTGAAACGGTCGAAACAGCGGTTGCTGGGGACATCGTTGGGTTATACGATACCGGTAATTTCCAAATTGGTGATACGATTTATGCGGGCAAACATGCCGTTCAATTTGAAAAGTTACCACAATTTACCCCAGAACTCTTTATGCGGGTCACGGCTAAAAACGTGATGAAACAAAAGTCATTCCATAAAGGGATTGAACAATTGGTCCAAGAAGGGGCCGTTCAAATGTACACGTCTTATTCAACTGGCGACTACATTTTAGGCGCCGTTGGGCAACTGCAATTTGAAGTGTTCAAATTCCGGATGCAAAATGAATATAACTCTGAAGTTATCATGGAACCAATGGGCAACAAAACGGCGCGTTGGATTGATCCTGAACAACTCGATGAAAAGATGTCTAGTTCGCGGAACTTACTCGTTAAGGACCGCAATGGCGAACCATTATTCTTGTTCGAAAATGCGTTTGCTGAACGCTGGTTCCAGGATAAGTATCCTGATGTGAAGTTGACTGCAAAGTTATAAGAGTGTGAGGTAAGCCGGGTTGAGGGTGAGCATTAGCCTAGCTAGGGGATTGTGCCGGTGGGTTTTCCGGTGCGGTCACCTAGCGTAGCTAAGCGGAACCCTCAGGCTTGCCGAACACGTTTCGACTCGTCAAAAAACACACCAGCACCAATGAAAATAAGCCAACAACAGGCACCGCTTCCAATGCTATAAAAACACGACGTTAACCGTTTTCTTTGCTTTATGAAAAGGGTTAGCGTCGTTTTTTTATGGTTAATCTTTTCGAATAATAATGTTAGACTATTGATATCGCTTTTTTAAGTGATCGGTAGCAAGAGACTAGGAGGCTTTCAGATTTTGAACATTTTAATTGCATTGATCCCCGCGATTGGTTGGGGCTTAAACCCGCTATTGTTGTCGAAGATTGGCGGTAAACCAACCAATCAAACGTTGGGTACCGGGATGGGCGCCTTATTAGTTGGTTTGATTGTTCAACTCATGTTCCAACCAACTGTCGCCGTGAGCGTCTTTTTATTAAGTGCTGTTTCTGGTGCTTGTTGGGTGATTGGTCAAATCGGCCAGTATACGTCATATGCCAAAATGGGTGTCAGTACCACGATGCCGATTTCAACTGGCTTACAACTGATTGGGACGTCAGTCATTGGGGTGTTGATGTTTGGTGAATGGAGCGGCAATACCGCAAAGTTAGTCGGTTTTGCAGCGATTATTTTGATGATTATCGGGGTCGCCTTGACTGCGATTACCGATAGTTCCGAAAGTCGGGCTGGCTTGATGAGTGGCTTAACGGTCCTGGTGCCAACAACGATTGGATACTGGGGTTATAGTGCCTTACCTAAAGCGGTTTCGGCATCTAGTTTGTCAATCTTCTTCCCACAAATGTTGGGCATCTTTATTGGGGCCATCTTATATGTCTTGTTAAGTGGTCATGCCCATACGTTCAAAGAAAGGACAAGTTGGTTGAATATGTCGGCAGGCGCTGTTTTTGGTGTTTCTGCATTAGCTTATATCTTCTCAGCTAAAGCTAATGGGGTCGCCACCGCGTATGTCATTACGCAGCTGAGTGTCGTAATTTCGACGCTAGGTGGGATGCTCGTTTTAGGTGAATCTAAATCACATCGAGAATTCCGATTAACGATGATGGGATTGGCCTTGATTGTCATTGGCAGTATTATGACAGCTTTTCTGTAAAATATTAAATATAAAAATGATTATCGGGTGTTAGCCAAATTGGTTAACACCCTTTTATTGTAACAAGTTTGTAACTTAAGCGAAATTTTTCGATTGATTTACATGGACATTGCTAAAATTTGCCTAATATTGTTAAAAAAATATTAATTTAATTTATTTTGACTAACCTTAAGAAAGCCTTAACAACAGCGCTTACAGGAACGATAAACTTATATGATGACTGGATTACGTGGGTTTAACAGGGTTGAGATGTTTACGTAAGCGGTTTGTAACATAAACTTGCTAAGATAGTCACTGTTGATAAATACATAAGCCAAATACACACACTACATACAAGGGGAGCGTCAATTAATGTCAAAAAGAGCCAGTCAATTATTTATCGGATTACTTACGTTTGTTTTAATGTTAACTGCAGGGGTGGCAACTAGCCAAACGGCTTTCGCCGATGACTCTGCTGATACGACGACAACCACAACGACTACGGATAATGATTCAACTGCTACTAAGACAACCAAGTACGACAAGTTATACAAAGTTGCTAAACAACAACTTGGCAAACGTTACAGCTACGGTTCAGTTGGCCCTAACAGTTTTGACTGCTCTGGCTTAACGAAGTACGTTTACAAAAAGTCAATCAAAAAGACGTTGCCACGGACTGCCGCAGCACAATATGCAAAATACAAGCATATCTCTGGTGCGAACTTAAAGAAGGGTGACTTAATCTTCTTTAACTACGGTTCTGGGATTGCCCACGTTGGGATTTACGTTGGTAATGGTCAAATGATCGATGCACAAAACAATGGTGTTAAGAAGGAATCCTTCCACGCTTCATGGTGGCACCCATATGTTTCAGGTTACGCTCGCGTAACGAACATGCAAAAAGCTGCTAATTAATAATAAATAGTGTTATGACTGACAGTCGATTCCTTGTGTGGGGAATCGACTTTTTTGTTTGGCAAATCAAGCTGCACGAATAGGCGCTTTTTCTGGCGACTATATATTAATTGAACAATTTGAATTAAACCTGAGATACAAAAACAAGCAGTCAATTTCTCGATTGAGAAGTTGGCTGCTTGTCTTGATTGTATTTAATATGAGTTAACCCCAATAATCCGGTGGATCGAGTTGTGTCAAGTAACGACCCGGCAAATAGCCCCGGTCCTGAATTCGATACCAGACCACGCGATTGTCATCCACAAGCCGTTCCGTCAAAGTGACGGTTTCGCCATGGGTGACCGTCGTTAGATAGCGCCCGTATGGTTCCAAGTACGTGTGGACTTGTTTACCTGGCACAAAGCTAACGACCCCAGTTTGCCGGACTTGCTTTTTATGGCGCGTCTCATAAGCAGCTGGCGTTGGTGGTAACAATTGATTACTGTTCGTCAATTGGACGTGAGTCTCGGCAATCCATTGATCTTCACCTAGGGTGTACCACGTGGAATTGTCATTCAGCTGGACTCGCATAAAGGTCTTGTAAATTGCCCCAACGGGTAACGTAATCCAATAATTAGTCGTGGTGGCACCCGGATAAGGATAAACCTTAGTCGGTGTTTTGATTTGTACAAAACCAGTAC
Source organism: Lactiplantibacillus daowaiensis (assembly GCF_005405085.1). GTDB lineage: Bacteria > Bacillota > Bacilli > Lactobacillales > Lactobacillaceae > Lactiplantibacillus > Lactiplantibacillus daowaiensis. The sequence continues at coordinate 38,988 of NZ_BJDJ01000018.1, read as the reverse complement.
TTAAATCAGTTTGGCGCCAATTGGCATTACGATAGAAGAATAAGACCGTTTTTGAAGTGGTCGTATATTCACCCGTTAAGTCACCCACTGAACGGAGTAACTTGAAACCCGCAACAGTTGGCGCGCTCACGTCGTATGGATCGCCTAAACGGCCACGTTGCATCGTCGGTAGGCCGATGAGCTGGCGTTGGTCAATATCATAAGCATAGACCCAAATCGGTTGACCAGCTTGGCGTTCATAGGTCAAAACGATGCGGGACTGTTCAGTTGTGAACCAGCGCGTCAGCCCATCGATATCGACTAAATGATAACCCGGCAAATTGACTTCAGGGAGGTGGATTTCATCACCAATGGTCCCTGCAATCATTTCTGGGGCTCGTAATTCCTTGCCAGTTTCGTCAACATGATGGACGAGTACTAGTGCCGGCGTCTGATTAACGACTGGCGCACCAGTTAACGGTTGACTAGCCTGTAATGCGGTCGGTTCGTCTGGGTCTAAGGGCGTGGTAATCGGCGTGACGGGCTTAGCAGTTGATGTGTCTGCGGTTGCATCGCTATCAAGTGCTTGTAACATGCCTTTAAGCCGGTCGAAAAAATGCATCCAGACCACTCCTTCCATTAAAATCTTCAATATCTCTAGTATAACGCATTGTTAGCGATTCCGGCACGTTTTGTTGATTGTCAAAAACTTAAGTTTAGCACTTGCCATAATCGGGTATACTAAAAAGGAATGGGGTGGGAATCATGAATTTAAAACAATTACGGTACTTTTTGGCGGTTGCTGAAGAAGGCCAAATGACGGCGGCGGCTAAACGGCTACATGTGGCCCAGCCACCGCTAAGTTATCAAATCAAACAACTAGAAACTGAATTAGGCGTGGCACTATTTAAACGACTGCCACAAGGCGTGACAGTGACGCCAGCCGGTCAGTTGCTCGTCAGCTATGCGCAACAGTTGACTCAGCTATCAGCCACTGCTGAAAATAAAGTGCGTGCCTTGGCCCATGGGATTACCGGGACCCTTAATTTAGGGTTGGTCTCATCATCGGCGGGAGTGATGCCCAATCAGGCTTTAATGAGTTGGCTTAAACAACATGGGGATGTTCAGTTAGATGTCACTGAAGGCAACACGTATGAATTATTAGATGACTTGCATAAACGATTATTAGATGTCGCGATTTTACGGACGCCATTTAATCAGCAGCACTTGGTTTGTCGCTATTTTGACTCAGAACGCATGGTGGCAGTCTTGCCGAAACGTTATCATCAATTTACGCAACGACGTCAGTTACGGTTAAAGGATTTAGCGGCGTTACCTTTGATTAAGTATCGCCGCTTCAATGAGCTCTTTCACGTGGCCTTTTTAGAAGAAGCGTTTGAGCCACAATACGTGATGACTTGTGATGACGCCCGCACGGCGATGCATTGGGCTGACCGCCAAATCGGGGTCGCTTTAGTCCCACGTTCGTTAGCGGAAACCTATGCTTCTGACCAAGTCATCGTACGTTCATTAGCCGATCGGCGTTTTGAAACGCAGCTCGTTTTAGCAACGACGGCAGAATCATTGGCGACACCGCTGGTGGCTGGTTTTATGGCGCAATTTAAGCAAGCAAAAGCGGTAGACTAATTTCAGTCAATTGGTATCTAATTTTTTAATCACTAGAAAAACAAAAACATTGAATTAACAACTGTGTTGACGGTTACATCAATTTTAATGATTGACGCGGCTGAAATTGCTAAGGTTGCTTGAATCCTTGCCTATCAAGGGGTTACCTCGATAACTTGTATGTATTAGGTAACCACGTAATTAAATGGTACACTAACTAGTGAAATTAAAAAGGCGAAGGTGAAAGATGTGATTTATTCATTATTATTAATGCTGGGGGTCGGCATGATTGCTGGTATTTTCGGTGCGATTCTCGGTATCGGTGGTGGGATGATTATTACGCCCATCTTAACGTTAGGCTTAGGATTGGATATTAAGTATGCGATTGGGGCCAGTATTATTGCGGTTATCGCGACTAGTTCCGGCTCTACGATTGCCTATTTAAAAGATGAAATGTTGAATCTACGTGTTGCCATGTTTTTGGAAATAGCGACCACGGTCGGGGCCGTGTTAGGCGCAGTCTTAACTGGCGTTGTGCACGCCACCTTTTTATACTTCTTATTTGGGGCATTATTGGTCTTTACGACTTACAATATGATCCGCAAGTTAATGAATAAAAACAGTGATGCGCAAAATGTACAAGCGGACAAGTTAGCCACCCAATTGAATTTAAATGGGACTTATTATGATAAAGCTTTAGATGAACAAATTGATTATCAAGTTCAAAATGTGCCTGGTGGGTTTACGATGATGTTTGGGGCTGGATTAGCGAGTGGTTTGTTAGGTATCGGGAGTGGGGCGTTTAAAGTCTTGGCGATGGATACGATCATGCACATGCCGCTCAAGCCATCGTCAGCAACCTCGAACTTAATGATGGGTGTCACCGCCGCTGCAAGTGCGATGGTTTACTTCTTTAATGGGTCGATTAAAGCTGGCATCGCGGCACCATTAGCGATTGGGATTTTAGTGGGTGCTTTAATCGGGACCCGCATCATGCAACATCTCAAACCACGTTTGATTCGGATGATTTTTGTGCCCGTCATGTTATATTTGGGCATTCAAATGATTGCTAAAGGATTCGGGGTGACCATCTAATGATTCAAAAAAACAGTAAAGCCCAAGAAATGCACAAAGTTGAATTGATTATTGGCCAGATTTTACGGATTGGGGTCGTGATCTCCGCGATTGTGATCGCAATTGGCATTATTATGATGCTGATTCAAGGGACGGGTGGTTATCCAAACGGTGTTGAACCGAACAGTTTTAAAGCTATTTTTACCGGTGTGGCAGAACTGAAACCATATGCCGTCATGATGTTAGGTCTATTCCTATTAATCTTAACGCCTACACTGCGAGTCGCCGTCTCGATTTATGCCTTCGCGGTTGAAAAGGATCATCTCTATGTCTGGATCACGACGATTGTATTAATTATTCTTATTATTGCGTCGATTATCGGTTATTTGGGCCACTAATTTTCGCTTTTCGACGCCGCCAGCACCTAGCAGTTTCACTGTGGGGGCAGACCTGGGGCCAAAAAGCGGTCCCCAGGGCGCCTTTAAGCCGGAAAACCGCGTCTTAAAGGTCGGCCCAGTCACTAAGGCGGTCAACAACACCGCCAAAGTGACTCGACACGGTGAATCAGCTAGGTACTTCTGGCTCGGATGTTGATAGCGCGTTAGTATCATTAGTGAGACGGAAGTGGGGCATTGGCATGCCGTGTCGAGGTTCTTAGTTGGTGTTCTTTGCCAACTTAGAACCTGGCCGAGCTTAGAAATCCGCGGTTCTTGCGGCGTTCTAAGTCGCCCTGCAGACCGCACTTTGGCTGCAGGTCTGCCTCACAGCATGCCAATGCCCCACTGGAGTCGGTTAGCATAAGAATTCATTCATAGCCAAATAGATTTACTTAATTAATAAGAGGATGCTGATAAAATGTCAGGATCCTTTTTTGTTTGCCCATTTTTGGCTGTTTTGACTAACACATTTTAAGACGGAAAATGGTGGATTTAGCTAAAAAAGAATTATTTATTAAGAAAAATGACTAAAAATGCTTAAAAACTAAAATTAGCACTATTCATAAATAGAAATGCTGATATACCAACGATTCATCGCTATCTTTAGCACTCGTAATGGTATTAAAAAATGAGTTAATAAATACAATTATGGCGAATTCATGAAAATAATTAGAATTTAGGATTGATTTTAATTTATTTATAATATACAATTACTTTAACTTTTCGAGGGAAAAGCACACACACATCAAAAAAGTAAGAGGGGTTGGGTTTTTATGAATTTAAAAACAGCTGCAAAAGTTACGGTCGTAGCCGGCGCATCCTTGTTATTCTTAGCGGCCTGTGGTTCTAATAATAGTTCGTCATCAACAGGTAAGACTAAGCAAGTTGCTAATTTAACTGAAACTGCGGAATTACCAACAATGGATATTTCCAAGTCAACCGACGTCGTTAGTTCAGATGCTTTGAACAACACGAACGAAGGGTTGTATCGGATTGGTAAGAATGGTTCCATTACACCGGGGATCGCCAAAGCAACCAAAGTTTCAAACGGTGGGAAAACATATACGTTCACCTTACGCAAGAACGCAAAATGGAGTAACGGCGACAAAGTTACCGCTAAAGACTTCGTCTATGGCTGGCAACGCACCGTTAATCCTAAGACCGCGTCACAATACGCATACTTATATTCTGGGATTAAAAACGCTGACCAAATCGTTAACGGTAAAAAAGCTGTTTCAACTTTAGGGATTAAGGCTGAAGGCGACTACAAGTTGGTCGTTACTTTGGACAAGCCAATTGCTTACTTCAAGAAATTAATGGGCTTCATTAATTTCTTCCCACAAAATGAAAAAGTCGTTAACAAGTATGGTTCGAAATATGGGACAACCAGTACTGCGATGGTCTACAACGGCCCTTACAAGATGACTGGTTGGACTGGTTCTAACTTAAGCTGGAAGTTAGTCAAGAACAAGGACTACTGGGATGCTAAGAGCGTGAAGATGAAGCAACTTAATTTCCAAGTTGTTAAGGAAAACTCAACTGGGTTGAACTTATTTAACTCTGGTAAGGTTGATGACACCACGCTTTCTAGCCAACAAGTTAAGAATTACAAGACCAACAAGAACTACAAGGTTCGTCAAACAGCCTCAACGTTCTACTTGGAACTTAACCGGAATGATAGTAACAAGACATTAGCTAAAGCCTTCAAGAACAAGAAGATTCGCCAAGCCTTGTCACTTTCAATCAACCGAAACGAATATGTGAACACCGTCTTGGGCGATGGGTCCAAGGTTTCTAAAGGTTATGTTTCAAGCGGTTTAGCTAACAACCCTAAGACTGGTAAAGACTTCGTGGACGACGCTTACGTTAAGAGTGGTGTTGAATACAACATGACCAAAGCGAAGAAGTTGTTCAAAGAAGGGATGAAGGAAATTGGGGCCAAGTCATTGACCATCAAGTTATTATCTGATGATACTGACAAAGCTAAACAATCTTCTGAATACATCCAAGGTCAATGGCAAAAGCTTTCTGGCTTGAAGGTCACGAACAACAACGTGCCATTTAAGACCCGTTTGTCACGTTCAACTAGTGGGAACTTCGATACCGTGCTTTCTGCTTGGAACGCTGACTTTACTGATCCAATCTCATTCTTGTCACTATTTACTTCAAGCAACACTTATAACAACGGGAAGTATAAGAGTGCCGCTTATGACAAGTACGTTGCCAATGCTGAAGGCAAGGATGCTAACAACACCACTGCTCGTTGGAACGACATGGTTAACGCTGAAAAGACGTTGATGAATGACCAAGGTGTCATCCCAGTTTATCAACAAGCGACAGCGCACTTAACACGGACGAACTTGAAGGGCATCATTTACAACACTGCTGGTTCACTTTACAACTACAAGTACATGTACGTGAAGTAAATCTAAAATAGTTGGCATTAAAACATGTGTGTGCTTTAACTGAACGAATGTGAAACAAAGGGGTAAGGATTGACACATTGTTAATCCTTACCATTTTGTTTTATAATCAAGGATGTCATTATTTTTTAAGGCTAATTTAATAGAATGCGAGGAATTCTAATGAGAAAATATCTTTTAAAGCGGATATTTTACTTGTTCTTGACATTATTCATTGTGGCAACCGTCACGTTCTTCTTAATGAAACTGATGCCAGGGACGCCGCTTCAAAACGAAGCCAAGTTGACTGCTAGTGAAAAAGCGTCAATTTTAGCACAGTACGGATTGGATAAACCAGTCTGGCTCCAATACTTCATTTATATTGGGGGCATCTTTAAAGGGAGTCTTGGACTTTCGTTCCAATTCTCAGATCAAGCGGTTAGTTACTTGATTGGGAGTCGGATGGGCCCTTCAATGCAATTAGGTGGTCAAGCCTTACTCGTTGGGGTCGTCTTAGGGATTATCCTAGGTGCGATTGGTGCGATTCGGAAAGACACTTGGGCTGATCGAGTGGCGACGATTCTCTCGATTCTAGGGATTGCGGTACCAAGTTTCGTCTTAGCAATTTTGCTGCAATATTATTTAGGTTTGAAGTTGGGGTTGTTCCCAGTGGCCGGTTGGTCCGGGTTCAGCTACACGATCTTACCAACGTTAGCCTTAGCGGCAAGTCCGTTAGCCGAAACGGCGCGGTTCATTCGGACCGATATGGTCGACGTCTTAAGTTCGGATTATATTGAATTGGCGAAAGCCAAAGGATTGTCCAAATTTGGGATCGTTTATCATCATGCCTTACGGAATAGTTTGATTCCCATGGTCACTTTGATTGGCCCATTAGCGGCAGCGTTGATGACCGGCTCGATGGTGGTTGAAAACATCTTCTCCGTTCCTGGTATCGGGGAACAATTTGTTAAGTCAATCTTAGTGAATGACTACCCAACCATCATGGGTGTGACGATTTTCTACTCCGCCTTGTTATGCTTACTGTTGTTATTGACCGATATTATCTACGGCATCATCGATCCGCGGATTCGTTTAAGTGGAAATGGGGACTAGTTAATGGCAGATAATCCAGAAAATATTGAAATCAAGCCCGGCGACTTCGCACCGTTGGACAAACAAGCGGGTCCCGACAAAGAAAAAATCGCGGCACCGTCATTAACCTTCGGCCAAGATGTTTGGCGACGGTTAAAGTCTAATAAAACCGCGTTTACCAGTTTTATTGTTTTAGTCTTGTTATTCTTAATGGCCTTTGGGGGTCAAGCTTTGTATCATCATGATCCCAATGCCCAATCGCCAAAGTATGCCAACTTGCCACCCAAGATTCCGGGTGTGAATATTCACGGCTTAAATGGGCACATCAACCAATCTGGTAAAGATGTTGACGCGTATGCTCAAGCTGGGGCCAGTTCCAAAGTCCACTACGTTTTAGGGACCGACTATTTAGGCCGGGACTTATTTGCTCGGATTATGTATGGGACCCGGATCTCACTTGAAATTGCGTTGATTGCCACCTTGATTGACTTGACCATTGGGGTCGGGTTCGGGATACTTTCCGGTTGGAAAGGTGGGCGAGTGGATTTGTTCATGCAACGTATCATTGAAATTCTCTCGTCCGTCCCTTCATTAGTTGTCATGGTTTTGATGGCCACCGCGTTCCAAAAGACTGGGATGGCATCAATCATTGCCGCTTTGGCATTGATCAACTGGACGACGATGGCGCGGTTAACGCGAGCCCAGACACTCCAATTGAAAAACCAAGACTTTATCTTAGCTGCCCGCACCTTGGGTGAATCGGCACCAAAGATTGCTTGGAAACACTTATTACCAAACTTATCGAGTGTTATTATTATTCAAACGATGTTTACGATTCCGAACGCGATCTTCTTTGAAGCGTTCTTGAGTTATATCGGGATTGGGATTAGTTCACCGCAAGCGTCACTTGGGACGTTGATCTCTGATGGTCAAAAGAACTTCCAATTCTTACCATATCAAATGTGGTACCCAGCAATTGTCTTAATCATCTTGATGTTAGCCTTTAACTTATTAGGTGATGGGATGCGGGATGCCTTTGATCCAAAATCTAAACGCTAGGAGGATGGTTATAAATGGAAAATCCTGAAAATGTCATTGAAGTCCGTAATTTGGAAATCGATTTCCATACTTACGCTGGTGAAGTGAAAGCCATCCGCGATGTTAGCTTTGATTTACGCAAAGGTGAAACCTTAGCTATCGTTGGTGAATCGGGTTCTGGTAAGTCAGTTACCACCCGGTCATTAATGGGCTTATTAGCACCCAATGCCGAGATTAAAAAGGGTAGCATCATGTTTCATGGTGAAGATATTATTAAAAAGTCTGAAAAAGACATGCAACATATTCGTGGGAAAGATATCGCGATGATCTTCCAAGATCCAATGACCTCATTGGACCCAACGATGCGCATCGGGATGCAAATCGCCGAACCATTGATGAAGCATAAGGGCTTAAAGAAAAAAGAAGCCATTGCCCAAGCCTTAGAAATGTTGAAGTTAGTTGGGATTACCAATCCGGAAGGCCGGATCAACGACTATCCTTATCAATTCTCTGGTGGGATGCGACAACGGATCGTGATTGCGATTGCGTTAGTCTGCTACCCAGAAGTGTTAATTGCTGATGAACCAACTACTGCGTTGGATGTGACGATTCAAGCCCAAATTTTGGACTTGATGAAAGATTTGCAAAATCGAATCGATACGTCTATCATTTTTATCACCCATGACTTGGGTGTGGTTGCCGGGATGGCTGACCGGGTTGCCGTGATGTATGCTGGTAAGATCGTGGAATATGGAACGGTCGATGAAATCTTCTTCAATCCACAACATCCATATACTTGGGGCTTGTTGAACTCAATGCCAACCTTGGATACTGAGGGCGGGTCATTATCTGCCATTCCAGGGACCCCACCTGATTTGCTTGATCCCCCAGTTGGCGATGCCTTCGCTGCCCGGAGTGATTATGCAATGAAGATCGATACCGAAAAGCAACCACCATTCTTTAAAGTATCGGATACGCATTATGCAGCGACCTGGTTACTGCATCCGGATGCACCTAAGGTCACACCACCGGCTGAAATTATTCGCCGGCAAAAGAAATTCGCCGAAATGCAACGGCCAGAACCACCGATTAAAACTGCAACGAAGGAGTAACGCAATATGCCTGATGAACGTAAAAAAATTCTAGAAGTCCATCATTTAAAACAATATTTTAATGTTGGCAAACGTGATGAAGTCCGGGCCGTTGATGACGTCTCCTTCGACATTTATGAAGGGGAAACATTCGGTCTAGTTGGTGAATCGGGTTCTGGGAAGACCACGGCTGGTCGGGCCATTATCCATTTGTATGAACCGACCGATGGCCAAATCATCTTTAATGGTCGCGATGTGTCTAAGTTGCACACCAAAGCTGAAATGCATGAATTTCGGCGTGAAATGCAAATGATTTTCCAAGATCCATATGCGTCATTGAATCCACGGATGAAAGTTAAAGATATCGTGGCCGAAGGGATCGATATTCATGGTTTAGCCAAAGATGATGCTGATCGGACCAAGCAGGTCGAAGACTTACTTGAAACCGTTGGCTTGAATAAAGACCACTCCAGTCGTTATCCACATGAATTCTCTGGTGGTCAACGGCAACGGATTGGGATTGCTCGGGCCTTAGCGGTTGAACCTAAGTTCATCATCGCTGATGAACCAATCTCCGCGTTGGACGTGTCGATCCAAGCCCAAGTGGTCAACTTGATGAAAGAACTTCAAGTTAAACAAAACTTGACGTACTTGTTCATCGCCCATGATTTATCGATGGTGAAGTATATTAGTGACCGGATCGGGGTCATGCATTATGGGAAGATCTTGGAAATCGGTCCAGCGGATGAAGTTTATGGTCATCCATTGCACGACTACACGAAGAGTTTGATTTCAGCGGTGCCAGTACCGGACCCTGAGTTTGAACGTAACCGGAAACAAATGCCTTACGACGAATCCTTAGAAAAGGATGACAAAAAACGTCGCATGGTCGAAATTGCTCCTGGTCACTTTGTGCGGGCCGCTGAAGACGAAGTTGCGATGTATACGCAACGCGCCCAAGCTGCTGGCTTGATTACTGACTAAGTGTATTGATAAGCATCCTGCCTTAATTGGTGGGGTGTTTTTTTGTTAAATACGATTCACAAATACTAGGTGTGCTAGTTAGATTAGATGTGAATGCGATGCCTATCACCAGTATCAAACCCAAAGTACAAGTTCTTTGTCGGAGAAATTGTAGTTGTTCCCAAGTGTTTTGGGGTTGCGAGTATCATATTCAAACCAACGCTTTCCTGATATACTATGACCATTAAAAAAGCAGGAGGATATTGCAATGAAATTACGGGGCAATTTAGTGGGATTAGGTGTTTTAGTGGGGTTAGGGCTGCTAGCGATGAATGCCAATGCGGCCACGAAGTACATTAAAATTGGTAAAACCAATCATAACTTTGTGCAAACCCAACGCACGCTTAAAATCGGCAAACGGCACAGTACGGACCAAGTATTTACGATTCCCAAGGGGACGATCGTGGAAGTCAAATCTGATAATAAACCAGATGATCATAGTGGCCGTCAATACGTTAGTTTAGATATGGAACGGTTGAGCTATCACTTACGCGGCGTGCATAATAACTATCAAACCAAACGGATTTTAGCGTCAACGACGAATTTTAAAAAGGTCCGGGTGCCACAATACGTCCAGTATTACACGACGCAAAAGATGTATCCCAACAACGCTGATCGTAACCGGGTGGCCGATGGGAATTTATACCTCGGGTTGCGGATTCCCGATAAGTTGGATTATACGAAGCCTAATTGGACGGAGCGCGTGTATGTCACGGCGGATGGCTATTTAGAGTATTATGCTAAAGCCAAGATGTTGAATACGACTGGTAAGCAAGTGCCGACAGTCTCGGCTAAGATTACAAAAGTCAAACGGGTCCCAAGTAGTGGGTTGACACAGTTGTATACGAAACAGGCGATTCCGAGTGCGGTTAGTGAACGGGTCAGCAAAACGGGCGAGCAACAATATGTGACGACGATCAAGCGGCGTTATAAGTCTTCAGCAACGATCAATTATGCAACAAGCAATCCACACGATGTCAGCAGTATTGACATGGCGGCACAATACCAAATTAAAGACCGCGATTTCTTTATGGTCACCGATTATGTCGGTACCAGCAACTGAGTGAAAATGTGTTTTAACGAAACTGAGCCTAGTGCTCAGTTTTTTTGTGGCGCGAAAAAAGTTAACTATCAATTTAATTTAAGCCTATAATGGAGTTAAGGTTTAACGGTATGAACATTAGATTGTGTAAAAGGGAAGTTGATCATATGATGAAATTGGTGGGGACTAAGCATCATTATAAGATGTACAAACGTGGCCGCTTCTGGGTCGTGGCGGGACTAACCGCGTTAACTTGGGAACTCGGTGGCACATTGGCTGCGCAAGCCGATGGCAATGCAACCGCGACGACGGCCGATGCAACTAGTCAAACGACAGCTAGCGCGACAACAACTAAAACCGTGACGTTAAAGACAACGACGAATTCAAGCGCTGCGGTGACTAAGCAATCAGCGACGAGTCAAACTGCGACATCAGCAACGAGTGCCACAAGCGGTTCAGCGGCGAGTCAGGCGAGTGCTAGTTCGGCAAGTGCCGCTACTTCAGCCGATGCTGCGGTAACCGCAACTAGTCAAGCTGATACGACAAAACAATCAACAACAACCGGATCACAAGCATCAGCAAGTACGAGTCAAGCGACGTCAAGTGCGGCCACTTCAGCGACTGGTGCAACTAGTGAGAATCCTGAAACTGATACACTCAGTCAAAGTGGCACGGTTGGTTCAACCGCTGAGCATACAACTGTCACGAGTGATGCCCCAGTCGCTTCGAGTGCCGCAACCAGTGTGGTTACACCAACTTCAGTAACTAACACGGTGACCACAGCCACGACTCAATCGCGCTTAAGTCTGCGGGCTAATTTGATGCGGACAATGGCAACGAGTGCCACTACTGACACGACAGTTGTTCATGGTGTGAATGGCGATGTGACTTGGACGTTTGATACGACTACTGGGGCCTTGGTGTTAAGTGGCGGGACATTGGCTAGTCCAGATTTTACTTACACAGATGCTAACGGTGTTGAACAGACTCTGAAGCATGGTAAAAATTATCAGAATCAGATTATTACCGTCACAATTCAAGGCGAGCTATATATTACTGGCGCTAATGGTGTTGACTTATTTAATAGTGTGACGAGTGTGACCGGCTTAGATAAAGTTGATGTTAGTCAAGCAACTGATCTGACGAGAATGTTTGCTTTCAGTAAGATGGCTACGCTTGACCTTGATAATTGGGATGTGAGAAATGTTACCAAGTTGGATGATACCTTTTATCAGTCAGAGGTGACTGATTTAAAAGTTGATCAATGGCAGACAGATTCATTAATGGAAACGCTTGAAACGTTTGCTTGGCTGCCCAATCTACAAACCTTGGATGTTGCAAATTGGAATATGAGTCATGTGATTAATATGGGCAGCATCTTTTCACTTTCGGAGTCGTTAAAAAATCTTGATGTGAGTCATTGGGACGTTAGCAACGTGACCAATTTCTATCGTGCCTTTTACGACACGTTTGCCTTAACAACTCTCGATGTCAGTGATTGGAACACCAGCAGTGCTAAAAATATGTATGAGATGTTTGAGGGCGCCGGTGTTCAAGTGCTGGACTTAAGTAAATGGGATTTTAGTCAAATCACGAATGACGGCGAGATGTTTGGCTACGCCCCTAATCAAGTTCAGTTTAATTTGATCAAGTTAACGATTGGACCAACCTTTAAATTTATCGATCCAGATCCTGGTGGGTATAACAATATCGGTCAAGTGACGGCTTTTCCATACACTGGTTATTGGATTAACGCTACAACTGGTGACGTCATTAGTTACCAAGACTTAGATAAACAGTATTTGACGACACCAAGTACGACTGTAGTCACTTATGAAGCCCAAACCGATGATAGTGACCGCAGTGTGCTAGTTGGGCAAGACTTTAATATTTACCCAGGGATGACGGTGGATGTCACGCTGGGCGTTAAGACGTTAGTCAACTATGAAGGTGTTGATATCCATTCACTAGATCCAAGCTGGTTCAGTTATACCGGTACAGTTGACACAACCCAAGTTGGCCAGTATCCAATTACGATTCATTATGATAACGGTGTGACACATTTAACAACGACCGTTAATGTCAACGTGGTGGCAAAAACGACGTCAGCTGAGTTAAGTGGTGAAGATGTCACGATCGTCTTAGGACCGGATAAGAATGCAACGTTAGCAGCGGTTGCTAGTGGTGAAATGCGTCTCGTTAGTGGGGTGGATGACACCGGTAATCCGATTAATGTGACGACAGGAAATTTGTCGGATATCGTTGAAACTTATGCCGATGGTAGTCCGCTTGGTGATGATAGTCCAGATTTGACTCAGCCATTGGCTATGAAATTTCAATTCGAATACGATACTGCTGATGGTGTTAGACTGATGCGCACGAGTTATTTGAGTTTGGTAAAAACACAAGCCGCAATTAATTTAGTTGCGGACCCGCAAGTGATTATTGGGCCCGATGCGGACTTAGATTTGACCACTTATTTTTCAAGTGTAACGGATGCGTTGGGTAATCCAGTGACCGATGCGAGTGGTGTGACCTTTAGTGGCCTTGATCAAGTCGATGTGACTAAGGCGGGGGATTATCCGATCACCGCGACTTACACGGATTCGGTTGGTAATGTGGTGACGGCGCAAACGACGATTCATGTCATTCCTAATAATGATCAGTTGGTCTTAACGCAACCCGCGGACTTAATTGCGGGTCCAGATACTAAGTTTGACCCTAGCAGTGTCATGATCACGGCGGTAAACACGCTCGGTGAAGCGATGACGACCGCTAACGGGTTGACGATTGATAGTCAGGTCGATCCACAAAAGGCAGGGACTTATTTAGTGACAGTTAGTTATCAAGATGAGTCTGGTAACCGTCTCACTAAGTCGGTTACGGTAACGGTTTTGGATAGTCAAGCAAAAATTGCGACGCAACCAGTAACAGTCATGGTTGGACAAACCTTCCAAGCAACCACCGGCGTCGTGTCCGCAAAAGACGCGCGTGGCCAAACCGTTTCTGCGGCTGATTTGACTTATGATACTAGTCAGGTTGATTTGACCCAAGCAGGGACTTATCCTGTGAATGTCAGTTATACCGATGCAGCCGGTAATGTGGTCACCAGTACCTTTCAAGTGACCGTGACGAAGAGTCCGATTGCAATTCAAACGGTGGCACAAGTTAATTTACGGCTGGGCAAGACGTTTGACCCAACGACGGCGGTTCAATCGGCTACTGGCAGTGATGGTCAAGCATTGGCGAAAACGGCCTTGACTTATGATTTAAGTCAAGTTGATCTGACTAAAGCTGGCAGCTATACGATGTGGGTCAGTTATCAGGATCAATATCAAAATACGGTGCGCCAGGCCGTCAAAGTCACCGTCAGCGCCTTAAGCTTAGTCGTGACACCGACAGCTAGCATCCAGCAAGGCATGACCCTTGATTTAGCTAGTTTAATCAAGTCGGCGACAGATGGCTTAGGCCAGCCGGTTAAGGCTAGTCAGTTGACTTACAAGACAACCGGCGATCCGACGACGCCTGGAACATATCAACTTACAATCACCAATCGCGATCAATTTGGTAATCAGGTCACACAAACGGTGACGGTGACCGTTTTAGCCGCAACGACCCCAGTTACGCCGACTGATCCGACCGACCCGGTTGAACCAGCCACACCAACTGAACCATCGGCGCCAACCACGGACACACCAGCGGACCCTGGCACTAAGCCAACGACAACGCCGACATCAGTCACTAAACCGACCAAGCCGACTAAACGTCCTGGCAAGCCAACGAAGGTGATCACTAAGGCAGGCGATAAAACCAATACACCAGTGACCACGGTAACGATAGCAACTAAGCCAACTGATACGGTTAAAACAGCCTCGCTAACGGGAACAACCGATTCAGCAACGGCGATGACTGCGTTAGTTTCAACACCTGACCAACTGCAAAGCTTACAAGCAAGCACGAAGTCGGCTAAAGCAACATCAGCGACACAGTTGCCACAAACTAACGAGACGCAACCGAAACGGGCAACAACGCTCTGGGTTGCGATTACTGCTGGTTTAGCCCTGTTCGGATTAGCACGTAAACGGCGGGATTAAAGCTTGAATAGCGCTGCGGTGGTATGCTAAGCTAGCTAAAAATGAAATGAGGATCGAATTATGCTGACGCCTTATCCAGCAACGACAGCGGATTATGCCGCTTTAACGGCAATTTGGCAACGTTCAGTTTTAGCAACGCATGATTTTTTGCAGGCGACTGACCGGCTTGCGATTCAACGAGCCTTACCACAATACTTTGCCCAAGTGACCTTGCTGAAGTGGCAAGTCGGGCCGACCATTGTGGGCCTCTCTGGCACCGATGATACTGAATTAGTCATGTTATTTTTAGATCCCGCTTATTTACGGCATGGCTATGGTCATCAAATTATTCAATGGTTGATTGAAACGGTAGGGGTGCAGACCGTGACCGTCAATGCGCAAAATACGGGGGCCTTGGCCTTTTATCAGCGCCAAGGATTCCAAATCGTGTCGCGAGCAGCCACTGATGGTGATGGTCGGCCGTATCCGGTGATCAATTTAGCATTACATTAGAAAAAGACTTATCTAGACTTTTTAAAGCCTGGATAAGTCTTTTTTAGTGTTCAGCCAACCAATCGCGATAGGCAGATGGTAAGAGGACAGCGGCCATCAGCATGTTGACTAAGTCGTCCAGACCTTGGTCACTAGCGGGATAAAGCCCATTTTGAATGCCAGCAGCGTAGTGGAATACTGGGCGTGTTAAGAAGAAACGGATCAAATTTAACTCAGTTGGTCGAATCAAGCCGGCATCGATCCCGGTTGTCAGTAGTGTTTGAATTTGCTGATTCTCTTGATCATCGCGTTTTAAGCTGAGTTTTTGTTTCACAGCGACGTCTTCCGTTAAAATTTGTACAGTGGTCACGACGGCTGGCTCGGCTAAGGCAAAGTGATATAACCCACGGATACTCATTGCTAAGCGGTCGAGTAGCGGGGCGTTAGCGTCAATTGCGGCCACGACGGCCACGCTTTCTTGATGGATCGTGGCTTGAAAGACGGCGTTTAATAAACTGTCTTTGTTTTTGAAATAAATATAGACATTCGATTGGGGAATCCCGGCTTGTTTGGCGACTTTGGTGGTCGAGAAGTTTGCTAAGCCCCCTTGAGCTAACAAGGTGATGGCGGCTTGAATTAGACGGTCGTATTTTTGGTCATCTTTTAATTTCATGATGGTTTGCTCCTATGTTGAGTTAAATTAAGTTTAACAGTTGACAAAATATAAGTCTATCTTTTATAATGGCTTTTGTATTAAAGATAGACTTATATTTTAAAAAAGAAGGCAATTTAACATGAAAATTATTTTAACGGGTTCATTAGGCCATATCAGTCAACCGGTCGCAACCGAATTGGTTCAACAAGGCCATGACGTCACAGTTATTAGTCATAACGCCAAGCGTGCTGACGCGATTAAAGCACTGGGTGCCACGCCCGCAATCGGGAGTATCGATGATGACGCCTTTTTGACGCGGACGTTTATGGGCGCGGATGCGGTTTACTTGATGATTACGGCCGCCAGTGAAGGCGATATCTTTGAAGCGGGGCGGCGACAAGCGACGATTTATGCCAATGCAGTGAAGGCAGCGGGGGTGCACCAAGTGGTGAACTTAAGTAGTGTGGGCGCTAATCTTGGCCCAGAAGTCGGCGCTTTGCATATTTACAATATTATCGAGGGCCTTTTAATGACCATGCTACCCGATGTGAATTTAACGTTTATTCGACCGACGAGCATGTTTTACAATTTGTTTGGCAGTATGGCCTCGATTCGCAAAGATCACGCGATTTACACGAATGGCAGTTTGACGAAGACGGGTTCTTGGGTGGCACCGATAGACATTGCCCCCATCGTGGTGCAAGCATTGACGAAGCCTGCTGCTGGTACGACGGTACAATATGTCGCGAGTGATGAGAAGACGTATCCAGAAATTGCGACGCTATTAGCCGATGCCTTGGCAATGCCAGATTTAAAGGTCATCGCATTAAGTGACGAAGATATGTTACAACGATTACTGGCGACCGGCGCGCCAAAGCAGTTTACTGAACAATATATTAAAATGACGGCCTATGAACGGGATCAAGATTTCTACGCCGACTACCGCGCCCATCAACCCGTATTGGGACCAACCAAGTTAGCAACATTTGCGCAAGAATTTGCCCGTGTTTATCGGCAAGCTGAATAGTTACGTTAAAAGACTGAGAAGTAATTCTTGGTCTTTTTTTACTTTTTAAAATAGCAACTTCTTTTTTTACGTAGACTTAGTAATGTAAAAGAAGAGGAGGAATATTTAATGCGTTATTTTATTGGGGTAATAGCACTGATTTTTGTTTTGTCACTGGTCATTGGAGGGATTGTAAAGAAAGTAAGACATCAACCGATTAAGCATGGCTGGCAACAGGTCGCAACGGTTGTATTTAGTTTGGTTGTAGTAATGTGGGGATTGGGAGATACCAGACTTACTTACGGTACAGTACCTATCACAGCAGAACAGAGAAGTGATATAAAAGAATTAACTAGTACCGAGAATAAAATCTATACGTTGATGGATTATCGACGGAAGGTTAGCCTAATAAAGGCCGGAACTGAAGAATTACGCCAACTAGACTTGAAGATTAACGGAAATACCAAAATAGAAAAAGCTTTAGTTGATAGTAATGTTGAAGCAATCAATTTACATGCATTTAGTCGAATGGGTAACCATAGTGCATTGATGGTAGCTGATGTTTTAGGTATCTTAAAAATCAATAGACGTGTGGCTAAAAAAATAAGCTCGGATTCAGAAAAAGCACAACTGATTTTTGACCAGTTACAAACTGATGCTGGTATGGATAAGTTTAAGATTAACTCTTTTGAGAAAAAATAAGGTCTCACTTTTTATTTAGTACAAGACCTACAAAACTAATCACTTATCGCTTTCGGCAAGCATATCAAGGGCCTTTCTATACTTTTTCATAGCGCGGTCCGTCATGGCTTTTAGCTCATCGTGAGAAATGCCAGGATTTGTTGCAATCGTTAGTGGGCATTTATCGAAATGGTAACTTTATCGTTCTCGTGTAAAGCTAGGGCAGTAACGAACTGTTTTGGAATTATGATGGCTAATGAGTCGTTTAACTGTGTTAAATGGCAGGTTACTGGTTTTTCAGTTGCTGATTTATGCATTGTGATACCTCCAGATTTTTTTATTAGCGTAATCCCATTTGACGATAAGTGTCCAATATAAACCTTTCATTCAATAGTTACGCTTTTTGTTAGTTATTATCTTTTAGATGCCATCGAAAAATAGCTCACTTTTCGATGGCTTTTTTGCGCGAAAAAAATGGTAGCCCGCATTCTTTGCGTAACTTAGAAATGATTAACAATGGGAGGGCGATTTATATGCGAGTGGTTATAGGACTTTTAATCATAGGAATACTGCTGATAGGCTATGGGTGGTTATTGGTAACGAGGCGACTATCACAACCGATGTTGTTGATTTTAGGCTTGGCAATTACAAGCTCATGGACTTTTGCGACAACTGAGGTTACTTATGCGGGGGTTGCGGTTACCCGGCCACAGTTGGTACAACTGAAACAACTAGTATCCGCCGAGGCAACTTGGTTAACCACACAATCAACAATGCAACGATCAGATCAATCACAAGCGATACATACGGCAGCCATGCGCTTAGTTAAACGTTCAAGTATGGTAATTGAACCAAGTTCAGATGATATTCAGACGATTTTACGTCATGATTATAAAAGTCTGATGACGGTTAATTGGCAAGCGGTGCGACAATTGACAAGGTCTGTTGGACAGCAAAGACAAATTGTTCGGCAATTGATGCATGATGCTGGGACAAGTTATGCTAAGGTGGCAAGCTAATGCAATTAAAAAACAGTAATCGAAAATGGCATGTGGTCCGACGATTCATCATTTTTGGCGGCTTATTGATATTAGGTCTGACAGTCGCCTTGTCATTAGCTTTAACCAGAACACAGCCGGTCTATGGTGGCGTCCCAATTACCGAGCCACAGTTGGCAACACTCAGAAAGGTGACGCAATCAGAAAAGCGGCTTAAGACACTGCTAGCAACCAATAAACCACTTAATATGATTGAGTTAGAAGCGGAAAACTTACGATTAATTGTGTTAAAAATTGATGGTTCCAAGCTAGAAAGTGAACTGTTAGATGGCAATATTCGAGGATTAGAATTCCGGGCGGCCACGCGACGGCGACCGGTGATGATGGTCGATACGTTAAGCCTTTTTAAAATCAATCGTCGGTTAGCTGAACAACTGGGACATGAGCCTAAACAAGTCCAAGCCGTTTTTAGTCAATTACAACTTGATGCCGGGTTGCCGGATTTAAAAGTCACAACCTTGCGTAAACCAGGCGTGAATTTTTAATTGAATATGAGGATAGTTACTCGTAAAGACCGGTTAAAACCAGTTTTTACGAGTTTTTTTTGCTAAAATAAAAATTTTTTTTAAAAAGTTTTGGCCTTTCACTAAAAACGACATG
Source organism: Lactiplantibacillus daowaiensis (assembly GCF_005405085.1). Taxonomy (GTDB): domain Bacteria; phylum Bacillota; class Bacilli; order Lactobacillales; family Lactobacillaceae; genus Lactiplantibacillus; species Lactiplantibacillus daowaiensis. The sequence continues at coordinate 19,619 of NZ_BJDJ01000018.1, read as the reverse complement.
CTGTGTCGCGGTGTTTTGGTATGATAGCTCTATCAGATAGTTCGAATGCAAAAAAAGCCGGTATGATGGAGATTATCGGTATTGGTTGATTAAGTGAAATCAATTGGTCAATGGGCTATCAGACTTGAATAAAGGTTGGTGATGTTAATCACGACTAAATCTAGGATTCGACAAATCCGGTAGATGATTTAGCACTGGTTACGGGCGTATAAGACAGGCAATAGGAGTAGTTAAAAAGGACAGTAGTTTTAGAACTACGGTAATGGAGGAATTGGATATGAAAATCACAAAAGTTGTAAGCGCTGTTTTGGTTGCGACGACTTTAGGCGGTGCACTGGCAGTGGTGACGCCAAGCACCACTGCGCAAGCCAAGACAAAGATGTCGTTGAAGACCATTCCCAAGCAATTTCGTGGGACCTGGTATCACTATGAAAAGGCTGATGGGTATGATTATCAGAAGATTTCGGCGACAAAAATGAAGGATCATTTTGAGCGTAAGAATAGCACGCGGACGATGCATCAATTCGATTTAAATAAGGGGATTAAGAATACTAAAACAAATATAAAAAATCCCCATAAATGGATGTTTGCTTATAAGTCCGGCTCAAAATACATTATGGATAGCTGGGACGCTTATATTCTGCCATCGCAATATCGCAGTACGTATTCAATGACGACCCGCAACTATAAAGGCAAAAAAGTAAAAGTGATTAAAAATACGCCAACAAATTCTGGCACTTGGTATATTTACAGCCCATCAAAAGCGATGGCCAAACATTTGTGGAATTTAGATAATAAATAGCATTTGCAATTTTTAATTTGGAGGAAGTACAAATGAAGTTAGTGAAATTAATGAGTATCGCGCTAGTTGCAACAAGTTTGGGGAGTGTTGCGACGGTTGCCGCACCAACAATGAATGCGCAAGCCAAGACGAAGATGTCATTGAAGACGATTCCTAAGCAATTTCGTGGCACTTGGTATCATTATGAAAATAATGGATATAGCTATCAGAAGATCTCGGCTACGAAGTTAAAAACTAAATCTAAGTTTAGTGATGCGTCCCATTATAACCAAAGTTTGACAATTCATCAGTTTGATTTAAATAAAGGAATTAAGAATACTAAAACGAATGTAAACAATCCTCATAAATGGATGTTTGCTTATAAATCTGGCTCAAAATATATTATGGATAGCTGGGACGCTTATATTTACATGGAATCGAAATATCGTAGTACGTATTCAATGACGACCCGCAACTATAAAGGCAAAAAGGTAAAAGTGATTAAAAATACACCAACAAACTCTGGCACTTGGTATATTTACAGTCCATCAAAAGCGATGGCTAAGCATTTATGGAATTTAGATAATAAATAGCATTTGCAATTTTTAATTTGGAGGAAGTACAAATGAAGTTAGTAAAGTTAATGAGTATCGCGCTAGCTGCAACAAGTTTGGGGAGTGTTGCAACGGTTGCCGCGCCAACTATGAATGCGCAAGCAAAAGCCAAGATGACGTTGAAGACGATTCCTAAGCAATTTCGTGGCACTTGGTACCACTATGAAAAGAAGAGTGGGTATGACTATGTAAAGCTTTCAGCCACTAAGCGGACTGAAAGAATAACGATTATGGGTCTAACAAACAAGCGAACGGTTACGATGCATCAATTTGATTTGAATAAAGGCAATAAGATTGGAAAAAATCCTCACAAATGGATGTATGCCTATAAACAGGGCAAAGCCTATGTTATGTCTGAATGGGGGACCCATGCTAGTGATCGGGAAAACTATGTCACGACGACTCGTAAATATAAAGGGCAGACTGTCAAAGTCATTAAAGCAACCTATCCCATGATTAACAGTCAGGTGATTTATAGTCCATCGAAAGCGATGGCTAAACAATTATGGAACTTAGATAATAAATAAGTGAATTGTTATTTTGGAGGAATCAGCAATGAAACTAGTCAAATTAGTCAGTACTGTTATGGTTGCGACCACTTTAGGCGCAACCGCAACGGTGATCACACCTAAGATCGATATAACGGCGCAAGCTAAAACTAAGAAGAAAACAAAAAAAGCAAAATCAGAAAGAAAATATTATACCGCTAGTCAATGGGCCCAAGTGACTAGTTATCGTAAAAAAGCCAAGAAGATTGGCAATAGCACAAAGGGGATGTATGCTCAAAAGCCAATTCTCAAAAAGAAGTTCCGGGCGGGTAAGTTAAGTGCGGGTTATACGGCGCAGACCGTCAATTGGATTAACTTCTACCGGAGTATGTTTGGTCTGAAAGCTGTCACGGCTAACAGTTCTTGGAATACGTCTGCACAAATCGGGGCAGCCACGTTGGCTGCGGCTGATAAAGGCTTATCCCATGGCCTTGATGGGATTAAGCGGCCATCATTTGTATCTAAAGCCAACTGGAAACTGGGCGCCGATGCGACGAATGAAAGTAACTTGGCTGAAGGCGTGACATCACCATATGATGTTATTTCAGGTTATGTCAGTGATAATAATAACGCCACCGGCTCAAACGCTGGGCATCGGTTGTGGATACTTGGTGAGATTGATAAAGTCGGTGTTGGCCAAGCTGGTGCGTACAATGACTTGCGCGTATTTGATACTGATAACTATCAAAAGGGAACACCAATTAAAAAGTTAGCCTTTCCGCATGCTGGTTTAATGCCGTATAACGTTGCTGGCGATGGGGCGCCATGGACGATTTCTTTTGACGATGAATATACCGGTGACGGTAGCTTGCGGCCTAAAGCGTCAGTTTATGACAATACCGCTAAGAAAAAAGTGAAAGTGTCAAATGTGGATATCAGTTCTGATTCATATGGTTACTATGGTACGACCGTCACTTTCTTACCTAAACGGAGTCAAATTAAGGTTAACCACTCCTATACGATCAAAGTTTCAAATATCGAAGATCAAGCAGATGTTTCATACAAGACTAGACTATTTGATCTGAAAGTCGGGGGGAGCTTTTACTAATGCATAAATTGGTTAAACGATTTTTAATTATCATTGCTAGTGCAAGTGCTATCGGTTTGATGACGATAAATGCGCAACCCGCCCAAGCTAAAGTCACTCAGGTGAAGCGGACCGCTTATCACGCAAATCAAGGAAATATCTATACTTCTACCGCATTGAATCAAGTTCGTGCTAAGGCGAAGACGTATCAGAATACAACGTTATATGTAACGAAGCACGCGACGTTGAAGCAAAATGGTAAGAAAAAGGTCTTCTATTATATTGATAGTAAGAAAGTCCAAGGGTGGTTATGGCGTGGCTACTTAAAAGCGGGGAAAGCAACGCCATCTGTGGCTGCTATGAACCCAGCGATGGCTAAACAGTTTTTGGCACAAACGAATAAGTATCGCGCTGCTAAAGGCATGAAGCCAGTTATCCTAGACCCAGCCCGAATGGCATTGCTTAAGACATATAAAAAGTGGTTTAGTACGGCTACAAAGTACGGTGATGTTAATGATGACAGCTTTAATGTTGAAGCTGGAAAAGTTGGATTACCGACGGATGGTATGTCACAAGAATTTTCACAAATAAAAAGTAAGTATGATTTAAAGAATAGTAAACGCATGGGTCAGTACGCTATTGATACATTTATGATTATAGGAAATAATCAACCGGATTATAAGAGTTCTGGTGTTTTACAATCTGATGTGACTAAGATTGGTGTTGTTTGGTTTGAGATGAATGGAAAGGTTTTTACACTTTTGATTCATAATGATTTGTACGAGCAGCTATAGTTCTTATATCAAAGTAACTTACGGTATGCAATTAAATGAAGCACACATACTAATAATTAATAGGGGTTGTATTAGATGAAGAAAATTATGAAACGAGTATCACTAGGTCTAGTCACAATTGGGATGTTAATGGGCAGTTTGTCAGTAACACCATCAATGGCACAAGCAAGTAGTAATACAACTGTCGAGACGCATAAAATAACTGAAACTACCGGTGATGGTGAACATTACTTCACGGTAGATGGTAAATACTATACGCCAGAAGAATATGCTGCGTGGGAAGCTGCACAGACAGCAAGTAATAATACGTATGTCTATAATGTTAAAAAATTAACTGCTAAAAAGTCCAAATCTGGAAAATCAGTTAAGGTAACGGGTAAAGTGGTCGCTACAGCCGCTGATTCTGGTAATCTCCATAAGGCGACATATGTTCGAATCAAAACATATAAAGGTTATAAATATGCCAAGTTAACCAAATCCATGACGTTTAGTAAGACGATAGCAGCGCCAAAAGCTAAAACAGTGATGGTACGTCCTGGTTACTATAAGTCCACTAAGAAAAATGGCAAAACTGTAAAAGTGTTCCAAGTTTGGGGCGCTAATAAAAAAGTAACTGTTAAAGCTTACAAGTAAACGCATTAATAAAATGAGAAATAGGACCATAATTTAACCTTCCCGTAGCAAAAACGTTTAGCCTACCAAGCTAAACGTTTTTTATATTAATAGCGGTTTATCAAAACCATAAGCATATAACTTGAGTCACGCAACTAAATTAGCTATATTAAAACTAATCTCAAATACAGGAGGGTACTGCCAATGAAGAAAACAATCGTTAGTTTAGCAGTGGTCTTGGCGAGTCTCGGGGGTTATTGGTTATGGCGGAACAAGGAGCGGTTAGAAGCTGAAGCCCATCAACACGGTGTTGATGATCGATTAAAGGGCAAGGCGATGCAAGTTAAAGGTGCCGTTACAAACGATTCAAAAGATAAATTAAAAGGTGATTTCTTAGCTGGGCGCGGCGAATTTAAGGATTGGTTAGTAGCGGTCAAGTGTGATGCTAAAAAGTAAGCTTATATAATGAATAGTCGTAAAATCGTCAATGGTCGGGCCGGCTGTTGGCGATTTTTTGCGTCATGATCTAAAAAGACGACGTCCCGTTGATTGGGGACGCCGTCTGAACTAGTTTCTAATTAAGTTTTTGAAGTTAACAAACTAAGCTTAATGAATATAGACCGTCACTACGGTTACCAACCCAAAGACAATACCAGGTAGGTTGGAAATAATCACTGGCCAATCTTTATAAGTCTTGAACCAGCCGTAGCCCACCCACAAAGTCGCGTTAATCATCGCAACTAGTGGTTGGAGTGGGGAGACGGGGTTACCAGAAAAGTTGGAAATGATTTCTGGAATGTAGGACACGTACATCGAGATACACGTGATAGTTGCCAGTTTACTCAATAATTTTAGATATTTGACCCGTTTGGGATCAACGGCATTGTCGCCGGATGGATATTTACCGTTATCAACTTTGATAAAACATCAACTCCTTACCGTCCACCCTAACACGGTAAAAAGCCTAGTTTCAACCAAAATGACATCGAATCCGTTTTCAACCACAGCTTTCCAGTAGGGATGTACCACCAAAAAAGCACCCAGTCAGTCGACTAGGTGCTTCATTAGAAATCGTTATTCAGTTGCTTTAGGTTCTTCAGCCGCAAGCACGATCTTGCCATCTTCAACTTTGGCAACCATGTTCTTCACATCACCATGGTCTAAGTAGAAGTCAGCGATGCGGTCTTCAATCTGTTCTTGAATGACTCGCCGCAATGGCCGGGCCCCCATGAGTGGGTTGTAACCGAGATCGACTAACTTTTCTTCAACAGGTTCAGTAACGTGGACATGTAAGTCTTGGTTAGCTAACATGCCATTGACGTCATCGATCATCAAGTCAACGATCTTCATCAAGTTTGCCTTCGATAAAGCATTGAATTGAATAATGTCATCAAATCGGTTCAAGAATTCAGGCTTGAAGTAGTCACCCAAACGACTCGTAATATCATGCGTCTTGCCTTGAGCAGCGGCCCCAAAACCAACGTTGGCTTCAGCGTCACCGGTCCCGGCGTTTGATGTCATGATAATAATCGTATCTTTGAAGCTGACCGTCCGACCTTGTGAGTCAGTTAAACGACCATCATCTAGAATTTGCAAGAACATATGCATGACATCTGGATGGGCTTTTTCGATTTCATCCAACAGAATCAAGCTGTATGGATGACGCCGAACTTGTTCGGTCAACTGACCGGCTTCTTCGTAACCGACATAGCCAGGTGGTGACCCAATCAATTTCGCCACTGAATGTGGTTCCATGTATTCACTCATGTCAAAGCGAATCATCGCATCTTCAGAACCAAAGAGTTCCTTAGCTAATTGCTTAGCTAATTCAGTCTTCCCAACCCCGGTTGGACCGACGAACATGAATGACCCAATTGGCCGGCCAGTCCCATTCAACCCAATCCGGTTACGCCGAATCGCCCGTGAAACAGCCGCAACGGCTTTGTCTTGACCAATCACGTGTTGTTCAAGGTCACTGGCTAAAGTCTTCATTTGTGCTTGTTCCTTGGCTTGCAATTCGCCAACTGGGATACTGGTCTTTTCTTCGACGATTTGTTGCATATCTTCAACGGTAACCGTGGCAGTGTCTTCGCTAGCATCAGCCTTGTCATCTGGCTTGGCTTTTTCTAACTTCGCCACTTGGTCACGATAGTAAGCCGCTTTTTCGTAGTCTTCCTTCTTCAAAGCGTCTTGCTTTTGTTGTTCAGCAGCATCGATTTTTTCTTGGATCGTCTTTGGATCAATCGTCTTCAAGGTTAAGTTCTTACGCGACCCAGCTTCATCTAATAAGTCGATGGCCTTGTCAGGTAAGAACCGATCTTGAATGTAGCGGTTAGATAACTTAACCGCTGCGACGATCGCATCAGCATTGTATTTCACATGATGATAATCTTCGTACTTCTTTTGAATCCCTTGTAAAATCTTGATGGATTCTTCGACACTTGGTTCATCAACCGTGACTGGTTGGAACCGCCGGGCGAGGGCGGCATCTTTTTCGATGTCGCGATATTCGTTGAGCGTCGTTGCCCCAACTAATTGGAAGTCGCCACGTGCTAAGGCTGGTTTTAAGACATTCCCAGCATCCATACCACCTTCAGCATTACCGGCACCCATGATTTCATGGATTTCGTCAATGAAGAGGATGATATTTGGATTCGATTGCACTTCCTTCATTAATTGTTGCATCCGTTGTTCAAATTGGCCCCGAATCCCAGTGCCTTGGACGAGAGAAGCCACGTCCAAACGAATGATTTCTTTATTTAGTAGTTTTTGTGGGACTTGACCAGAAACGACTTTCTGGGCCAAACCTTCCACGACCGCCGTTTTACCAACACCGGCTTCACCAATTAAGACGGGATTATTCTTCGTCCGCCGGTTCAAAATCTCAATGACCCGGTTGATTTCGTTATCCCGACCAATGACGGGGTCAATCTTGCCTTGTTTGGCTTGATCCGTCAGGTTGTAGCCGTATTGTCCGAGTAGGCCACCACCGCGATTGCCGCGGTTACCGCCATTATTCGGACCAGCTGGTTGGGTCGGTGGGGTTTGTTGCTGTTGCCGGTAGGCGTCGTCAGGATTGACGCCGCCACCTTGCATGGCCCGGAAGATATCGTCAAGTCCACCAAAACCGAATGGATCTTGTGCCATATCAGTACCTCCAACTCCGTTATTTGGTTGCTGTTCCTGATTTTTCAGCAGTTGATAGCAATTCTGACAAAGATTGATTTGTCGCCGCTGACCGTTGACGTTCGTATATAAATGAATCGTCGCTTCGTTCTTATGGCAGTTGTCACAAAGCATATTGCTGTCACACCTTTCGTATCAGAAATATCACTAAATCGATTGAATTAATTTAGCGAAAGGTTCAAATGTCTTTGACCTTTGTTGACCTTTGACTATTAGTATAGCGATTTTTTAACCCGGTGCAAGTCATAAGCCTCGACGTGCAAAATGGTGATAACGAGCGGTTGGTACCGGCCTAAAAAATGGTGATTCAACATTAATTTAGTTATTTTCCGGTTTGATTAACGGTCAGTCACTACAGTTGTCATGCCAGCTAATCCGTTGTATATTTAACACCTGATTAGGACTGGTCAACTTAATTAACCGTCTGGTATTATTATAGTACAAACTGTTAGTTTTGCATGGTCAGGACCTGATGAAAACAACGGTTTCGACTGTTTATAAAAGGGGGCAACTGGTTGGCAACTGATTACACAGCTTTAATGGAAGCATTGCGCACGGGTGAACGCGAGACGTTTAGTGTCGACCCCAAGGATTTTATGGTGTTTCATGATGCTTATATGTCATACGAATATCGTAAACGAATCATTGGTATGGCCGACTTAGATGGGCACGTTGTTTACCATTTTGATAAGTATGGTAAGGCTACCAATTAATCCCAATTGAATGAATGAAAGGGCTTGTATTTCAATTGGATAATTGCTATCATCAATACTAAGGGCTCTTGAGCAATCGTGTTGGCGGCAACTCGCTTGACTCGGAACCAATTAATTTACATCTTTGAAGGAGATCGAATAGTTATGGAAAAGAAAGAATTTCACGTAATCGCAGACACAGGTATCCACGCACGTCCCGCTACTTTATTGGTACAATCAGCAAGTAAGTTCAACTCAGAAATTACGTTGCAATACCAAGACAAATCAGTAAACTTGAAGTCAATCATGGGTGTTATGTCACTCGGTGTTGGTAAAGATGCTGATGTTACCATTTCTGCTGAAGGTGCTGACGAAGCTGATGCTATCGCTGCTTTAGCTGAAACGATGAAGAAAGAAGGATTATCTGAATAATGGCTGAAAAGGTACTAAAAGGAATCGCTGCCAGTGATGGTATCGCGATTGCTAAGGCCTATATGCTAGTTGATCCAGATTTATCATTCGAAAAGACGACCGTTTCTGATGTCGATGCCGAAATCAAACGGTTGCATGACGCTTTTGACGCTTCTAAGTCGGAACTCCAAGTCATCAAAGACAAGGCCGTTGAAAACTTAGGTGCTGAAGAAGCCGAAGTTTTTGAAGCTCACATCACGATTTTATCTGACCCGGAAATGTTAGGGCAAATTGAAGGTAAGATTAAGGATGATAAAGTCAACGCAGAAGAAGCCTTGAAGGAAGTTACTGATACTTTCATCTCAATGTTCGAAGCAATGACCGATAACGCCTACATGCAAGAACGTGCTGGCGATATTCGCGACGTTACGAAGCGGGTTTTAAGTCACTTGTTAGGGGTAACCTTACCAAGTCCCGCTTTAATCGATTCTGAAGTTATCGTGGTAGCCCACGATTTGACCCCTAGTGATACGGCTCAACTTGACCGTAACTTCGTTAAAGGGTTCATCACCGATATCGGTGGACGGACGAGTCATTCAGCTATCATGTCACGGACCCTTGAAATCCCTGCTGTTGTTGGTTCTGAAACCGCAACGACGGATATCAAAGAAGGCACCACGGTTATCCTTGATGGGATCAACGGTGAAGCTTTAATCGATCCAACTGATGCTGAAATCAGTGACTACCAACAAAAAGCCAAAGATTTCGCCGCTCAAAAGGCCGAATGGGAAAAGCTTAAGAACGAAGCAACCGTTTCTAAAGACGGTAAGCACTTCGAATTAGCTTCAAACATTGGGACTCCTGACGATATGGATGGCGTTTTGGATGCTGGTTCTGAAGCCGTTGGGTTGTTCCGTTCAGAATTCTTGTACATGAACAGTGCAGAATTACCTGATGAAGACACCCAATTCGAAGCCTACAAAAAGGTTGTCGAAGGCATGAACGGCAAACCCGTGATTGTTCGGACCATGGATATCGGTGGGGACAAGCATTTACCATACTTGCCACTTCCTGATGAAATGAACCCATTCTTGGGTTACCGGGCTATCCGGATTTCTCTTGATCGCGACGATATCTTCCGGACCCAATTACGGGCCTTGTTACGGGCTTCCCACTATGGTCAATTACGGATTATGTTCCCAATGATTGCCACTTTGGATGAATTCCGCAAGGCTAAGGCCATCTTCGAAGAAGAAAAGGCCAAATTGGTTGCTGACGGTACGCCAGTTGCTGATGATATCAAGCTTGGGATCATGATCGAAATTCCAGCCGCAGCTATTTTAGCTGACCAATTTGCTAAGGAAGTTGACTTCTTTAGTATTGGGACGAACGACTTGATCCAATACTCATTCGCTGCCGATCGTGGTAACGAACACGTGTCATACTTGTATCAACCATACAACCCATCGTTGTTACGGTTAATCAAGCATGTTATCGACGCTGCCCATGCTAATGGCCGCATTGCGGGCATGTGTGGTGAAGTTGCCGGTGACCAAGTTGCGGTACCATTATTGATGGGCTTAGGCTTGGACGAATTCTCAATGAGCTCAACTTCAGTATTGAAGACCCGTTCATTGATGAAGACGATTGACACGACCGAAATGGCTAAGTTAGCTGACCGCGCCATTAACGAATGTGTTACTAATGAAGAAGTTAAAGAATTAGTTGAAAAGAACGTTTTCGGTAACTAATCGAAATCGTTTGTGAGACTAATCTTGATACAGCACTTAAAGCCGCCCAGGTTTTAGGTGCTGTTTTTTTTTTTCGGTTTCAAGGGCCGATTTTCAGGGAACTCTTAATTTATCTTAAGAATATTTGCAAGTCTGATATCGAACCAATATAATTGTTATAATTAATTATTGAGACTGGACGAAAGCGCTCAATTAACGAGGTTACTCTGTTAGTTGAAGCAACGGTGGTCATTAACGTTTTAGTGATGGCCGGAAATAAAGGGAGAATCTACGTGAATATCGGGATATTTACAGATACATACTATCCACAGGTGAGTGGGGTGGCAACGTCAATCAAGGTGCTGCGCAATCAACTCGAACGGGCTGGTCATCAGGTCTATATTTTCACGACCACGGATCCCCATGTCGACAAGAATATTTATGAACGGAATATTTTCCGTTTCACAAGTATTCCATTCGTGTCGTTTACTGATCGCCGCATTGCGGTGCGCGGCTTATTTAAAGCCTACCAGGTTGCCAAAGACTTAGGCCTAGATATCGTGCATACCCAAACGGAATTTTCGATGGGGATGATTGGTAAGTTTGTCGCCAAGCAATTGAAGATTCCTTGCATTCACACGTATCACACGATGTATGAAGATTATTTACACTACATCGCTAACGGTAAGCTACTCAAGCCGTATCATGTGAAGGAAGCGACGCGCGCCTATTGCTACCACTTAAACGGGGTCGTGGCACCTAGTCAACGGGTCTCACGGACCTTGAAGGGCTATGGGGTCAAAGCGCCGATTCGGATTATTCCAACTGGGATTGATATCAACCAATATGAACAAGAATCGACCGAAGATTACCGGCAAAAGTTGGGGTATGCACCTGATACCCCAGTCTTACTCTCGTTGAGTCGCTTGGCTTATGAAAAGAATATCCATGAAGTGATCGCGGCCCTACCTGCGATTTTGGCCAAAGTACCCAAGGCGCAATTATTAATTGTCGGGGATGGTCCTGCCAGAGAGACCTTGGAAAACCAAGTCAAAGACGCTGGTTTAACCGACCACGTACAATTTGCGGGGGAAATCGATAATGATGAAGTTTATAATTACTATCATTTAGCGGACCTATTTGTCTCCGCATCGAACTCCGAATCACAAGGATTGACTTATATTGAAGCGATGGCAGCGGGACTCAAGATGGTGATTGCCTCAAGTCCATATACGGATCAATTATTAGATGATCCATCACTTGGGACAACGTTTACGAGTGAAGAGGGGTTGGTCCATGATGCGGCCAGCTACTTGCAACACCCACATGCCTTTGATGATCCGAAACCGCGTCAAAAGAAACTTTACCAGATTTCAGCCGAGTACTTTGGCAAGCAAATCATTAATTACTATCAAGATGTGCAGTTGGCTTATTCTGAAACGAAGTCAGCAAACATCAGCAACTAAGGGGACGAACTATGCTAAACATTACCATGTTTTCGAAAGCTGACTCGGTCAAGGGTCAGGGTGTCGGTAGCGCTTATCAAGAATTAATGCGTTTGTTACAGACACATTGGCAAGATGAATTCAATATTAAGGTCAACCGTTATGGGCGCTCGAAGATTTCGCATTACCATACGGTTAATCCAATGTTTTATTTGTCGACGTTCATGCCGAATCGCGGTCGTAAGATTGGTTATGTGCATTTTTTGCCAGAGACTTTAGAAGGTAGCTTAAAGTTACCTAAACCATTTCAAGCGATTTTTAATCGTTATTTGATTTCCTTTTACAAGCGGATGGACCATATCGTGGTCGTTAACCCCACGTTTATTCCAAAGTTAGAGGCTTATCATATTAGCCGCGCGGATGTAACTTATATTCCGAACTTTGTCAGTAAACGTGAATTTTACGAAATGACGGCGTCTAAGCAAGCGCGCTTACGTCAGCAATATGGGTATGACCGCGATAAATTCATGATCTTAGGGACCGGGCAGATTCAAGACCGCAAAGGGGTGCCTGATTTTATTAAGCTGGCCAAACGCAATCCGGATATCCAGTTCGTCTGGGCGGGTGGTTTTTCGTTTGGGCGGATTACGGACGGTTATGAAGACCTCAAGAAAGTTGTTGATAATCCACCAGCAAACTTATCGTTTCCGGGGATTGTCGACCGCGAAGAATTAGTCGACTACTATAATATGGCGGACTTGTTCTTATTGCCATCGTATAACGAGCTTTTCCCGATGTCAGTCTTAGAAGCATTTAGTTGTGGTACACCAGTGTTGTTGCGGGATTTGGATTTATACCGGGCCATTATTGATGGCTACTATGAAGCGGCTAGTGATGTTGATGATATGCAACATAAGATTGACCAATTGCGGGATAATCCGGCTGGCATGCAGTTCTTGCATGATAAAGCGGTCTTAGCCTCCAAAGATTACTCGGAGGAACGCTTAGCCAAGATCTGGCATGATTTTTACTTGCAACAAGCAAAAGAGGGGTAGCCATGACGAGAAAAAACATATGGTCATTATTGATCATGGTGTTATTAGGGGTCGGCATTTCGTGGTATTCACTCCGGAATGTGAAGTTAAGTAACTTAATGTCTGATATCGCCACGTTAAACTGGTGGTGGCTATTAGTCGCACTCGGTTGTATTGCCTTGTACTTTGGCTTAGAAGCCGTCGTCGTCCAGAAGTTTGTCCGGCATCGCTACCGGCACTATTCATTTCGCAGTGCCTTACGCGTGCCACTAGCGGAACAATTATTTAATGGGATTACGCCATTTTCATCTGGGGGCCAACCAGCACAAATCTTTGTGATGGCGCAATCAGGTATCGATGCGGGACGTGCCAGTTCGGTCGCTTTGATGAAGTTCGTCGTCTTTCAAGCGATGGTCGTCTTGAACTTCTTATTTGCGATGTTAATTGGGTTTCATTACTTAGCGGAAAAGTTGAGTTATTTATCGTTGTACGTCTTTTTTGGCTTCTTGATTCATTTTGCCGTTATCGTCGGGTTGCTCCTGGTGATGTATTGGTATAATTTCACCAAAAAGGCCGTTAAAGTCGTCTTGATTCCAGTGAGTTGGTTCATGAAGGCTGAACGGTTTGCCCAGTTTGAAGCTAATATCAGTACTAAGATCGATTCGTTCTACGAAGAAAGCTTGCGGATGACGAAAGATTGGCGGATGCTGCTGGAAGTCTGTATCGTCACGTTTTTCCAGTTGTTGTTCTACTACTTGATTCCGTATTTTATTATGCGGGCAATGGGGTATACCGGCATCAATGTCATTATGGTCACTAGTCTGAACGTCTTGATTTTCTTAGTGACTTCATTGTTCCCGATTCCTGGGGGCGCTGGTGGGGCTGAGTTTGGCTTTACTGAGTTGTTTGCCAAGTTTATCCCGAGTCACAGTAAGTTGATCTTAGCGATGCTAATTTGGCGAATCTTGACGTATTATTTGGGGTTGTTCTTAGGAATGATCGCCATGGCGATGCGGCCGGAGAAAGCGGAAGAAATTCCGATTACCACGCCGGAATCGTCAGAAGATTAAATCAAATAACGAAGCGCTAGCAACTGGCCAGCGCTTTTTGTGGTTAAAGGAGTTTTTATGTTGAAGTTAATGCACACAAGGTTGGTTCGGGTAATGAGCTTACTAGCCGTGATGGTTGTTAGCTTAGGTGCCCTCAGCGTGACGGGACAAGCGAAGACCAGCAAGGCCAACCAAGTTAAAGCGGCTTATATTATTGATGCGAAGACTGGTCAAGCCGTCTATGCGCAAAATGCGGATAAAAAGCTCCCGATTGCGTCGTTGAGTAAGTTAATGACCTTATATCTAGTGGAAACGGCCATTAAGGAAGGTAAAATCAAATGGACTGATAATGTGCCGATAAAAAGCAATGTCCGCAAAATGGCGACGAGCAGTACGTTGTCGACCATGCCGATGGCCAAGAAGTATCAGTTTACGGTCCGGCAACTATTTGCCGCCACGCTAGTCGGGTCGTCTAATAGTAGTGCGATCGCGTTAGGCGAATATGTCGGTGGCAGTAATGCGAAATTTATTGCCATGATGAATGCCCAGGCTAAAAAATGGGATTTGGAAGCGAACTTTGTCAGCGCATCGGGCTTAGACAATACTGATTTAACGACCTATCAGTTGAATCTCAAAGGCACGAGCGATACGGCGCAAAACCTGGTATCGGCCAAGGCAATTACGATTGTGGCGCAACATTTAGTCAATGAATATCCAGATATCGTTAAAGTATCGAATCAGAGTGCGGTCAAGATTCATGGGTATCGGGTCCCAACCTCGGTGTTGATTTTAAAAGGCCAAAGTTATTATGATGCCCGTGTCAAGGTAGATGGCTTAAAGACCGGATATACGGACCAAGCTGGGGGCTGTTTAGTCGCGACTTTCCATCAAAATGGGCGGCGCATGATTGCCACGACGCTGGGGTCAAAATGGAAGTTTACGGCCAATAACAATTTGCGCTTGATGTTAAAACAACAAGAAGTTTATCATCAAGTTGCCCCAACGACCGTGAACTATCGGGTGCCAGGCACTAAGACGACGTTAAGCTTAGTGGCGGCTTCAACAACCAGTGCATGGGAAAATCAAAAGCAACCACTTCAGGCAACGCAACAATTAGCTGTGAGCTTGTTGAAAAATCGACCAAACTACTTGGCTGCACGGACCCCAGTCATGCGGTTACGTTTAACGGATCCGTTGTCCGGGACCACCACGACGATTCAATACGTGACCCCAACAGCGGTGACGATTGGTGGCCCGATGCAATGGGCGACAACGACGACAGTGAAACAACCATTGAATTTAAATTTAGCTTTTGCAAATTAAAAAGGCGTTATCACAACTGAGATTAGTTGTGGTAACGTCTTTTCGTTAGTGGTAATTAAGCTGTTTTGTTATCAGCGTTTTGAATATAAGCGGTTAAACGGTCCATTGCTTTTTCAAGCTTTTCCATGCTAGCAGCATAGCTCAAGCGCACGTAGCCTTCGCCTTGTTCACCAAAGCCAGTCCCTGGAATGATGGCGAGGTGATTCTTGCGAGCCAAGTCTTTACAAAAGGCCATTGAATCTTGTTCAAAGCCGGCTGGAATCTTAGCAAAGATGTAAAAGGCCCCGGTTGGTCGTGCAATCTTAAAGCCAAGGCCGTTCATCGTCTTATAAACGAAGTCGCGGCGCTTTTGATACTCTTCACGCATTGGAATGGCATCATCAATCCCGTTGTCTAAAGCTTCAATCCCGGCTTTTTGGGCCACGGTAGTTGCTGCAGTGACGTAATATTGGTGAACTTTCTTCATTTGCGCGGTCATTTCTTTAGAAGCAAATAAGAAGCCGATGCGCCAACCAGTCATGGCATGGGACTTCGATAAGCCATTGATTAAAATGGTTTCGTCCGGAATAAACTTCGCCATTGAGACGTGGGTGCTCCCGTAAGTTAATTCACTGTAGATTTCATCTGAAACGACCCAAAGGTTATGCTTCTTGAAGCAAGCAGCTAAGGCTTTGATTTCGTCTTCAACGTAAGTCACACCGGTTGGGTTATTCGGATAGTTCATAATAATCCCTTTGAAGTGTTCGTCTGGGTGAGCGGCAATAAAGTCATCAACCATTTGTGGCGTGATGACAAAGTCATTGACGCCAGTATCCATGAAGAGTGGGGTAGCGCGCGCTTCTTGAATGATTGGGATGTAGGCTGGGAAGATTGGCG
Source organism: Lactiplantibacillus daowaiensis (assembly GCF_005405085.1). Lineage (GTDB taxonomy): Bacteria > Bacillota > Bacilli > Lactobacillales > Lactobacillaceae > Lactiplantibacillus > Lactiplantibacillus daowaiensis. The sequence goes on along the minus strand of NZ_BJDJ01000018.1, from coordinate 3,497 downwards.
ATGGCACGATAATCGCGTCACCAGGATTGCAGATCGTGGTCAAGGCGGTCGCAATGGCTTCAGTTGCCCCGACGGTAACTAAGACTTGATCTTCAGCATCGTAGTGTAACCCGTATTTCTTTTCTTGGAACTTAGCAGCGGCTTGACGTAATTCAAGTAAGCCAGCCATCCCAGTATAGTGAGAGAAGTTATCGTCGATCGCTTTTTTAGCGGCGGCTTTAACGTGTTCTGGAGTATTGAAATCTGGTTCACCTAAAGTTAGTTTGACCATGTCAGGAATTGCACTGACTTCTTCATCAAATTGGCGGATCGTCGAAACTTGAATCTGGGCAATCGTATCATTAAGATCATCTCTAAATAACGTCATAGGAAGGGCTCCTTTGTATTTTTATAAGTTAGGTTAATTTTATCACATCTTGGTAGGGACAATTGGTCGGATTGGGTTATAATTAAAAAGGCGAATTTTGGTCTTAAAGTGAGCTTTATCGCTAAAAAGGGTGCTATGTAGCTCATTTTTTGCTAGAATGAAAACAAAACTTAAGGAGCGAGATTATTATAATGGAAAAATCTGAATTATCAGCAATTCTCAAACGATTAGAAGTAATGCGTAATACTGAAGCAACCGAAGTACAATCACGACGGTTCGAAAAGGAAGGCGTTGAACGCGGTCAAGTTGCCTATGACCCAGCAACGTCAACTTACACCTTACAAGAATTCAATCCGGACCAAACATTTGAATTCGATAACATCGACTTAGTTGCGATTGAACTATACGACTTGTTAACGGACAATTAGCATTTCCGCCAATTAGATATTTTATAGACTGATCCATATTATGCGTTGAATATTGAAGAATTGTTGAAGAAATCTTCAAGTAATTGCGAACGAGCACTCAACCGTTATAATATGGATTTGTTAATAGCAATGACGGAGGAATTATGATGCCCAAATTTATCAAAAACACGGTTGGTAAAGTCAATACAACCTTAGGCTTTTTCACGCTGACCGTGGTCTTATTTTGGCTAAAGACATATATCGCGTATAAGACAGAGTTTACGCTGGGGGTTAAAGGTGCCGTCCAGCAATTTATTTTGGTCTTAAATCCGTTCCCAACGGCGATTATCTTATTGGGAATCGCGTTATATTTCCGGGGCCGGTTAAAGTATTGGATGATGATGATCATCGATGCTTTACAAACCACCTGGCTATTTGCCAATATTTTGTACTACCGTGAATTCTCAGACTTTATGTCTGCCGGGGTCATTAAGAGTTCCGGGGCTGCTAGTAATAACCTAGGGACCAGCTTGGGTCAGATTATCCATGCGACCGACTTCTTAGTTTATGCGGACGTGGTTTTATTAATCTTGCTCCTAGTCTTTAAGGTTATTCGCATTGATCCGCGGCCGTTTAAGATTCGGTACGCGGCGACGTTGACCATGATTGGGGTCGCGTTGTTTGCTGTCGATTTGGGGATGTCTGAACATGATCGTTCACAATTACTGACCCGGACGTTTGATAATAACTATATTGTGAAGTATTTAGGGCTAAACACCTATGCTGGGTATAGTTTCTACCAGACTGAAAAGGAAAGTGCGACCCGAGCTAAAGCTAGCAGTAGTGATTTGAAGAGTGTCTTAGCTTATTTGAAGAAAAATAAGGCTGATACCAATATCAAGTATTATGGTAAGGCTAAAGGTAAAAACGTCTTTATCATTCACTTGGAAAGTTTCCAACAATTTTTAATTGATTATAAGGTCAATGGTAAGGAAGTTACGCCGAACTTAAACAAGTTCTATCATAATAAGAGCACGTTGAGTTTTGATAACTTCTATAACCAAGTGGCTCAAGGGAAGACTTCCGATGCTGAAATGATGCTTGAAAACTCCTTATTTGGGTTACCAACTGGTTCTGCGATGACCCAATATGGGACTTCGAACACGTTCCAAGCAGCACCAGCTATTTTGGCACAGAAACAAGGTTATACGAGTGCAGCGTTCCATGGGGACGTGGCTAGTTTCTGGAACCGGGACAATGCTTACAAGTCCTGGGGATATAATTACTTCTTCTATTCGTCATATTATAAGGAGAAGTCGAGTTACAACATTGGGTATGGGCTAAAGGATAAGATCTTCTTTAAGGATACGGTGAAGTATCTCGAACAGTTACCACAACCGTTCTATGCAAAGCTGATTACTTTGACCAACCATTATCCATATACGCTAGATAAACAAAACCAAAGTATTGCCAAAACAACGACTGGGGATTCAACTGTAGATGGGTACGTCCAAACAGCGCACTATTTGGATCAAGCTTTTGCCGAATTCGTAAGCTATTTGAAGAAGGCTGGTTTGTATAAGAATAGTATGATTGTCTTGTATGGGGACCACTATGGGATTTCGAATAATCACCGCGCAGCTATTGCACAGTTATTAGGGAAGAAGACCATCACGAGTTACGACTTGGCACAATTCCAAAAGGTTCCATTCATGATTCATATGAAGGGGCTTAAAGGCGGGATCAACCATACTTATGGTGGTGAAATCGACGTCTTACCAACCTTATTAGACTTGTTAGGGGTAAAGAACGACTATATTCAATTTGGGACCGATCTCTTGTCGAAACAACACAACCAGACCGTGGCCTTTAGAAATGGGAACTTCGTTTCACCGACCTATAGTAAGATTGGGAGTACAATTTATAACTCAAAGACGGGGGCTGAGATTAAGAATCCAACCGCTGCCCAGAAGAAGACTGTCAAGCAGATGCAAAATCATGTCACGACTGAACTTTCGCTGTCTGATCGGGTCATTGAAGGGGACTTACTCCGTTTCTATACACCGAAGGGCTTTAAGAAGGTCGATAAGTCTAAGTACAGTTATAAAGTATCGAAGACTTTGAAGTCGTTAAAAGAGATTCAAAAAGAGAATAAGACGAGTGTCTTGTCGAAACATAAGGGCAAGTCAACTGTTGATCTATATAAGACCGATGCACCAGAACTATCTAGCTCCAGCAGTAGTAGTTCTAGCAGCAGTTCGAAATAGGTTATATTAAGGAAGGATGTCGCATTAGCGGCATCCTTTTTTGGATGTTTTGGCAGTGAAATCGTCTTTTTGAAATTAATTCATAAAATCGCTTGACCTGCATACTAATCCTTGGTAAGATATTACTTGTCGCTGCGAGAGGTGCTGTTAAACAGCCAAACCGTAGCGGTTCAAGCGTTATTAATGAATGACATCAATTGCATAATTATTCAAATTCTTCTTAAAAAGAGTTGACAGTTTGAAATTGATTTGTTATTCTTATAAACGTTGTGTTGAACAAATCAACCACGTCACTTAATTAATTGATTTAAAAAAGTTGTTGACAGTTATCTGTCACAATGATAAACTGATTAAGTTGTGTTGAGGCAATCAACCAACGGATTTAGACCTTTGAAAACTGAACAAAGTTTCGACGAATCAAATGTGTAGGGTCTACTAATTTAATTAGTAGCAAAC
>NZ_BJDJ01000017.1 GCF_005405085.1 Lactiplantibacillus daowaiensis | reverse complement strand
GGTGTTGTCATCGGAATGCCTCGATTCGTTTTTCCTCAGATTATACCTGAATTTTTAGTTTTCAGACAGTCCCTAGTGTCAGACTTGATTTAGTAGAGGGCATGTTTTCAGGATGTCAATCATTAAAAACCATTGATTTATCTAAATTTGATACATCAGAGGTCTTTGACTTTAGTGCGATGTTTGCTAAATGTATATCTCTGACGAATCTTGATTTAAGTTTATTAGATACTTCTGAAGCTCGTATATTTTCCAATACATTTGAAGGGTGTACGTGGTTGACTGCTATTGATCTGAGCTTTATAAAAAGCTCGGTATTGATGGACTTATCAGGTATGTTTAAAGATTGCACCGGATTGACTACTGTTGACTTGAGTCCATTGGATACGAGCAATGTAACGAATTTATCGGCATTATTTAGTGGCTGTACTGGATTGACTAATATAGATTTGAGCCAAATTGATACTAGTCAGGTAACTAATATGAGTGACTTACTAAGTGGCTGTGCTGGTTTGACCAGTGTAGATTTGAGTCAAGTTGATACTAGTCAGGTAACTAATATGAGTGGCCTACTAAGTGGTTGTACTAGTCTGACCAGCGTAGATTTGAGTCAAGCTGATACTAGTCAGGTAACTAATATGAGTGGCCTACTAAGCGGCTGCACTAGTCTGACTAGTGTAGATTTAAGTCAAGTTGATGCAAGTAAAGTGACAAATATGAGTCACTTTATCAGTGGTTGTACAGGACTAACTAATATCGACTTAAGTCAAGCCAATTTTTCAAATGTAACAGATATGAGTGGCTTTTTCAGCAGTTGCACTGGCTTGAAGGCCATTGATATGCATGATCTAAACATTGGCAATTTAACTAATATGAAGAATATGTTTAGTAGTTGTACGAATTTAGCAGACCTCAATCTTAGTAACGTAAATGCAAGTGCAGTAACAGATATGAGTGAGACATTCAGTGATTGTACTAGCTTAACCGACTTAGACTTAAGTGGATTGAATACCAGTCAAGTAGTAGATATGAGTTATATGCTAGCTAATTGTACGGACTTAGTTAACTTGAAATTGGCTAACTTTGACACGAGTCGGGTCAATGATATGTCAGGAATGTTTGCGTTTTGTACAGCTTTGGTAGATTTAGATTTATCTTCATTTGCAACTGAAAATGTGACGAATATGGATTGGATGTTTTACGGAGATACGTCATTGCAAACGGTTGATCTAGCTTCCTTCCGAGGTAATTCGTTAACCGAAGCCGCGCTTATGTTTGCTAATTGTAGTAGTTTATTGACTTTGGACTTGTCACAATTTAATTCAACGCAGCAAAGTATGCTGTGGGGAACTTTTGCTAATTGTAGCAGTTTAAAGCGTATTGATTTATCTGGGATTGATACGTCACAGATGATTGCTTTTAATTGGCTCTTTTTGAACGATAGTGCATTAACCAGTTTGGATATTAGCCATTTTAATATGGCTAGTACGCAATCATTTGAGATGTTTTATAGCAAAAAAATATTAGCACTTACGAGTTATCAGGAGCTTGTCAATGCTATGAATTCTGCAGATTATTTTGTCACTGAACAAACTTCAGGGCTCCAAGATTTTCTAGCCGGGACAACTGCCTTAACCAAATTAACTGTCGGCCCGCAAGTGGTTTTAAAGGATGATTCTGGCAATGTGAACCTACCAACGATAACCAGTACCACAGGTTATCAAAGTCAGTGGTATCCAACTACTGACTTGAAGCAGGGTCGCTCATCGGATGCGTTAATGGCGTTGTATGCTGTAGGGCAAGCACCGGCGGAAACGATGACGTACTTACGGTCTAGCGTACCAGTTGTTAATGTTGATCAAGCTAAAGTATCACTGTACATTGATGATGACCCTAACTGGTCGGTTGCGGCTAACTTCAAAGGTGGTACTGATGAGCTAGGTAATCCGTTGCAGCTAGCCGATTTAAAAGTAACCTGGAATCAGCCGTTAGACTTGACGCACCCTGGGGACTATACCGCAACGTATACGTATCAGACAAAAGCAGGCGATTATACGGTTCAGCAGACGACCCAAGTCCATGTCCGCTATCGGGTTAAACTCGCCTTGAAAGAAACCAACTTAACGTTTTATGCTGGTCCCAAGACATTTGCTTGGCAACCGACAGATAACTTAGCCAGTGTGACCGATGAATTAGGCCGGCCATTAACTGATTATCAACACGTGTTGACAACGGTTACCCCAATCGGACCATCACAACGGTTGGCACGTACTAGTGGACCGTTAACGGCACCGGGCAAGTATCAAATTACGTATCAATATACCGATGACCAGGGCCATACCGCAACAGCTATTGCTTGGGTCACGGTCTTAGCGTCACAAAGTGGCATTACCGCTAAAGATGTGACATTGATTGCAGACAAAAAGAGCCAGTGGCAAGTCGGGTTACATCAAGCTAGCGCGCAAGATGAGTCTGGCCAAGTCGTTACAGCATTAGACTATCGGATCACCAATGCGAAGACCCATCAAGTTGTCACTAAAATCGATGCGCAGCATGCGGGCCAGTATATCGTCACCTTTAGTTTTACGGATGGGACTGGCCAGCTTAAGCAGCAAGTGACCAATGTGACCATTTTAGCCAATCAAGCAAAACTGCAAGTGAAAAACAGCCAACTGACGGCAGGGCAAGCTTGGCAAGCAGGTGATAACTTAGTTGTGGCGACGGATTATAATGGTCAACCACTTACTTTGACCGACTTAACGGTTACGGGGCAAGTCAACTGGCAACAACCAGGCGTGTATCACGTCACGTATCGTTATGCTAAAAATCCAATGCTAACGCCAATTACGGCAACTGCAACGGTGACAGTGGTTGCGTCGACGGTAGTACCACCGACACCAGAAGACCCCGGTGAACAGCCGTCTAATCCAACGGGTAACGAAGGTGTTAAGCCAGATCCACAACCGGAGACACCAGAATCAACCAAACCAGTACCGGTGAAACCAACACCGGTAAAGCCCGGCATACCAAAGCAGCCAACTGTAACCGGTCAGCAAACCAGCGCTGATAAGTCGTCACCGGCTGTTAAGCAGGTTGGGGGAACTAAGCAACTGAGTGCTTCGGCTGATTCAACCGCTAGTCTTAACAGATCGACTAAAGCACCAGCACAGCAGCAGACCCAGTCGACGACGTTACCAGTGACGTCGGAAACCAAACCAGGCGCTTGGTGGCAAGTGTTAGGCCTAGTATTATTGAGTGGGCTAAGTTGGTTAGGCAGCCGCCGGAAACAGCCGCGTTAAATCAAGTTAAACTAACATTTGAAAACGGGTATTCGTGAACCAACGAGTCCCCGTTTTTTATGTCGATCAATTTTGTCATCAAACTGTAATCAGCCAGGCGTATCTTTTTGATTGCGTTTTATATATTCCTCCAGTAGAATGGTAGGACAGCTGAATTTTTTTGCGAGGTGATAAACATGGCATACAGCTTATTGTTTGGTGGTATTTTAATGGAAGTTATCGGGAGCTTTTTCTTGAAAAAAGCAAATGGATTTCGAAATTTGATACCAAGCGTAATGGTGTTAGTAGGTTATTTTAGTTCGTTAGTTTTAGTAACGTTAGCAATGCAACGCTTACCACTCGGGGTAACGTATGCCTTGTGGGCCGGTTTAGGGACCGTTGCAACGGTTATCTTAGCGGTCGTTGTCTATCGAGAACGCTTGAGTGTCGCTCGAATTAGCGGCTTAATGGCGATTGTGATTGGGGCAATTTTACTTAACATTTAAAAGGGGGCGGCGAAATGCGCGCATGGATGCAATTAGTGTTAGCAATTGGGGTCGAAATCGTGGGGACGAGTTTATTAAAAGTCTCGGCTGGATTTAGTCACTTATGGTTAGGCATGGCTGGTATGTTATTATACGGCTTAGCTATCTTTAGCTTTTCGTTAGCCTTACGAAAGATTCCGTTAAGCGTCGGCTATGCCATTTGGGCTGGCGTTGGGACAGCGATTACGGGATTGGTTGGCATTTGGGCTTTTGGTGAAGTTTTAACCGGTCCTAAAACGGTTGGCTTTATGGCAATTATTATTGGTGTGATTTTATTAAATATGCCGGTCAAAGCGAGCAGTCCGCGGCCAGCACGGCGGTGGCGTTCACGGACGACCCGTGAGTAGGCGAATGTGATGGACTTACAACAGTATCAAGCACAACTACAATCAGGTGAACTACAGCGAACGTATAAAATGTTAGTACAATATGTGACAACGCTAAAGCGTCAGTTACCAGCGAGTTATCAAACCGGGAATTTGTCATTAGGTTACTTGGATTACACTTACGTTCCATTTTTTAATGCGTCTTTGCGGGTTCGTAAGTTACGATTTGGTTTGGTGTTGAATCATGCACAATTGCGATTAGAATTGTGGTTGATGGGACAGAATGCCGCAGTAACAACGACATATTATGCGGCTTTTAAAGCCAGTAAGTGGCATCAAACCGATGAACCACAACATGACTATGCCATTGTCGTCGTGCCGCTATGTACGGCACTAGATTTTGACCATCGTGAAGCCATGACAGCACAAGTCTTGCAGCAAGCCTGCACAACTGCGGCGGCACTTGAACAGGCGATTATCCAACTTGAAAGCTAAATCAAAAAACGATAATCACGACGTTAATTGACGTCGTGATTATCGTTTTTTTGTTGGCTGCTAAGCTTCTGGCCAAACCGCTTTAGCCGTTTCAATGACTAATTGGAGCTTGTGCCATTGATCAGTTTCGGTTAGTTGGTTACCTTCTTCAGTTGAGGCAAACCCACATTGTGTCGATAGTGCTAAGTTGGCTAGTGGTACTTTAATGGCAGCTTCTTGGATCCGGGCTTTAAGCTGTTCAGTGTCTTCTAGTTGTGGAAACTTTGACGTAATCAAACCTAAGACGATGCGTTTATTGGCATCACCATTCCAAATTTGGTCTAAGACATCAAAGTTACCAGCGCGTTGATTGTCGTATTCCAAGAATAGGCCGTCGTACTTGAGTTGGCCTAAGTATTTAGCGACTACATCGTAGCTACCAGAAAAGAGGTAAGTTGACTTAAAGTTCCCCCGGCAAATATGCGTCGTAACGGTTAAATCACTTGGCAAGTCTTGTAATGCCGCATTAATGACGGTGACGCTATCTTTAGCGACTTGTTCAAAGTGGGCGTGATCAGTAGCACTTAGATCCGTATTGTTAAGCTGACTGATTAGAAATGCCCAAGTCGTGTCATCTAATTGGATATAGCGACAGCCAAGGTCATAAAAGTGTTGGATGGTCGCGTGGTAAGCAGCTGCTAGATCGGTCAAATAAGCGTCCCAGCTATCGTAAAATTGTGACCAGTTATCACTCCGATTATCCCGGAAGAGCATGGTAGGTGATGGAATCGTCTGTTTGGCTAAGACCCCATCAGGAACGATTGATTGTAAGTAAGTGAAGGCCTTAAAGAAGGGATGGTCGGGATTATAAGCGATTTTGCCAACGAGTTCGGCATTATCGGTCCGGGTGTGATCACCTTTGAATTTGTAACTCTGATGATAGTCGTACTTGCCGACACCAGTTAAGCCCCATAAGAAGTCTAAATGCCACCAACTACGTGAAAATTCGCCATCAGTGACTGCATGTAGACCGAGTTTAACTTGTTCGTCGACAATACGTTTGATTTCAGTTTGTTGAATCGTTAAGGCTTCGTCGGCAGTGATTTCACCAGCGGCGAGTTGGGCATGCGCTTGTTTTAAAACGGTTGGTCGTAATAAGCTACCGACCACGTCATAGCGAAATGGTCGTGTTAAAGTTGATTCTGTCATAGTTAAAGCACCTCATTCATTAAAGTTAGGTTGAGAACGAAAAAAACCGCCGTCCACGATTGACTAAAGTCAATCAGGACGACGGTTAGGCCGGGTTACCACCTGGATTCAAAACGGGTTTACACCACGTTTCCTCGAACGGACGGTGCCTAGTGCACGATCCGCAACTGCGATAACGGGCAGTTAGGTCGATACCAGTTTGTGCACAGCATTCACTGATATAACGTTGTAACGAAGACCATCTTCAACTAAGGGACCGACATCGTTTCACCACCCCGATGCTCGCTAAACGGTTGCCTTAGTTTACTCATCTTTTAATCGTTCTTTAATGTTGAACTCATTCTACCGGTTCTGATTTTGAAAGTCAAGTTTCCATTAAGCGAGGGGGATGACCCCGTGTTTTCGGTAGGGCAATGCTATAATGACTATTAGCAAAAGATTTTGGGGGCTCGTTTATGGATCGAATTATCCGGTTTTTGAAGCGCGATGATGTGGATATGTATTTGACGTTGGCATTTTTAATCGTGATTATTTACTTGATGCGGGGATTTGCGACCGTGGTGTTGTTGACAGTGATTTTTGCCTTTTTAGCGGTAAAAGTTAGTCACTGGTTGAACTTAAAGGCCCATATCCCGTATTGGATCGCGGTGATCATTGTTTATGTCGTGGTGATCGGCGTCTTTATCGGGGCGCTGTCATACGCAGCACCGACACTAGTGACGCAACTTAAAGTCATTCCGGATATGCTGGCTAAAGCCATCACAAATCATCCGGTCTTGAATAAAAATATTGATAAATGGATCAATCAAGCGATTCATAGTAGTGAGCTAATTCAAAATGGTAAGTCACTCTTACTGACTGGGATTAAAGAGGCTGGTCAGATTGGGACTGGGTTTACCCACGTGTTGATGGCAATCTTTTTAAGCTTTATCTTCAGCCTGACACGTGGGCGGATGGTTAGCTTTGGCCGCCAATTCTTAAGTTCGAAATTCAGTAAGTTCTTTCATAACGTGTATTTCTTGACCCGGAAGTTTGTGTTAATTCTTGGTAAGATTATCGAAACGCAATTGATCATTTGTACGATCAATACACTCCTAATGACGATTGGGTTCGTGATTATTGGGATGCCAAGTATCATGGTGCTATCGATCATTGTCTTTATTTTAGGGCTGGTGCCGGTTGCCGGGGTCTTGTTGTCGATGATTCCATTGACGTTACTAGCCTTTGCTTCTGGTGGGTTGATTCGAGTCGTTGAAATCATCGTATTAGTGATTATTATCCATGCGTTTGAATCTTACTTCTTGCACCCACGCTTAATGGCGGATCGGACGGATTTACCCGTCTTTGCCACTTTTATTACGTTGATTATTATGGAAAGTCTGCTAGGTGCTTGGGGTTTGATCGTTGGGATTCCAATCGTTGCCTTCTTCTTAGACATTTTAGGTGTTCAAGATTCTGAAAAGCCGAAACGAATCGTGTCAAAATAGGTGTTAAAAAACCAGCTTAGTTTAGCGCTAAGCTGGTTTTATTTATTGTGGCGGCTGAATTTGATGCCGTACGGCCCGATTGGTCAACGTATTTTCCGTTGCCGGAGTCGTGAATAATGGAATCGTCTCTTCCAAGACATCACTGAATTCCAGCCCATACCAAATGGCAGCTGACGGCGTAATGTTTTGTAAGAGGACGCGACCGCCAATGAGGAACCGGTCGAACTCACGCATCGTTGGGTAACTACTTAAGTCCATAATCTGTTGATTTTGAACGACAAATTTAAAGTCACCAACTTGGCGATGTTTGACCGTACCGTAATGGGGATGCTGGGGGTCAATGATTTGCTTGGCAATCAAATCATTGACGATTTCGCGTAAGTAGATCGTGACATGTTGTGATTTTTTAAATCCTAGATTCAATTGGACTTCAACGATGTTACGGGTCCCGAGCATGTCGACGGTGTAGTTACAATCATATGGTTGATTGGTTTCATTGATCGTGATGAACCAGTAGACTTTAGCGCGTTTCGGTCGCTTGTCGAGAATCGAGTACGGAATCGAGCGCTTAACGTGATAAGTCGCGTCGACTTTGGCTAAATAAACGAGGTTAGCCGCAAATAATGGGATACTATCGTCATGACTCAGTTGAATTAATTGTTGGCGATAATCGAGTAGGCTGACTTGTTCCTGGTCGCGATTATAGAGCAGCCGGCGTTTGTTGCCGAAGTACCAGATGACCATAATCAAGAAAATCACAAAGGTCAAGCCGAGCGTTAAGTAACCGCCATGGATAAATTTGGTGAGACTAGCGATTAAGAAAATCGACTCCAAGGTGCCAAACCCTAATAATAACGCCAGGGCGGCTAGCTGATGCCCATGCATCTTCACGAATTGGGTCAGGAGTAAGGTTGTCATCAGCATGGTAATCGTAATTGCTAAGCCATAAGCTGCTTCCATGTGGGCCGAGGTTTGAAATAACCAGACGATGCCTAAAGTCACGCCACAAAGCATCCAGTTCACTGCGCCAATATAGATTTGGCTCCGGACTTGACTGGGATGTTTGATGATCATGCGCGGTAAGAACTTCAGACCAATGGCCTCGTCGACTAATGTATATGAACCGGTAATCAGTGCTTGTGACGCAATGATGGCGGCCAGCGTAGCCAGGATAATGGCGGCGACTTGTAAGTTGGCCGGAATCATCGCATAAAAGGGATTAAGATTGACGGCATCGCGGTAGGCAGCTAATTGATAATGCTGTAAAATCCAGGCCCCTTGACCAAGGTAGTTGAGAATTAACATCAGATAAACAAAGGGCCAAGTTGCATCGATGTTAGCTTTACCAACATGTCCCAAGTCGGAATATAACGCTTCGGCACCCGTTGTGGCGAGAAAGACGCTGCCGAGGATGAAAATCCCAATTTTATTTGTCGGGCTGATGAGCACTTGCAGCGCGTAAAGTGGCGAGAATGCTTTTAAAATCATGGGCGCATGCCCAATATTGACTAGGCCAACGACGCCAATGGCTGTAAACCAGAGCAACATGATGGGGCCAAAAGATTTACCAATAGCGGCAGTCCCAAAACCTTGAATCATGAATAAGCCAAACAAAATCACGGTTACGGTTAACGGAATCAATAGCGGATGTTGACTAAAACCGGCCATATTTGGTAAGCCTTTTAACCCTTCGACAGCGGAAGTCACCGTCACTGCAGGCGTCAGGGTACCATCAGCTAATAGTGCGGCACCCCCAACTAGGGCGGGTAAGATGAGCCACTTGGCTTGCTTACGAACTAAGGCGTATAACGCAAAAATGCCACCTTCATGGTGGTTATCGGCACGTAAGGCAATCAAGACGTACTTGACCGTCGTAATTAACATTAATGTCCAAAAGATCAATGAGACACAGCCAAGCACATAACTTGGCGTGGCTTTTTTTAGTGGTCCGGCATCGTTAATAATGGCATTCATAACGTAAAGTGGTGACGTTCCAATATCCCCATAAACGACACCTAACGTGATGAGCATGCCAAAGATTGACCGCGTCTGGATTCGTTGCTTTTCCATTTTAATGGCCCCCAGAATTTGGCATTCAGTTGTGACTATTAGGATACTCGTTTTCAAAAATAGTGGCGCTTTATCCGAATGAAAATTAATTAATTTATGCAAAATTGAGCCCGCTTTTGGTAAGCTCAGTAACCAGACTGGTGCTGGGGCTTTTCCTCTGTGAGTCCAACGCATCATGACTCATAAAAAAGCCGCAGCTGGTAATCCGGCTGTGGCTTTTCGCTAGGACTTATTTAGTTGTTTTATCTTCATTAACGGCTGCTGCGGCTTGGGCATTACCAAGTTTAGAATGCTTGATCGAATAGCTAAAGTAAACAATCATCCCAATGGCTAACCAAATTACGAACCGTAACCAAGTCACTGGTTTCAAGTTGATGAGTAAGAAGACACAGCTAATAATCGACATGATCGGTACAAATGGCACCCACGGCGTCTTAAATGGTCGACGTAGGTTTGGTTGCGTCTTGCGTAGTCGTAAAACAGAAAATGAGACGAGTACAAAGGCTGTCAATGTCCCGATGTTGACCAATTCAGCTAAGTCCGCCAATGGAATGAAGCCACCGATAACGGCGGCAACGCAACCGAATAAGACAGTCGAGGCAACTGGAGCGCCAGACTTGGGGCTGATGCGACTGAAGAGTGGCGATAATAAGCCGTCACGTGACATTGAAAATGAAATCCGGGTTTGGCCGTATAGGCAAACGAGCATAACAGTGGTCATCCCTAGAATGGCCCCTAAGTCGACGACGCCAGCCAACCAGTTTTGACCGGAGTAAACTAAGACTGCTGAGATGGGGTGGTCGATGTATTTGGCGAACATTCTAAAGGGGACAACGCCGGTCATAATAGCGGAAACGGCGACGTAAAGCACGGTACAAATGCCTAAAGATAAGAGCATTGATTTTGGTAAGGTCTTAGACGGTTCCAAAGTTTCTTCAACACTAGATGAAATGGCGTCGAAACCGATAAAGGCAAAGAACACGCTTGAAGCGGCGCCAAAGACGCCTTTCATCCCAAAGGGCAGGAGTGGTGTCCAATTAGCCGGCTTGATGAAGCGGGCGGCCGTAATGATGAAGAGGACGACCACGGCTAACTTGATGACGACCATAATGTCATTAACACGTTTCGTTTCTTTGACGCCCAGTGACAAGAGTAAGGTGATCAACATGATAATCGCAAAGGCTGGTAAATTGAAATAAGTCGTCACCCCGGCGACTGAGCCCGGCGCCGCGGTAAGAATCGTTGGGAGCTTTAAGCCAAACCCCGCTAGAAATGATTGGAAATAACCAGACCAACCAGCCGAGACGGTTGAAACGGCGAATAGATATTCTAGCATTAAGTCCCAACCAATAATGAAGGCAACAATTTCACCAAGCGTGGTGTAAGAGTAGGTATAAGCGGAGCCACTTTCCGGCACCATCGCGGCGAATTCGGCGTAACATAGCGATGCGAATAAGCAGGCGATGGCGGCTAAGACGAAGGAAATCATCAAGCCGGGACCGGCGATTAAGGCGCCAGTCCCCGTTAGAACAAAGATCCCGGTCCCGATGATGGCCCCAATTCCGAGCATGGTTAAATCGAAAGTTTTGAGTTCCTTTTTTAGCGGACTATGATAATCCGCCAACATGGCCCCAATATCTTTTTTACGAAGCAAATGTGTATGCGTAAGATCCATGATACTCGCCCCATTTCAATTTAGTGGCTCCTATTCTAATCGGATTGACAAAATTTGAATCAGCTAACTTAACTGAATTAAACTTATTCTATGGTTAAAATAGCTAAAAATGATTAAAATTGGTTAATTAGCGGGTATTTGGACGTTGCTTGATAATTATTGAACCAATTTTGACCAAGTCAAAACTGGGGCTTAAGTGAGGGAAGCTAAGGCTCAAGCGCCGGTCATATTAAAATAATTTTTGTTAGGTTAATTTTTGCCAATAATTAAAAAAATCGGTCAACGCCGAATAAACGTTGACCGAGCATGGTTATGTTAGTGTTTCCGTCGATAATGGCGGTAAGCGATGATTAACAAGATGATAAAATCGATACGGATTTTTGGCGTTGGCTGTTGATTTTGTTGGGCGTCTAAAATGGCAATACCATAATTAAGGGTATACGTGCCAAGAATATACATATGGACAATCATTTTATTTGATTTGGTTGTACTTAATCATGTACACTTGGTGGCGAGAAGATAAATATAATTGGAGGCGAATAAGGATGGAAGCAACTACTTTTAGTGATTTTCGCAAAGAATTGAAAACGTATATGGACAAGGCTACCGATGATTTTGAACCAATTACGATTACACGTAAGAACCGACAAAATGCTGTTTTGATTTCAGAGGCTGAATATAACAATATGGTAGAAAATCAGTATATTTTGAGTAACCCAGCCAACTTGTCTTGGCTACAGGAATCTTTAGTACAAGCCAAACATGGTAAAGTCAGCCAGCATGATTTATTGGCGTCAGCTGATGACGATGAATAAGTTGTTTACGGATAATGCATGGGAAGACTATATGTGGTTACTGAAGAACGATAAGCAAGCCCTAAAGCGTGTTAATTTGTTAATAAAGGATGCGTCTAGGACACCATTTAGCGGGATTGGAAAGCCAGAACCATTACATGGGAACTTTCAGGGATATTGGTCCAGACGTGTTAATGAAAAGGATCGGTTGATTTACGGGGTCGATGAACAGCAAATAACCATTTTAGCCTGTCGTACGCACTATGGTAATAAGTGAAGGATGCCCCCTCAGTAGCAGCTAGTTGAGGGATTCTCGTTTAGCTACTGCGGCGGCTTGATTATCTATTTAAAGTTATAGCATCATGTAGGACGTCAATAAAAAAACTGACCAAGTTTAATTGCACCATTAAGGTCAATCTACTGATGGTCAGCTTAAATGTTTTGAATTATCAGCGTCGTTCAAAGCCATTATTTAGTGTTCCCGTCGATAATGGCGGTAAGCGATGATTAACAGAATGATAATCAGTAAAATGCCAATGGCACCTTTAGGGCCGGCAACGCGTTCGCTTAAATGAAACAAGCGAATCGGCCCGAGCCCATGAATCCCGAACAATGCAACCATAATTTCAGCCTCCATGACGAAATTATCGCGGTTTCAACCATAAAAAGCAATTAATCAATCGCAAAATGTTATTATCTCAAGGCCATCTGCGTTAAAATGAATTTATCATTAAAGTAGGGTAGGTGCCTCAATTGCAATATATTTTGCCAATTATCAACTTCATCGTGATTATTAACGCGGTCGCGGCGGTAATTACGGTGTTTCGGGATCGGCGTGATATTGCGGCGACTTGGGCATGGTTATTAGTGTTGATCATGATTCCAGTGGCCGGCTTTATTGCCTATGCCTTTTTGGGCCGGAAGTTACCGAAGAATCGGTTATTCCGTTTGAAGAAAGAAACTCAGATTCGATTAGACCAAGCGATTCAACGCCAACGCGATGAATTGGGATCGGAGTTGATGCCAGCTGATGCGGTTACCAGTTCGGTACGAGGAATGGTCAGTTTATTTTTGAATTCCGATGGCGCATTATTGAGTCGGAAAAATCGGGTCAAAATCTATACTGATGGGCATGAGAAATTTCATGCAATGTTCCAAGATATTGAAGCGGCAAAAAAACACGTGCATATTGAATACTACACGTTTTATAATGACCAAATTGGTAACGAATTATTGCATTTACTCGAACGTAAGGCAGAACAAGGCGTTGACGTGCGCGTCTTGTATGATCCATGGGGGTCGATGGGAACCTTTCGGAGTTTCTTTAAACATTTAGAGGAACTTGGTGGTCATGCGCGGCCATTCTTAGGCGCACATTCCGCGGTCTTAGATTTTCGGTTGAATTTCCGTGATCACCGGAAAATCGTGGTGACTGATGGCCGCGTCGGTTACGTCGGTGGGTTTAATGTTGGTGACCAGTATTTAGGACGTGATAAAAAATTTGGTTACTGGCGCGATACCCACTTACGGATCGTCGGTTCAGGGGTTTTCGAATTACAAGAACGGTTTATCCGAGATTGGAACGCGACTGATCCGGATCATCGGATTATGCCAACTAATGAGATGTTCCCAGTGATCAAGGTCAAAGGGAATACGTCATTACAGATTGTCTCTAGTGGCCCGGATAGTGATGCGCAACAAATTAAGCTCGGCTACATCAAGATGATTACCACCGCGCAACATCGGCTGTGGATTCAATCGCCATACTTGATACCAGATGACTCGGTGCTGGATGCGATTCGAATTGCGGCGATGTCAGGCGTTGATGTGCGCATTATCGTTCCAGACAAACCGGATCATGCGTTTGTGTATCGAGCGACCCAGTATTATGCACGGGAACTCGCCGAAGCGGGCGCTAAAATTTACTATTACAATAATGGCTTTATTCATGCTAAGACGATGGTGATCGATGGACAAGTGGCCTCGGTCGGCTCGGCTAACATGGATTTTCGGAGCTTTAAGTTAAACTTCGAAGTGAATGCCTTTTTATACGACACCGAATTAGCCCAAGAACTAGAAGGCATTTTCGAGGCCGATTTGAAGAAGAGTAGTTTGATTACGGTACAGGATTTCCAAAATCAGTCGTTCTGGTTGAAGTTCAAACAAACTTTCTCACGGTTGTTATCACCAATTCTATAGTAAGTTTAACAAAAATATCGCCAACCCCAGTTAAAGCGGGTGGCGATATTTTTAGTCTAGATAAAGTTTTTGTAAGTCTTTAATATCGGCCGGACTCAGGCCAAGTACTTGGCGGAGGTAACCTAAGCCACCACCATAGAGTTCGTCAAAAACGTTAAAAATCATCTTTAAATTATCAGCTTCAACATTTAAGGCCGAGTTAAAGCGACTTGCCAGATCACCGTTATTGGCTTCAGTGATGATCGTGTCATTATCCACTTGATCAGCTGCCATAAAGACGGCATTGGTCAATAAATAATCTTGAATGATCGTTTCACGGGGGACGTCTAACGCCGTCATAATCAACGTACCAGCGACCCCGGTCCGATCTTTACCAGCGGCACAGTGAAAGAGTACGGATTGATTTGGTTGGTCATTAGCCAACAAAGTGGCGAATAGGTTTTGCCAAACAGTTACCGGATGACTATCAGTGACCATCCGGGCATAAGTCTGGGTCCCAAACGTATCAATCGATGTCATGCGTTTGAAGAGTCGTTTCAAGCGCCGGTCGAGTCGTCGGTTATCAGCGAACGGATAGACGGACGTATTTTGATACTGAGTGTGAGTTGGATAGCGATCAGGCGACATCTGCGCTTCGCTAGCTTGGCGTAGGTCAATATCATAGCGTAAGCCGTAATCGTCCAAATAGGCCAAATCATGGGCCGTTAAGAGCGACATCCCACCGCAACGCAGGAGCTTTTGCCACTTGATCGTTTGACCACCAGTCGTCGCATAGCCGCCCAATTCGCGAAAGTTAATCCCATGATCCAACCGTAAAACGCGGTTATGTTCCATATGTCATTACCTCGATTAGTCTTTGCCATAAGTATAACTGGTTTTGGGGGAGAATGACGGTAAAGATTTTGGTAAGAGTGTGAAGGAGGGCGGGTGTCAGTGAGCATTGCCTAGCTAAGCCAATTAGTCGATGAACTTCCGACTAGTTGGCTTAGCGTAGCAAGCGGAGCTGACAGCCCGAGTGAACACGTTTCGACTCGTTAATTAAGCCCGCACCCCACCAATTCCAGCCTAAATGACAAAATTATTCAACTCAAAATCACGTTTTTAGCCTAGCAACGTCACATTTTCTTCATGTCCCGTCGGTATACTATGTCCATAGTCAATTAAGAAATTCCCCGTTTCTTAACTGAACCCTAACCTAACAATTCATTTACTCCCCCAAGTAATGAATATATGTGTGCATAACCTAAACTTTAATGAAAATAACATCCCTTTTTTAACCACCGTATCCCCGTACGGTGGCTTTTTTTGTCAATAAAAGCCGCTAGCAGATTACGCTAACGGCTTTTGAAGGGTTAATCCCCGTTATAAATCGAGTTTTTAACGACGACATAATCACACTTGGTAATCGACTTAAGGTCGCGACCACCGGCGTATGAGATCGAAGATTGGAGATCTTCTTGCATTTCATTTAACGTGTCAGCCAAATGCCCACGGTAGGGCACGAGCATTTGTTTACCTTCAACGTTTTTGTGTTCCCCTTTTTGGGTCTCACTGGCAGAACCATAATATTGTTTATAAGTCTTGCCGTCGATTTTTAAAATGTTACCAGGTGATTCTTGATGTCCGGCTAACATGGAGCCAATCATGACCATCGTTGCACCAAAACGAATGGACTTGGCAATGTCACCATTGGTCCGCACGCCACCGTCAGCGATGATCGGCTTGCGAGCGGCCTTGGCACACCAGCGGACCGCCGCTAATTGCCAGCCACCAGTCCCAAAACCAGTCTTGATTTTGGTGATACAAGCTTTACCAGGGCCAACGCCGACCTTAGTCGCATCGGCACCTGCATTTTCTAAGTCGCGGACGGCAGCGGGAGTAGCCACGTTGCCGGCAATCACGAAACTAGCGGGTAAGACCGACTTAATATGCTTGATCATTTCGATCACGCTGTCAGCGTGTCCGTGGGCGATATCGATCGTGATATATTCTGGGACGTCACCATCAGCGGCTAAGTCGTTAATAAAGTCATATTCGCTTGGTTTGACCCCAACTGAAATGGAGGCAAATAGCTGTTGATCATGCATGGTTTTAATGAATTGTTGCCGTTTTTCGGGTGCAAAGCGATGCATGATGTAGAAGTAGCCGTTAGTCGCTAACCAAGCAGCGAGGTCATCATTAATAACCGTCGCCATGTTGGCGGGCACGACTGGAATTTTAAACTGACGACCACCGAGTTCAACGGTCGTATCAGCTTCCGAACGACTGTTGATGACACACTTATTCGGAATTAATTGAATATCTTCGTAATCAAAAATCTCCATGAGAAAGGCTCCTTATGCTAAAACTGGGTGTTAGTTCCAGATATCGTGATCGATCACGTTGGTTTGGTCACGGTCAGGACCGACAGAGAAGGTCGCAATCTTAACCCCAACTAGGTCTTCGATCCGTTTCAAATAGTTACGGGCATTTTCAGGTAATTCTGCAAGCGTCTTAACACCGGTAATATCTTCGTCCCAACCAGGTAATTCATCATAGATTGGTTTGCAAGCTTCGAGTTCTTTTAAGCTAGCTGGATAATGATAAATGGTTTCGCCGTTTAAGTCATAAGCGGTACAGATCTTGATGGTCTTCAAGCCGGTTAGAACATCTAAACAGTTTAAGCTTAAGTGAGTCAAACCAGAAACCCGTTTTGCGTGGCGTAAGACGACACTGTCAAACCAGCCGATCCGCCGTGGCCGCTTCGTCACGGTCCCATATTCATGCGCCGTTTCACGAATGAAGTCACCCGTTTCGTCAAAGAGTTCGGTTGGGAAAGGCCCATCACCGACACGAGACGTGTAAGCTTTTAAGACGCCGACGCAGTTATCGATTTTAGAAGGGCCAACACCACTCCCAATCGTTACCCCACCAGCAACGGGGTTTGAAGACGTGACGTAAGGATAAGTCCCTTGGTCAATATCAAGCATGACCCCTTGGGCACCTTCGAATAAGACCCGTTTGCCATCGTCTAAAGCATCATTAATGACAACTGAAGTGTCAGTGACGTATGGTTTTAATTTTTGACCAAAGTCATAATAAGGTTCGAAAATATCTTCAAACTTCAATGGTTCCAAATCATATAACTTCGTGATAATTTGATTCTTTTCTTCAAGATTACGTTTAAGTAAAGCCGCAAAAGTATCTTTATCTAATAAATCGGCAACCCGAATCCCAATTCGTTCGGCTTTGTCCATATAAGCCGGGCCGATCCCTTTATTAGTTGTCCCAATCTTACCGCCAGCCTTGGCTTTTTCTTGGGCACCGTCTAAGACGATGTGGTAAGGCAAGATAACGTGAGCGCGGTTAGAAATCCGTAAGTTATCTGGTTGGACGCCGTTATCACGTAAGTATTGTAATTCTTCTACTAGAGACTTCGGATTTAAAACGACGCCGTTACCGATGATACTGATCTTATCATGGAAGAAAATCCCTGATGGAATCAGCCGTAATTTGAAAGTTTTACCATTAAATACGATGGTGTGACCAGCGTTATCGCCACCTTGGTAACGTGAGACCACATCTGCTTCCTGACTTAAAAAGTCCGTGATTTTTCCTTTACCTTCATCGCCCCATTGGCTACCTACTACTACGACTGATGCCATATTTCTTCCACCTCATTAAATTATTTTAATTATGAATGTTCAATAGCACTGGTTGGCTAAATGTTCACCAACCCAACAGCCAAAAGTATAGCAATTTTAACCCCAGAGTGCAACCTTAAATCCGAATGTTCTTATTTTGACTGATTATAATTGTTCATGATTATCGTGATAAACTAAATTGAAGCCGGTTTTATGATGAAAAGATGTGAAAACTAACTATAGTTTTTCATTGTTCGTTACTATTAATTGGGTAGTCGATATGCTATAATAATGTTCGTGTTTTGTTAGTAAATGAGTAAATAGAAATGAGGATTAGCAATGATTGATCGTTATACGCGGCCCGAAATGGGCAAAGTATGGTCCCTGGAAAATCAATACCAAGCTTGGTTGGAAGTCGAAATCGCCGCTGATGAAGCCTGGGCTGAATTAGGGAAGATTCCAGCGGCCGATGTCGCTAAGATTCGTGATAATGCTAAATTCGATGTTGACCGGATTGCGGAGATTGAAGCCGTGACTCATCATGATGTGGTGGCCTTTACGCGAGATGTTTCTGAATCACTTGGGGACGAACGTAAGTGGGTTCATTATGGGTTAACCAGTACCGATGTTGTCGATACGGCACAAGGTTACCGCTTGAAGCAGGCCAATGCGATTATTCGTCAAGATTTACAAGATTTACGAGCAACGTTGGCGTTACAAGCTAAAAAATATAAATATACGGTTGAAATGGGCCGGACGCATGGGGTCCATGCTGAACCAACGACCTTTGGTTTGAAGTTGGCACGGTGGTATGCCGAAATCAATCGGGATATCGAGCGTTTTGACCATGCTGCCGCAGGGGTTGAAGCTGGAAAAATCAGTGGTGCAGTTGGGACTTTTGCCAATATTCCACCATTCGTTGAAAAGTTCGTCTGTGATAAGTTAGGGTTACGGGCACAAGATATTTCAACTCAAGTGCTACCCCGGGATTTACATGCGGAATATGTCGCGTCAATGGCCTTGATTGCAACGGGTGTCGAAGTAATTGCCACCGAAATCCGTGGCTTACAAAAATCCGAAACGCATGAAGTTGAAGAATTCTTTAATAAGGGCCAAAAAGGGTCATCAGCGATGCCTCATAAACGTAACCCAATTGGTTCTGAAAATGTGACCGGGTTGGCGCGGGTGATTCGAGGGCATATGATGACGGCGTATGAAGATGTGCCATTGTGGCATGAACGTGATATCTCACATTCTTCTGCTGAACGCATCATTTTACCGGACACCACGATCTTAACGGATTACATTTTGACGCGAATCAACAAGATTTTGACGAACTTAACGGTATTTCCAGAACGCATGAAGGAAAATATGAGTGCTACTTATGGGTTGATCTACAGTCAACGAGTGTTGTTGAAGTTGATCGATACTGGGATGTCGCGTGAAAGTGCTTATGATTTGGTGCAACCATTGACGGCTAAATCATGGGATGAACAGTTACAGTTCAAGCCGCTAGTTGAAGGCAATGCCGAGATTCGGCAACATCTTGACCAAGCTGCGATTGATGATGCGTTTGACTATCATTATCATTTACGGCACATTGATGATATCTTTAGGCGTTTAGGCTTGGATGACTAAATTTTGAAATTAATATCGCACGGTGAATCGTTGATAGAATACGATTCACCGTGCTTTTTTATTGACTTGATTTTTATAAATCGTAATAATTACTATTTACAAACGAACTGAATCTTGCTAGAATTTAAAACGTAATGATTACGATTTAAAAAGTGAGAGGAAGATTTAGGATGCAACGAAAGCATAGATGGATCATGTTCGTATTGGGGATTGTCGGGAGTCTTAGTTTATTAGCCGGGTGCCAGCAACAGTCATCAACGGCAACGACTGACACGGCGAAACTACAAGTGGTGACGACAACTAACTTTTATGGAGAGGTTGCGCGGGCAGTCGGGGGCAAACGGGTTCAGGTGACTTCAGTCATCAATAAGCCTTCAGTTGATCCCCATGATTATGAACCAACAGCCAAGGTTGCGGCGACGGTTGCGAAAGCTGATGTCGTCTTGGCAAATGGGATTGGTTACGATGGCTGGATGAGTAAGTTAGTCAAGAATGCCCCGGCAGCGACCTACTTACGGGTAGGCGAAGAGGTGATGCATCAAAAAGCCGGCCACAACGAACATTTGTGGTATAACCCGAAAACGATGCCTAAAGTGGCGCTGGCATTAGCCAAGCAATTTGGCCAGGCACAGCCTAAATATCAGGCTCAGTTTGACGCTAACGCCAAACGCTATATTGCAACTTTAAAGCCGGTTGATCGTGCGATTGCCAGTGTTAAAACAGCGGCTAAGACGACCAAAACTAAGCATGTCTTAGTTAGTGAACCGGTCTTTGACTATGCCTTATCAGCGTTAGGCTTTAAAGTGACGAATGTTAATTTTGAAAATGCGGTGGAAAAGGGGACTGATCCATCGCCAAAAGTGATCAAACAAATGCAAACACAGTTGAAAAATCAGCAAGTGGCCTTCTTTGTCCAAAATAAACAAGTCAGTGATAAGTTAGTCACAAATATGGTCAAATTAGCTAAACAACACCACGTGCCAGTCTTACAGGTCACTGAAACGATGCCGACCGGACAAAACTATCAACAATGGATGGTCAGCCAATATCAAGCACTGGCAAAACTGTTACGTTGATTTTGACTGGTCATTTGAACCGACTAGGTGGACAATAAGTTTATTAACTCAGAGAGCCGGTGGCGAGATGCAAGCCTTAATTGCAATTGATTCTTTTAAAAATTCGATGACTAGTCAACAAGCTAACCAAATCGTGGCTGATCAGTTCGCAACCCATGGAATACCGTCCGAACAAATCGCGATTGCAGATGGTGGCGAAGGGACGGTCGCGGCCTTTTTAGCCAATCAACCGGGTGGCGTGGCACTAACGGTGCCAACGGTAGATTTAGCCCAACGGCCGATCGAAGCGACTTATGGTTATTTTGCTGACCAACGACTCGCGGTGATTGAAGTTGCGGCCGCATCGGGGATTCAGTTCCTGACATCGGGATTAACCCCGAACAATACGAATACGTATGGGACTGGCTTATTGATTAAAGATGCCTTGCAGCGTGGGGCGAAGACGATCATCGTCGGCCTTGGTGGCAGTGGCACGGTTGACGGTGGTACTGGGATTTTACGGGCCCTGGGCTATCAATTTTATGATGCTCAAGATACGTTATTAATGATGACTGGTGCTGACTTGGGTCGTGTGGCCCGCATTGAGACGACGCAAGTGTGTCCTGCACTAGCGACGACCAAGTTTGTGAACGCGTCTGATGTGACGAATCCTTTAACGGGTCAGCAAGGTGCCGCGGCAATTTTCGGTCCGCAAAAGGGCTTAGCGGTGGCAGATGTACCGGCTTATGATATAGCGATGCAACATTATATGACGGTCGCGGCTGGTCAAGTCAGTGTGCAGACTGGTGATGGTGCCGCTGGTGGGATTGGTTTTGCCTTGCGTCATTTTCTAGGTGCACAAGTGCAATCAGGGTTCCAATTGATTGCCCAATTGAGTCAGTTGACGGCTAAAATTGGCACGGTTGATTTGGTGATCTCAGGTGAGGGTCAAGTCGATGACCAAAGCTTTATGGGAAAAGTCCCCATTCAGATTAGTGAACAAGCCCAAGCAGCAGGCAAACCATGTTATTTGCTCGTCGGTAATCAAAAAGGGGCCAATCAGGCGTTTGCGGACCACGGTGTCACCGCAGTGCTACCGATTGTTGATCATGTTTCGACGTTGGCTGAGGCGATGCAAGCTGGACCAGCCAATCTGGCAAAGATGGCTGACCGCTTAGCACGACTCATTGTTGCCAATCAGTAAAAATCGCAGCTCAGTCCGGATGACTGGGCTGTTTTTTATAGCCGCTATGTCATACATAGTTGACACGACAGATGCTAATTAGGTAAGGCGAAGTTATGTTTTAGTATTATGACGTTGATTTTTAGGCTGGTCACTTTAAAACCAGTCCGTAAAAAAACATCTCAATCATCCAACCAAACGTTGGGTCATTGAGATGTTTTTATTTTGGCATATAGCGGCTTAAAAAGGCCGTGACGTGTTTTTCGTAAGCGGCGGGATTAAGCCAAAAGCTTTCAGCATGCGTGGCATCAGGCACCTGCCACATCATTTTGGGGCCGTTAGCCGCCCGATAGTTCTTCTTTAACATCCAACTAGGAACGTAAACATCTTTTTCACCATGGATAAAGAAAATCGGCAGTTTATTATGACGTAATTGTTCTACGGAACTGACGTCACTTAAAAAGTAACCCATGCGGTGGCGATTGATAAAACTTACAATTGGGACGAATGGGAACTTAGGCAAGTGGAACTGGCGTTTTAATAAGTAGGCCAATTCTTCTTCAATACTCGTATAACCACAGTCCGCAATAATCGTTTTGACTTGGCTAGGTAAATCTTCACCACTCATCATTTCCACCGTTGCGCCACCCATACTAACACCAAACAGCACGATTTCTGAATTAGCACCATTTTTGTGAATGACTTGATCGATCCATTCTAAGTAGTCGCGGCGATCTTGCCAGCCGAAACTAATGTATTTACCAGCGCTTTTACCATGGCCACGGTCGTCGGGTAACAAAACGTTGTACCCCATGTTGTGAAACATGTAAGCATAATTGGCCATGGTTTCACCGTCACCTTTGTAACCGTGTGAGACAATAACGGTTTTGTGACTCGTTGTTTTTGCGGGGACATATTGGGCGACTAAATGATTGGCAGCATCATCACGATTAAGTTGCCATTTCTGGACCGGTTGGCGATGCAACCAGTTGACATAAGCCCAATAAGCATCTGCATACTTTTGTTTATCGGCCGAAGTTTCTGGCACGTAATCGACCCGTTTGAAAGCAAAGTTATATAACTTTTCACTCGCGACTAAAGTGGCTGTAAATAAAGCCACGGGGGTCGCTAAGGCAGCTAGCAGCCCTTTTTTCTTCATCCAATATCAACTCCTTATGCACTAGTTATCATACGCTTGCTGGTTTTGGCTTGGCAAGTTCGAGGGTTCTACTCAGACTAGCTAGGTGACTGTACGGGAAGTTCGTTGGACGGTTTAATTGGGTTGTTTGGTATAACGAGTCGAAACGTGTTTGCTCGGACTGTCAGCTCCGCTTGCTACGCTAGGCCAACCACTCGGAAGTTCACCGAGTAATCGGCTTAGCTAGGCAATGCTCACTGACAACCCGTCCTCGCGCACACGCTGATACAAAAAAACCATCGCTTTACGCGACGGCAAAAGGAGTAGTTCGTTTCGTTAGGTTGGAGTGCCCAACGAGACTATTTTTCATTAACTTTGGAGGAGTAAATGAAAAAAGAGTTGATAGTCGAGTGACAAATTCAACTACCATGTTTCTAGTATACCGGGTTTGGTGGGGAATGTTAAAGCATTCTGATTGAAGTTATCATAATTGTAAGAAAATGAGGACACCTGTTGTTAGTTGGGTATCCTTGCGTTCTAGTTTGCGTGACAGGCTAGATTGCGCGTCGAAACGTGTTTACTCGGACTGCCAGTTCCGCTTGCTACGCTAAGCCAATCATTCGGAAATTCGCCGAGTAATCGGCTAGTTCGTTCTATATAACGTGTCGAAACGTGTTTGCTCGGGCAACTTCTTCCGCTTAGCTACGCTAGTCAACCACTCGGAAAATCACCGAGTAATTGCCTAGCTAGGCTAATGCTCAGAAGTTCCCGCCCTCGCGCACACTCTTAAATACAAAAACCACCGTATCGGGGAATACGGTGGAAAAAGGAGTAGGGTAGGCCTGCGATGGGGAGTCGCAGGTCACTATGAATTTCATTACTTTGGAGGAGTAAATGAAAAATTTTAGGTTGTGTATAGCTAGCATTGAGCTTTTCCTCAATTGCCATGATGTAATCATACCCAGGTCGTGTGAAGAATATGTGAACGAACCGGTGCGATGTCAT
This sequence comes from Lactiplantibacillus daowaiensis, assembly GCF_005405085.1. Lineage (GTDB taxonomy): Bacteria > Bacillota > Bacilli > Lactobacillales > Lactobacillaceae > Lactiplantibacillus > Lactiplantibacillus daowaiensis. The sequence continues at coordinate 57,045 of NZ_BJDJ01000017.1, read as the reverse complement.
GAAGAAACCCCTAAGCATTTGTTAAGGCCTTAATCGTTGTCGCGACGCCCCCCGAAGAGCAAGATTAGCCGTAGTAATTGTAAGAAGGTGGATAGCGCTGCGGCCACATAGGTTAAGGCTGCGGCGGTTAGTACTTTACGCACCATTGGGACTTCGTCGCGAGTTAAAACTTGTCCGTCCGATAAAATCTGCAAAGCCCGTCGTGACGCATTAAATTCGACCGGTAAGGTGACTAACTGAAAGAGTAACGCTAATGAGAAAAGCGCAATGCCGACGTTGATCAACGTGGTATTGTAACTGAGCAAAACGCCAACAATGATAATGGGCAAAGATAGCGTTGAGCCTAAGTTTGCTGCCGGAACTAGTGCCGTACGTAAGCGCATTGGCCAGTAGTTGACGTGATCTTGAACCGCATGGCCACATTCATGGGCGGCCACGCCAATTGCCGCTACGGAGGTCGAGTTAGCGGTTGATTGTGACAAGCTTAATACTTTGGTTTGACCATTGTAATTATCAGTCAAATCCCCGCTAATTGCCTGAACGCCGACATCGTTGATCCCGGATTGCGTCAAGATGAATCGAGCAGCATCAGTCCCAGTCGTATTGGATTGGCTGCGATAAGCATCATATTTCCGGAAGGTACTATTAACATAGCTGGAAGCCGCCATTGAGATGACTAAGCCAATGATGACTAAGAAATAAGTTGGGTCGAAATAGAACACATGAATTCCTCCTTAACTAGTTGCATCGTTAAGGCGTATTCTAGCAAATATCACAGTCAAACGCTACGTTAATGACGACAAAAAGTGGTCAGCGTTTAACTGACCACTTAGTCATGATGACTTTAGTAGACTTGAATCCCACTCTTATAAACTGCTTTGTCAGGTTGCTGTACGGCTTTAACGTCAACTAATGGATTTTGCTTTAAGACTAAGAAGTCGGCGTAATGCCCTGGGACTAAACTCCCATACTCATCATCAATTTGGAGTAATGCCGCTGAATTTTGACTCGTATGCAGTGCTTCATAAGGCGTGGCCCCGTTTTCGACCATTAATTGGAACTCGACTGGTGTCATTGAAAAATCATTTAGCGGCGTCCCAGCATCAGTTCCCAGCGTGATTTTAACGCCGCGATGCCAAGCGTGCATCACGTTTTTACAAATGTCATCCCAAGCGTCTGTGGATTTTTTAACTTCCCAGTCTGGCATTTTGCCAGGCCCAAATGTTGGAATGGTCCAGGCGGCCACAAAGGTTGGGGTTAAATAAGTGCCTTGTTTTAACATCATATCGATTTCTTCATCGTTGACATAACAGCCGTGTTCGATGGAATCAACACCGGCTTTCAAGGCGTTGTAAATCCCAGGGTTCCCTTCAGCGTGGGCTGCGACAATATGGGCTTTATGATGGGTCTCGGCAACGGCAACTTGCATTTCTTCAATCGTCAGTTGCGGATCATCCATAAAGTCGCCCGGTGTCATCACGCCGCCGGTTGCCATTAATTTAACTGCTTTGACCCCATCACGCAAGGCGGTTCGCACGGCTTTGCGCATTTCGTCAGGTGAGTCCACAAGTTTACCAAAGTTTGGTAAATCACCATGGCCACCAGTGATTGAAAATGGTTGACCAGATGGCAAGATGTTGGGTACTTTTGGCAATTTGCCTTCAGCGCGGAGTTTTTCAAGCGTGACGTCGATGTTAAACGTACAGCCACATTCGCGAATATATGTGACGCCAGATTTGAGTAAGTCGTGTAGGCTGTTGACGGCACGCACGGTCGCCGTAACTTCATCGACGCCGGTATCGCCACTACCGACCGCAGGGTTCATCGTAATGTGGGTATGGGCATTGATCATGCCAGGCATGACATATTGGCCAGCTAAATCAACCGTATGCTCACTAGCTGGTGCTGCACCTGTCCCACGCGCAGTTAGTTTTCCAGTGTCGTCCACGGTAAACCAAGCATGTGGTTGTACCATCGTTTTCTCCCCATCAAACAATTGGCAATTCGTAAAAGTTGTTGTCATAAAAAGTCACTCCCCAATCATTAAAATAGTGTCAGCTTACGGCGTAGGGCTGATTTTGGTCAACGGTTTGCGTATAATCGCACGCTTTGATTCAGTATCTTTGTGTTTTAAGTGACTGCTTGATTAACTAACAATCTTAGGGAAAGTTGTATTGGCACAACAAAAAACCACCGTAGTGGGGAATACGATGGGAAAAAGCTTAGCTAAGTTAATAATGTGTAGGACATGTTAGCGGTTTTTGCAACTACTATTCTAAATACTGAGTAAAAGTCTTTAGTTTGTTTACAATCTCAGTGGCTAAAAACTGTGGTTCAAGTGGGATTTCCTTATCTAGATGATAAAAGTAGACATTCCAAAGACCACCGATACTAAACAAATCGATAACTAATTCTGTGCTGAAATCTTGATGCCAAGCTAAGTCGCCTTTAGGTAGAGCCGATACAATATACTCACGTTGTAGGTTTAGTGTATACATAAGTAATTGGTTCCGCTTCAAGAGCTGCATTCTGTCGTATTCGTTATTCCAGAAAGTGAAAAAACTAATGAGTACTTCTTTGTAGGTCACACAATGGTCTTTTTTAACTTGCTGAAAGTAGGCGAATACGGTTTGTTTAAGATAACAATTAAGTACGGCGGTTTTATTAGAAAAATGGCGATAAAAAGTTTTACGAGATACACCGGCAGCTGCAGAAATCTCAGCGATGGTTAGGTCAGAAAAAGGTTCGGTCGCAAGTTTTAAAAAAAGCGCCGCGATAATTTTATTTTGTGAAGCTAATGCTCTAGTATTCATACGAAGCTCCTTAGCTAATGAAGATTAAGGTAACAAAGTGTAGTAATTTGTATCGTTGAAGTTGAATTAATGCATTTTGAATTTTGGACATCTTATACTTTAAACATCAAAAGAGGAGGTAATAGACATGTTAATGAGCTATTGGATTTTGCCATTACTATTTATGTTACATGATTTTGAAGAAGTCATATTTGTACCAATCTGGAAGCGCCAAAAAGCTGATTTGATGAAAAAATTACGTAAACCATTTTTCGGCACAGTTACAAATGGCAGTGCTTTTGATGTTGGTGTTTTTGTATTCTTTAGTTTGATGATCATCATCTCGGCAATCTGCTTTGTCACACATAATCAAGCATTATACGTAGCCACTGTTTCGGTTTTTGGTATTCATTTCTTATTGCATCTTAAAATGTGTTTACAAGTTCATCAGTATGTGCCAGGAATTATCACAGCTTTAATCGAGACACCGCTAGTGATTTGGATTATTGGTAAGTATTTTGGGTTAGGCCAAATAGCTTTACTGAACTTTGTCATATATCTCATCATACTTTACTCAATTATTTTCTCAACCATGTATATGATGCATTGGAAGGTAATGGGAAAAGTACAACAGAAATTAGAACAGCCAACACTATTTAAAAAATAAAGTAAAAAAGGCCGCCACCTGGCGGCCTTTTTATAACTAATACCAAATTTATTGTTATTGTAACGCTAAATCGGTAAGAAGTTCCAACTATGGGATATGTTTTGTCTGATGAGATGGCGCTTAAACATGTTTGCTCGGACTGTTAGTCATACTGCTTCCCATCCGCGCGCTAGCATAAAAAAACCACCGTATCGGGGAATACGGTGGAAAAGGGGAAGTAATTTTGAAAAAGTTAGGTTATGCACACATAGATTCATTACTTGGGGGAGTGAATGAATTTGTTTTAAGTTAGGGTGGTCAGTTAGGAAACGGGGAATTTCTTAATTGACTATGGACATAGTATAGCGGGAGATCATGAAGAAAATATGATACCGCGAGGCTAAAACCGTGATTTTGCCGGGAATAAATTGGTCAGGGGGTTGGGACCGCTTAGGCCAATTATGCGCTAAATAATTGCTCTGGAGATGACTTAGCTGGTGTTATATGACGAGTCGAAACGTGTTTGCTCGGGCAACGTCTTCCGCTTAGCTACGCTAGTCAACCACTCGGAAAATTCACCGAGTAATTGACTAGCTAGGCTAATGCTCAGAAGTTCCCGCCCTCGCGCGCACTCTAATACAAAAAACCACCGTATCGGGGAATACGGTGGAAAAGGGAAGTAATTTTGAAAAAGTTAGGGTATACACACAGATTCATTACTTGGGGGAGTGAATGAATTTTTTAGTTAGGGTGGTCAGTTAGGAAACGGGGAATTTCTTAATTGACTATGGACATAGTATAACGGCCGGTCATGAAGAAAATATGACGGGATGGGGCTAAAACCTTGATTTTGACTTGAATAAATCACGTTATGCATCAGTGGGCATTTTGATATGTTTCAATAGATCAATGCACTTGGCTTGATGGGCATTTGGTAAGAAAGACTTCCGCACAGCTAGTTGCATGTAACAGTCGATAGCTTGGCTAGGTTTTAACGGCACTTGGATCACATTGGGACTCAATGAGACGGAATCACTAATGACAAAGCCGACCCCCAAGTTACGAGCTACTAATTTTTCAACCAATTGATTTGAATGTGCTTCATAAATAATATTAGGTCGCACATTACTTTGATGACAATACCGTTCTAACGCAGTTCGTGGGAGTGAATGCGGCATACGGGCAATGATTGGGAATTGTTGTAAATCTTCAGCGCGAATCATGGTTAAATGACTCAATGGATGCTGCACATTAACGAGCATGCAGAGGGGATGGGTCTCCAATTGGAAGACTTGCAGGTCTTCAGACTGCATGGGTTGTAACGATGAAAAAATCGCAGCGTCTAATTTATGATTACGTAGGCGTTCTAAGAGTTCGACTGAGATAGCGACTTCCGTTGTCACGTCAGCCAATAATCGTTGGTGTGCGAAAGCTTCAACCACTTTTGGAAGCCAAATCCCACCAGCAACGTGTGAAAAGCCTAAGCGCACTTGTTGTTCATCAGCGTGTCGGACCTCAAGCTCGACTTGGGCAAAGGTTTTTAATAATTGCCGGGCTTTGATATACAAGACTTGTCCCGCAGCCGTGGTCACTAGGCGTGCACGATGATTGGGTTGGGTTAATAGTGGTGTTTGATATTTTGTTTCAAGTCGCTTTAGTGCCGCTGAAATCGCGGGTTGCGTGACCTGAAATTGCTTAGCCGTTGCCGTATAGTTACCCGTTTCGACTAAGCTACAAAAATAATTTAAATCACGTTCGTTCATAAAAAAAGCCTCCTCACCCAAACTAACGTTAAGTATAACGTAAATTAGTTTGGCTAAGGCGGCTTTTAGTTACCAGAGGCCGATGACTTTAGTCCAAAGTAGTCCACCACCGAGCCAGATGATGTTGAAGGTTACCCCAACAATGGCACTGAGCTTCCACCAATCTTTATTGGACACATAACCGGTACCTGAAAGTAAGGCGGCTGGGCCAGCGGAATAAGGGGTCGTTGATAAGTAGATCGAACCACAAAAGGCAAGCATTAATGCCGCTAGCGTATGTGGTACGCCCGCACCGATAGCAACGGAGAGAAAGCCAGCGTACAGGGCTGAAATTTGGGTTGAAACACTTGGAAACATGTAATGTAAATAGAAGTAAGCTAAAAATAAAATAATTAAAACTAAGACCCAATTCATCCCATGGAGCATGCTACCTAAAGTCTTTGAGAACCAAGGGAAAAAGCCTAAGATCATCAACTTTTGGGACATTAGCATAATGACAGATAACCAAACCAAAATGTTCCAAGCGAAGCTTTCATGGAGCATGTCTTTGGTCGTTAAAACGCCGGTGATCAGTAAGATAACGACGGCGATAAAGCTAACTTCGGTCGCATCGATACCGATTTTTGCACCGACTAGCCATAAGATGATCGCCAAGATGAAAGTTGTTAACATGATTTTTTCACTGATCGTCATTTTGCCGATTTCGTTTAGGCGTTTGTCAGCCCAAGTACGCGCGTTCGGCGTTTCTTTGACTTCGGGTGGATAAATCTTGTATAGCAAGAAGGGAATAATCAATAAGGATAAAATGCCAGGGACACTCGCAGCGGCAAACCATTGGAGCCAAGAAATCGTGATACCTTGTGTTTTGGCCAAACCTAAGGCCACCATGTTACCTGCTAGACCGGTTAAGAATAGGCCGGAAGTAATGTTGTTGACTTCATATTCGTTAAAAATCAAGAAGGAACCTAACTTTCGTTGGGTGCCTTTCTTTGGATCAGATCCCATTTCACGTGCTAAGTTGTCGATGATTGGATACATAATGCCGTTTACCCGGGCATTGTTACTAGGAATCCCAATGGCTAAGACGGTATCAACTGCGGATAGCGCATAAGCCAGTCCTAACGTCCGTTTGCCAAATAATTTGACGAAAAGATAGGCGATGCGTTTACCTAGGCCAGATTTGATGAAGCCGGCGGCCATGAACATGCACATTGCCACCATCCAAGCAGTAGAATTCCCAAAGCCGGCAGTGACTTCATCCATGGTAAAGATGCCGGTTAGAGTCGCAATGGTGATGCCGATTAAAGTTGTGGCCATCATCGGCAGTGGTTTTGTAATGCAAGCCACGATAGTTGCGACGAAAATCGCGAATAAATGCCAAGCGGCGGTGTTGATATCGGTTGGCTTAAGTGGGGTGAGTAACCACAGGCCAATACCAAAAATTAACGGCAAGATGAACGCTTTCCAATTAATTTTATTAATCATAAGCTGTACTCCTCTATAAAATATCGTCATAATTGCATGGTGCGATCATGATGATGCCATCATGATCTTGATAAAAGATTCACATGATTTGATAAGCCACCCTGGCTTTCTGAATCTTCATCGGTATCATAACTTTAATTTTTAAGTTGTCAATTCATAATTTAAGGTGATGGGATTAATTAAGGGGCAGATTTAGCTGAACATACTGATGAATAAAGGATTTCATCACAACTAAATTGGCATGATTAGTGATGAGAATTGTGCAATTCGACTTTCTAAAGTCAGAAATCATAGTTTAATCATCAATATTATTTATAAAAAGCAAACTATTTTTTAGCTAAGGAAAGCGCTTTTATGATTTGATAACCGGATTTTAATGCTGTAAAAGCACTAGTTTTATCGATTGTGACAACGTTTTGCGGACTTTGTTAAAAAAATACGTTGCCTTTTCAGTAAAAGTCGTTATATTGACCCTGTAAACAACCACCCGGGCTTTTGCAAGTTATTACTGAGAAAAGGACTGTTGAATAATGAAGTTAGTCGCAATCGTCGGCACGAATGCCGAAAAATCATATAACCGTGAATTATTACAATACATGCAACATCACTTTAGTCAAAACGTCACGATGACGGTCGCTGAAATTGACCAGGTGCCGTTGTTTAAAGAACCTAAACCTGATGCGTCATTGCCGGATTCGGTGCAAGGCCTCGTGGTCCAAATTGAAAACGCTGATGGGGTCATTATTGGGGTACCAGAATATGATCACGCGGTGCCAGCGGCATTAAAGAGCGTGATTGAATGGTTATCTTATAGTGTGCATCCATTAACGGATAAGCCCGTCATGATTGTCGGGACTTCGCTCGGAATTCAAGGCACGTCACGGGCGCAAGATGAACTGCGGCAAATCTTAAATGCGCCTGGCGTTGGGGCCATCGTGCTGCCAGGTAATGAATTTATGTTGAGCTTTGCACCTAAAGCTTTTGATGGGCAAGGTGATTTGGTAGATCGCCATACGATCAGCTTTCTAGAGAGTTGTTTTCAACATTTCATCAAATTGATTAAGACGCAACAAGGGACTGCTAGGGTAGCGGTAAAGTGGCAAGGTCACTACGATGTCATCGTCTTAGGATTTGGTGGTGCTGGTGCAACGGCTGCTCGGTTTGCCGCTGATCAAGGGGCCAAAGTGTTGATTGTTGAAGCGGCGCCATTTGGACGTGAAGGTGGGAATACCCGTTATTCAGCGCAACACGTCGTTATGGGTGAAAACTTGGCAGATTTAACTGACTACTATCATGCTTTAAACGCCCCATTCGTTACGCCCGAAAAGACCTTACAAGCTTACTTAACCGGGATGAGTCAGATTCCAGCTTATTTTGAGACCTACTTGGGCATCAAAGCGGTTAGTTGGAAACATGATATTAAGCCTGGCGATGCGGTCGCAGTTAAAAAGACGATGGCTGAATATCCAGAATTAAAGGGGAGCCAGACGGTTGATTTTGCATTAGTGCATAAACGTGATAAAGATGCCGGGTTATGGAAGGTCTTACGGCAACAAGTGATGTCCCGGACAGATCAGATCGATATTTGGCTCGATTCACGCGCCAAACAGCTGATTCAAGAACCAAATACGGGGATTATTCGTGGTGTGCAAATTGAACGACAGGGTCAATTATTGAATGTACATGCTAAAAACGGGGTCGTCATGGCGATGGGTGGTTTTGAAAACAATCCTGAGTTGGTTCAAACCTACTTGCATAGTCGCCGGTTAACGCCACTAGGCACCTTATTTAACCGTGGTGATGGGGTCAAGATGGCCCAAGCGGTGGGTGCCAAAATGTGGCATATGACCAACTATGAATCACATGGCATCTTACCAGGGATTACGTTCAAAGAAGCGGCTGATGAACGTGGTCGTCAGATTGAGCAATGGCCGTTGTTGAAGCAAGGTAGTATTCTAGTGACCGCCGATGACGGGACCCGCTACTTCCCAGAAGATGCGCCGCATCGGCATGGGCATATCAAGACGCATGGGTCATGGTTGATCCCGATGATGAACCAACACCCATACTTAGTCTTTGACCAAGCCCAATACAATGATTTCAAACAGCAATTAGCTGACAAAGGTCGGTTGCCTTATCCTAAGTTTATGGCGAAACTTATTTCAGCCCCATCATTAGCGGAATTGGCCACTAAGATGGGTGTGCCCGCGGCAAACTTAACAGCCACGGTGGCACGGTTCAATCAGTTCAAGCAATTAGGGACTGATTATGAATTTGGTCGCCATCCGGAGAGCATGCGTTGCTTTGATGATGGCCCATACTATGCGATTGCGACGGCTAATGACGTGCTAAATACGCAAGGTGGTCCACAACGTAATGAAAATGCCCAAATCCTAGATACTCATGACCAACCAATTCCGCATCTGTTTGGTGCGGGTGAATTAGGTGGCATCGTCGCGAACTGCTATCAAGGTGGTGGCAATTTAGCGGAATGCTTGATCTTTGGTAAATTAGCGGGTGAACATGCCGCGGCGACTAAAGCCGATGCCGATGAGGTGACCGCTGATGACGTCAATGGTATCAACGATATTGTGGACGCCGAAAATGCGGCTAAAGTCACGCTAGCCGCAGATCAGTATTTAGGCAGTTCTAATAGTGGTCTGGGTGGTAAAATCACAGTTCGCGTAACGTATCGTCATCAACGGATTGAAAATGTTGAAGTTGTCCAACATCATGAAAGTGAAGATGTCGGGTTAGTTGCTGTTGATCAAGTGCCTAAAGAGATTATTGCGGCGAATTCAACCGATGTTGATGCCGTTTCCGGCGCATCAGCTTCGAGCCGGGCAATCAAAGAAGCGGTTCAGGATGCCTTGCAACAAGTTCAGCGCGATTAAGGCATATCAGTAAAATAAAGCTTCCAGTCAGTTATTGGCTGGAAGCTTTATTTAGGTCAAAAAAACCACCGTATCGGGGAATACGGTGGAAAAGGGAAGTTATTATTTAAAAGTTAGGTTATGCACACACATAGATTCATTACTTGGGGGAGTGAATGAATTTTAAGTTAGGATAGTCAGGTTAGGAAACGGGGGATTTCTTAATTGACTATGGACATAGTATAGCGGCTGGTCGTGAAGAAAATATGACGTGATGGCGCTAAAAACATGTTTTTGTTGGGAATTAATTAGCTGACGAGTCGCAAGTCTGGGCGTTCCATTTAGTCTAGATCGTTCTATGTTGCGAGTCGAAACGTGTTCGGCAAGCCTGGGGGTTCCGCTTAGCTACGCTAGGTAACCGCACCGGAAAATCACCGGTACAATTCCCTAGCTAGGCTAATGCTCACCCCCAACCCGGCTTACCTCACACTCTAATATCAAAAAACCACCGTATCGGGGAATACGGTGGAAAAGGGAAGTAATTATCAAAAAAGTTAGGGTATACACACATAGATTCATTACTTGGGGGAGTGAATGAATTTTTTAAGTTAGGGTGGTCAGTTAGGAAACGGGGAATTTCTTAATTGATTATGAACATAGTATAACGGCGTTCATTGAAGAAAGTATGACGCTGGCAAGCTAAAAAAGTGATGGTAACTTGAAAAAATCATTTTTCTAAACTTTATAACTAAATCGTGGTCAAACTTTAGTTTTGTTAGTTGCTGAACGTTGTGATATCAAGCCTTTAACCAGCAAGGGTTGTTGGAGATGCTATAATTACTGGCAAAACCATTCGAAAGTGTGACCTAACATGACAATCAAAATCGTAGCGGACTCGTCGGTGCAACTAACGCCGGCTGAAATTGAACAATATGATATTCATATCGTGCCCTTATTAGTGGGCTTTGACGGCAATCTTGTCGCCGATACCTCGTTATCACGGGCGGACTTTGACCAACAAATGGCCGCTAACGCAACGTTACCGACCACGAGTCAACCACCAATCGGTGATTTTGTGACGTTATACAATGAGCTGACCGCTGATGGTAGTGAAGTCTTGTCATTACACTTGACTGAAACCTTGAGTGGGACGGTCAATGCGGCCCGGCAAGCCGCCGAACTGGCACAAGGGAAAGTAACCGTGGTTGACACCCAGTCGGCCGATCGTGGGATGGCGTTTCAAGTGCTAACGGCAGCGCGGATGGCCCATGCCGGTGCTGAACTAGCGCCAATCTTGGCTAAAATCGCCACGATTCGGCAACAGACCCATATTTATTTGTTCGTCGATACGTTGGACAACTTAGTAAAAGGTGGCCGGATACCTAAAATTGCGGGCTTAGTGACTAACTTGATTAAGCTTAAATTTGTGTTTGAATTGGTTGATGGCAAGCTCAAATTATATACGCGTGGACGCGGTAAGAAGGCCTTATTGAAGGCGCAAGCCCAGATTTTAGCGGAACTGGAAGATGCGACCCGCGTTGAAGCAGCTGGGATCTCGTATGTCGGCGATGAGTCGGTTGCGGCAGAACCGCAAGCGCTAGTTGAGAAAGTGGTCCCGCAGGCGGAACTATTAGTGGAACGGACTTGTCCGATTATTGCCACGCATACTGGAATTGGGGCCTATGCGTTGATGTTTTATGAAGCGGGCTAGGATTAAAACTAATTGTTACTATTAATTTATTCTTTCATATGATATACTGATTAAAGTAGAAAAAAGAGTCGTGTTGGCGCACTGCTCGAGCCTAACCACCATGTAGATGATGACTAGACCCGAACGGGGCGCCATTTTTTGTTACTTAGCTCCCACAAAAGAAAGTAGGAACTTCTGTGAATTACCTTCTCAATAATCCGTTCTTTGGCATCGGTCTATCCGTGCTAGTCTATGGGATTGGCGAGTATTTGTATCACAAAACGAATCGATTTGTATTATTCCAACCGTTATTTTTTGGAATGCTGCTCGGGATTGGTTTATTGGTATTAATTGCCTCCGCCCTGCAAGCGCCGGTGCAAAAAGTCTATCAAGCGTATCAAGTTGGTGGCGACTGGCTGTTTTGGTTTGTTGCCCCCGCAACGGTATCATTTGCAGTGCCACTATATAAGCGAAATGATATTTTCAAAAAGCATTGGGATGTCATTTTAATTGCGCTATTTCTAGGGTTACTATTCTCACTTTTCGGTATTTATGCCATTTCACAACTGATGGGGTTAACCGATGCTGCGTTAGGTGCGATGTTGGTGCAAGCAGCTACGACTGCGATCGCGTTACCAGTTGCCGAAGCCGTTGGTGGTGATCAAGCGATTGCCGCGTTTGCCGTCATTTTAAATTCTGTTTTGATTTATGCACTAGGCGATCATTTTATTCGCTGGTTCAAGTTGCATAAGAATCCGCTTGGTGCTGGGTTAGGTTTTGGTATTGCTGGGAATGCGGTTGGTGCAACGAAGGCGATTGAAGTGAGCGAAGCCGCTGGTGCGACCGGTGCGATTGCATTTGTGGTTGCCGGAATCTTAGTGAACTTTATGGTGCCAGGCTTTGCACAGTTAGTTGGGTTAGGAGGTTAAGGATGCCGAAAAAATTTAAAGGTAAATTTATTAAGCAGATTATGATTTATGGCTTGATTTTGTTAGCCAGTAGTTTGATTTCTGAATTGATTAATCAACTTTGGCCGGGATTCCCGATGCCACCGGCTTTAATTGGGATGATCATGCTGTACTTGTTGTTGACGTTTAAAATCGTCAAATTGGAACAAGTTGAAGGTGTCAGTAACTTCTTTGTTCAAATCATTAGTTTGATTTTTATTCCATCTGGGATTGCCTTAGTAACCAAGTTAGATGTGTTGAAAAATGAAGGCTTACAAATCGTATTAGTCGTGATTGTCTCAACTTTGATGTTATTACTCTTTACAGCCGGGATTGCATGGTTGTTAGTGCAAGTCAAAGAATGGGTGATCGAACGGCGAAATAATCGACAAGCCGAACTAGAAGAAGATTAATCATGTGGATTAAGTCCGGGTGGTGGGCCATTTACCGTAGGGTAGATTGTACACCAGTCGGATTTAGTTTTTTTAGGATTGTGGCTGCGTGATTTGGGGGTGTTTTGCTGGGGCTATGTTGCGCGCCGAAACGTGTTCGGCAAGCCAGAGACTTCCGCTTAGCTACGCTAAACAATCACTCGGAAAGATCACCGAGTCATTGTCTAGCTAGGCTAATGCTCAGTCTCAACCCGGCTTACCTCACACTCTGCAACAAAAAAGCCACTACATCAGGGGATGCAGTGGTCAAGGAGTAGGAAACATCAAAGTGGGGGCTTTGATGAACCCCATTCATAAGACTTGGGGGAGTCTATGAATGAAAGTGATCATTAGCCGACGTTATGGCAGCAACGACGCTAACAATCTAAAAACTATAGAATATTAAGGATTGATAGGCGGTTATTCACTTTCTATCAATCTGCGACTATTATAATTGCAAACGCTACCGGCTGCAACTAATTGCGCTGATGGATTAGTTAAAATTAATCCGTGGTTGAAAGTCAGCTGCAAATAGGCCCATGTTATATAGGTCTTCTCGATGCCCGTCACGCTTGACGGCACGCTTATTGGTACCTTCAAATTCGAAGCCACTATTCTGATAAACAGCGATGGCACTTTGGTTTGTTGCGATGACGTCCAAACAGACTTTATATAAATTCAATTCGTTGAAACCATAATTTAACATCAAGTTTAACGCTTCGGTCCCAAAGCCTTGACCGCGATCTTCAGCATCACCAATTGCGATGGCTAATTGACCAAGCTGATTACGCCAGTCGATATTGTAAATTGTGACAAACCCCAATAACCGATCGTCATCATTGGTACGGATATGAAAGTAAAATTCGGTATCCCGGTTGATGTTTCGGTAAGTCTGTTCAAGCTCTTCGCCGGACAGCGGTCGTGCTGGATCAGTGTCCAAGTTACGGATAAAAGTCCCATCAGTGAACCAGTCACTAATTTCATCAAAATCTTCGGGGCGGGGCACTGCTAACGTTACCCGTGGTCCCATTAAAATGTTTTTCAAAATAATCCCTCATTTACTTGCTAGTGTCCCTATCATAGCGCATGGCGACCTAAAGTACTACTCTAGCAATATTTACATTTATTTTACATGATAGTTGGTCGAAACTTTACGTCAACTTTGTATGCTAGCGGTAGCCATTTGGTGAATATTAGAGTAGAGAAGTGATTGAGCGTGCAACGATTGCATATTATTCAAATTTCTGATCCCCACCTAACGCCGCACGGTGATGTCCCAGCGCATCAGCAAGGTACTGATCCATGGGAAAAGCTAACGGCGATTATTCAAGATATTCGAACTTTACCTTATCAACCAGATTTGATCGTTTTTACCGGTGATTTGCTACACGGTGGGGCGGCCGATGACTATGAACGCCTACATGCTGTCATTCATATGATGAAAGCTGAATTTGACTGTCATGTTCGCGTACTGTTAGGCAACCATGATAATCGCGAGGCGTTTTATGCGGGGTATTTGCCAGCTGATCCGGGGCCGTATTATGCGAGCCGGATGCGTATCGGGAATAATGATTTTTATTTTTTAGATTCCAAAGTTACTGGTTTTGAAGCTGGCTGGGTTTCACCCGCACAATTACAATGGCTCGGTAAGCACTTGCGACAAGCCCCAACAAAACGTGCCTTTATCTTTTTACATCATCCATTAGATGGTCCGACCATGCAAAATATGCATTATGCGATTTTACAAAATACCCCCGCGCTATTGTCGGTTTTAAGAGGTCATAATATTGGTGGCGTCTTTGCTTGGCACGTGCACTTTGCAACGAGTTACTTAATCGGTGATAATATTTTGAACGTGGTGGCTGGTTCGGCGGCTTACGAAATTAACTGTACTGATCCCCAACTCCATGAGATTCGTGAGGGGAGTAGCTATCAAATTATTACAGTTGATCGTGGGCAAGTCGGTGTCACGATTCGCCAGCTATTACAACGACCAGAAGTGATTGATGCCTTACAAATCCCATCAACGAAGTTTTTGACTAAGCGGCCACCATTGGTTTAAAAGACGTGATAGCGTTTGCATGGCGAACGGCGTATAATGATGGCAAACTCGATGAGGAGGCGATGACAATGTCATCACGTTGGCAAGCTCATGCACAACGTCATCAACTTTCACGGCACGTGCGGCAACGCATAGCGCCCTTTGCGGCTTTTGAATTTGCAGCGACAAGTATCGTGATCGCAGATATTATCCGGGCTAAATCAGTTCGTCGTGGTCATAAGATTGGTTGGTTCTTGCTTGCATTTGTGCAACCAATTGGGCCATGGCTGTACTTCGCATTTGGTCAGAGTCGTGATTAATGATTTATGAGAAAAGTAAAGCGTCGACCAATTAAAACGGTCGACGCTTTTGTGTTAGCTACGGTTCAGAATGGGTTAAGTTTAACCGCTTCAAGTCAGCCGTTTGCGTGACACCCAAAAGTTTTTGACAGTCAGGACACAAACCGTAGACTTCCATATTATGACTCGTGACCAAGTAACCAGAGAGCTCAGCCGCTTTAGTTTCAACACTACTTAAATCTGGTTCAAAGACATCGGTAATCTTACCACAGTTGTCACAGACGACATGATAGTGTGGCCGGCCGAAAAAGTCGTAATGGGTACCAGCATCACCATTTTGAAGTTCAATAACGATGCCCAAATCAACGAATAATTTTAAAGTGTTATAAACAGTCGCCAAACTCAAGTTTGGTAGCTGGGTGTCAAGATCTTGATAGATCGTTTCGACAGATGGATGATTATGATGGGTGACCAAGTATGTCAAGATAATCTGACGTTGGGGGGTCACCCGAATCTTGTGGTCTTTTAATTGTTGGATCGCTTGAT
Source organism: Lactiplantibacillus daowaiensis (assembly GCF_005405085.1). Taxonomy (GTDB): domain Bacteria; phylum Bacillota; class Bacilli; order Lactobacillales; family Lactobacillaceae; genus Lactiplantibacillus; species Lactiplantibacillus daowaiensis. The sequence goes on along the minus strand of NZ_BJDJ01000017.1, from coordinate 41,532 downwards.
TTAGCATATCGATTGCCACGATACGGTCCCTCCTTTGTTAAGATTCACCCTTATTAAACCACACTTTTTAGAAGGATTCCAATTTAGAAACGTTAGCCGGTTGAACTTTTTACTAAACTTAATAATGACTTTGCCAGAAACCCTTGTCAGTTCAATTGTCGTCGCCTAGACTAAGCTTAGCTAAATCGGGAATCGGAGGTGAGGGTGATGACCCAAATTGTGCCAGCTTTACCAATCGCACGGGTTCGCTATGAACGGTGGTATCAACTAGGTTTGTCGGCAGTCTTAGCGGCCAGTACAGCGCTAACCGCCGATCATGTAGCGTCGTTGACGAGTTGTTTTCCACGATTTACTGTTTTTTGCACCGTGCAACATGGTGACCAACAGGCTGCGGCCATTAAGCAAGCAGCTGCGACTTTAGCGGTGGTCCCCAATGAAGTGGATATTAGTCAGCAACAAATTGCCCTGACATTTGGTCTGAATTGGTTGCAAGCCGGACGTCCGGTCTGGCAGCCATCGGCCGGTGCTATTTTTCGACTGTATGATGGTTTATTAACGAACTTATTAAAGTCAGCGTTTCAACCAGTGACCAAGATTATGGTGACAATTACTGACTTGGCACAAGTCACCACCGCACCGACGACGAGTCCGATTCGCATCTGGCCCAACTTTAAGCAGTATGGGGTCAATTTGGCAGCTGGTGGCTTGATGAGTGTGGTGCAGGCGCCCGCTTTACAGTGGCAGACCGGGCAAAATGGGACGATGGTTGCGCAAGGTTATGCTGATGATGAAGAAGAGGAATTGCTAGATCAACCCGCATGCACGCAACTTAAAAAAGCCATCATTATTCCGTTTCCTAAATAAACCGAGCATCAAAAAAGACGTTGTTGATACAACGTCTTTTTAGTAGCATTAATTTTCATCGCTGGCGGCCGTTACTTCTGTAGCGACTACGGTTGATTGCGACCAAACCAATAATTGGGCTTGGATATTTTCTAAAATCTTCATCCCTAATTGATAGTCGCGCTCGGAGCCAATGCTGTTAAAACTCAACGTGCACGTTCCAGCAAACGTGCTGGCGGCGATCTCCATAGCCGGTGTTGGGCGAAAGGCCCCCGAAAAGACACAGTTAACAACTGTTAAGCCATGAAAATGCAGCTTTTGTTGGTCAACGACACCAAAGTTGGTATAGGTTAACGGCTGTTGTGCTAACCAGCGTTGGGTGAACTTACGCATTAGCCCAACTGGCATCGTGTGGTTCATCTTCTGTAAATTAACCAAGCGATACAAGAAGGCGGCATGTGCCCGTTCAACCGCCAATAAATCATGGACGTGTTGGACCAGCGCTGCAAACGGGGCATCCACATCGACTTTGATATTGAGATAAACCATCCCGGTTAAGTTAGCGACTCGAGTGACATTTTCGACGGCCGGGGTAAAGTGGCGGAAGTTGATGGGATACGGCAACGTGATCGTCGTATGTCCCGTCAAGACTTGTAGTGCTTTGGCATAAGCCGCTAAAATGGCCTCACTAATGCCAACATCTTGCGCTTTAGCGACTTGTCGAACGCGCATAAATTGCTTGCTGGTCAACATGATATGGCCGACATGTCGCAAGTTAATGCCCTGATAATGGGGTAATTTTACGGCATTACCAGGTAAGTCGGCACGATTACGTGGTCGTTGGAACTGCCGTTGCATCTTCGTAATGATCGGGCGCAACCGACGTTCGTTTTGAAGTTCAGTTAACTCATCATGGTTGTAGGCTTGCGCTAATAAGTATAAGTACTCTTTAAAGCCGACACTGTCAGCCAATAGGTGACTCATAAAAGCCTGCAAAACATCATATTGATCATGATGGATGACAAAGAGCCGCAATTGCGGTCCTGTATTAAAATTAAAATCAAAGTTTTCCGGACTATACGGACTTTGGGCTTCAATGACTAAGTCATCAACTTGTTGATTAGTCACTTCAAAGCGATTATGGTCTGCTTGATAGTGGGCAAAAATCTCGGGGACGATCTGCGCCGAGGATAAGACGGCTGCTTTGAGCCGTTCGATATCGATTTTGCTAGAAAAAACCAGCCGTGACCGCATTAAAGGCACGGCCGTGTCCGTGAGGAGCATATTCACAAAATCTAGCGCTTCACCACGATAATACACATTAAGACCCCCGATCAAATTCTCTATACAGTAGTATAACAGACTGATTGGTGACGGGATGGGTGGGATGTTCAGTTTTGAAAAAAGTTAAGAAAACATGGCCTAACGATGAGTTGACATTCTTTTTCATGATTGCCGAAAAAAAGTTACGGGAACTTGAAACCGGTTCCGCCGAGCAGCGAAAAAACTGTTATACTTAAAGTAAATACAGCTTAAAGGAGTGTTCGCCCCATGAAAATTGTGGCCCTCGTCGGCAGTGTCCGACATGCATCCTATAATCAAAAATTAGCAGAATTTGTGCAACAGCGTTATGCTGACGAAATTGAAGTTAGTATCCCGGTATTAAAGGACTTGCCATTCTATGACCAAGATATTGAATTAGAAGCCCCAGCCGTCGTCAACGACTTTAAACAAAGTGTGTTAAAGGCCGATGGTGTAATGTTTGTTACACCGGAATACAATCATAGTATTCCTGGTGTTTTGGCGAATGCCATCGATTGGTTATCACGGGTCGAACGTCCTTTAAAAGGCAAACCAGTTATGATTTTGGGCGCAACGATGGGGCCTTTGGGCACCGTTCGCGCACAAGGCACGTTACGACAAATTTTGGATTCTCCCGGTGTGGCAGCACGGGCGTTACCTGGCAATGAATATTTGATGGGCACGGTCCAAAACAAGTTCAATAATGATGGTGACTTAACCGACCAAGCATCAATTGATTGGCTTGACCACTGCATGCACAACTACTTACAGTTTGCGCATGACTTAGCTCGTATTCAAGAAGCATAAAACTAATAGTTGAGGGGTAATTTCGGATGAACAATGAACGTAAGTTAATCTATGTGATTTTAAACGATGAAGATGTTAACTATGATTTGGAAGAACAACCTGATCAATACGTGGTCTACATTCGACGGCAAAAAGGGGATACTCGTGACCTCGAAGTAGTCAGTTCCGAAATCAAAACATTATTTGACGATGCTGATTTAAACTATCAAGAAACGGTCAAGCCAGCTGGCAAAGAAGCTGACATTGTCTTGACGGTTAAACGTAGCTAAAACCAACGCCATTCAAACGATATCAACGTGTGCTAGCATTCTAGGCTGGCACACGTTTTTTTGTCGTTAGAACTTTGAAACCCAGTGGCGGCAGGGATTAAGGTATGCTGGCATTAAAAGGTCACGTGAAAGGATGTTACGAAATGACGATTGCAGAATTATATCAAGTTATGTTGACTAATATGGGGCCACAACATTGGTTAGAGCCAGGAATCGCACCAGCTGAGACGCCGTGGGAGATTTTATGGGGTGGCGTCTTGGTTCAAAATACCAATTGGCGTAATGTCGATTATGCGTTGGCTAATTTAAAACAAGCGACGCAATTTGAGCCCCAAGCGTTATTGCAGTTGTCGACAGCGGACTTAACCACGTTAGTGCGACCAGCGGGATTCTATACGCGAAAAGTTCCGACGTTACAAGGTCTGGCACAATGGGCGGGGCGCTATCAGTTTGATTTAGCGACTTTACGCCAGTTGCCGGCTGCACAGGTGCGTCGGGAGTTGAAAGCTTTACCAGGTATCGGCGATGAAACGGCAGATTACTTTTCCATGTATGTCTTTGATAATCCGACGATTATTGTCGACACTTATTTGCGCCGGCTGTTTGCGTGGTTAGGCCAAGCGTTACCGCGTCCTTATTTGAAAGCCCAAACTGAGATTATGGCCGCTTGGGACTATGATTTCGCCACTGCCCGGGAATGGCACGCGTTGATCGTGGAATTTGGCAAGCAGGTGAAGACGCCGGCCGACTTTGCGAACTCGTTTTTATCAACGCAACACTTGGCTCTTTAGTTCAGTTAATTAATTGAACAGTATAACCTTAATATGAACGAATAAATATTACGCTTTTGTTTGACTGATGGGCAAAAGGTCGGTATGATGAATGCGATAAAGAAATGAAACCGCTTTACTTAACCCTAAAGAGGCTTCAATTTAACTCAGGTTTGGGGGGACCATGGTGCGACTATCGCAAAAAGTGATTTATCAGATTTACCCAAAGTCGTTTTACGACAGCAATGGCGATGGTATCGGGGATATTCCCGGTATTATTGCCAAGATTCCATATTTAACGCGGTTGAATATCGATATGATTTGGTTCAACCCGTTCTTTGTATCACCACAGCATGACAATGGTTACGATATCGAAGACTATTATCAAATCGACCCACGGTTTGGGACCATGGCTGATTTTGAGGAACTCGTTCGTCAGTTACATGCCGTTAATATCGACGTCATGCTGGACATGGTGTTTAATCACACGTCAACGCAACATGAATGGTTCCAAAAAGCCTTAGCGGGTGATAAAAAGTATCAGCAATATTATTATATTCGCCCCGCTAAAGCCGATGGCAGTGCCCCAACTAATTGGCATTCTAAGTTTGGGGGTTCTGCGTGGGCCAAGTTTGGTGAGACAGATCAGTATTATTTGCATCTTTACGATGTATCGCAGGCCGATTTGGATTGGCATAATCCGGCCGTACGCCAAGCAGCCGCGGACATTGTCAATTATTGGCAAGCTAAAGGGGTCCGCGGGTTCCGATTTGATGTCATCAACGTCATCGGCAAAGATGCCGAGTTACAAGATGCACCAGCCGGGATGAGTAGCAAGATGTTGTATACGGATCGGCCCATTGTTCACGAGTATTTACAGGCGCTGAATGCCGCTAGCTTTGGTCAGCATACCCATGATGTGACCGTGGGTGAATTATCTTCGGCGACTTTAGCCAATAGCGTGGCTTATACGCAACCAGATCGCCATGAATTGTCGATGGTCTTTAACTTTCATCATTTAAAAGTCGATTATGACCATGACAATAAGTGGACCGACCGGCCATTTGATTTTATGGCCCTCAAACAGATCATCAATGAGTGGGCCCAAGGGATGAGTGCTGCAGGTGGTTGGCAAGCATTATTTTGGAACAATCACGATCAACCACGGGCGTTGAATCGGTTCGGTGATCCTGAGCATTACCGTGAAAAATCGGCGGAAATGTTAGCGACGGTGATTCATTTGTTACGTGGGACACCGTTTATCTATATGGGCGAAGAACTTGGGATGACGGATCCGCATTATCACACGATTGATGATTATGTCGATGTAGAATCACACAATGCTTATCAGCAGTTACGGGCACAGGGTCACGGCGACCGTGCCGCCTTTCACTTAGTGCATGTTAAGTCTCGGGACAATGCGCGGACCCCGATGCAATGGGACGCGACCCCCGAGACGGCTGGCTTTACGACCGGGACACCGTGGTTAAAGCCAACCAATCAAGCGACGATTAATGTCGCCGCCGAGTTAGATCATGGGGAGATTTTTGCTTATTACCAACGGTTAATTCAGTTAAGAAAGCAGGTCGCCGTGGTTGCTGATGGGGATTATCAACCGTTCTTGTTGGACCATCCGCAAGTGCTCGCTTACTTGCGAACTACCGCGACTCAGCAATTAGCCGTGCTTAACAATTTTTATGGGCGTAAGACGACAGTCGAATTGCCACCGGAATTTGTGGGGGCACGCGTGTTGATCTCAAATTATGATCGTGCGGTCGTCGGTAACGCTATTACTTTACAGCCATATCAGTCAATTGCCTTATTACGCGACAAATAAAGGGGGACATCGCGATGAAACGAGTGCAATTAGTATCACCAATTACGGGACAACTTATCCCGTTAAATACAGTTAAAGACCCAGTCTTTTCACAAGGCATGATGGGTCAAGGATTTGGGATTGAGCCAGACCAGGATCAAGTGGTCGCACCAGTAACCGGTAAGATTACGATGGTGGCGGCAACTTTACATGCGATTGGATTTACGACCGCCGATGGTTTGGAAGTTTTGGTGCATTTAGGGATTGATACGGTGGAATTAAAGGATAATCCACCATTTAAGCTGAATATTAAAGTGGGCGATGAAGTTCGGGCTGGCGATGCCATCGGGACGATGGACTTAGCGGCGATTCAAACGGCCGGTAAACAAACAACCGTGATTTTGGCAGTCACGAACTCAAACGACAAAGTGTCGCAATTAGCACCTAAGTTGGGCGCCGTTAAAGCTGGGGCCGTTGGTGCTGAAGTTGACTTAAAAGCGGCCGAAGAAAAAAAGCCCGTTGCGACCGCTGCTACTGGTGATAAATATGACCAGTTAGCGACGCAAATTATTGAAAATATCGGTGGCGCTGATAATGTGAAGAGTGTGATTCACTGTATCACCCGGGTACGGTTCTATTTGAAAGATGAAGCTAAAGCCAACGATGATACGATTCGGAACTTAAAAGGGGTCATTGATGTGGCGAAAGCTGGTGGTCAATACCAAGTTGTGATTGGCCCAGCGGTTACCGATGTTTATGATGCTGTCGTTAAGCAACTCGGCCCTGGTTTTGGGGATGACGATGCGTCAATGGTCGCGATGGAAAAAGAAGCCAATAAAGCCGCATGGAAAAAGATGACGCCTTGGCAAAAAGTTAAACATAGTTTTAGTGCCTTGATCGGGGTCATCACGGGCTCCATGATTCCAGTGATTGGCTTGTTGGCTGCTTCCGGGATCTTAAAAGGGGTCTTAGCCTTACTGACTTCCTTTAAGATTGTCTCCGCAACGGCACCAACTTACGTCATCATTAATGCGATGGGCGATTCAGTCTTTTACTTCCTGCCAATCTTCGTTGGGTTTACCGCCGCTAAGAAATTAGGCTCAGATCCAATTATCATGGGGATCGTCGGTGGGGTGCTGACTTATCCAGCCATCGTGAATATTGCGACGACCGGTAAAGTTACGAGTCACCTATTAGGGATGGCGATCAATGCTGACTTCTTTGGCTTACCAGTTCACGTGGCTTCATACACGTATTCGATCTTCCCAATGATTGCTGGGGCCTGGTTAGCAGCTAAGTTGGAACCATGGCTCAAACGGGTGATTCCAACCGTCTTACGGATGATCTTTGTCCCATTACTTGAAGTTGTACTAATTTCTGGGGTGATCTTACTCTTCCTTGGCCCAATCATTACTGCTTTATCTGGCGCTTTGGCACTGGGTATTGTTAAGATTTACGAACTGAGTCCAGCCATCTCTGGGTTGATCATCGGGGGCTTTTATCAAGTGTTGGTTATCTTTGGGTTACACTGGGCGATTATTCCAATCGTGGCCAACGATATTGCCACAACTGGTCACAGTTATTTAAATGCGATTGTTTCAGCAACGATGGTCGCTCAAGGTGGGGCCGTCTTAGCGATTGCCATGAAGTCTAAAGTAGCCAGCATCAAAGAATTGGCTTGGCCAGCAACGATTTCAGCTTTCTCTGGGGTTACTGAACCCGCAATGTATGGGATTAACTTGAAATATGGTCGGGCCTTCGTCACTGCCAGCATTGGTGGTGCCGTTGGGGGCTTCTTAACCGGCCTGATGCATGTTAACATGTGGGGCTTTGCCGGTTCATTGATCGGCTTTACGTCCTTCGTCAATCCAAAGGGACTCGACTTCAGTTTCTGGGGCTTCTGGATTGCATCATTAGTTGATATTATTGTCTCCTTCACCTTAACGTATATGTTTGGGTTCTCCGATGCCGATGTTAAAAATGTTAAAACGGCACCAAAGAAGAAACATTTAGGTGAACAAGCCGCATAGGCTAACGTTAAAAAAAGCGCCTGGGATAAGTCCTCAGGCGCTTTTTTGGCGCCAATAATTGCTCAAGGGCGGCTGCTTGACAAAGCTAGTGACTTACGTTTTAATGTAACTTATAAAGTTACAAGAAAGTGAGCGATGACATGATGAAATATACGATTACTGGTGCGACGGGTCATCTAGGCACCCAAATTGTCCAAGCCTTAGCGAAGTTAGTGCCAGCAACACAATTAAATCTAGGGGTACATACCGTTAGTAAAGCCGCGGCTTTTCAAGCCCAAGGCATGATGGTGACAGGCATGGATTACCAAGATGTGGCGAGTTTGAAGCCCGTCGTTGCCGATAGTGATGTTTTAATCTACATTCCGAGTAAGAGTCATGATAGTTACAGTCGGGTGACTGAATTTGAGCATGTGCTAGCTGCGGCCGAAACGAGTCGGGTCAAACACTTATTAGTGATGGGCTTTATCGCTGATCAAGTCGATAATCCGTTTAGCTTATCGGCGTTTTATGGGTATGTACCGCGGCGGTTGGCTGCCTCGAACTTGTCTTACACAATTATTCGTAATGCGTTGTATGCCGACCCCTTGGTACCGTATTTGCCAGAACTAGTTGAACGGCAAAATGTGATTTATCCGATGGGTGATCAAGCGTTGAGTTTTATTAGTCAGGCGGATAGCGCGGCAGCTTTTGCTAAAGTTGCGACCACCCCAGCTTTGCGCCAAAGTGGGCGTATCTATACGTTAACGCAACCACGACATTATACGATGCCAGCTTTAGCGGCCGTTTTAAGCAATGTTTCTGGGCACAAGATTGGGTATCAACCGGTGAGTCTGGCTGAGTTTAAGGCCTTATACAACCAAGGTGATGAAGGTCAGATGTTGGCATCGATGTATGCGGGTGGTGCCCAAGGATTATTGGCCACTGTTAGTGATGATTACGAAATAATTATGGGTCACACGGCCCAGTCTTTGCCGGCCTTTTTACAAACTGAGTTGGCTAAAGACTAGCTTATCATTAACTTCATCGCCGCCCAGCCGTCATTCCATGCTATAATTTATGGTATGAAATTAACGGAAAGGAGGCGCCAGCATGGCTGAAAAATCGCTCGGGGACTTTCGGGAATTGTTTCATCGCGGACAATTAACGATTGGAATTAGTGAATTAAGTAAGATGACTGGTGTCTCGCCACGGCAATTGCGGTACTGGCAAAAAAAGGGGTACATTATTCCTAAGAATCAAGACGAACCTGGTCGAGCCCGCATTTATACGTTAAAGATGGTTATTAAAGCCGCGGCGATGAGTAATTTGTTGGCAGCTGGTTATACGTTAAAAGCCGCTGCTGACCAAGTCGATGAACGGATGCGTCCAGCACAAACGATGTATCACGTTTTGTTTGACCGCTATCAAGGGTTCCAGCTCGGCGATGATGGGGAGATCATCGTTGATTTAGGCCCCTTTGATCCAGATCCAACCCAAGAATTATTTGCAAAGTTGGTCGATGAACGACCGCAGTTTATTTTAAAACCAAGAGCTTAAAAATAGCTCAAGCAACTAACGGCCTGATGAAGATTCAATTTTCATCAGGCCGTTAGTTTTGTCTGTTGATTCAGCCTTAATCAGGGGTTACACCCAGCTAATGCTTACATTTTTTAAATTAATACTTACAAATGCTTGATTTATACTTAATTTATCGCTATGCTTGTCCTAAAATCGAAGGGCGGGGTTACGATGAATCAATTGGACCGGCAACGACAATTGTTACAAGAGCTTGATCAACGGCGTCAAATGAGCGTTGCCGATGTTATGACGGCATTAGCCGTTTCACGAGATACGGCGCGCCGAGATATTGTCGCAGTGACCGAACGTGGATTGGCGCAACGGATCCATGGTGGGTTACAAGTGCGGAATTTTGGCATCGGCATTCCAAGTTATCAAGATCGGCTGCAGCAATTTACCGCGATTAAAACGGCATTGGCGCGCCGCGTCTTGCCTTTGATTACAGCTAATCAGTACGTGTTTATTGATGTCTCGACGACTTTGTTGAAATTGACCCAATTATTAAGGCAACATTGTACGGTATATACTCATTCACTAGATAACGCGATTAGTCTGGCAACCAATCCTGCGGTAACGTTACAATTACTCGGCGGTGAGCTAAATCAAACCAATCGCTTTATGGCTGGGACAGCGGCATTAACGGCTTTACGACCGGTTCATTTTGACCAAGTCTTAGTTGGTGCGGCAACCGTGAGTGCCCAAGGCTTATTTTATAGTGATGCGGGCGATGCGGCGATCAAGCGGCAAGCGTTAAGTCAAACGGATCGGGGCATCTTAGTCTGTGAACATCGTAAATTTGGTCAACCAGCTCGTTTTTGTGGTGGCCGGTTGGCCCAACTACAAGTCGTGATTACTGATGAACCATTAACCCCAACTGAGCGCGCTTGGTTTACCCCAACGACAACTTTTATCAATTTAGCGGAGGATGATTAACATGACAAAACCAAAATTAATTTTAAGCGATATTGATGGTACGTTACTAAACGATCAAGCTGAGATGTTACCAGCGACGGTTACGGGGATTCGTGCGGCTGTACGCCAAGGGGCAACTATGGTCTTAGCTTCCGCCCGGTCACCTAAAGGCATGTGGGGATTAGCCCAAGAATTAGGCATTGATTCGACAATGATTGCCTATAATGGTGCGTTGACAGCGAAAACGGATGCTGAAGATCAGTTGAAAGTGTTTGAAGAACGGCCAATTGATCGTAAGGTCGCCCGCAAATTGCAAAAGTTAATCGCCAAAAATTGGCCGCAAGCCTCAATTAATATTTACAGTAATAATGACTGGCTGGCTCAACGAAATGGGTCGTGGGAACGTCAAGAAGCCGCCGGCATTGGTTACCCCGCCCAAATCACCGACCTGGCGAGTTGGCTCGCCAAAGGCGCCGCTCCAATTCACAAATTATTGATTATGGCGGATGCATCGGTCATTACGGCAATTAACGCCAAGCTACAAACACCAGCCTTTAAGGCGATTGCGGCCTATCGGTCCAAAGATACGTATCTTGAAATCGTTGCCGCGGGTGTTACGAAAGCCAAGGCGTTAGAAGTGTTGATCGCGGATGATCAATTAACGCCAGCCGATGCGATTGCTTTTGGGGACAACTTCAATGACTTAGCGATGTTACATTTAGCCGGAATCGGTGTTGCGATGGGGAATGCGCCAGAAGTCGTTAAAGAAGTCGCCGATATTGTCACCACAGACAATAATCATGATGGCATTTATCAAGTGTTACAACAATATTTTGACTAGACCAAAGTGCAGTCACCAGCTTTATTTTTAAGCTAAAAAAGCCGGTTTGGCGCTAAGCCGAGATAATTAAGTCATAAGCAAAAAGTCCGTCACCATTGGAGTGACGGACTTTTTTAGTGGCTCATTTGAATGGTTATTGGCCTAATTGTGTCAAAATACGTTGTGCTGTTCGCCCGTTGAACTCGTTAGTTTGTAGACGTTCAAAGACGAGGGTCATCGTGTGGCGCAATTGCGCATCGGTTAATCCTTGTTCAGATAACGTATTGATAACGACTTGCAATAAGTCAAGTGGCAAGATGGGGCGCTTGTCTGGAAATTGATCGAAATAAGCGGCGACCGCCTGATCATGTAATTGCCAGTAGATCGGATTCTTAACATCATCAAAAATCGTTAAGAGTTGTTCTAAAGCGGGTGATAAGGGAATGTTTTTCGCGATTAAAGTTGTTAACATTCCATCCCGCGCGGGAATTCGGACATCCGCCACGTAATCTTTTAATAGTAAGAAGTGCGTTTTAAAAGGTGGCCGTAATGTGAAGGTCATCGCTAACGCAATTTGGCTGTCAGCTGCCATGATGAATTACCCCTTTATCATGAATTTAGTGGCGCTTGGTAAAGCGGACGACTGCTTCACAACGCGCCGTCTGTGGAAACATATCGATCGATTGAATGTAATCCACTTGATAACCTCGGGTGAGTTCCCGTAAATCTTGTGCCAAGGTCGATGGGTTACAAGAAATGTAGACTAACTTTTCGGGTGCACTTTGTAAAATTGCATCGATCAAGACGTTATCTAACCCGGTACGTGGTGGGTCAACGACCATCGCGTCAGGCGCAAAGCCAGTTGCTAACCATTGTGGCAACAGTTCTTCTGCTGGGCCAACTTCGTAACGGGCATTGGTAATCCCATTACGTTTGGCGTTGGCATTCGCATCGGCTACGGCTGCTGGAATCGTATCCATGCCACGGACTTCTTTGGCCACATCTGCTAACGATAACCCAATTGTCCCAACCCCAGAATAAGCATCAACTAAGGTTTCGTTAGGTGCTAAATCTAAGGCTTCACGTGTTAGGCGGTAAAGCTTCTTAGTTTGATGGGGATTTAATTGGAAGAATGCCCGGGCAGATAAGTCGAAGCTTAAGCCATCGAGGGCATCGGTAATCGTGGTTTTACCAGCCAATAAAGTGGTTTGTTCACCCCAAATAAGTGATGTTTTGCCAACATTGACATTTTGCATCACCGAAACAACCATTGGGAGTTTCTCAGCAATCTTCATGAGCAATTGATGCTTTTTAGGCAATTTAGGCGTGTTCGTAATTAAGACGACTTGGACTTCCTCAGTCGTTGCCGCGGCCCGAACGACGATGGTCTTAACGATCCCAGAGTTGTGGGCTTCATCATAGATTGGCACTTGTAATTCTTCTAACCATTGGACCAACTGACGCATCACAGTCATCGTGACGGGCATCTGGACCGAACAAGTAGGTAAGTCAACCAGGTCATGACTGTTTTCACGGTATAACCCCGCCGCCACGTGACCATCGAGAACTCGAACTTGGAATTGCGCCTTGTTACGGTATTCATAAGGCATCGACATCCCAATCGTTGGGCGAATGTCATAGTGTTGGTAGCCAGTTGGCCGATACTTTTCGAGCGCTTGGCGCACGACGTCTTGTTTAAATTTCAATTGTGCTGGGTAGTCCAAATGTTCCAGTTCAAAGCCACCGACTTCACCGGCATAGGCATCTTGAGGATCCACCCGGTCGGGACTGATTTTTCGTAACTTCCGGATTTTAGCTTCTAAGTAGCGCGGATGGACTGCGGTGACTTCAGCGACGACGACTTCACCAGGTAAGGCGCCTTTGACAAAGGTGATCACATGTTTGTAATAACCGATCCCTTCACCGTTAATTCCTAAGCGTTTAATGGTCAATGGAAAGCGTTGTCCAAGTTCAACCGTACTTTGCACGGCTGCTTGAGGCTGTTGACGCTTTTGAAAATGGCCACCTTGTCGTCGATTTGGATAATGATTAGTTGGTTTCATATAAATTTAGTTAACCTCGTTTTCTGTATAACTGTCTGCCAACTATTATAGCATGGCGGCTGTATAACTTGATAGTTGGCGGGTTGAATTAAGTTGCGCCCTAAAGTAAATATGCTATGCTTAAACAGACTTTTAAGGGGGGATGACAGGGTGAGTAATGCAGCGGTTTGGGTACCGATTCCGGCCGAAGCTTATTGGGCATGGGTCGTACCAATCACGTTTGGCGTGATTTTTGGTTGGCGTTATCATCATGATAAGGTTCGATTAAGCAATGGGATTTGGTTTTCGCTATTCTTTTATTCATTAATGGCGGTACTGGCAATGACGATTTTAGGGACGAATAATCATCCGTTGATTATTGTGAGTGTGGCGATCTTTGTGCTGATCTTGATGGTGATCGGGGCAGTCTTTGTCTTGCAGGCATTCTTATTATTATGGAATGCGTGGCTCATGTGGAAACGTGAGAGTCATACGTTAGCCAATATGTTAACGTTGATTTTAGGTGTCGCCATCTTGGTGTTACCGCTACTAGCAAGTGCCATTAGTAGCCATGTGCCACCGGTCGTCAGCAGTTTTATGGCCATATTTCCGAATCTAGTGATCTTTTACGTGGCTTTTTGGTTTTATAACTACTTGACGATGCTGGTGATTTATCAGTTCAATCATCCACGTTATATTCAAGACTATATTATTGTTTTGGGTGCTGGCTTATTACATGGTGATCAAGTATCGCCTTTGCTGGCACAACGGATTATGCGGGGCTACCAGTTTTATCAGAAACAACAACGCAAAACTGGTCATCCGGCGGTGATGATTTTTTCAGGTGGTCAAGGCGGCGATGAAACGGTGCCAGAAGGCCAAGCAATGTTAGCTTATGCGATCAAGCAAGGCTTACCGGCCACTAACGGTTGGGCCGAAACGCAATCGAAAACCACATTAGAAAATATGCAGTTTAGTAAACAGTTGATTGACCAAGGTACGATTAACCGCCCTAAAACGATCTTTGTTACGAATAACTACCATTCGTTACGAGCTGGCATCTTTGCTAAGCAAGCGGGGTTAAAAGCAGACGGTATTGGGGCCAGAACGGCACATTTCTTTTTACCAGATGCGATTATTCGTGAATATATTGCGATCTTTGCACAGCGGAAATGGTGGCATGCAGCAGCAATCGTGTTGATGCTTGTTTTGACTTGTTTGTTAGAATGGATCGATATTTTAAATGGAACCTTGTAAGTTAGTGGTAGCGTGACTTGTGGTAAAAAAGTTTTGTCCGAGTTAGTTGACCATTAACTTAATTGCATCAATGACGAAAAAGCCTGTTAAATCAGGCTTTTTTTATATTTAAAGGTTATCATTTGGTATACAAATTTGTTGATTAATTAAGCTAACTAACCGGCCTTTTCCCCTTTAGAACTAACAGTTTAAAGGACTTAATGGTAATATTATTAAAGCAAAGCGATGTAGCCAAAAGTGCGGGGTGATAAGTTGTACTTTATGGAGAATTTTTTGAATGACTTTTTGAATGTTAAAGCCGCGATCATTGCCCTCATTACAGTTGGTCTGATTACCGTAATGACGGCGATGACGTATTACCTGGAACGTCGTGCGCTAAAATTACCACGTCATTATGTGGCCTTGATCCATGCGTTTGAAGCAGTCGTGGTTGTCGGCAGTGTGATTTTGCTACGACAGACCTTTTGGGTCATCAACTCGGGAGACGTGTTAAGTTGGGGCTATGCGATTGCGCAAATGACGGTTTTATTGTTTAGCTTATATATGATGCGTAATCTACCTGTTGAAATCGTAAATATTGGGATGCCAATTTTCTTTTATGCGCAAGGCATGTATATGGGACATGGCGGCCATTATGTGGCGGTTTTTATCGGAATGACAGTGTTATTGACGAGTGCGATTATTTACATCGCACATAATCGCGCCGATGTGATGAACACGGAGTGGAAGTACTTATTACTACAAGTCGTTTATGGGGGCACCTGGTGTTTTATCATTTGGTCGGTCCATCCATTTGACTTGATTTATACGATTAATGTGTTGGTGGTCTTTATCGGTTATATGTGGGTCATTCGGTTCTTCGTTAAACGATTAACGAATATTATTGACCATTTGGATAGTTTGGATCAGGCGATCAACTATGATGAACTAACGGGAGTGCGCAATCGTGCCAACTTTGATACCACTACGACCGGCGTGTTTGGGGTTTATCAAAAGCACCCTGGGATTCCGATTACGATGGTGATGTTTGATATTGACCCACTTTAAGTCATTTAACGACGAGTATGGTCATCTGACGGGGGACGCTGTTTTAAAACATGTTGCCCAACACTTTAATCAGGAACTTTTCAAACAAACCTCACGTGGTGAATTATTTCGTTATGGCGGTGAAGAGTTCGTGATCATCTTTCGGGGGTTATCACCCAGTGATGCCCAACGCGTCGTGACGGGGATTCGAGATTCGTTACAAAAAGAACCGGTCATGGCTAACGGTCAATCTTTAAATGTGACAGTTTCGTTAGGTATTTCAGCGCTACAAGCGACTGATACTGACTTCAATAGTTGGTTCAAACGCGTTGATCATTACTTATACCAATCTAAAAAAGCGGGGCGTAATCGGATAACCGTCGAAGGTGTTACGATGGCATTGACAAATTGAAGTTTAGATTGACTACAAATGCAAACGATTTCGTTAACTGGCTTGGCTGATGAAATCAACTAAAATAAGGGCTTCATAACAACTAGCTGTTGTTATGAAGCCCTTATTTTGTCGCTACTAGCTGGCCGATACATTAATATTGCCACTAGTCGTGGTTAGTTGATATTGTGTTGTGGCTCGTGGTCGATAGGCATGCTGATGTTGGTTAGTTTGATGCCAGTTAAAAATCGTCAAGTTGCCAGATGAGGTTATCGCATTGATACCGGTATCGGTTGGCGCCTGAACATGAATATTGCCGTTGGTCGTATTAGCATGTAGGCGTTTGGTGACTTGGTTGTCATTGAACGTCACGTTGCCATTAGTTGTCCGCAATTGGGCTCGCGTAAACGCCGTTTGGCGAATCGTGATGTTGCCATTGGTGGTCGTTAAATTAGATTGGCCAGCATTGAATTGACTCGTCGTCACATGTAAATCGGCGCTCGTGGTCGTCAGCTGTAGACTTGGGGCAGTGACGTTAGTCAATCGCACCGTATCGTTAGTATTGAGCGTTAAGGCTTTGTCAGTGTTGACATTGTTTAAAGTGACATTACCATGGTTGGCCAAGTTGATTTGACGGACCTTGATTCCACTTAGTCGAACGTCACCTTGCTGACTCGTCGTGGTCAACTGATTGAGGACGGTCCCACGCGGTACGGTAATAACGGTGGCATCAGTTAAAACTGGACTGAAGTGAAAACCAACAGTCTGTAAATCACTGGCATGTTTGGAGGTAATCGTAACATGCCCAGCTTTAGTTGTCACCGTGGGTTTGTCATGAGAAGAGGCCACACGGATCTTAGTGGTGTCACCGGTGCGAACGATAATCGCTAAATCGGAATTTAATGTGATCGATTTAATCTGTTTAGGACGATAAACTTGAACGCGTTGTTTGGCGATTTTGAAGCCTTGATCCCAATAAACCGATTGAATTCCATTATTGGCAATTCCTAAGATGGCGAGGATGACACCCAGTACGAGTAAAACAATCCCAACTTTAATGGTTTTTTTCATGATGACGACCCTCCCGTTCGGCTCGATTACGTTTCACGAACCGGTGATAGAGGCGTTGCGCAATGGTTGCCACGCCTTGAATCATTAAATTAAAGAACCAGATAACCAGTGGGAAGACTAATAGTTCACCGCCGATAATGGCTAAACCAGCACCGATATAAAAGCAGCCGGTCCATAGTGACTGGGTTATGACTCCGACCCCGGCAGTTAACCCAGCTAAGGCCGTCATGGTAATGGCGGCAATGATTGCGATAATGGCAATCACAATGGCAAAGACCAAGATGGCTAGTGCCGCCATCATCGCTAAAATGGCTAGTGCGACGGGAATGGTGATAGGTGTTGAGAGTAATGCTAAGCCAATCAACCAAATGGCCCGCATATTTGCCCGTGATTTTTGATGTTTAGTGGGGTGTTCGCCGATGGTTTCATTAAAGCGAATTGAATAATCGGCTAGAATTTTGCGGGTGAGTTGTTTTGGCGTGCCCAGCTCAGCCACACAGGCCTCATAAGTTTGAATATTGGCATCAAGCAAGTATTCCCGATAAAATGCCAGGACTTCGTCACGTTCATTTGCTTGTAATTGGACGAGTAGGGCTGCGAATTTATCTAAGTAGTCCGTCATGCTGGTGCGTCCCCCTTTAGTAACGTATTAATGGCTTGGTAATAAAGTTGCCAGTCTTGTTGAATGGTCACGAGTTGTTCAGACCCGTTGGCTGTCAGTTGATAATACCGGCGATTACGTCCTTGATAGGCTTGGTCGTAAGTCGTGACCCAGCCATTTTTTTTCAAGCGACGTAAGACTGGGTAAAGCGTCGATTCAGAAACTGGGATGGTGGCCTGTAGCTTTTGCGTTAAGGCATAACCGTAGTAATCCTCGGTCTGCAATAATGCGAGTACACAGCCATCAAGCAATTCTGAGCTAATTTGAATGGCCATCACTATTCCTCCTGCTATATTATACGTCGTATAGTATTGTGCAATCAAAAGTATAGCAGTTCCCGTATTTTTGTCAAATCTAGTTAACACAAAAAGCCCGCAACGACCAGTTAAGGCAGTTACGGGCGATGTTTGGGTGATTAATCAGTGGCCTTATCAGAGATGGCGGTAAACGTCATCGCGGCTAAGAAGTCAGCGATGCGTTGCGTTGGTTGTTTAAAGAAAGCCGCGGGGGTGCCGTCAAATAAAATCTTACCATCTTCGACGAATAAGATCTTATCTGCAACCGCCCGGGCGAATTCTAAATTATGGGTCACGATAATCATGGAATCCTTTTCCTGGGCCAATTCAAGTAAGACGCGTAAGACACCAGCTTCTAGTTCAGGGTCGAGCGCACTAGTGGGTTCGTCTAATAAGATGTATTCCGGGTTCATCGCCAGTGAACGGGCAATGGCGACCCGTTGTTGTTGTCCACCGGATAGTTGACTAGGATAAGCGTCGGCTTTATCTGCCAAACCAACTTTATCAAGTAACGTTAAGGCGTTGGCTTTAGCGTCAGCCGGACTTTGCTTTAGAACTTGCACGGGACCTTCCATCACATTTTTAACGACCGTTAGATGTGGGAAGAGGTTATAGCCTTGAAAGACCATGCCGGTTTTGCGCCGCAAGTTGAGAATCGTTTTATTGTTAAGCGGTTGGGCAAAATCGATGGTGGTATCGTTAAAGTGATATTGGCCATTTTCAGGGCGTTCAAGTAGATTTAGCGAACGTAGTAAGGTTGACTTGCCAGATCCTGATGGGCCAACGATTACCGTCGTTTGGTGTGCTTGAAATTCAGTGGTGATATCAACTAACGCCGGATGGTCACCAAACGTTTTATTGACGTGTTCGAATTTAATCATGGTAGACCCTCCTAATTAGCTGGGCGAATGTAGCGTGATGTCCGTTTTTCGAGATAGCCTTGTAACCAGCTTAAAATGGTACATAAGATGGCGTAAAGGGCCGCCACTAGTGAATACATGACCAGTGGTTGATAGTTCTGAGCGGCGATTTGTTGACTGACTTCAAACATTTCAATAATCGTAATGGAAGCCGCCAATGAGGTATCTTTGACGAGCCCGATGAAGCTGTTGGATAACGGTGGTAATGAGACGCGGGCTGCTTGTGGCAAAATGATGCGTTTGAGCACTTGCGTCTTGGTCATGCCGATGGAATAAGCAGCTTCCCACTGGCCTTGCGGAATCGATAAGATCGAAGCGCGAATCGTTTCTGCACAGTAAGCCCCGGTATTTAGGGAAAAGGTCATGATCCCAGCGGTCCACGGGTCGAGTTGAATCCCATTAGGGAAAAGCCCTTGAACCTTCAAATAAGGTAAGCCGAAGTAAACAATGAATAATTGGACCAACAGTGGGGTACTCCGGAATAACCAGACGTAAAAGTAAGCAATGGCTTTTAAGATTGAGAACCAACCGTGCCGTGGTGAAAGTTTCACGAGCGCGGTTAAGACCGCTAAAATCAAGCCGAGCGCAAAGGAAATAATTGCAATTGGAATGGTATATTTAAGCCCTGCCGCCGCAATTTGCGGCGTTGAGGTGACGATAATGTGCCAAATGGAATCCATTAGTATGAAGGCCTCCTATAAGTGTGATGAAATGGTGCTATGTAACCGCTGGACGGTCAGTCCAGGCGGGATGGTGCTTATTTATTAGTGACGTCAGCGCCAAAGTATTTCTTCGATAATTTGGTTAACGTGCCATCTTGACGTAAGTCTTGGATTGCTTTTGAAATTTGCTTTTGTAACTTGGTATGTTTCTTAGTCACGATAGCGCCAATCTTTTGTGTCGCAATTTCGTTACCAGCATCGATCAAGCGAATGTTGGCGTTGGGCTTTTGTTTCAAGTATGAGTAGAACGATTCACCAGAATTAATGGTTCCGGCAACCCGACCTTGTTCAACTAAATCAATTGATTGTTGGAACCCATCGGTTGGGGTGATCGTTGCGCCCATCCGTTTGGCATCGTTGGCGTTGTTACTAGTCGTCGTTTCAGCGACTTTTTTACCTTTAATATCGGTAATCTTCTTGATTGACTTGTTGGATTTCTTAACGGCCAATTTTGATTTTGAGTAGATATATGGGGTTGAGAACAAGTACTTCTTTTCGCGGGCACTCGTTTGGGCGATGTTATTGATGACCACGTCGTACTTGTTGACATCAAGCCCAGCAATTAAAGAGTCAAATTTAGTTGGAACAAATTTGACTTTGACGCCCATCTTCTTGGCAATATCTTTAGCCAAATCAACTTCAAACCCGGTTAACTTACCATCTTTACGGTAACTATAAGGTTGGAAGGTTCCTTCCAACCCAACGGTTAGCGTCCCCGATTGTTGTAACCCTAAGTCAGCCCCTGATTTACTTGAACTACTGCTGGTATTATTACCGCAAGCGGTTAAGACGACCGCTAAAGCGACCCCGAATAATGCCAACCCAAACTTTTTTACAAAACGTTTCATAATCGTATGACACTCCCTAATTTTTTTGACACAGCTCTTATCATAAATGAAAACTAGTCGACTGACAAAAAATAAGTACTTACTGTATTTTAAATGAGGGTGCGCTGGTCTGCAATTTTCCTCATCGAAACTTTAATAAAAAACGAGGGGCACTAAAAGCCCTTCCCGATGCCTATTTGGAATTTTATGCTAAAAGGCCACCAATCGAAAGTCTAACTTTCGGTTGGTGGCCTTTTGAACGGGCTATCTGTTTTAGTTTTTTAAGACTGATTACCAGGGTTAAAGTTGAATAGCGGGTGTCCAAGTCGCAGTTGGTTTCGGGGTGACTTGGGTTTGAAGTAACTGACCAAGTTGCTGGATGCCACGGGTAATCGTTACTGGATCTAAGCTAGTAAAGTTTAACCGGAAGGCATTTTTGACTTGGCGACTGGCGAATTGACAAGCCGCTGGGACGTAAGCCACGTGTGCTTGTGGTAACACGACATCAGTTAAGAGCTGTTGCGCGTCGATGCCGGTTGGCAAGGTGACCCAAATGAAGAAGCCCCCGTTAGGCCGGGTGTAAGTCACGTTCTTAGGGAAATAACGATCTAAGGCCGATAACATGGCATCGCGTTTTTCGCGATAAGCTTGATTAATCGTCGCGATATGTTGGTCGATATCGTGTTGGTCAAGATAAGTGTTGATCGCCGCTAGCGTAATGTTTGGTGATTGGACATCAATGGCTGATTTTAAGCCGATGAGTTGTGTCATCAAGGTCGGTGATGCGACTAACCAGCCGGTTCGCAAAGCGGGTGACAAGATTTTAGAAAAACTCGAAATAAAGATGACGCGGCCTTCAGTATCATAATGTTTGATGGCTGGCAGTGCTTGGCCGCTATAACGCAAGTCGCGATAAGGGCTATCTTCTAAAATGATGACATTATATTGGTTGGCTAACGCAACCATGGCTTGGCGCCGTTTCGCACTTAAAGTCGTCCCGGTTGGATTGTGAAAATCTGGGACGGTATAAATTAATTTGATTTCAGGATGGGCTTTTAAGGTCTGGCGGAGGACTTTGATATCCATGCCGTGATTATCGACCGGAACTTCATAATAAGTTGGTTCGTAAGTGTCAAAAGCTGCCAAGGCGCCCATATAAGTTGGGCCTTCAACGACCATGGCATCACCGTGGTTTAGTAGTAACTTGGCAACGAGGTCAATGGCTTGTTGGCCACCTTGGGTCAATAAGATATCGTCAGCCGTCACATCGACGCTAGCATGTGACCGCATCCGGTCCGCTAATTTTTGCCGTAGGGCTGGTAAGCCTTGGGTCGATGCGTATTGGAATAGGCTTGGACCGGTCGTTTCAATGGCGTCACGGTAAGCTTGTTGTAACTCAGCAGCTGGAAAGAGATGCTGATCTGGAAACCCGCCAGCAAAGGAAATGTTCGCGGGATTGGCGCTATTCTTGAAAATCTCATCTAAATCAGACGTGTCATTAGTTAAAACGCGTTGTGCTAATAATTCTTTCATAATATTGCCCCCACATATAATTTGCTAACTCAGGATTAATTTCTTAATGTCCATATGATAAAATGGAGGGTGAATTTAGTAAAGCTCAACTTTTTCAATTAAAAGTGAAATCAATTCATCTAAGGAGCAATTTAAATTATGGCGAACTTTGCATATGAAGTCTTTGCAACTGTGGTTGCACAGAAAACCTTCTATCAAGCGGCAGCGACGTTAAATGTGACGCCAAGTGCGGTCAGTCATTCGATTAACCAATTAGAAAAAGAACTCGGTTTTCCTTTATTCATTCGGAACCGTTCGGGGGTTGAATTAACGAGCGATGGTCGGCAAGTCTTGCCATATGTGCAAGAAATCTTAAATACTGAAGGCAATTTACGACAAGTGGCGGATAACATTCAGGGGCTTCATTCAGGGTCCGTTCGAATTGGTGGGTTCAGTAGTGTTTGTATCAATTGGTTACCACGTATCATTCGCCGGTTCAATCACGAGTACCCAGACATTGAGATTTCGGTCGTTCAGGGAGATTTTAATGATATTACGAAGTGGGCTAAAATTGGCACGATCGATATTGGGTTTACCTCAATGCCGGTCAGTGACAATTTATTAGTCCATCCATTGATTAATGACCCGATTTATTGTGTGACACCAGCTGGATTTGAACCAGAAAATGGCCAATTTATCACGATTGATGATGTGGCCGATCAAAACTTTATTTTGCAACAGAGTGACTACGATCGCGATACGAAATTGGCGTTAGACCATTATCATGTGACGAATAACTTCTTACGGTTTTCAATCGATGATCAATCGATTATTTCGATGGTGGAATCTGGACTTGGCATGGGGATTTTACCCAAGTTAGCCTTGAAGAAACTAACCGGTGATGTGAATACTTATCCATTTGCGGAACCGTATAATCGTGAGATTGCCTTAGTCGCTAACAAGACGCAAGCGACGGCGCCGTCGACGTCAATGATGATTCGGTCAATCAAGCAATTTTTAACGGATGAATATCATGATGACATGCTCTGGCAAGCCTAGGCTCGGCTAGTTGCGATTGCGTAGCTGATAGCTAAAAACGACGTTCAAAATTGAACGTCGTTTTTTAGTAGTTAGTTAATAAAGTTTTGAATTAAATTAACGAGCCGCCAACTGTTAAAAAGTTGGTCGTGACTCGCGCGCCAAGTGTGTAAGACCCGTTGTTGATAGTGGGTGACTTGGGTGCTAAAGACAGCTTGCCCGGCTAAGGCACTTTGGATTGGCACGACACCATCGCCTTTGGTGGCTGATTTAGCATGGCCGGCAATGAGTAAGACGCGCATGTGGCGATTGATTTGATGACGTTCAGCGATCAATTGTTTTAAGACTGTTGTTTGACGTTGGGTCGTTACAGCGGTCGTCTTTTCAGTATTTAAACGACTACTAGTCCCATTAAACGGTGTGGCGATCGCGACAAAGTTTTGTGGGGTTAGCGCTGCAGTTGTCCGGGATAAGTACCGGGTGGCAACGATACCGCCATCGTCATAGCTAATTAAATTGAATTTCTTGAAAGCCAGTTGTTGTTGGGCTTGCCGTAAAATGGCGCGGACCCACTGGGCTTGTTGCTTGGCAGTTGCGCGACCGGTTGGCAACATGATTTTTAAATAAGGACGATTGTCATGCGGTTGGAACCGACCGATGAAGGTGACGGTCCCTTGCCGGCTGATTTGTGCTTTCACGATTGATTGAGCGCCGTTGTTTTGTTGTAAACCGGCGACTAATTGACGACCGTGGCTGGTACTCGTCTGATTGCCGAGTAGCAGAACCGTTGGAATTCGATCAGTCGAAGTAACGGTCACCGCACTGACCTTTTGGCGTGGATGGCGGACTTGGCGTTGCCACAACATCGTGCCACCGATGACTGCGAGCAAAATCGCAAACCACCCAGTGGTAATTAAGCCTTGTTTTGTGGTACTTTTCATGGTCCGTTGCTGCCTCCATCCCCGTTAGTTGAATCCTTCAATCCTAAATTTAGCTTAATTAAGCAGAAGTTGCAACTGGTGTTTGTCGTAAATTGGTGATTTTCAAAGGCTTCTTGCCAATAATTGTGATAATGGTCTAGATTGAGCGACGTGAAGTTGGCAGGGGCTTACACGCCTAATCTTCGCTTATTAAAACACAAAAAGACCTGACCAATTGATTTGGTCAGGTCTCCTTAAAGGCAATCAGTCTTGTGCTCCGAACAGGGCAGAGACTGATGCTTTAAGATTAGATATGGTACTCAAAAAGCATCACCCCCTTTCATTAATTGACTGTAGCTTACGCGCATTTAGGGGACGGGTCAATTATTTAGTTCGCTAAGTTGGTGAACGTGGTATGATGAGGGTCCTTGGCAGGGGCGCGTGGCCACTTTTGACGACCACGTTCTAAATTGGACCGGTTAACTTTTTAGAGCTAGCCGGTCTTTTCGTTGCTGATATAACGCGGTTTTGGGGTCCTTAAATTAATTGGATTATTTTGTCCGGAAGACCTCCCACCGTATAAATATTTATGGTATCTTAATAAAGGTAGTTTTTTCTTAATATTTTATTGGGTCACTAACTTTATAGGGAAGAGGGATTATTCACATGGTCTTTAACTTGGTGGTTAATATTATTGGGATTGTGGTGTTCATCGCCATCGCCTACTTATTCTCCAAGCAAAAGCACGCCATTCACTGGCGTTCAGTTGGTATCATGTTGGTTTTAGAAGTACTCTTAGCATGGTTCTTAACCGGGTCACAAGTCGGGGTCGATGCTGTTAAAGCAGCTGCTGACGGGTTTACTTGGTTAGTGAACGTTTCATATGATGGGATTTCATTTGCCTTGGCCAGTTGGGTCAATGTTAAGCAAATGGACTTCGTTACCAGTTCATTATTGCCAATTTTATTGATTGTGCCATTATTCGATATTTTAACGTACATCGGCGTTTTGCCATGGATCATTAAATGGGTCGGCCGTGGGTTAGCTTATATTACCGGTCAACCAAAATTCGAATCATTCTTCGTTGTTGAAATGATGTTCTTAGGGAACACCGAAGCTTTAGCTGTTTCACAATTACAATTGAAGCAAATGAAAGCACAACGGAACTTAACCATTGCGATGATGTCAATGAGTTGTGTGACGGCTTCAATTTTAGGGGCTTATATCAAGATGATGCCAGGTCAATTTATTTTGACGGCGGTGCCAATGAACGTCTTAAATGCGGCGATTATTGCAGCTATCTTGAACCCAGTTGAAGTGAAACCAGAAGAAGATACGATTGCTAAAGTTGGCGGTAGTGCTGCCGTTGAAGAAACAACAGCAACGACCGAAACTAGCGGTTCTGAAACCTTAGCTGATGAACAAGTTAAAGCAGCTAAGCCAGCTCGCGAACCATTCTTCTCTTTCTTAGGCGACTCAATCTTAGGTGCCGGTAAGTTAATCTTAATTATCGCGGCTAACGTTATTGCCTTTGTGGCCTTAGCCAAATTAATCGATAAGTTATTAGGTTTGATCAATACGAACTTATCACTTGAAAATATCTTTGGGGTCATCATGTTCCCATTTGCTTGGTTACTTGGCTTCAATGCGCACGATGCGTTCCAATTGGCCTCATACATGGGGACGAAGTTAGTAACAAACGAATTCGTTGTCATGGGTGAAGTTACCGGTAAGGTTAGCACCTTCTCACCACATTTCCGCGCTGTCTTGACGGTCTTCTTAACCTCATTTGCAAACTTCTCAACGGTCGGGATGATCATTGGGGCGTTCAAAGGAATCGTTGATCGTGAAAAGAATGACTTAATTTCACGGAATGTCGGCTACATGTTGTTATCTGGGATTTTAGTTTCCCTCTTATCATCAGGGGTCGTCGGCTTATTCGTTTGGTAAGCTTAATTTAAAATCAGTTATTAAAAGCGTTCGGCAATTTTGCCGGGCGTTTTTTCGTTGTTAAAATTGAAACCCGCTATTACAGTGAAAATGTAGCATTCACAAGGGTTGGTCACGCTTAATATTGCGGGTCGGAGCATTGATTTTACCCTAGTTTTAAGTTAAAGTTATGAAGTGACGTGAAACATTGTTTTTGTTTCACAACTGTCAGGGTGTTACACCTTTATTTTAAGGAGCGTTACATGAATCCAGAAGAATTTAAACAAGCATTGGCGGCCAAGGGTATTACGCTGAATGATCAGCAGATGGCCCAGTTTGCGACTTACTATGAACGACTCGTTGCAACTAATCGTCAATTTAACTTAACCACGATTACTGATCAAGCCGAAGTGTATTTGAAACATTTTTATGACTCGATTACGCCGGCATTTTATGTGGCCGCATTACGAGACCAACCACTAACGTTGTGTGATGTTGGTGCTGGGGCGGGCTTCCCGTCATTACCATTAAAGATCGTCTTTCCACAACTACAAGTGACGATCGTTGATTCGTTGAATAAGCGGATTAATTTCTTAAATGATTTGGTGGCAGCGTTAGGCTTGACGGGGGTTCAAACTTTCCATGATCGTGCTGAAACCTTTGCCGGTAAAAAGTCGGTGCACCGTGAAAGCTATGACTTAGTGACGGCACGGGCGGTTGCGCGGTTATCAGTGTTGAGCGAATTATGCTTGCCACTTGTAAAAGTCGGTGGTCAAATGGTCGCTTTAAAGGCAGCCAACACGCGGACTGAAACGGCGGAAGGTGCCTATGCGATTCAACAATTAGGTGGGCAGCTGACTGACGACCAAGCATTTACATTACCAGAAACGGGTGATCCGCGGCATATTGTTGTGATCGACAAGAAGCGCCCATCACCTAAACGGTATCCCCGGAAACCGGGAACACCGGCTAAGCAGCCGTTAACGGCGCATGAATAATGTTGGGAGGTAATTCAAATGGCATTCTCCTTATTTGGCTCGAATCGCGATAAGCGTGATAAGGACACGGCCGCGGCGTCGAACAATCAACAAATTGTTCGCGTCCCGGTAACGGCCATTATTCCAAACCGTTTTCAACCGCGCCAAGTTTTTGACGAGGCCGGTATTGCGGAATTAGCGGCGACCATCGCTGAACACGGGTTATTACAACCAATCGTGTTACGGGAATATGAACCTAAGAAATATGAAATCATTGCTGGTGAACGGCGGTTTCGGGCGATCATGTCCTTACATTGGGCGGATGTGCCAGCGATCATTCAAAAAATGGATGACGGCGAAACGGCCTCAATGGCGTTGATTGAAAACTTGCAACGGCAAGATTTGACGGTGATTGAAGAAGCCACGGCGTATCAAGAATTGATGCAGCTCAATGAGCTAACGCAAGCGGCCTTGGCCAGTGAACTTGGTAAGAGTCAATCATTTGTCGCCAATAAGTTGCGGCTATTGAAGTTAGCTAAGCCAGTTCAACAAGCTTTATTACAACGGCAAATCAGTGAACGGCATGGCCGGGCACTGCTGACACTAACGCCGGCGCAACAAGTTGATGTGCTAGCTAAAGTCATTGACCAAGCATTGACGGTTAAAGAGACGGAACAACTGATTCAAAAGTTAGTGACACCGCCAAAGCCGAAAAAACGGCGACCACGGGGATTAACGGGAGATACCCGGATTGCAGTCAATACGATTAAACATTCGATTAAGATGGTGACGGATACCGGCCTACCAGTAAAGACGCATGAAGAAGATACTGGCGATGGGTATCGCATCACAATTGAAATCCCGAAAAATCAACCAAGGGGTGGTAAATAATTATGGGAGCCGTAATTGCACTCGCCAACCAAAAAGGTGGCGTTGGCAAGACGACCACGAGCATCAACTTAGGTGCTGGGTTAGTCGAACAAGGCCAAAAAGTACTATTAATTGATACGGACGCGCAAGGCAATGCCACAAGCGGATTGGGGATTCAAAAATCAGCAATCGAACATGAAATTTACGATGTTTTGATTAACGACACCCCGATGAAAGAAACGATTTTACACACCACGCATCCAGGGCTAGATATCGTCCCAGCTACGATTCAATTATCCGGAGCTGAAATCGAACTCACGCCAATGATGGCGCGGGAAACGCGGTTGCGTGATGCCATTGATGAAGTGCGCGATGACTACGATTTTGTGTTGATTGATTGTCCCCCTTCGTTAGGGCTACTGACGATCAATGCATTTACGGCTTGTGATTCAATTTTGATTCCAGTGCAAAGTGAATACTATGCATTGGAAGGGTTGAGTCAGTTGCTAAACACCGTGAAGTTAGTGCAAAAGCATTTTAATCGCCAATTAAAGATCGAAGGCGTTTTATTAACGATGTACGATGCCCGGACTAATCTTGGTCAACAAGTCAATGAGGAAGTGCGGAAGTTCTTCAAAGACGCGGTTTATGACACGATTATTCCCCGAAATGTGCGTTTATCAGAAGCGCCAAGTCATGGGTTATCGATTATTGATTACGATCCAAAATCAAAAGGGGCCCAAGTTTATTCAGCCTTAGCAAAGGAAGTGTTAGCTGCGCATGGCAAGAAGTAAAGATCAAAGCAAAGCGTTAGGGCGGGGAATCGATGCCTTATTTGCAGATGTTGATGAACCTGAAAGTGAAGCAGCAGTTGTTGATCTTGCGTTAACGGATATTCGCGCTAACCCTTATCAACCACGGCAAAAGTTTGACCAAGCAGCGTTAAAAGAACTCGCTAGTTCGATTAAAAAATCAGGCGTGTTTCAACCAATTATCGTACGGCAACCGGATGCAGAAATTCAAAAGTATGAAATTATTGCTGGTGAACGTCGTTTCCGAGCTTCGAAGTTAGCTAAACAAGCCACGATTCCAGCGATTGTCCGGGATGTGACTGAAGAAGAAATGATGGAAGTCGCCGTGTTGGAAAACTTGCAACGCGAAGACTTGACGCCATTAGAAGAAGCGGAAGCTTACGATTCTTTGATGAAGAAGTTGAAGTTGACCCAAGCTGAAGTGTCAAAACGGTTAGGTAAGAGTCGGCCTTATATCGCCAATTATTTGCGCCTGTTAGGCTTGCCAGCAGCGGTTAAACAGTTGATTCAAAAAGGTCAACTCTCAATGGGCCAAGCGCGGACGTTGCTATCATTAAAAGATAAAACGAAGCTAGCACCCTTGGCAAAAAAAGCCGTTAAAGATAATTTAACCGTGCGTCAATTGGAACAAATTGTGGCGCGCTACAATGGTGATGCCAAACAACCTGCCAAAAAAGTGATCGTTAAAAAGTCACCATATATTCGGGCAAGTGAAGAACAATTACAAGAAAAATTTGGGACGGCTGTTTCGATCCAAGCCAAAGCGAACCAAAAAGAGCAAGGCAAGATTGAAATTCCGTATTTGTCAAATGATGATTTAACCCGGATTTTGGAAATCTTACACGTCGATTTGAATTAATTTGTGAAGGAGCGTTGCGCATGTATGATTTAGGTGATATTGTCGAAATGAAGAAAGCGCATCCGTGTGGCGTAAATCGCTGGGAAATTACGCGGATGGGCGCGGACATTAAGATTAAATGTACCGGTTGTGGTCACGTGGTCATGATGACGCGTCGTGAGTTCGATAAGAAACTCAAAAAAGTTCTTGTTAAAAAAGCTAAAGAAGATTAATAAAGGAAGAGTGAATAACTGATATGGCACTTACAGCAGGGATCGTTGGGTTACCAAATGTGGGTAAATCAACACTATTTAACGCAATTACGAAGGCCGGCGCCGAAATGGCCAACTATCCGTTCGCAACGATTGATCCAAACGTGGGAATGGTCGAAGTCCCAGATGATCGTTTAGACCGGATTCAAGAAATTATTCCCGCCAAAAAAGTGGTTCCAACGACGTTTGAATTTACTGATATCGCTGGGATCGTTAAAGGTGCTAGCAAGGGTGAAGGTCTAGGGAACAAGTTCTTGGAAAACATTCGCCAAGTTGACGCGATCGTTCATGTGGTGCGGGCGTTTGATGACGACAACATCACGCATGTGACGGGGAAGGTTGACCCACAAGATGATATTGAAACCATCAACTTGGAATTGAGCTTGGCGGACCTTGAAGCCGTTGACAAGCGCTTGGCTAAAGTGCAACGTGCCGCTAAGGGTAGCGACAAAGAAGCCAAAGCTGAATTGGCTGTTTTACAAAAGATCAAACCAGCTTTGGAAGATGGCAAACCAGTCCGGTCACTTGAATTTAATGAGGACGAACAAGCGATTGTTCGTGGCTTATTCTTGTTGACGTCTAAGCCAGTTTTATATGTGGCTAATATCGCTGAAGATGATATGGCGGACCCTGAAAGTTCAAAATATTATCAAGTTGTTGCTGACTACGCGAAGAACGAAGGCGCCCAAGCCATTGGTGTGGCTGCGGAAACTGAAGAAGAAATCGCGGAATTAGACGATGACGACAAGGCCGACTTTTTGGCAGCTGAAGGCGTTGAAGAACCAGGCTTGAATAAGCTTATCCGGGCTTCTTACAAGCTCTTAGGCCTTGAAACCTTCTTTACGGCTGGTGGCAAGGAAACGCGTGCTTGGACGTTTAAACGCGGCACTAAGGCCCCTCAAGCGGCTGGGATTATTCACTCTGATTTTGAACGTGGATTCATTCGGGCCGAAGTCATGTCATTTGCTGACTTAGATGCAGCGGGTAATGAAGCCAAAGTCAAAGAAAATGGTAAATTACGACTTGAAGGTAAAGATTACGTCATGCAAGATGGCGATATCGTTGAATTCCGATTCAACGTCTAAGCTTAAGCAAAGGAGGACTTGCTCGTGAGTGAAGCACCTAAAGAACCGCGGAACGCCCAAGCTGGCGCCAAACAAATCCAAGCGGCTGAACATCCTGTTCGAGAAGATAGTGAGTTAACGAAGCGAAATGGTGAATACATGCGCCAAATGCGTAAAGCTTTAAACGCGACTAGCCTCACTGGAGAAAAGAAAAAAGCAGCGCTAGATGAAATGACGGCGACGTTATTAACTGAACAACATAAAGGGACGACTGCGCGCCAATTGTATGGGACGGTCCAAGAACGGACACAAGAAATTGTTGAAGGGCCTAAAAAAGATCCTGCTGAACAAGTGCGGGCTAATTACTGGATCACGGCTTTGGATAACGGGTTAATGTTATTCATGATTTTCTGTTTGATGTATGGTGCCATTGGTTTCTTTGGCAAAACCTCATCAGAACAAGCTGGGGCACAAGGTATTACGGCCATCTTGATCACGTCGATCGTTGGTGGTCTTGGCGTTGCCAAGTTATTTGATTACTTGCAACCAGCTAAAAACAAGAAAAACAAAGTGCCAACTTGGCGGAAGATTTTATGGTCCGTCATGGCGATTATTGCTTGGATGATGATCTTTACCTTGGCAGCAGCATTGCCAACGTCAATCAACCCAGCTTTATCAGCTATCTGGTACTTGATTATTGCGGCAATCGTGTTTGTGGCTCGTTTATGGCTCAAACGCCGTTACAACATTACGACCAGTTTATTCTAGCGTGGCAAGGTAAAAAATCTGAGGCAGATGCCCTCAGATTTTTTGTTAGCGGTGGGTCCGCAGTGACGATGAATTAAATGAAAAGTTACTGATAATCCAGACTAACCCTTGCATTTGTCGCGATGTTTTGTTACCTTTACAGATAAAATAAAATCATAAGGAGCTAACGTTCAATGTCTAATTGGGATACAAAGTTTGGAAAAAAGGGTTATACGTTTGATGATGTACTATTAATTCCGGCCGAAAGTCATGTTTTACCGAATGAAGTTCATCTAGGTGTCAAGCTGGCTGATAATTTGCAACTTAATATTCCAATTATTAGTGCGGGGATGGATACTGTTTCAGAATCTGCCATGGGGATCGCGATGGCGAACCAAGGTGGGTTAGCAGTTATTCATAAGAACTTGAGCATTGAAGCCCAAGCCGAAGAAGTTAGCAAAGTTAAGGCTGTTGAGAAAACGGCTGATCATCCACATGCTGCCGTTGATGCGAACAACCATTTGTTAGCTGTTGCCGCAGTTGGGGTGACGAGTGATACCTTTGATCGGGCTGAAGCCTTGTTTACGGCCGGCGCCGATGCGATCATCATCGATACCGCGCATGGTCATTCTGCAGGGGTCTTACGTAAGATCAAAGAAATTCGCGAACATTTCCCTAAGCAAACCTTGATTGCTGGGAATGTGGCAACTGCTGAAGGCACACGAGCTTTATTTGAAGCCGGTGTTGATGTTGTCAAAGTTGGGATTGGCCCTGGTTCAATCTGTACGACGCGGATCGTTGCTGGTGTTGGGGTGCCACAATTAACAGCCGTTTATGATGCTGCTAGTGTTGCACGCGAATACGGCAAGCCAATCATCGCTGACGGTGGGATCAAGTATTCTGGTGATATCGTGAAGGCCTTAGCTGCTGGTGGGAACGCCGTAATGCTTGGGAGTATGTTAGCTGGGACCACTGAAGCACCTGGTGAAGTTGTTTTTGACGATGGTCGTCAATACAAATTCTATCGTGGAATGGGTTCCGTTGGTGCGATGTCACAAGCACATGGTTCATCTGATCGTTACTTCCAAGGTGGCGTTAATGAAGCCAACAAGTTGGTCCCTGAAGGGGTCGAAGGTCGCGTGCCATTTAAGGGGAGTGTCGATGACATTATCTTCCAAATGCTCGGTGGCTTACGTTCTGGGATGGGTTATGTTGGGGCAAAGGATTTAAATGCCTTGATTGAAAATGCCCAATTCGTGGAAATCTCTGGTGCCGGTTTGCGGGAATCACATCCACATGAAATTCAAATTACGAAGAACGCACCTAACTATTCGGTTAACGGGTAATTAGTTGAATCTGCGTTGAGAGTCGGGGACTTCGGTTCCGGGCTCTTTTTTTTGAGTGTGAAGGCGGGTGGGAGCTTCTGAGCATTAGCCTAGCTAGGGGATTATGGTGTGGTCTTTCACCATGGTCACCTAGTGTAGCTAAGCGGAAGAAGCTGCCCGCCTGAACACGTTTCGGCTCGTTAACTAAGAACACGTTTACCTGGCTATCGAGCCGAAACGTGTTCACTGGCAACCCGTCTTCGCTCACACTCTGATTCCTTGCGATTTCACTAAAAAAGCGGTCCAACCCCCAAGTTAGGCCAACTTTTTGTTAGAATAGAATCATAATTACTCAATTAATGAGGAGCAAATCAAATATGAAAATTTTAGTAGTCGATGACGACAAAGAAATAGCACAATTATTAGAAATTTATATTAAAAATGAAGGCTACGAACCCGTTAGTGCTTTTAACGGTAAGGAAGCTTTAACTAAATTAAATACGAATCCTGACATTGCCTTGATGATCTTGGATATCATGATGCCTGAAATGGATGGGATTGAAGTCATTAAAGAAGTCCGTAAAGACTCACAATTACCAATTTTAGTCTTATCAGCCAAGACTGGTGATATGGATAAAATCCAAGGCTTGATTACTGGGGCCGATGATTATGTAACGAAGCCATTTAATCCGCTAGAAATTATGGCGCGGGTCAAATCACTCTTACGGCGGTCAGAAAACAATGTGACGACTAATGAACCAGATATTTTGGATATCGGACCGTTAGTGATCAATAAAGACTCCCATGAAGTGAAGACTTTGACTGGTAAAGACATTCAACTTACCGCATTAGAATTCGGTATCTTATATTTATTGGCTAGTCATCCCAATCGGGTCTTTTCAGCTGATGATATTTTTGAACGGGTTTGGCAACAAGAAAGCATCGTGTCCGCTAAGACAGTCATGGTCCATGTGAGCCATTTGCGCGATAAGATTGAAGAAGCCACCGATGGCGAAAAAGTGATCCAAACTGTTTGGGGCGTTGGTTACAAGATTGAATCGCGGTAAGAGTGAGGGTTAAGTTTGAAATTAACAGGACGCGAAAAAAGTGAATTATTCTTCGAAGGAGTAGTAACTGTGATTTTGCTACTCCTTTTGAACTTGTCAATCGTGGTCTTGATCAACCAAGCGATTGCGCATAATCCCGGGCTACAAAGTGGGATTTTTCAAATTAAACGGTCCATCAAATTAGGACCAACGAATTATCAGCTTTGGAGCTATGAGAATCTGTTTGTGGCGCTCATGCTGATTGCAGATGCCTTTGTTTTGTATTGGCGACTAATTCGGCGTTACAAACAGATGCAATTACGTCATATCATTAGTGAATTGCATTATATTGCGGCGGGCCACTTTGATCATCGTATCGATTTTAGCTTGACGGGTGATACGCAACGCGTGGTTGAAAGTGTCAATGCGTTAGTCGACTCCGCGATTCATTCTATGGATGAAGAACGGGAGATCGAACGGTCTAAAGATGCGTTGATTACGAATGTGAGTCATGATATTCGGACCCCGTTAACATCAATTATTGGCTATCTAGGCTTGATTGAAAATCACCAGTACCAATCTGAAGAAGACTTGGTTAAATACACGCATATCGCCTATAACAAGGCCACACAGATGAAATCACTGGTTGAAGACCTTTTCGAATATACGAAAGTTCGCCAGACCGAAACACCGCTCAATATCAATCGACTAAATATTACGGCGATGATGGAGCAATTGGCAGCAAGTTTTGAACTAGAAGCGAATAAGAAACAACTCACGATTGAAGTTGAAACTGGCCCAAAACCGATTTATTTGGAAGCCGATGCGGAAAAGCTCGGTCGGGTCTTTAACAACTTAATTACCAATGCGTTTAAATACGGCACTGGCGCTAAGAAGGTGATCTTACAAGCTGAACAACGGGGTGAAGAAGTGGTGATTCGGGTTGCCAATGATGGTAAACGAATTCCAGCTGATTCATTAGGGATGTTGTTTGAACGATTTTACCGGGTTGAAGAGTCGCGTTCCAAAGCAACGGGCGGCTCGGGCTTGGGGTTAGCAATTGCGCAAAGTATTGTCGAACATCATGGCGGTTATATTTATGCCCAAAGTGATGATGAATTGACGAGCTTTGTGATCCACTTACCCGTCAAACATGATCATCCATTAACGAAAAAGGAACGGAAAGTTGCAAATTAGCTTGTTTCAGGTTGCATAATTATTTAAACTTAAAAGTAGCATTCAGGAAAGGGATAATTGAGAAATGAGATTTGCTGGAAAGTTAAAGAAAACGATGATTGCCTTAGTGGCGGCAGTCACCTTCACGACCACTGGATTAGGCGTGGCCGATGCCACCATGACCGCACAAGCGGCTAGCACCCCATCAATTTCAGCGAAAGCGGCGATTGCCGTTGACGCTAGTACGGGTCAGATTTTATATAGCAAGAACAGCACTAAGCCAATGGCGATTGCGTCAATGACGAAGATGTTGAGTACTTATTTGGTTTTAAAGGCGATTCATGAAGGTAAGTTGTCTTGGAATCAAAAGATCAGTGTCAGCAAGGCCGTGGCTAAGATGAGTCAAAACACGTCATATGCCAACGTGCCATTGCTATCAACTAAGACGTATTCAGTACGGCAATTATATAATGCGACTGAAATTTATTCTGCTAACGCAGCGATTACGGCGTTAGGTGATGCGGTTGCCGGGACGCCACATAAGTTCGTTCAATTAATGCGGAAAACGGCGAAGTCCTTTGGGATTACGGATGCGACGATCATTAATGCTTCTGGGTTAACCAATAAAGAAGTCGGTAGTACGATTGGTTATAGTAACATTGCGGGTTCTGAAGAAAACGAAATGTCGGCCCAAGATGTTGCTACCGTTGCGCAAAAGTTATTGAGTAAATATCCGGAAGTCTTGAAGACTTCAAGCATTGCCCATGCTTGGTTTGAAAAAGGCACGAGTTCGGCAACTAAGATGGATAACCGTAACTACATGTTGAAGGGCTTAGTTAAACATTATTCCGCTTTACCAGTGGATGGGTTGAAGACTGGGACGTCAACTAAAGCCGGGAATGCCTTTACTGGGACTGTTAAGTTTAGTAATGGTAACCGGATTATTACGGTCGTAATGCATGCTGGTTCCGCCAATGATAGTGGGACGGAACGGTTTACCCAAACGGCTAAGATCATGTCATATGTTTATCACAACTTTACCACGACAACCTTGGATAAAAACAAGTCGATCAATAATGTGAAGGCTGTTGATGTGCAAGATGGGAAAGCTTTAACCTCGAAATTGGTTTCTAATAGTAGTGCCACGAAGATCTACTTGCCAACTGGCACCGATGCTTCTGCGATTAAAGGGACGGCTAGCTTGAAGAAGTCGGCGACAACTAGTGGTAAATTGCAAGCACCGTTGACCCACGGTAAAACGGTTGGGACGGCTAACTTAAGCTTAAATAAGACCGCGATTCAAGTTGTTAATGGGACTAAGAGCAAGACGATGCAAGTCAACTTGACCCCACAAAAATCAGTTCAAAAGGCCAATATTTTCGTCAGAATGTGGCGTGGTATTAAGAGCTGGTTCTAAATTTTAAGACATTGGGCGTTTGGACAGCTTTGTCCAAACGCTTTTTTTAGTGTGCCCATTAACTGATTGAAAAAGGAATTTAATGATGGTGCATAAAAATGTATAATAGGTCTAGGCTTACATAAGCCGTTGAATGGAGGTTGATAGTATGGATGTGACGCTACGGATAGCGACCATGTCAGATTTACCTACGATTGTCGATATTTATAATCAAACGATTCCAAGTCATCAAGTTACAGCTGATCTTAAGCCGGTCACGGTTGATCAACGCCGAGCCTGGTTTTTAGAACATTCACCGGAACATTACCCGTTATGGGTGGTTGAACAAGGTGATAATGTTGTCGGTTGGCTAAGCTTTTCACCATTTTATGGGCGAGCAGCGTATGCTAAAACCGCTGAAATTTCGATTTATTTAGACCGTGGTGTTCAAGGCCAAGGAATCGGTAGTCAGGTCTTAACGATGGTACCCGATCAATTAACGACCGTTGGCTTAACGACCTTATTGGCTTATATTTTTTCAAGCAATTTACCCAGCATTAAACTCTTTAAGAAATTCGGCTACGATCAATGGGGGTTCTTACCAGCCGTGGCAGAATTAGATCAACGACCAAACGATTTGGTTATTTTGGGTCGCCATTTTGATTAATAATTTTTAACTGCAAACGATTACATAGTGTGAATGGCCGAACAATCTCATGTAAAAGGTAGGATTGCAGCTAGAAACATGTTAAAATTAAACCCGAATGTCTAAACAAATAGACATCAAACAATGTTGCTAGAATTCTTTACTGGTATGGTACTGGAGGCATTCTTGGTGAAAAAGAACGAGCCAAATTGGTTAATGGTTTTACGGACAGTAATGCCACTTGGGCTTAGCTATATCCCCATCGGTCTCGCTTGTGGGGTCTTATTGCATGCAGCCGGGTTCAACCACTTACTGACGGCGTTGATTTCAGTAATGGTCTTTTCCGGTGGCGCCCAATTTTTGATTGCATCGATGTTGACGATTAATGCACCGATGACGACAATTATTTTGATGATGTTTTTCTTGGAATTACGCTACGCGTTACTAGGTTCCAGCTTGTCCCGCTATTTAAAGGGGCAGCCGTTACCGTTTATTTTTGCGTTCGCGTTTTCCATGAATGATGAAAACTATGCGGTCAATTATTTAAAATTTGCGACGGATAAGCATTGGAAGCCAACGCAAGCTTTATTAGTTGAACATTATTCATTACTCTTTTGGACGGTCAGCAATATTGTTGGTAGTTTAATTGGGAGTGCGCTGACCATCAATTTAAGTGTGGTTGATTTTGCGTTGACAGCCTTGTTTATTTATATGGCAATTATGCAAACAAAGAGTCGCTTGACAATTTTAGTCTGTGCTTTATCCGGCGTTTTAACGATTTTCTTCCTCGTTTTGATGAAGAGTACGTTGGGATTAGTGGTCTCGACGTTAATTGCGTCATTAACCGGCTACTTTATTGAACGTCAGTTATTAGCACGTAAGCCAGAAAGTCATTTGTTGTATAAGATTCACGATCCCACTGGTCAATCGGCCATGGAAGAATCTGACAAGTA
Source organism: Lactiplantibacillus daowaiensis (assembly GCF_005405085.1). Taxonomy (GTDB): domain Bacteria; phylum Bacillota; class Bacilli; order Lactobacillales; family Lactobacillaceae; genus Lactiplantibacillus; species Lactiplantibacillus daowaiensis. The sequence continues at coordinate 3,672 of NZ_BJDJ01000017.1, read as the reverse complement.
GGGCACCGAGGAGTTTATATTATGCAATCAGTTAGTTCAATGAATAGTATGGACCATTTTTGGTTGATTATCTTTTGTGCAATCGTGGCCTTTATCCCACGTTTCTTTCCGCTTTTATTCTTTACGAAGCGGCAGATTCCCGAATGGTTTAATGAGTGGATGCGCTTTGTGCCGGTCTCGTTGTTTACCGCGTTAGTGGTCAAGAGTGTATTTGTGGATAGCAAGTACAACATTATGACATCGGGCAACTTAGGCATGATTATTTCATCTATATTAGTGGGTGTGATTGCTTATCGGACACGGTCAATGACTTTATCAGTTGTTGTTGGGTTAGTGTCAGTGATGATTTTCGTGTTAGTCCTGCATATATAATCGTAAATTACGAAGACTGGGGAACCGGTCTTTTTTTGTGAGCTGTTACTGATATTAGTTAAAGGAGTGTCCAAAATGACTTGGGTATTAGTCTTCATTCCAGGATTGTTGGCTGGTTTAGTCCAAGGACTGACTGGTTTTGGTGCGGCCATTATCATGATGATTTTTTTACCATCATTATTACCGATGGCACAAAGCGCGGGGGTTGCGGGCTTGATTATGGCGGCTAGTGTGCTGACCCTGGTGATTCGATATCGCCGGGCTTTGAATGTTAAGCGAATTCTGGCACCCTTTATCATTTATGCCAGTGTGGCGGCCTGGTCAGTTCATTTGGGGCAAGTGCTCGATTTAACGGTGTTGCGACGATTGCTTGGCGGTCTATTAGTGAGTTTGTCGCTATATTTTTCAATCGCCAAGCAGGCCGGGACGAAGCCATTTCCATGGTGGATTGCGGTGAGCTTCATGATTATTTCGGGCTTTTTTAATGGGCTTTTTGGGATTGGTGGTCCCTTGATGGCCTTGTATTTTTTGTCGTTATCACATTCTACGGCAAAATATACGGCGAATTTACAGCTCTTTTTCTTGGTCGACGTTATTTATATCACAACTGTGCGGGTTATTAATGGGATTCTGACGCCGACGATTATTCCTTATGTGTTAGTGGGGATGGTTGGCGCCGTTATTGGGACGGCTTTAGCAGCGCACTGGTTACCAAGACTTAAGATGACCGTGATTCGTCGTGGTATTTATGCCTTTATTGGGCTGAGTGGGCTATATTATTTGATTTTTTGACGAGCAAAAAGGCGGTCGCAACTTAAATGCGACCGCCTTTTATAGCTTGATTAAGCTTTTACAGTATTATCTTCATACATATATTCACGGGTCATTGGTAAGTTAAGTGATGATGGGCCTTTAGAAACAAGGTATTGCATCACATCAATGTTCCCAGATTGGAATGAAGCAGCACAGGCTTGGAGATATAAATCCCACATCCGCGTAAAGCGCGTGCCCATTTTATCTTCAATTGCTTCACGCTTAGCGTTAAAGTTTTCGTCCCACATTTCAGTGGTCCGTTGGTAATGGCGACGTAAGGTTTCAACGTCATCAACTTGTAACCCACAGTCAACAATGTGTTGTAGGTTTTCAGTCATCCCAGGGACATAGCCACCTGGGAAGATGTATTTATCTAACCAACCATTGGTCGCCCCACCTTGTTGCCGGGTAATCCCATGTAACAAAGCGACGCCATCGTCTTTAAGATAGTGCTTAACGCGTTCAAAATACATCGCTAAGTTATCTTTACCAACGTGTTCAAACATCCCAACACTAGTGATGTAATCGTAGGTTTCGTCACCGAGTTCACGATAATCTTCTAAGCGAACTTCAGCCACATCACTTAAGCCTTCGTCTTTGATCCGTTGGTTAACTAAGTTGTATTGTTCTTGAGATAACGTAATCCCAACAACTTTCAACCCGTATTCTTTAGCGGCGGTTAACATTAAGGTTCCCCAGCCACAACCAATATCCAATAAGGTCTTACCCGGTTGTGGGTTCAACTTTTGAATAATGTGGTGAACTTTGTTGATTTGAGCTTGTTCCAACGTGTCATCTTCGTTCCGGAAGTAGGCACACGAATACGTCAAAGTTGGGTCAAGCCACATTTCATAAAAGTCGTTGCCGACATCATAGTGACTTTGGATGTCTTGTTGGCTCTTCTTTTCTGAATGGGATTGCTTCGGCATAAATTTCTTAAACTTCGAATTGTTAAAGAAACTATCGGCCGATTCGTAAGCTGATTCGATTAACTGTTGAATACTGCCTTCGATTTCAATCTTACCATCCATATAAGCTTCGCCTAAGGCAATCGAAGCGTTCTTGGTAATATCGCGCATCGGAATGGCTTCTTTAAAGGTGACCGTAACTTCAGGAGTACCGTCGCCACCATAGTTTTCGCTACTGCCATCCCAGTAGTTCACATGAACCGGGATGTTGAAGGAGTGGCTTAACAAGGTGCGGTAAAACGTCTTTTCTAGCATTACAATAAAGATCCTTTCTCGATTAAAAATACAAGCATTATTATACGCCAATGAAAATCGGAATGTAAGCACTAGGTCTCACGGTTACGATGCTAAACATGGTATAATAAAGAAACCAACTAATGGGGGTGTCATTTTGAAAAAGTGGATGTGGGTGATTGTCGCAGCAGTGATCGCGATTGGTGTCGGCGGTTACACTTATTCGAAACATCGTGAACAAGCCACTGCTTACGCCACGGCGATGCGGTATGGGAAAGAAGCCATTCAAGATAAAAATTATTCGCAAGCCGAATCATTCTTTAGTCGGGCGACGCGTACGAAAGCCAACGATGCCGTTGCACAACGTTACTTGACGCAAACGCAGACTTACGTTGATGGCGCCAACGCAATCAAGGAACGTCAATTTTCGCAAGCTAAAACCAGCTTCACCACCGTTTCGAACACCAAGAACGGGTCAAAAGTGTTGGTTAGTCGTGCGAAAACTGAGTTAAAGTTGATTAAACGTGTCGTTAACAAACGGAAGACGTATAGTAAAAATTATCAAAAGGCTTTGGAACTTAACCAAACTAACGAATTTACCGATTCTAATGGTGTTTTGACCGTGATGTTCCAAAGTAAGGACTTTAGTCAAAGTTACTATAAAGATATTTATAAACAAGCTAAAGCATTACGGAAACAAAACAATGCCGCTTTGAAATCTTTAACTGGTTCAACACCAGTTGTGACGAATGGCAGTTCACAAAATAGTAGCAGTGCCACTGATAGCACGAGTGACAGCAGTAGTAGTCAAGCCACCAGTTCTTCTAGCAATAGCAGTACTGCTACAAGTAAGGCAGATGCTAGTAGCTCAGGCTTAACCAACTCAGAACAAAAAGCTGCGAACAACTATTCTGGTAGCAATGAATACACCGTGACAAGTTCACAACAACAAGTCAATGGGTCGTCAGTTTCAAGTAGCCAAATTAAATCAACGCGTTCAGAATTAAAAGAAGCGGGGATTGATGCGGATGCTTTGAGTGATCAAGATGTTCGAACCGTGCTACAAACAGCGGCGAGTGATCATATTTCACCAGTTCAAGCTGCAAAAAAATTATTTAAATAATTAAAAGGTTAGTGTCAGTAGGGCAATTGACTTTACAATCATCGATAAAACGCTTATTTTCAAGTGTGAATCGGTGATTTTTTTAGGCTCTTTGTCAACGGGTGTTGATGGAGGGTTTATGTGGAACTTCGTTCACTTGCGAACGGGGTTCCTTTTCTTTAC
>NZ_BJDJ01000016.1 GCF_005405085.1 Lactiplantibacillus daowaiensis | reverse complement strand
CGACCATTAAAAATACATCATCAACAGACTGCCATTGAAAGATTCCGGGCTTGTTCGGATTAAACTTGTAATTTGCCTTTTTTAAAAAAGTTTTTCAAAATTGATATTAATGCTCACACCTCCCCAGCATTAAACCCTGACCTGCAAATAAGAATTGACAGGTCTCAGGTTCTTATCTATAATTAAATCTGTTGTTGTCATGGTAGCTCAACTGGATAGAGCATCCGCCTTCTAAGCGGAGGGTTGTGGGTTCAAGTCCCACTCGTGACATCCGAAAAAGACCCACGATTGAAGTTTTGTCTTCAGTCGTGGGTCTTTTGTATACTCAAAATAAATGCAACGCTACTAGGGTGCCAACCAGCACCAGGGTGGTACTAATATACCATTTAATAAATTCAAACTTAGTCGCAAACTGTTCAGTATCCATCGATCCACCACCCTTCTGGCGATTGATTGGCTTTCGTCGTTTAGGTGCCATATAGATGATACACCCTACCTTCAAGGTTTACCGTTATTTGCAACAGCTAGTTAATACGTCCTCATCCATGCTATCAAAATAGGCTCATCAAACGCTGGCCTTTACCAAAACAACACACAATCTTGACACAACCCCAAATGAAAACCTGCCCATAAAAAAATGCAACCAGCCCTAGCTAGTCGCACTTCCCTTTTAATAATTATTTTCTTGACGTTCTTCGTTGACTTGATTCTTGGCCTCAAAAGCCGCTTGTATCTCATCTTGATCAAACCCGAACTCAACCAACCCAATCTTCAAAAACACGTGCCAGGCATGCTGATAGCTTGCTTGACGGTGATCAAAGTACGCATCGTACAACAAATGCTTAATGGCTAAGTATTGTTTATTCAAATCAGTCGTTGGTTTGGCAGTTAAATCCGTCAATTCGTCTGGCGTCATCGGCATCAAATGCGTCCATTGTTGAATGGCCGCGACTAAAAAGAAGAAATCCATCGCATCGACATATTCATTCATCAAGGTTTCCCGATGGGTCTTGCCAGCATCGGCCTTCCCCTTATGAATCTTCCAAACTTTAAACCATTCTGACGTGTTCGCCATTTCAGCTAATTCGACATCTAGCGACACCATGGCATTTTGCAGCCGATCTTTAGGCTTCCAATGAATGCCTTGACGTGCCGTAATATCAGCGTCTAAGCGAATGGATTGTTGTTGTAGTTTCGTTAAATCTAACATCTAAATCCTCCAACAAATTAAGCAAATACTAATGGATCCGCTTTAATTTCAAGTGAATCGATATTTTCAAGATACCAATCGCGAATGAAGTCAAAGTGTAACAAGACATCAAACCATGAGACCCGTTGATCTGGATCGTGAACGGTTAAGACCCACTTAGCTTCCGTTGGTTTACCACCATCAAAAATATCAATCGTTAATGACCCCGGTAGCTGAATCTCAGCACCATGACCAGCTGGTGAATTTTGTAACATATAATCATGTTGCGCAGCTGTCACGAACAACTTATCAACGACTTCACCGGTTAAGTTAGCTTCACGTAATTCGTATTTAGCCGCATTATCGACATCCAAAATATTGAAGTCCACGTTAAAGCCAAAGTCATCCCGTAAGTAATGCCCAAAGTTAATCAAGGTTGCTAAAACGGTATTGATTTGGTCAACTCCGGTCCCTTTTAACAATAACTTGTTAATAAACAGATTCGTAAAGGCCCGACTATTGAACCGCAATAACCGCCGTTCCAAATGAACGTAGAACAAGTTTTCACCGGTTGTCTGTTCATGATAGTAAGCCCCACCATTTTCATTATCGACGATTTGATACAAGAACGTATAGTCATCAGATAATTCATTGAACACATGGTACAACGATTCACTGTGCGTCCGGGTATTTAAGACCGCATGTTCATCATCATGCATACTCAATAGCCGACTCATGAAGATCAAATAATAGTCTGCATTTTGGTATTGGTGTGGAAAGGTCACATAAGCTGAATCCAACTTAAAATCTGATAATGCCCGGGCAGCCTTTAATAAAGTTTCACCATCGGTCGTATCGATCAATTGATCCATCAACTCGGTAAACTTTTGCCCGTTAGCTAAACCACTCTTCAAGCCTTCATTAAACATCGACAGCTTACCGTGCGTACTTAACGTTGCCGAATCGATTTTTTGCGCTGTTTTCGTCTCATTCTCCATCAGCATTGACCTGCGCCTTTCCAATCAGCGTGGTTAGGTAGTCGACATAGAGGCTACGATTACGCTCATTAAAGTTTTCAAAACTCTTGAAGGACGTTTCAATCGCTTGCTTTTCATAAGCTAAAATCGTGTCTTCTTTAGATAAGGTCAAAATCTTAGCTTCGTTATCCTTCATCGTCGCATGGGCATTATTCGCTTGTTCATCTTCATCGGCCAACTTCGTTAATTGGTCAATGATTTGTTGCCGTTCTTCTTTAATCCGGCCAGAATCAAATAAGGAGTTCCGTTGGCCGTTTTCTTTCAATTGTTGCCGTAAGTCATCTTTTTGATGGTCCCGGTCGCCTTGGGCATCGATCAATGCTTGTAATTGATCATTATCCGCAGAGATACGTTGGATGCCATCGGTATTAAACCGTTTATGACTAGCAGCTAGTTCAAACGTTTGTTGTAATTTGTTAAATTCTTCTTGACTAAATTCAAACGCGACTTTTAAAACGTTTAATTTACCAAACCGTCGCCGATCCCACCAGTTACCGAAGTAAATTTGGAATTCGCCGAGTTGGATTTCTTCGTAATAAAAGAATGGGTATTCATGCGCCAAATAATCAATTAATTTCGTACTCAAATAATGGCTGATTGCTGGATGAACATCCGTAATCAAATTGACTTGCGCATTGCGAGTCGCATTCGGTTCTTCATTTAATAAGGCTTGATGATAGTGGTCACCATCGATCAATTCGTAGATCAACCGGTCATCACCAGCCGTAATTGCTTGGCGTAACGTTGCTAAATAGTCTAACTTTTGTTGCAAACTATCGGTTAGCGCACGCGTAGGTTGATCTTGTTCGTTTTGTTCAAGATCAGGCTGACTTTGTTTTTCCATGATAATCTCCTTGCAATCATTGATAATTGGCAAATTGCTGAATTGCGTTTCTGGTATTAATGTTACCGAAAAACCGGTCAATAATAAAGGTTTGTGCGCCTAATTTTTCAATTTTATAAAACTTTCCAGCCCTTGACCATTAAAAAGTGGTTATTCGCTCCCTATCAAGCACTGAAACACTTGCGACAGTCACCGTTCAAATTGGTTTGCCGCACAAAAAAAGAAGCCCCGTAGGACTTCTTTTCGTGTCAACCAATGGATTAATACAATTCCATGTATTGATCGCGTTCCCATTCACTAACTTGTTGGCGATATGAAGCCCATTCCAACCGTTTGGCTTCTAAGAAGCTTTGATAAATATGTGGTCCTAAGGCTTTCTTCATCGTTGGGTCAGTTTGGAATTCCTTCAAGGCGTTGTGTAACGTTGATGGTAAGTCAGCAATGCCAGCTTCACGACGTTCGTCTTCATCCATCACATAGATGTTACGGTCAACACTCTTAGGTGGTTCGATGCCGTTCTTGATCCCATCAAGCCCAGCTTCCAAAACAGCCGCAAAGGCCAAGTATGGGTTAGCTGATGCATCGACACTCCGAAGTTCCAAACGGGTTGATAAGCCACGTGAACTTGGGACCCGGATCATTGGTGAGCGGTTAGAACCAGACCAAGCCACATAAACCGGTGCTTCGTAACCAGGTACTAAGCGTTTATATGAGTTAACAGTGGGGTTCGTTACCGCAGTATAACTACGGGCATGCTTCATTAAGCCACCTAAGAAGTGGTAAGCATCCGTTGATAATTGTAATTCATCTTGTTCGCTCTCATCGTAAAACGCATTGCCTTGATCGTGGAACAAGGACATGTTCACGTGCATCCCTGAGCCATTAACACCGTTAAGTGGTTTTGGCATAAAGGTTGCCCATAAATTGTACTTGCGTGCAATCGTCTTGACGACAAGTTTAAAGGTTTGGATATGGTCAGCGGCGGTTAAAGCATCTGCATACTTAAAGTCAATTTCATGTTGGCCAGGCGCAACTTCATGGTGACTGGCTTCAACGTTAAAGCCTAAGCGTTCTAGTTCAAGCGCGATATCACGCCGACAGTTTTCGCCTAAGTCCATTGGGGCCAAGTCAAAGTAGCTCCCCTTATCGTTTAATTCAGTCGTTGGTTCGCCTTTTTCATTCATCTTGAATAAGAAGAATTCAGGTTCAGTCCCAATGTTAAACGCAGTGAAACCAGCATCACGCATGTCACTGAGGACCCGAATCAAGTTGTTCCGGGGATCCCCTTCGAATGGTTGGCGGTCGGACGTGTAAACTTCACAAATAATCCGAGCGATCTTCCCATGTTCAGTATTCCAAGGCATGATTAGCCAAGTTGATAAATCAGGATATAGGTACATGTCACTTTCTTCAATCCGGACGAAACCGTCGATTGAAGAACCGTCAAACATTAGTTTGTTGTCCAATAATTTGTCTAATTGTGACACGGGCACTTCCACGTTTTTGATGGTCCCAAATAAATCGGTAAACATTAAACGTAAAAAGTTAACGTTTTCCTCTTTGACAATCTTGCGAATGTCGTCCTTTGTATACTGCTCTTTTGCCATGCAAATCGCTCCTTAAATTGATTGACTAACTGGATGCAGACGCATTAATGAGTTGGAAATTCCGGACCATTTTTGGCTTTAAAGCCACTAATATTCAAGAATTCATCATGTAAGATACGGCGTACATCGTTGTCCGTCAGCGGACGCGCTAAATCAGCGGCCTGTTGCGCGGCTTTTTGCTGCTGCTGGGCATAAATCTCTTTAATCCCAGCCATGTTAATCCCATCAGCTAAGTAATCCTTGATCTCTAATAACCGATCAACATCGTTTAACGAAAACATCCGGCGATTACCGGCATTCCGTTCGGGATGAATCAAGTCCTGCTCTTCGTAATAACGAATTTGCCGGGCGGAAAGATTAGCTAACTTCATAACTGTACCAATTGGCAAGACAGCTAACGAACGACGTAATTCCTTTTCTTTCATGACGACCCTCCTCTTTAATACATGGTTAATATTAGCAATCTCGTATCAGAATGTCAATCATTCATGTAAGAAAATATTACATCATTTATCGAGGTATACCAATTATTTTTTAATTCAACCAACTAGCCAGCTTTTGCTTAATATTATTAAGTTCAGCCGGCTGTTCAATTAAGTTATACCAGTCAACCGTCATTTTGTTACGGAACCAAGTTAACTGACGCTTGGCATAATGACGCGAATCTAGCTTGATTTTATCAACCGCAACTGGCAACGTGCAGTCCCCCGCAAAGTAAGGGAAAAGCTCATGATAGCCAATGCCCTTACCAGCTGGCAGCTGACTGCCGCCTTGTTCATAGAGCCATTTGGCTTCATCTAACAAACCAGCCGTCATCATTTGATCGACCCGTTGATTGATTCGCTCATAGAGCTGGGCCCGCTCAGTTGTCAGACAAATCGTCCACGCGTCTAATGCCGTGGTTGCCACATCTGCTTGGGCCGAGAATAACTGGCCGCTCGTATGATAGTACTCTAATGCGCGCACCACCCGCACCGTATTTTGCGGTTCGATCACTTGGGCAGCCGCTGGATCAAGTTGATTGAGTCGGTCCCAAACCGCTTGAGCCCCTTGTTCAGCTGCAACATCAAACCATTGTTGGCGATACGCCATATCGGGGTCAGCGTCGGTGGGACCGAACTGATAGCCCGCTAGTAAAGACTGCAAATAAAAGCCCGTACCACCAACAATAATTGGCAGTTTTCCTTGGGTATTTAATTGATTGATCAAAGCGGTGGCCCGCGTGACAAATTCAGCGACCGTAAAGCGCTCAGTCACGTCTTTAATATCAATTAAGTGATGCGGGATTCCAGCTTGTTCAGCCGGCAAAACTTTCGCCGTGCCGATATCTAAATGCCGATACACTTGCATCGAGTCACCTGAGATCACTTCGCCATTGAATTGACGTGCCAATGCTAATGACAACGCGGTTTTGCCAACGGCAGTCGGACCCGCGATTAATAACACTTGATTACGCAAAAATTAACCTCCTTGCATTTGTACCCGAATGCGGTGTGCTAATCCCGGGTAATCGGTAATCAGCCCCGCAAACCGGTGGCGATAACAAAACTTCATATCACGTTCCGTATTGACCGTCCATGGCCGCAATTGGACTTTTGGCAGTAAGAGCCAATGACTGCGCACCCAGCGAATATCCGGGTGGTAGCCAATAATAATTTGTTCAGCGTGTAGTCGTTTTGCAGTTTTAAATTTTGTTTGAAATAAGCTGTCAAATTCAACATCTGGTTGCAAGGCATGTAGGCGTTCAATCGATTTGCCATAAAAACTAGAATAGACCAATTTAAATGGCACGTCGTGATGATTAAAATAATCGGCCACCATGGCTTCAATGCCGTCATAATGAATCTTATTGGTCTTGAGTTCTAAGTTAAAAATGCCCGTGAAGTTTTGGTCGATCAATAATTGGACAACTTCATCAAGGGTCGGAATCCGGGTGCCAATATAAGCACTGTCGAACCAAGCCCCAGCATCCAGCTGCTTGAGTTCCGCTAACGTCTGGTCAACGATCCGACCTTCACCATTAGTGGTCCGATCGACACGTTCATCATGCATGATAATTAAGTGACCGTCTTTTGACAAATGGACATCCGTTTCAATGCCATCAGCGCCATCAGCTAAGGCCGCTTGAAACGATGGCAACGTATTTTCTGGCCGGGTACCTTTACTCCCCCGGTGGGCAATAATTTGTGTTAACATTTTTACCACCTGAATTCCCCCATGATAATTTAAGTTATTTATATTGATATCCAACCGCAAAACAATCATAATGAACGTAAGAACTTACGAGGAGGGTCGCTTATGAAATCATTCACACGCGGTTTCTTATTTGGTGTTGTCGCAACGGCAGGTGCCGTTATCGGTTCAGTACTGTCATTTAAGAAACAGGTCGTTGATCCAATCGAAGACCAAGAAAACAAAGTTGAAGAAAACCGGAAAAAGGCATTACGGAAGAGTCGTTCCGCCCATAACGGTTAATTAAAAAAATGGTGGCATGAACAAAAAGATATTTTGTTCCGGCCGCCATTTTTTTAATACTTCGCTTTTTTGGTCTTGCCTTCCCACTTTGCATAACCAGGCTTCAAGATAAATAAATCTTTATAACCCTTCTTAGCTAACATCACCACTGCCCGCGTACTAAAACTATGGGTTTGGTCATATAAGTAGATTGGCATATCACTGCGTAGTTCATTCATTCGCATTTTCAATGCACTGAATGGAATATTACGGGCGCCTAAAATATGGCCCGCATCAAATTCCTTCTTTTCACGCAAATCAATTAATTGGGCTTTGCGCATACCCGCTTGAAAATCTTCTTCATCCAGCATCTGAGAAACTTGCCGCCGCCGAATATAATTGTATAGTGACCAACCAAAGTAAGCCACAATCAAAATTAATAAGACGATGTTAACGATCGTTAACCCGCTAATCGCACCTAAAATCACAGTATCCCTCCTAATTTCTACTTCTATATTTTACACATAACTTGAAGCCCTGTAAACCGCGGTTTCACAAGCATGCCCCAATTTTGGTAACGCCACCAACTGGGGCAACAAAAAAAGGGAGCGACCGCAGCCACTCCCCAATGTGTCTTAACGTTATTTAATTAACGATCTAGATGAAACGGGTTGCCAATGAAGCGGCCCCAATCACCCCAGCATCGTTACCTAAAACAGCTAATTTCAAAACAGTCGTGTTCCGTACAGTTGGGAACGTGAATTGTTTGAAGTAATGGTCAACTTGCTTCAATAAGAAGTCACCAGCTGCTGACACCCCACCACCAATAATAATTGATGAAGGGTTCATGGTGTTACCAACGTTACCTAAAGCTAAACCTAAGTAGTAGCTAACCTTGTCGACAACGCTCTTAGCTAAGATGTCGCCTTCTTTAGCCAAATCAAAGGTAATCTTTGAGCTGATTTCTTCACCATTATCTAAGAGTTCTTTTAACTTAGATTCGCCAGAGAATTCTTCAGCCATATCGCGGGCAACGTGAACCACACCAGTTGCTGAAGCGTATTGTTCCAAACAACCGCGTTTGCCACAAGTACACATATAACCATTTGGTTCAACGGTCACGTGACCAATTTCACCAGCGGCACCTGCTGTCCCATGTAAGAGATGGCCATCAGCGATGACCCCACCACCAACACCAGTACCTAAGGTCACAAAGACAACGTCGTTGCCGTTTTCGCCGGCACCCTTCCAACGTTCGCCCAAAGCAGCCACGTTAGCATCGTTGTCTAACGTAAACTTAATGCCAGTGCCAGCTTCGATTTGTTGCTTAACTGGTTGGAGTGTCTTCCAGTTCAAGTTGTAAGCGCCAATAACGGTCCCTGCTGCTAAATCAACAGTCCCAGGCGTACCCATACCGATCCCAACAAAGTCAGACTTATCCATGTTGTATAAGTTGATCCGGTGGTTAATTGAATCGATGATATTAGGCACGATATGTGCCCCTTCATCTAAAATCGTGGTTTCAATACTCCACTTTTGTTGGATTTCACCATTTTCAGTTAAAATAGCGAATTTAGTTGTCGTACCACCAAGGTCGACCCCGATTAATTTGCGATCCATGTTACAAAATCCCTCCATCATTCTGGTTATGCGCCGCTTTAGCTTGCGCACGTTCTGCTTCTAGCCGGTGCTCATGACTCAATACGACTTTCACGCGGGCATACATTTTGGCGTCAATGACCCCAGCTTGATACAAATGATCAACCTCGATCGCCATTAACTCAATATCCCAAATGCGTTTGCCCACGTAAACGTAAACGCCGAATTTCTTCAGTAATTGTTGGACATCGTAAAGTGTTTTCATGTGCATATCCTCGATTAATTATACAGTTTATTGCCAGTTTGTAAAACCTAATTTTAGTAACGCGACCCACGCAATCACAATTGTAATTGCGGCTAAAATCCGTTTGACTTTTGGAATCGCGCCAATCCGCGGCACGCCGACCACATAGGCCAACAAGAAGCCGCCAGCTAATCCACCAACATGGCCCCATAGATCAATACCACTTGAAAAGAGGTCAAAAATTAAGTTGATTACCGTTAACATTAAAAATTGTCGTGTCAGTTGCTGAATCACTGGGTTCTCCCAGAACGACTCCCCGACCATTAAAAACGCCCCAAATAGCGCAAAAATGGCCGTACTAGCACCGACTGATTGATCTGGTGACAACGCAAAACTCATCACGTTCCCACTGATACCCCCTAAGAGATACAGGGCCAGCATCCGCCAGTGGCCGAATAGGGCTTCAATCTGCATGCCCATAAAGTAAATCACGACGCCGTTAACGGCAATGTGCATCAAGCCCATATGTAAAAATATCGGCGTAATGAAGCGCCACCATTGACCTGCAATAATTGCTTGGTCGTTTTTAGCCCCTAAGTAATATAAGACGGCCGTAACAGTACTGCCACCTAATAACCATTCAATTAAGAAAACCGCGATCGTCACGCCTAATAAGAGTTGCGTCATCGCCGGTTGTGTGTGCCACCATCGCTTAATGTCCGTTGTTAACACCATCCTCTGCTACGATTAACTGATCTAATAAAATATCATAGGCATCGACCGGCCATTCGGCATGATCGAAGGCCATCACTTGGAAGGCCAGCGTTAACTTGACACCAGGGTAATCAGCCAAATAGCGGTCATAATACCCCCCACCAAATCCGATGCGCGCATGTTGGTCACGGCTATAGCCTAGACCAGGAACCAAAATCAAATCAATCGCTGTTTTAGCCACTGCGGTACCGTTAACCGGTTCCAAAATACCAAACTTGGTACGCGCTAATTCGCTCGTTGCCGTATACGGCATAAAGGCCATTTGACGATGTGGTAAGGTCTTTGGAATCACGACTTGTTTACCCGCTTGCCAGGCTGCTTCAATGATTGGCTGCGTATCGACTTCGATCGCACTGCTAATTGTCATTGCCACCACTTGAGCTTGTTGCCAAGCTGAGCTCGCAAATAATTGTTGTTGCAAGTTGGCATTTTGGGCCTGACGTGTGGGTTCCGATAGTTGGCTAAGTTGCGTGATTTGGTGTTGGCGGAATGCTTTTTTCTCCATTGTGGCAGCCTCCCAAATTTAAATGACTTAATAAAAAAATCTCATTCATCAACATGGATGATTGGCAAACAACCACCCATTTGCTAACAAATGAGATACCCATTGTCTGATGACAATGTCGCAGAAAAAACAACAGGTAACCCTGTTGTTATTTTGTTTCACGATGTAAAGTTACTTTACGTTCACGTGGACAATACTTCTTAAATTCAACCCGGTCCGGATTGTTCCGACGGTTCTTTGAAGATAAGTAGTTACGTTCGTGACATTCTGTACATTCAAGTGTAATGTGTACCCGCATGTTGTTGACCCTCCAAACTCATTCGCATATTACAGGGCCGGAACCCTTAACTTGAATTACTATACCATTAATAACCTAAAAATACCAGTATCAATTAAGATACTGGTATCTAAAAATCTAAATTTAATTATTTAGAATAATACTTCCAGAATTGCTTGTAGATCAACTTGGCCGTATCAGTGTTGGCAGTCCCACCACTAGAATTCATCCCTGGGAAGACGATGGCAATCGCAACCTTTGGATTATTGTAAGGCGCATAAGTCGCCAAACTCAATGTTTCAGTGGCTGTCGTGCCATGGTAAGTTTCGGCAGTCCCAGACTTAGCGGCTACGGCTGGTGATAAGCTCGAAAGCGCACTCCCGGTCTTATAAGCACTAGTCCCATGAACCACTAAATAGTACCCTTTTTGCACGATATCAAAGTATGATGATGGCACATCAATGGTGTTTAAGACGCGTGGTGTCACGTTAGTCTTAACTTTACCTTGGGTCCCATCTGAATTCGTCCCCGTAATGGCTGAAACGATATGTGGCGCAATCCGCCGACCACCGTTAGCCATCGTTGAGATATATTGGGCCACTTGGATCGTGGTATAAGCATCGTAGTTACCAAAGGACAAGTCTAACGCTTTCCCAATATTGGCTGTGTTAGAAGCCCCTTGGAACCCAGTAGCTTCACCAGGTAAATCGACCCCAGTTTTGACCCCAAGTCCAAATTCATTAAAGTAACCCCGCAACTTCGAGAAGACTGACGTTGACATCGTCAAGGCTTTCCCTGAAGCATACGAATAGTTACCTTCCTTCATGGCTAATTGCATCATGTACGAGTTAGAAGAAACTTCCATCGCTTCAGAAGCATTCAATGATAAACTCGTCCCACCAGATTTGTTGAACCAAGAACTCTTAGTGGCCGTCCCGGCTAACTTGATCGGTGTATCCGTTAAGGTGTTATTGGTTGGCGTGATGACGCCAGATTGTAAGGCACCCATGACGGTCGCACCCTTAACAACTGACCCCATAACGAAGGTTTGGTTAATCGTCCCTAAGGCATTTTCGGTTACTTTACCAGTTGATAAGTTCCGACTAGCCCCAGCTAAGGCATAGATCGCCCCCGTGCTAGGATTCATGACAACTGCATAAGCCCCTGGCAAGTATGGATTGCTGGCCCCAACTGATTTAGTTTCTGACATCATAATTTCTTGAACGGCTTTTTGGAACTTAGAGTTGATCGTCAAATCGATGTTATCACCTTTTTGACCACCATACTTCTTGATTTCTTTTTGAATAACGCCATCTTGCGTCTTCACTTCAGTTTGTGACTTAGTCCCCTTCAACACATTTTCATATTGTTTTTCAAGTTGACTTTGACCAACTGAGTCATCACGCGAGTAACCTTCGGCTAACAAGGTCTTGATGTTGTCACTTGGCAACCCTTGCTTTTCAGTCGTAACAGTCCCAAGCACACTCGTTAAGCTCGTCCCGTTTGGATAACTCCGCGTCCAGCTTGTCCCAACTTTAACACCCGGCATTTCAGATTGATGTTCACCAATCTCAGCCAATTCGGTGCTCGTAACACCCGTTGACTTGATGTTGACCGTTGACAGTGAATACGCAGCACTCATCTTGGCATAAATGGCGGCAGCATTCTTTTCAGCTGAGGTGAAGTTCTGAATCAAATTCTTTTCAACATACGTGACTTCACGGTCATACAAGACGTCAGAATCAGTCGACGTTTTGACATGTTTCGCCGCAGATTTCAAATTGGTCTTGTTGGCCAAGTAATAATCCGCTTTGTTCCGATCCGTTAAACTCGACGTTGAAACCGTCAAGTAACTCCCAAGCTTAGTGGCAATCGTGTACATCTTATCAGACGCCACACTCAACCCTTTGGTATATTGAATCGCTTGATGCGACTTGTTACCGACTAATACCCGGCCCGTCGAATCGTAGACCGACCCCCGTTGGACACTGGCGGTCGCGGTGGTATTGTTCGCTGAATTAACTTCGGTGGCGAATTTTTGACCATAATCAACTTGCAAATAAGCAAGCTGAGCGATTAAGGCCGCAAACAGTAGAAAGACCACGAAGAATAAGAAATTCAGGCGGAAAGGTATATGTGACTTATTAGGGTCACGGTTGGCAGAAATTTTTTTAAACAGTTTCAATTCTCAAGCTCCCGTTCTTAAACTTAGTAAACATTTAACAAAATTTCGTCAGATGCTACTAGCAATCCTAAATAATTGCGCTACTTATGTTATTCTAAACGATAGGCATAAAAATTTCAGCCGATATTCAGGATTTTAATGTTTTTTTGATTTTTCTGTATAATTGCTGAATATTTTAAAAAGATTGAGGTGGCATTTTGAAAATCCGTCGTATTTTTGACAAGCAGACTTGGCCGCTCTGGTTAAGCTTTTGGCTGCCATTAATATTAATGACTGGCTATTTTATTTCTCGACACATGGCGCCCTTTGGTTCTAGCAGTTTGTTAACTGTAGACATGGGCCAACAATACGTCGACTTGTTTGCTTATTTTAGGCATACCGTCCTGCATGATCCAAGTGCATTTTTCTACTCCTTTTCTAAAACCATTGGGGGTGACATGTTAGGGGTCTGGGCTTATTACTTAATGAGTCCCTTCAATTTAATCTTGTTAGCCTTCCCAGGTCAATCAATCACCACCGGAATCTTTATTTTAACCATTTTAAAATATGGGTTTGCTGGTTTATCATTCGGTTGGTTGTTAACAAAAACCCACACACAAAAGGGCTGGTTAGTCCCAACTTTCAGTACGGCGTACGCCATGATGGGCTGGATGATTGCTAATCAGTTGAATGTCATTTGGTTAGACACCACTGCTATTCTACCACTAGTTATTCTCGGCTTAGAGCGCTTATTCAAAACGGGGAAAATTCGTTGGTTTGCCGGTTGGTTAACCGTGATGTTGATCGACAACTATTATATGGGCTATATGGTCGTGTTATTTAGTTGTTTATATTGGCTTTACGCGGCCACTAAATACTGGGAAAACTTCAAAACCCTTTGTATTCAAGCTGGTAAGTTTATCTGGGGTGGTCTGACCGCTGCGTTACTTTCAGCATGGTTACTCCTACCAACGTTTTATGCGCTCTTGCAAAGTAAGGCGCAATATAATGAAACAAAAATTAGTTGGAAATTAGAGTATGCCCCTTGGAAGATGTTGGCCAAAACCATTATTGGTAGTTTTAATTTCGACCAAATGCCATCCGGGCAACCTAATATTTACATCGCTTGGCTAGCAATTATCGGTTTTATCGTCTACTTCTTACGGCATAAACCAAGCTGGCCTGTTAAAATTAGCGCGCTAGTTATCACCGCTGTTCTCATACTCTCATTTTGTTTCGAACCACTGGATTTGCTCTGGCATGCCGACCAATTTCCAGTCTGGTATCCTTATCGGTTCTCATTTGTCTTTTGTTTCTGGATCATATGGCTTGGCGCCCAGGCATTGACTGAGCGGCTAACCATTAAGTTGTGGCAAGCCCTAGTGGCCCTTGGTATTTTTGCTGCTATCTTTATTACCGTGGCCTTAAACTTAAAACACGTGACCTATGTCAGTGCTGGCAATATCGCGATTACGGCTGGTTTAGCGGCTATTTCATTAGTCTTACTCGTGATTCCCAAGCAGCGTAATTTGATTATTTATCAAATCGTCGCCCTCTTGCTAGTTGCTACCGATATGACCACTAATGCAGTGGCATCTTTAAATAATATTTCGTATGTCTCCCAAAGTGAATTTGGCGACTACACCAATATTTTAGATCAGACAGTTAGTGGTATTCAAAAACAAAATAGCAACTTTTATCGCATCGGTAAGACCTTTACCCGGACCAAGGATGACCCGTTGCAAGCCGCTTATAACGGTGCTGATCACTTTAGCTCGACGTTTGAAAGCATTATTCCAAACTTCTTTGGCTCAATCGGTCAACCAGATGGTGACGGGGTCGTCACCTACTCTAACGGGACCTTGATTACCGATTCGTTACTTGATATGCAGTACTTTATGGATAAAAACATTCCGACCGCAGAAACAAATAACGATAACTATCACAGTTATATTCCGGTCACAAGTACTAAACCAGATTTACGGTACTATCAAAAGTCCTCTAGTTTAAGCAACAGTAAAGTTAATGTCTATCAAAATCCTTACGCACTGGGGCTCGGCTTCGGGGCTTCAGATAAGATCTTGAACTTGAAAGTCTCAAAAACGACCGGGGACCCAATTGCGCGGCAAGAATTGATTTATCAAACACTTGCCAACCGGTCGACATCAGCTTTGATTTCAGCAGAAAACTTTGATCAAGTCGTTTTCCAAAATGTCAAGAAAGTCGTAACGTTGACGGGTTCGGTCGTCAACAAGAAGAATCTCGCTAAAACCGGGGCCATCTACTTCAAGTTCACGCCGAAAACGAATGATTCGTACTACATTACGCTGGGACAAAATTTGACGACTTCTAATGCGAGCTTCTATATTAACGGTAAGGCCTTAAAACAATATCCGACCTACCGGCATACCGTCGCCGTCAATGTCGCCACGCACAGTAAGGGTAAAACCGTGACCTTCGGGATTCAAATGAAGAAGACCTCGCTCTGGTTACAAAACTTTACCCTTTATAAACTCGATAATAGTCAATTTAAACAGTCCGCTAAAAAGCTGCAAAAATCACCTTGGCACATCACGAAACATTCCAGTCGCAAGTTAACTGGGACGATCAACATTAAGCAAAAACACCAAGTCTTAATGACGACCATTCCTTACTCGGCTGGTTGGCATGCCAAAGTCGATGGCAAGACGGTCAAGACCCACAAAGTAATTAACACCTTTGTGGCGGTCCCATTAAGTAAAGGAAAACATACGGTGACCTTAACTTATCGGCCACCATACTTCCTCCCCGGCTTAATTGCCAGTGGGACGACGCTTGTCGCAACACTTGCCTGGTTCGGCCTCAAACGGCGTCGACACTAAGTTAAGCACTAATTAAAAACGCGTCCCCTAGTTGTGAAGACTACCTTCACGAATTAGGGGACGCGTTTTTTAGACATCCTGATTAGGCGTATAGTCGTATTTGGGGCCATCGTTAACGGCATCATAGTCCACCGTTAAATCATAGCCTTTGAAGAACCACTCGTCACGGTCATTGACGTAGTAAGTGACGTCGTCAACCGTGGTACTAGCAATGGGACGATGCGGTTCATCGTCACGCATCACGCCGATAGAAAAACCACTATGAACGGCCGTTTTTCCATAAGTTTTCCCAAAAAAGCGCACCCCATTACCGGTCGTGACCCCCATCTCTTCGTGGAACCATTGACTCGCTGCTGCCGTAATTGTAATTTTCACGCGTCTCACCCTCACTAGTTGTAATCGTTTACAGTCATTGTCCCCTTTTTAAGATTAAAACGCAACATTGCGCCACAATGAGCAAACCGACCACTTAGGCTTGAAATCTGACCGCTTGTGCCAACCTAATTTACAATGGGCCTGAGTTATGGTGTACTAATAACACCAAGGAGGTGGCTGGGGTGCAAATTCACGTGGAAATCGACCCAACTTTAACAGCACCGGAAATCAATGTACGGGCGCCAGCGGCCGATGACCAACTGACAGCACTCATCCAGGCGCTCGAAGAATTAACGACAAGTACCGCTACGTTAGCCGTTTCACAACAAGGCCGTACCTTACAATTACCGTTAACCGATATTATTTTTATTGAGGCTAGTGGTCATGACGTTCGAGTGCACACCCGCACAGAAGCGTTTAAGACCACCACGCGTTTATATGAATTGGCAGAACAACTACCGGCAACTTTTTTACGGGTATCCAAATCAGCCATCGTTAATACTGATGCGGTCTATGCTTTGACCAAATCATTAACAGGAAACTTGATTGAGTTTCAACACACGCACAAACAATTGTATGCGTCGCGGCGCTACTATCAACAACTAAAAACCGCTTTAATGCCAAAGGAGTCTTAATATATGTCAAAAAAATTCAATCGTCAGCGTTGGTTCTGGGGTGTCTTCTTTCTCGCCAGTGCCATTATCTTAGTCCTGAGTCAACTGGGCGTCTTCAGCTACCATGTCAGTGTCTTCACGTTAGTCTTAACGATCATATTAGTCGCCGTCTTACTGAATAGCTTGCGCTATATGATGATTCCGGGGGCCGTCTTCGCCCTGGCCTTTCTCGCCATTCTTTATGCCCACCCACTTGGGATTGCCAGCTTGGTGCCGTGGACGATTTTAGGTGCCGCGCTCTTGTTAAGTATCGGTCTTAGCATCATCATCAATCCCCGACGCTTTTGGGAACGCCGGTGGCACCATCATCACCGCAACTTCAATCACCACCATGGCAACTGGGATGACTGGGAATCAACCGAAACGATCGACGATGCCCACGTCAACTTAGACCTCTCGATGAGTAACAGCATTCGCTACATCCATAGTGAAGCGCTCGCCTCAGCCAATATTCGCGTCTCAACTGGTGGGGCTAAAATTTACTTTGATGACGTCACCTTGGCTAATGAGACCGCAACAATCAACTTGGATGTGTCATTGTCCGGTGTTGAACTTTATTTACCGAGAACTTGGCAAGTACGGGTTAACCTAGATAACAACATGAGTCACATCGACACGCTTGGTCAGCCAACCACTGCTGGACCAGTAATCGATTTAACCGGTCGGATCTCACTTTCTGGACTAACGATTAACTATTTATAACCAATTGAATCTATAAAAACGCCACTAACGAGTTTTGCGACTCGTTAGTGGCGTTTTTGGTTAACCCTTAGGCATTTTCAACCTTTAAGATTTTAACTTTCATTGAACCAGCTGGGATATCAATGCTAACTTCTTCATCAACGTGATGGCCAATTAAGCCTTTAGCAATTGGTGAATCGTTAGAGATTTTCCCGACCATTGGATCTGCTTCCGCAGCACCAACAATGGTATAGCTTTCAGGTTCTTCGTCAGGTAATTCTTTGAACGTGACGATTTTACCAACTGAAACTTCAGTATTGTCGATTTGTTCGCTATCAATGATATCAGCGTATTGCAGCATATGTTCCACCGTTTTGATCCGGTTTTCTAACATACTTTGTTCATTTTTTGCTGATTCATATTCAGAATTTTCTGATAAATCCCCGTAACTACGGGCAATCTTAATTCGATTAATAATTTCAGGTCGTTGGTTGACTTTAAGGTCTTCAAGTTCTTTTTCAAGTTTAACTTGACCTTCTTCAGTCATTGGATATCTTTTTTCTTCAGCCACTGTTTCCACTCCTCTAGTTCTTTAACATAGTTGACATTGACCAGACTACCATGTCAGTTTTTAATTGTAAACTCTCAAAAACAAAATTTGAGCAGTCTTTTCGTTCAGTTTACAAAATTGAACGGACTTTAGTCGTTAACAAGTCAATCGCAACTTCATTTTCGCCACCCTCGGGCACAATAATGTCCGCGTAGCGTTTCGTTGGTTCAACGAATTGGTGATACATCGGCTTAACAGTCGCTAAGTATTGGTCAATGACCCAATCTAGCGTCCGGCCACGTTCCTTAATATCTCGTTGAATCCGCCGAATGATTCGAATATCGTCATCGGTATCGACAAACACTTTAATATCCATTAAATCACGTAAGCGTTGGTCGTCTAAAATCAAGACGCCTTCAACGATAATCACATCACGTGGTTCTTGATGAATCGTTTTGCTACTCCGAGTGGATTGTTCATAATCATAAACTGGTTTTTCAATTGGTTGGTAAGCCAACAAAGTTTTGATTTGGTCAATCATCAAATCCGTATCAAAAGCCAAGGGATGATCGTAGTTGACTTGCCGCCGTTCGGCCATCGTCATTTCACTTTGATCATTGTAATAGGAATCTTGTTGTAAGATTAGCAACGATTGCCCAGACAATTGATTATAGATTGCTTTACTAACCGTGGTCTTACCACTACCAGAACCACCCGTAACCCCAATCACAATTGGTCGGTGGTGTTTTGCTTCACTCATTAATTTAGCCTCATTCTTACTTAGTTACTTGCTTCGTCGTTGTGTTTAGCCGTTTTTTGGATATTAGCAGCATGACCGGCTGCCGTTTTGGCATAGTAGACTTTCCCAGTCTTCAAATCAGCCACAAAGTACATGTAATCTTTACTTCGTTGGGCTGGGTCTAAGACGGCTTTAATCGAAATCAAACTAGGACTGTTAAATGGTCCCGGGCCGTAGCCTAAGTACAACCGTAAGTTGTATGGTGATTTCGTTTGTAAGTCTTTATTCGTTAAAGTCGACTTGGTCGAGTTGATTGCATAGAACACTGAAATATCAGAATCTAAGCGCCATTTAGCATCTAACCGGTTCAAGAAGACCCCGGCAATGATCCGCCGATCTTTGGTGGTACTCCCTTCACGTTCTACCAAGGAAGCTAACGTCATAATTTCTTGGACTGACATTTTTGACTTCTTGATTTGCGCATAATAAGGTTGCAACTCATCATCCGTCTTAGCCACCATTTGGGTCACTAATTGCTTCAACGTTGTCTTCTTGTCAGCCCGATATGTTGCTGGGAACAAGTAACCTTCCAAGCGATACCGAACTTTCTTTGCCTTCATCGCAGACCCTAATAATTGTGGGTATTTCTTCGCCAACGACTTAATAAAGGTTTCATCCTTCATCAAGGCCAAGAATTCCTTCGATGTAAAGTCGGTCTGTTTTTGAATCGTTGTGGCAATCGTCTTAATTTGACTACCTTCCACAATTAACACTCGACCAGTTGAACTTTGCACTGGTTCTGAAGAGCCACCCTTGTTCAAGGCCTTGGCAACTTGGGCCAATGACATTGACGGCTTCAATTGGTAATAGCCGGCATGGAAGTTAGATAAGCTGTGCGCTTTCGTCCAATAATCAAACACAAACCCACTCTTAATAATGTGCTTTGATTGCAAAATTTCTGCGATTCGCTTGCTATTCGCACCGTAAGGAATCTCAACTTGAACCACTTGATTGTCGTTTTTATTGTAAGGTTGCGTGGCATTATCGAAATATCGATAACCCATGACCCCAATAATCACTAACAAAATCACTAAAATACCAATCACGCCACCAATGACGTGTTTGGAAAATGATTTGCGTTGCTTTTGTACGAGCCGATTACCTCGTGGTTCAGTCGTGCTAGGATTTGGCTTCGGTGCTTGATCCTTTTTATCTGATTGATCCTGGTTATTTTGATCGTTATTCAAAATTCGCCCCTCCATCTAGTTAGTCATCTTGTCAATTATACAAAACTGGCCGCTGCTTTGCACTAACTCTAGCATACTTTTAACTTTTTTTAGAGTTATCACTAATCTGTTGTTCGCCGTCATCCATCTTAAAGACACCAAACTAACGACCACTTGTCATTAATTACGCAAAACAACCACCCTAACCACGACTTAACTGATTATTGGTTGCGCTAATTCACAATAAAATTCAAACAAACAGCCCGTAACTAAGTTACGAGCTGTCCATAAAAATCTCAGTATTAACGAATTTCAGCACCAAATTCTTCAGTTAAGGCACTTAAGACCTTTTCAAAGGCTTTCGTCACATCATCATCAACTAACGTGGCATTTTGATCTTGATACGTCAATGTATAGGCTAAGGACTTCTTACCTTCTGGCACGTGCTTGCCGTTATAAACGTCAAACAACTTGACCGTTTGTAAGTGTGCCCCACCCTTGCTTGTAATCAAATCAACCACTTGTGCATTAGTGATTTCATCATCGATCAACATCGCAACGTCCCGGGTAATACTTGGGAATTTCGAAATTGGTTGATATTGTTGCCGTTCTTTTGGTAAAGCAATCAACGTCGTCAAATCAAGTTCAAAGACGTAGGTTTCCCGAACCTTATAAGCTTTAGCCGTCGTTGGATGAACTTGACCGACAAATCCAACCAGTTGGTCGCCAACATAAATATCAGCGGTCCGACCAGGATGCATGTCCGCATGGTCAGCGCTAGCCACATACGTCACGGCATCGGCTAAGGCCAGGCTCTTCAAGTAACCAGCCACGATCCCTTTAATTTGATAAAAGTCCATTGGCTTAGCGGCAACGCCCCATTCAGCCGGCACTAGTGAACCAGTAATGGCCCCAGCTAAGTGTTCAACTTCTTTAGGCCGTACTTGTTCTGGTTGGCTAAAGAAGACGCGTCCTTCTTCATACAATGCCACGTCTTGTTCCTTACGGGCAATGTTATAAGCTAAGTCATCCAACAAACCAGAAATTAAGTTCAATCGTAAGGCTGACCGTTCTGAACTCATTGGGAAGTCCAATTTTGTGACTTCACTGGCATGCATGGCAAAGGCTTTGGCCTTAGTTTCAGTCGTCAATGAATAACTAATGGCTTGCGTTAAGCCGGCACTTTCCATTAACTTCCGGGAATCCCGAATGGCTTGTTGGGTTTCATTTAACTTACCAATGGTTGGTTGCCCAGTTGGTAAGGTTGCCGGTAAGTTATCATAGCCGTACAACCGCGCAACTTCTTCGATCAAGTCAGCTGGAATATGAATATCCCAACGCCGGGCTGGAATCGTCACCGTAAACGTGTCGTCATTAACCGTCGTTGGGAAATCCAATCGCCGGAAAATATCAGCAACCGCATCGGCCGTTAATTCAGTCCCTAAGACATGATTGATCCGCGTTAACGTGATATCCACCACAACGGGTTGCACGTCTTCGTCACGACCAATGACAGTCCCGTTGGCAACCGTCCCAGCACCTAAATCAGCAATCATGGCGGCCGCAGCATCTAAAGCTGTTTGAGTCGCACTGTGATCGATGCCTCGTTCATAACGCATCGAGGCTTCACTGTGTAAGCCATGGTTATGCGCAGTCTTACGAATCTTAACGGCATCAAAGATGGCCCCTTCTAAGGCGATATCCGTGGTTTGATCCGTCACTTCAGTATCTAAACCGCCCATCGTCCCTGCCAAACAAATTGGTTGGTCGTTACTGCAAATAACCAAGTCAGTTGGTAATAAATCACGTTCTTCACCATCTAAAGTGGTTAATTTTTCACCAGCTTTAGCTAGGCGAACGTTAACTTTACCGCCATCTAACTTGTCGTAGTCAAATGCATGTAACGGTTGGCCGTATTGCATTAAGATATAGTTCGTCGCATCGACCACGTTATTGATTGGCCGCATCCCAGCATTCCAAATCCGGATTTGTAACCACAATGGACTTGGCTTAATCGTCACGTTTTTGATGAGCCGCATCTTATACATTGGCACATCATGTTCATCAGCTTGAACCGTGACATCTAAGTCATCATCAGCTAAATCATCACTAGATTCAGTCAAATCAACCGTTGGCATCGTTGGCGTTTGATCATAAATGGCTGCTAATTCATGTGCCGTACCATTCATACTCAACATGTCCCCACGATTAGGGGTAACCGACATATCGATAATTTCGTCATCCATCCCTAAGTATGAAAAGACTGGTTCGCCTGGCTTGGCATCCGCTGGCAAGATGAAAATACCATCAGCAACTTCTTTTGGCACTAATTTTTCATCAAACCCAAGTTCATCTAAGGCACATAACATCCCGTTAGAAACTTCACCGCGCATCTTGCTGCGCTTGATCTTAGTGTGGTTACCAATCCATGAGTTTGGTAAGGCCACGATCACATTTTGACCAGCAGCCACGTTAGGTGCGCCACAAACGATTTGAATCGGATCAGCTTCGCCAACATCAACTTGGCAAATGTGTAAATGATCAGAATCTGGATGAGGGACGCATTCTAAAACGTGTCCAACAACGACTTTTTTCAAGCCTTCGCTAGGACGAATCACGCCATCGACTTCGACTGCCGTCCGTTCAATTTTTTCTGCTAATTCATCGGCTGGAAGTGACAACTTCAAATAGTCACGTAACCATGCATACGAAATTTTCATGTGAGTCGCCTAACCTTTCTTATAGAATTGTGACAAGAACCGGACATCATTTAAGTAGAAGTTCCGGATATCATCAACACCGTACTTCAACATTGCAAACCGATCAGGGCCTAAACCAAAGGCAAAGCCACCGTAGACTTCAGGATCAATACCTGACATTTCTAAGACCCGTGGATGCACCATCCCAGCACCTAAAACTTCGATCCAGCCAGTTTGCTTGCAAACTGCACAGCCTTTACCGTTACAGTTAAAGCAAGTGACATCAGCTTCAACGGATGGTTCCGTGAATGGGAAGTAACTTGGTCGTAAGCGGACTTCGAATTGGTCACCGAACAAGGTGTTAGCCACTAACGTCAAGGTTCCTTTTAAGTCAGCCATCGTAATATGCTTATCAACGACTAACCCTTCGATTTGATGGAATTGATGTGAATGGGTCGCATCATCCGTATCCCGCCGATAAACTCGTCCAGGTGATAAGACTTTCAATGGGCCTTTGGAGAAATCATGATTTTCCAAAGAACGCGGTTGGTCCGCAGAAGTTTGCGTCCGTAATAAGACATCCTTGGTGATATAAAAGGTATCTTGCATATCCCGGGCTGGATGGTCTTTAGGTAAGTTTAAGCGTTCGAAGTTGTAGTAATCTTCTTCAACTTCATCACCATCAACGATTTGATAGCCCATCCCGATAAATAAATCTTCCAATTCGGTGATAATTTGGGTAATCACGTGTGGTTGGCCTTGTGGGACGTCACGACCTGGTAACGTCACATCGATTTTTTCTGCAGCCAATTGCTTGTTAACGGCCGCTTGTTCTAATTCTTCACGCCGGTGATCAATCGCGGTTTGTAATTTATCCCGCACTTCGTTGGCATAAGCACCAACTTTTGGTCGTTCTTCTGGGGTTAAGTCCCGCATACCACGTAATACTTCGGTAATGGGCCCTTTTTTACCTAATAAGTCAACTTTAACTTGGTTGACTTTTTTCAAGACATCGGCAGACTTAATGTCAGCCAAGCCTTGATCGCGTAATTCAGTTAACCGATCTTGTAAACTCATAGCGATGCTCCTCCAATATTTTGATTGCATTTTTTGACACAAAAAAACCTCGTCCTAAAAAGGGACGAGGTTATCGCGGTACCACCCTTGTTCGTTCGCTCCAAGTGACAATTGTCATGAGCTAACGCACTTTCACCGAATAACGATCAGTGGCACCGGAAAATTATTTGTTTTAAAAAAACGCCCAATTTCAGCTCAGAGAGTGAATTCACTAATCGCCGTCGCCGGTGGGCTTGCACTCGATGACCCACTTCCCTAAAGACTAGTTGATTAGCTACTGCTTCTCGTCAAAGCTTTTCTATTTACATATGCCAGTTTATGGCAAACCATTGCCAGCGTCAAGCCTTATTCGCAAGATTGCGCTGGACTGTACCATTTATCCGACCAATGATGGACGGTCTGCATGACTTGCCGTAAATCGGCACCTTTGGCAGTTAAGCGGTATTCAATTAAGGCCGAATCGCAATGAGTCACCCGACTAACAATGCCGTTTTCTTCCAATTCCTTTAAGCGGACGACTAAAACGCGGTCGCTACACTTCGGTACCTTGCGTGCTAAATTCTTAAAACGTTGTGGTCCGTCTTCTAATAGAACGTCAATAATTAACCCGTTCCATTTCTTGCCCAAAATTGAAAAAGTCTTTTCAAACTTCGGACACAGTTCAAATTGGGATTCTACGGTCGTTGTGTCAACCGCATCTAGCATCATTTCTGACATTTTCATGACCTCCAAAAAAACATCCGCTTGCCGACCTTATTCAGCGGAGATGTTCCCCCGAAATCGGTCAAGCTGTTTGGCCACCTTCGTACGTAATGGTCCAAAAAATTCATGTTCTGCTTCATAATCATCGACGAGTGAGACTAACAAACTTTCACGATACTTTGGCATGGCTAGTGTTGCGCCAAACATATGCTTTAAAATGATATCTTTTTCCATCGGGGTTAGTTTGGTTAACTTTTCAGCATTCCGTAATGCAACCCGGGGATGAATAAATGCATGGGACCCAAGATCAAACTTGGTTTCACGCCAATCATAATAAAACAAATCATGTAACAACCCACCCCGCGCAACCGCGGTGGTGTTTAAATGCCATTTCTTTGCTAACAAATAACTATCGTATGAAACTGCAATTGAATGATCTAAACGATTCGAATGATGGTGTTGGGTAAAATCAGCTAAATGTTGTACGGCTGGTTGGGCTAATAAGTCGGCCACAATTGCCATGTATTCAGGATCTTGTTTCCATGCATTGGTTTTCATTGAAAGCTCCCTTTACTAATAACTACCGCTATTCTACTAAAAAGTAAGTAACTTTGAAAGTATTTTGTTCAATTTAGCTTGGAATCAAACAAACTGATTAACGGTATAAGCCAAACATTAAGATGCCGGCAGCAATCGCCACGTTTAAGGATTCGGCACGGCCTTTGATTGGAATGTATAAGTTCTTGTCCGTTTGGGCAAGTAAAGCAGCGCTCATCCCATTACCTTCATTACCCATAATCAAGCCAAAACTTGCCGGTGCGTCGATGTCTAAATACTGAGCGGCTTCCGGATTTAATTCTGAGCCATAAACGGGTAAATCGGCCTGATGGAAGCGAGCCACAAGTTCGCTTAAATCGGTACTAACTAATTGCAAATGGAATTGACTCCCTTGCATCGACCGTTCGACTTTGGGCTGATGAATATCAACGGTCCCCGTCCCAAAGGCAACCCCAGCAAACCCAGCGGCATCGGCCGTACGGACCATCGTCCCGATATTTCCCGGATCTTGGACATTATCCAGGAGTAACCATGGCCGCGTTAAATCTAAATTAGCCAGTGGATCCTCGGCGGGTTTCGGTAAAATGGCTAAGGCAAAGACCCCTTGAGGTGTCACCGTTGCACTGATATGGCTGGCCACCTCTTCTGAAATCTCAATCACGGCTGGAAAATGTGTTAAATCAGGGGCCGTCGCAAGTTGTTTAGCGGTGATCAATAATGTCTTGATCGCCACGTGGGCTTTAACGGCTTCATTGACCAAGTGCCAACCATCTAGTAAATATTCCCCTTGTTGCTTACGCCCTTTTTTAGTTTGTAACTTTTTCCACGCTTTAACATGCGCGTTTTGTAATGAATTAATTTTTTCCATCATAGACTCCAATTCTGACTCGGATTATTATCGACTAGTATAGCATAGTTAACATGAGATTCCGGCGGTCGAAACGGCCATAAGTTTCGGTTCCATGCTATTATATTAGGTAGACGTTAGACTATTAAAGGAAGTGACAGTATGCGAGCAGTAACCCTTCAAGCCAGCGGTCGTGTGCAAGGCGTTGGCTTCCGGTGGGCCACTAAAGCCGCGGCTGATAAATGTGGCGTCAACGGTATCGTTCGAAATCTAATGGATGGCTCCGTTTTCATTGAAGCGGAAGGCGAGGATCAACGGGTCCAAGTTTTTATTGACGTGATTCGCCAATCACCAACTGATTTCGGGCGGGTCGACCAGTTAATCGTGCATGAAAGCGAACCGCAAAACTACCACAATTTTCGGATAACCAATTGAAATCCCCGCTTGTCTTTAGTATCATCATGTTTATATGTAAAAAAATAAAGGGGATTATCAACTAGTGAAAAATAAAAAAGGTCTGACCGTCACCCTGGCATTGTCCAGTTTGGCTTTAGTCTTAAGTGGCTGTGTGCAGACAAAAAACGGGAAACCGTATGGCTTTATTTACGACTACCTCGCTAAGCCTGGGCAAGCGGTCATGCAATGGATGGCCCACTTGTTTGGTAATAACTACGGCTGGGCTATCATCTTATTGACAGTTTTAGTGCGGTTAGTCTTATTGCCAATGATGGTTAACCAACAACGTAAGTCAACGTATCAACAAGAAAAAATGGCGGCTGTACAACCAGAAATGAAGAAGATCCAAGCCGCACAAAAAGCTGCAACGACCCAAGAAGAAAAGGCCGCTGTCAGCAATCAAATGATGCAACTTTACAAAGATAACGGCATCAGTATGACTGGTGGGATCGGTTGTTTACCATTACTGATTCAATTGCCAATCTTCTCGGCCTTGTATTATGCGATTCGGTATTTGCCAGAATTGTCCAATGCACAGTTCATGGGCATTACGTTAGGGAAATCAAGTTTTCTCTTAGCGGTCCTCGCCTTCTTCTCATATGTTGGTCAAGGTTACTTGTCAATGATCGGGTTACCGGCTGAACAAAAGAAGACCATGCGGACGATGTTAATCGTCAGTCCAGTGATGATTTTCTTCGTTTCCATGTCAGCGCCCGCTGGTTTAGGCCTCTACTTCTTCGTCGGTGGGTTATTCGCCTGCTTACAAACGTTAATTATCAACTTCTTCCGACCACGCATTCGTCGCGAAGTTGAAGCCGAATTAAAGAAGCATCCGATCAAACCAGTGACACCAGTTGCTAGTGCCACGGCTAAACCCGTCAATGCAACTGAACAACCAGCTAATGATGGCAAGTTAAGTCACCCCCGTAACGGCAACGCTAAAAACGGTCGTAACGCTGGTAAACAACAACGACATCATCGCGACTAAACTCAATTTAAACAAAAAGCCAACCGCAATCGCGGCTGGCTTTTTTTGTGACTAGTTTAGTTAAAAAATAATACCAATAATCAGCGCTAAGATCTGCATGCCTTGAAACATCATCAAGTTTTGTGGCGCCGTGTTGAAGGTCGTTTCCTTCACTTGCGTCGCATTGAACGCTTTGATGTTCTTTAACATCTTTGGTAAGACCAACAGGACTAATAATTGATACCAAGGTAAAATCTGTAACGCAACACTGACCAGTACCGGAACATACGCCAATAGCGCCAATGTATCGTAAATCTTAATCGCCTTGGGTTTGCCGATGTAGTAAGGCACGGTATATCGTTCGTTACGAATGTCTTGGTCCAAGTCACAGATGTTATCTGCTAACATGATATTTGACACTAAGAAGATGTTGGGTAACCCGACTAATAACATCACCAAGATGTTTTGTAAGTTACCAACCACTGCAAATTGGGGCCAATCAAACGTAAAGCCCATCAAGACGGGTGTCGCCACGTTCATATAAACCGCTAAGAAGAAGACCCCGAAGCCTTCGACGGTTCCTGAGAGTAGTTCGCCTAATGGAAAACGTGAAAATGGCACTGGGCCATACGTATAAAAGACGGCAACACCAATCGCGGCTGCGCCCATAAATAATAATAGCAAATTCGTTTTGAGCACTAAGACGAGCCCTAAAATAATCGCCGTTGCTAGCATCGCTAACATCATATGCAAAGATCGTTTTGGCGATAAATGTTCACGACCAATAATGTTATACGTATCGCGATAATGAATATCAACGGCCAAGTAATAGTCTTGCACGTTGTTAAACCCCGTCACAAATAACGCAATCGCCACTTGGGCAATTAAATAGATCAATGAATTAACCCAATTAAACGCGTGAAAATAATAAATAGAAAATAAAATCCCAATAAAATACGGCACCACGCTAGCCGCTTTGGCATTCAACCGAATGAACTGTAAAAAGATCTTAAAGGTCATTGGTCGATAAGCTGTTTCGTTCGTCAACCCTGACGCCCCCCTGAATAAATAGTTTGCTCTTCCACTATAACAGTCTTTATCGCACGTGAAAACCTTATCATGTGGATTTAACCGCCAAAAACCAGCCCTAATATTAGGCCAATCATTTGCAGCCCTTGAAATAACATCAAGTTTTGCGGTGCCGTATAAAACGTCGCCTCCCGGACTTGTGTCTGATTGAACAACCGCACATTTTTAATCAACTGTGGCAAGGCTAACAAGGTCAATAATTGATAAATTGGCAATAATCGTAATACCACGCTCAGTAGGACCGGGACATAACTGGCAAAGACCAGCACCCGATAAAGTTGCATCGCCCGATCATGGCCAAGATAATACGGCAATGTATAGCGGTGGTTTTTAATATCTTGTGGTACATCACCAATATTATTGGCTAACATAATGTTGGCGACCAAAATCACATTTGGTAAGCCCACCAGGCCTAAAATCAGACAGTTCTTCAAATTGCCAACTAATGCAAATTGGGGCCAAGTTACCATTAATCCCATTAAATCACTCGGTGCGACACTCATATACACGGTTAAAAAGAACACGCCAAAGCCTTCCACGACCCCCGATAGCCCTTCCCCAATCGGAAACCGCGAGAACGGGACTGGCCCGGCCGTATATAAAATACTAATGGCAATCGCCACGGCACCCATCAGTAATAACAATAAATTCGTCCGCCAAACTAAGATTAGGCCCAAACCACAGGCTAACGCCAAGGTCCCCCACATTAAATGGTACGCATGTTGTGGTGACAAATGCTCGCGACCAATAATGTTATACGTGTCGCGATACTGTTTATCGACGGCCAGGCGATAGTCTTGCACATTATTGAAGCCGGTCACAAAAAAGGCAACGGCAATTTGCGCAATTAAATACAGCCCAGCACTTAGCCAATTGACCGTATGGAAATAATACCAGCTGAATAAAACACCCATCACCCAAGGTACAGCGCTCGCTGATTTAGTCGGTAGCCGAATGAATTCTAAAAATAGTTTGAACGTCATTGGCCGATATGGTTCTGATATCATTTAAATCTCCCCCAAAAATAATCATTAACACGACTTTAATGTTAACAGACTCATCGATATCCTACCATGCAAAAAAGGCCACCAACTCGAGTTTGGTAGCCTTTAACTCAATTATCGTGTTCATGATCATCAAGTGGCGCTTCATCCAGGTCTTGCGTCGCCGGCTTGATACCAGCCGGCAGTTCTGACTTGGCGATCTTTTCGACCGCATCGGTATCAGCCTCGGCTTTTTCTAATAAGACTGGATCTTTTAAGATCGGCAATTGGAATCGGAAGATCGAACCTTGACCAACAACTGATTCGACACTGATCTTCCCGTGGTAGCCTTCAACCAATCGTTGGGCGATCGACAAGCCTAACCCATTACCGCCTTTATCACGACTCCGCGCTTTATCAACCCGATAGAAGCGATTGAAGACGCGGTCAAGATTATCTTTAGCAATCCCTTCACCGAAATCTTGAACGGCCACTTCAACGTAACGAATATCTGTCGATAAGGACAGATGGATTTCCTGACGCTTGGTCGAATATTTGACGGCATTATCCAATAAAATAATCAGGATTTGTTCCAAATGATTCCGGTAAATTTGGGCATAAACCGGCTGATGGACATCATTATCAAACGTAAAGATAAAGTCCGGATGAATCATCTTAAAGTCGTTGAATGCTTGCGTCACCAACTTTTGCACATCAGTCGTTTCACGACTAAAGTTGATTTCCAACTGTTCAGCTCGTGATAAATCAAGCATTTCTTGGACTAGACTCTGCATCCGCTTGGTTTCCGATAATGACGCTGACAACGATTCAGCCAAGACTTGGGGATCATCTTTGCCCCAGCGATTCAAAAGCTCCATATGGCCTTGAATAATGGCCACTGGCGTCCGTAATTCATGCGAGACATCTTCAACGAATTGTTGTTGCTGATTGATGTAGCGTTGCATCTGGTCCAGCATATCATTAAATAACATCCCAAGATCAGACAACTCATCGTTACGATCTAAATCAGGGACGCGTGAATCAGTCTGTGGATCATCTTTAACCGCATTGATGGTCTTGGTGATTTTGCGCATCGGCCGTAATAAAAAGGCCGCTAAGAAATACCCTAATAACGTTGACCCGAAAATCGCAATCAACGTCATCACGATGAAGATCCACATCAAGTTATGCGTCGTCGTATGATAATCACTTAAATTATCAGTAATCTGCACATACCCGATCAACTTATGCGTTGTTGCCGCATGGATTGGTGCCCGCCCGACTAATTCAGCATCATTACCTTGACCAACCATTTTAATCTGACGATTGGCACTCTTTTGAAACTCATGGGCATCTTTTCTTGAAATATAAAGCGTCGTCCCATGGGTATCATAAACCGTCACCGCTAAATTGGTACGCGACAACGCGGTCAATTCTGAATCCGAAAAAATAGTCGTCTGTAGCGCCCCATGCTTACGCGATTCCATGCCATCAGCCGGTTCAATATTGGCTTCCGGTTGTAGTTTTGAGGCAACTGACTTGATGGTCAAGCCCTTCGTTTCGGTCCGCAATGACTGCTGGACCGTGGTGACAGCGCTAACCACGTCGCGTTGTTCTTGCCGTAACAAGAGGTTCGTGAAACTCTTGTACACCAAGACTGAAAAACAAATAAAAATGAGCGCGGTCCCAATTGCGGTCCCTAACGCCCATTTCCACTTCAATGACCAACGTTTACGCGGCTTAACCGTTGTCGCCTTTGTATCCGTTGTGGCGGTCATTAGGACCGAATCACGTAACCTGTCCCACGAACGGTTTGGATATAACTCTTTTCACCCGGACGGTCGATCTTGTTCCGTAAGTACCGGATATAAACGTCAACGACGTT
The DNA here is from genome assembly GCF_005405085.1 of Lactiplantibacillus daowaiensis. Taxonomy (GTDB): domain Bacteria; phylum Bacillota; class Bacilli; order Lactobacillales; family Lactobacillaceae; genus Lactiplantibacillus; species Lactiplantibacillus daowaiensis. The sequence goes on along the minus strand of NZ_BJDJ01000016.1, from coordinate 28,803 downwards.
AGTTTCAACTTCTGATTCGTAGCCCCAGACCTTGTTTAACAAGACGTCTCGCGCCAAAACCACGTTGATATTTTCCATTAACGTCAATAGTAATTCGTATTCACGCTTCGTTAAGTTGATCACTTCATCGCCGCGTTTAACGACTAAGTTTTCCTTTTCAATCGTTAAATCTTTATAAGTAACCGTGGTTTGTTTCGTGCTTTGTTGTTCGCTCTCAAGATCGATACGGCGTAACAATGCCCGTAAGCGTGCCAATAATTCTTCAATGGCAAATGGCTTAACGATGTAGTCATCAGCCCCATGATCTAAGCCAGAAACACGATCAATAACTGAATCGCGGGCAGTCATCATGATGATTGGTGTATTTTTAACTTCGCGGACCCGACGGCAAACTTCCAACCCATTTAATTCTGGTAACATTAAATCGAGTAAGATAGCGTCAAAATCTTCGGCTAAAGCAGCATCGAGGCCTTTACGACCATTATATTCAACTTGAATGTCGTAACCTTCGTGCTTTAATTCCAGTTCGACAAAGCGGGCGAGGTTCTTTTCGTCCTCAATAATTAATATTCGACTCATTTACTTTTAGTCACTCCTAATATTCAACTTATCTAACTAGCGTACCTGCTCAGTGTTTAATGAGAAACGACCCCCAATAAACATGTACAACATGTTATTTTACCATGAATACGCTGAATTTCCTACACCCGATGTATGCAGGAATCCTCATTTAACTCTCATTTTAACAAGTTAAAGTGAAAACGCAATGTTAAGCCCTTAGGATCGTGGATGCTGGGCATGCCATTGTTTAATGGCGGCAAGCCGCTGCTGCCAAGTTTTCTCTTGCCCCTGATCAGTTGGTTCATAATACTGATGCCCACTAAGTTCTGGTGGCATCGTCGTCATGGTCGTCAACTTGTCCGCGGTATCATGCGCATATTGATAATCGTCGCCATAACCTAAGTCTTTCATTAGCTTGGTCGGTGCGTTTCTAATTTGCAAGGGCACGGGTAAATTCCCGGTGGCTCGAATATCCGCCTGCGCCGCTGACTTAGCGGCATACAGCGCGTTTGATTTTGGCGCTAACGCTAAATAAGTCACCGCTTCAGTCAAGTTAACATCACATTCTGGCATCCCAATCAATTGACAAGCTTGATAAGCGGCAACGGTTAGTGGCAAAGCTTGCCGGTCAGCCAACCCAACGTCTTCGCTGGCAAAACGGATCAAGCGCCGCGCAATATACAGCGGGTCTTCGCCACCTTTGAGCATGCGCATCAGCCAATAGATCGCCGCATCAACGTCACTGTTGCGCATCGACTTATGCAAGGCGGAAATAATATTGTAGTGTTCTTCCCCATTTTTATCATAGCGTAACGACTTGGTATTGATCAGCTGATGCAACCCAGCCGTCGTTATCGTCACCACTTGACCCTCACGGTCGCCATTTAAGACCGCCATTTCTAACGTATTCAACGCCATCCGAGCATCGCCGTTAGCAAATTCAGCAATCAATTGTAGCGTATCTGGTTGTAAGGTGACCGTTAGTTGTGGAAACCCCTGCGGATTTTCCAGTGCCGCCTGTAAGATATCGACTAAAGCCGCAGGTGTCAGTTCCTTTAAAACCAAGACTTTACACCGCGACAATAAAGCCGCATTAATTTCAAAAGATGGATTTTCAGTAGTCGCCCCAATCAACGTGATGCTTCCCCGTTCAACATACGGTAAGAACGCATCTTGTTGGGCCTTGTTGAAGCGATGGATTTCATCGATAAAGACAATCGTGCGTTCGCCAAAGTCACGATTAGCTTCGGCCTCATCCATAATCGTCCGAATCTCTTTAATCCCGGTAGTCACTGCACTAAACGTGATGAAATGTGACTTGGTCTGTTGGGCAATAATTTCGGCTAAGGTCGTCTTACCAACACCCGGTGGTCCCCAAAAGATGAGCGATGGAATCTGATCTTCGGCAATCAATTGCCGCAATAGTTTGCCAGGTCCTAATAAGTGGTCTTGGCCTTTAAAACCGTCCAAAGTCGTTGGCCGTACGCGATAAGCTAACGGACTACTCGTGCCCCGCTCCGCATTAAATAGTGATTCTTGCTTCACAACCACACCCCATTTCCGTGTCAAAGTTATTATATTAAGTATAACGCAAACAAACGTTCGATACAAAAAGTCGCGACTACGATTACTTTAATGACGACATCTTGTTCAGGGCAACAAAAAAGCCACAATCCCAAAGATTGTGACTCCAAACTAAATTTAGTTTTTATTGTTCTTCATACCAGCTGTAATGGTACATGCCGTCGCGGTCAGTCCGTTCGTAGGTATGGGCACCAAAGTAGTCACGTTGTGCTTGTAACAAGTTGGCTGGTAAAACTTCGGCCCGATATGAGTCGTAGTATGATAACGCAGCACTAAATGATGGTACGGGTACGCCAGCTTGGATTGCCAAGCTTAAGACGTCACGCGTTGATTGTTGGTACTTAGCAGCGATATCTGCAAAGTAATCATCCATCAATAAGTTGTTCAAATCAGCTTTCTTATCAAACGCATTGGTGATGTTTTGTAAGAATTGGGCCCGGATAATGCAACCGGCACGCCAGATTTGTGCTAATTCACCGAACTTCAAGTCCCAACCGTAATGTTCAGCGGCGAAACGCAATTGTTCGAAACCTTGCGCATAACTCATGATCTTACTGAAGTAAAGCGCTTGACGAATCTTTTCAACTAATTCTTCTTTAGCTGGTAATTGTAAGTCGTTCTTAGGACCAGCTAATTTCTTAGAAGCTGCGACCCGTTCGTTCTTCATCATTGAGATGTAACGCGCATAAACGGCTTCAGTAATAACTGATTGTGGTACTTGGACGTTCAATGCATCTTCTGAACTCCACTTACCAGTCCCTTTATTGTTCCCACGGTCTAAGATCATGTCAACAATTGGCTTCGTCTTGTCGTCACCTAAGTCGTCTTTACGTGATAAGATATCAGCCGTAATTTCAACTAAGTAACTGCTTAATTCGCCCTTGTTCCATTCAGTGAAGACGTCAGACATTTCATCAACTGATAAACCAGCAACGTTACGCATAATGTTGTAGCTTTCGTCGATTAATTCTTCATCACCGTATTCGATCCCATTATGAACCATCTTAACGTAATGGCCAGCACCATTAGCGCCAATGTAAGTGACACATGGTTCGCCATCTTGAGGCGCCTTAGCCGCAATCTTCTTCAAGATTGGTTCAACTAAGTCATACGCTTCTTTTTGGCCACCTGGCATCAAAGAAGGCCCTTGTAAGGCACCTAATTCACCACCAGAAACACCCATGCCAATGAAGTTGATGCCGGATTTGTCCAAACGGGCATTCCGAGCCATCGTATCGTTGAAGTTGGTGTTCCCACCATCGATCAAGACATCGCCCTTATCAAGCAATGGTAATAATTCGTCGATAACGGCATCAGTTGGCTTCCCAGCTTTAACCATCATGATAATCCGACGTGGTGTTTCAAGTGAAGCCACGAAGTCTTCGATCTTGTAACTTGGTACTAATTGCTTGTCCGCATGGTCCTTAACAACTTTTTCAGTCTTGGCGCCAGTCCGGTTAAAAATAGCGACCTTGTAGCCGCGGCTTTCAATATTCAAAGCCAAGTTTTTACCCATGACGGCCATGCCAATGACCCCAATTTGTGGTTTTTCATTACTCATTAGATGTTGACCTCCCAAATTTTACTACGTGACAATCGTACCAAAAAAGGTTAATTAATTAAAGTTATTTGAGCCGATTTATCAAAAAAGTTTCATATTTTTCACATTTATAAGAAATTTATTTTCATAGCGGTGATCTAAAGGCATTTTTACCCTTAAATCTAAAAAGCTTGCCCAAATAGGATTCACCTATTCGCACAAGCTTTTATTTAATTATTTTGCAGTCTTTACCGTAATCACAACATGGGTTGCGTGGTGTGCTTTAACTTTGGTCTTCGACTAATGTGTCGCGACGATTACGCTGAACTTAGCTAGCTACTAACTTCATCACTTAATTTTTGTATAGCGTAAATTAGTTAACGTGTCAAAACCACCAGGATTATCAGTTAGACTATTAGACCAACGAATCACACCCAATTGAACCGTTTTAACATTCGCTTTATAGCCTTTAATTTTCGGTGCAGCAACTTTTACGATTGACCAGTTAGGTGCCGTCACTTTACGCGCTTTAAACGCATATTGCTTGCCATTTTTAGTGGCCTGAATTGCGCCATGCACGGTGATTTTTTTACCAGTATACTTCTTTTGAACCTTATAGTAGTTCAGAATATCTGTTAGTGCCCATTGATACTGGTTATTATTTCCATATAAACTAATTAGCACTTTAGGCTTAGCTTTATATCCGGCTAACTTAGGTGTCGCGGCATAAATATATGACTGACCAATCATTTTATTAGGAATTGGTGCCGTCAATTTTTTAAACAAAACCCGCTTTACTTTTTTATTCACAGTTGCTGGCATCGTCACATTTTGAGTAAACGTCTTACTTGCAGCTTGGACACTAATTGCTGATTCGCCAGTATTGACCACTACCCCGGCAACTAAGCCAACTCCCAATAGTGTCGTCCCGATGACTAGACTTGTTACCTTTGATTTTGACATACTTACTGCCCCTTTTTTATTTGTTCTTTTCAATTAATGACGCTTCTGTTTAATTGGCCATATGGCTCCAAAACCCATAAGCGCTGTAATAATTAAAATGAATCCCTTTAAATAGTCCAGTCGTCCCGCCAGTAGCGTATTGCTTCTTCACGGCTTTGCCAAAATATTTTTTCACACTAGGATTGATTTTTTGATAAAAAGCGCGATTTTCTTTAGCCGTTTTACGACTCGTGACCATCATGCCAAATGGATTAGAACCGCCAATGTTACGTTGCCGGCTATCATGCTTGGCTTTGGTATAGATCATGTAGCCAGTACCATGTTGCTGCTCATTGTAACTAATGAGCACAGCTTTACCTTTGATGGTCGTGCGCCGGATCGTATTAATCCCCGTGCCATTAAGTAAATAAATCGTATTTTTATGCGTGCCAGCACCACTGACTTTATACGGCGTGAAATACTGTTCACTCGTTGCTGACATTGAACTGCGATCAAGACTTTTACGATATTTAGAAATACTGAATTTCTTGCCAGTCACTTTTATTTTAAGGCGCTGACCATTGCTTGCATCCCCGTTTAAATACCAAGTCCCATGAAATGTTTTTGGTAGGCTGGTAAGTTTATGCGTTTTAACAGCGGCCTGAGCCGTTACCGGTTGCGTCATACCAATTTCAAATAACATGGCACTACTTGCGACTGCCATGGTTAGACCTAATACACTGACTAATTTTTTCATTTGGAGTCCCCTCAGAATCTATTCCTTAACGTAATGTAACATAAAAGTACCATCCGGCACGGCCGCAGTTTTCTTGCTCTCAATGCAAACTTTAACGGTTTTAGTATCTGCCTTATATCCTTTGATTTTTGGTGTTTTAATTGTCACTAATGTCCCGATAATGCCTTTAGTTTTAAATGAGACAAACTTTGTCTCTGGCGACTTGTCCATATAGTACGTAATGGTCCCTTTAACGCTCACAGCCTTTTTGGATTTAGCATTCTTTTGTTGCTGTTTTGCGGAAATAGTTTTCACAAAAAACATCGGCGTTGCCGTCAGGGAAGTCGTACGCTTAACTTTTCCCTTTTTACTAACTGACACTGAACCAAGGCTGCCATTCCAGGCATCCTTATAGCCCTTAAAACTTGGCTTTTTCACTGAAACAGTTTTTCCATAAGGTACTTTGACGGTAATTGAAGACCACTTACCATCCTTCCAGTAAGCTTTTTTAATCGTTACCTTTTTTACTTTTGTCGCCGCTTGGACCGTCGCAGGCTGACTCACCTGAGTTGCGACTACCCCAACTGCAACACCAGTTCCCATCAACGCGGTCCCGACTGCTAAACTTGCTAACCACTTCTTTGACATCTTCATCAAACCCCTTTTTTGACTCATATCGTTATAGATATTTTTCGTAATTCTTGAAATGCATAAACCATAAATTGATTATTACTTACGCTTATAAGTAACTTTTGTTAACTTCCAAGCGCCATCTTTACCTTTATCATTAATGCCTACCTTCATTTTCTTCACATTTGATTTATAACCTTTTATTTGTGGTACTTTTGCCGAAACAATTGTGCCAACTTTACCTTTGACTTTATAACTAACCGTTTTAGCGTTGCCGTAATAAATGGTACCGTTAGTCGTTACTGCCTTCTTTGACTTAGCATTGGCCTTCTGTACTTGGGCTGAAATCGTTTTAAAATAGTAACCACCGTTACCAGACATTTGCACATCACCATTAGCCGTCAGCGTTAAGTTAAATTCACCTCGGGTATATGCCACATAGCCTTTGAACTTGGGTGTTTTAACTGTAACCGGCTTACCATAGGTTAATTTGACTTTCATCGTGTACCATTTACCATCTTTTCGATAAGCTCTATCAATTTTATACGTCTTTGTTTTCACAGCCGCTTGGACCGTCGCAGGCTGACTCACCTGAGTTGCAACTACCCCAACCGCAACACCAGTCCCCATCAATGCCGTTCCAACTGCTAAACTTGCTAACCATTTTTTTGACATCTTCATCAAACTCCTTTTGCTTCATTTTTTATGTCAGCGCTAGCATAGCATAACGCCCCGACACCCTCTGTCGTTTTAAAGTATTGGTTGAAAATAATTCAAATAAATTTTGTCATAACGACGTGATTGATCCGGATAGACAAAAAAACGCCATTCAGATCAAGTTGCACTGACCTAAATAGCGGATAGTAACCTTTTATGTAAACTTAAATTTGCGCACAAAAAAACTCGCCTAAGCGAGTTTTTGAATCGTATTCAGATGAAAAGCGACATGCGCCATGGCCGCACTGCGGCTTTTCAGCAACTAAATCAAATTAGTTGTTTACTTTTACGACTTGTTTGCCGTTGTAAAAACCACAACTTGGGCAAACGCGATGAGATACACGTAATTCGCCACAATTTGGGCATGGTGCCAAATTTGGTGTAGCCAATTTGATATGACCACGACGGTTGCGTTTACGCATCTTAGATGTTCTTCTTGCTGGTACAGCCATCAACCTACACCTCCTTAAAATAATTTCACTTAACGTGAGGGTATGATAGGTTTAGCTAAACTTAATCCTTGGCTTCCTGATCAGGGAACAGGTTTTTTAACTTAGCTAAACGCGGATCAACAGTTTTATGTTCTTCAGCTTGCTTGGCGAGATCATCTTCACCGATGACTTCCCAACCGTTACCAGTGGGCATCGGTTCACCATTTTGCTCAGCTTCAGAAAGAATCTGCATGGGGATGTGAATTAAAATATTATCCTCCACAGCGACATCAAAATTCAAAATATCATCTTCGGGTAAAATAATTACCGTATCGTCGTCTTCGAACTGACTTAAATCAGTTCCTTGCGACACATAATATTCTGTCATTTGAAAAGCCAGCGGTAAGTCAACTGGCGTCAGCGACCGTGTTGATGGCACGGTTAAGTCCGCATCAACATGGGCTGAGATTAGCACGTTACCCTTATCATAGGTCAAATACCCTTTTACTTGGGTTGCTTTAACATCGATAATTTCGGGATAACGCGTCATCAGGGAGTGTTTTAAATCCAACGCTTCATCAAACTGAAGTGGCTCATCACGATAGCTTCGTAGCTGACTTAACGACCATTTCATTTAAAAACCTCCTAATGCAACGTGATAAATTATACCTGTGTGAAAATCCTTTGTCAATGTTTTTTCCTTGACAGGCTGAAAAGCCCGCCATCGTTCACCACCATACCAAGAAAAGCGGTCATGGTCAACTGAAATTACTTCGGGGCGTTTTCAATCATCAATGGCCGCCGATACAAGTCTTGGGTTTGATGATTGATTAATTCATAGACCCGCCCCGCACGATAATCCAGTGCCAACTCATGTAACCGCAAGTCCTTACTCATCTTCGTATATAGTGGCAACGTTAACTCTTTTTTAACTTGATGCAAGTAAGCCTGTCCGACTGGACTAAAGCCGAGCACCCGCAAGTAATTTTGCATCTGTGCGGCTTGGACCTCGGTTGCCGTTAGCTGTAACAACGTGGCGGTTGCGACTCGCTGCAGGCGCGTATACGTATAACGTTTCGACTTAACACGCGTCAAGAAATCGTCAAAGCTAGTGGCCGATTGCGCCATTTCGCGTAGTCGATACTCCAGTCCCTCAGCCATCTGATCAAATTGACCACTGCGTTCAACCGTCGTGCTCATCAATTGATAGTGCAGGTAAGGCCAAAAATCAGCCCAACTCACCAATGGTTGTTGTTGCAGCTGCGCTAAAGTTGTCGCTGGGACCACTTTAGCCACCGCTGACCAATTGCCGGTAAGCGCTGCTTGACGAATCGCTGTCCCACTCGCAAATTGACTCATATGAATCGCGGCATCGTTATGATCCGCGACTTGGCGCTGAATCGACACCAGCTTCAAATGACCGCCTAAATGCTGATTAGCGACGTAATAGCAATACCCTAACATGTCATTGGATTTGGTCAACGCTTGCCCTGTAGCCGTCTTTAAAGCGGCATTAAACAGGGTCGCATAGGTCGCATTGTACTGTTTAAACGCTTCGCGACCATTAGGAAAAGCGGCCATCAATTGGCCAAAGTCCAATTCGGGATGCTCGGCGCCAAAGACCAAGCTCTCACAACCTAACGCCGTTAATAACTCAACGCCACCACGCGCGAATAAATGTGCCGGTTGCGTGGCAAAAAAGACTGGCAGTTCAATCACCAAGTCCGCCCCGGCCTGCAACGCCAGTTGGGCCCGCGTCCACTTATCTAGGATCGCTGGTTCCCCGCGTTGCAGCCAGTTACCACTCATGACGACCACCGTACAATCCGCACCAGTTTGTTGCTTTGCCTGCTGTAAATGGTACAAATGCCCATTATGCAGTGGATTATATTCAGTTATGACACCAACTGCGTGCATCCTGGTCACCTACTTTTGACAGACAAAGAACCACCGCGTCGTTTGGTCATCAGGTTCATGTTGCCCAAAGTCGGCCGTCACCGTAACGTGACTAAACCCAGCGGCCGCTAAAGCTTGTTGATAGGTGGCTAAGTCATATGTTTGTTCTTGATGTAACTCGCTAACTTCATCAAAGGCTTGTTTATCGTCGTTCCAAATAAAGAACGTTAAATCATGTTCGGCACTATGCGGCGTTTCACCAGCATAGCTCGTCCACATAAAGGCCCGTTCATCATCACGATAGTTATACATATAGCCCGGATAAACGTCATCTGTTTGGTGCGGTGTGATCACATCAAACAAGAACTTACCATCCGCCGTTAAGTGTTGTGCCACTTCGGTAAACGCTTGTTGCACCTGCGTAATGTCTGGTAAGTAGCAAAACGAGTCGGCAAAACAAGTGACCGCGCTAAACGTGCCTAATTCCGACAAATCAAGCATATTGCCTTCGATTAACGGAATCGTCACGTCAGCGGCTTCGGCATGTTGTTGCGCTAAGGCCAACATATTATCAGACAAGTCAAAACCAGTCACATGGTAACCCGCTTGTGCCAGTAACACGGCCAACCGACCAGTCCCACAAGCTAATTCCAAGACTTCACCCGTTTGGTCAGGTAATTGACGACGCACAAAATCCAGCCATTGCTGGTACATGGCTGGATCGAAGAGTTCGTCGTATAATTCGGCAAACGTCTGATAAATCATGCGTTAACCCATTGGTCGACATCAACTAACGGTGCATCGGCCCATAATTTTTCTAAGTTATAATGTTGACGTGCGTCTTTTTGGAAGACGTGCACGATGACATCGCCGCAATCGATTAAGATCCATTCACCAGCGGTCCGACCTTCAACGCTCTTCACGTCAGAACCAGCCTTGCGGATAAAATCAACCACGTTATCGCCAATCGCTTGAACTTGGCGTTTTGAATCTGCTGATAAGATGACAAAATAATCCGCCATCAAGCTCACTTCAGCAACATTTAAAGCGACGATGTCTTCGGCCCGCTTGTCATCAGCGGCTTCAACAGTTAATTGTAATAATGCTTTGCTATCCATAAAATACTTCCTTTAAGTTTGATTTAATTTGGGGTGACCGCACCGACGCCACCGACCCAAGCATTATAAGTCGCTAAGGTTTGTGGGTAGACAGCTTGGCCTTTTTCAACAAGATACGCTAACGTATGTTGAATTTGGTAGCGGACCCCGGCCGCTAATGATTGTTTGGTTAATTTCCGGGCCTCATCAACGCCTGGAAAATCCCGATTCGGTTCAATAAAATCAGCCATAAACACAATTTGCGCTAACTTTGGCATGTAAGGTGCGCCGACCGTATGCAACCGGACAGCATTTAAAATGTCTTCATTATAAATATGAAGTTCATCTTTAATCAGTTCAGCACCAACAACCCCATGCCAAACCCCATTGCCATAATGGACTAATTCAGGATCTAAGCCATGGGTTTGAATAATCTTGATAAACGTTGCATCATCACGTTGCTTGGCATAATCGTGTAATAGCCCAGTAATGGCAGCTAATTCAGGGTCAACCCCGTTTGCCACGGCTAAGTCGCGTGAGGTTTGCTCTACGCGTAAGCAATGTTGGTAACGTGAATCGGTTAATTGTGCGGCCACTTTCGCCATTAGTTCAGCGTGGGTATACGGCACTAAGTTTTCTTGATACTCAATTGGTTGGCTCATATAACTGATGCTCCTTAATATAGTCTTCAACGGCTGCCGGCACTAAGTAACGAACCGTGTGACCACGGCTGATCTTCTGCCGAATCTGCGTCGAACTAATATCAACTAACGGCGCATCGACCCACATCACCGGATATTGGCTAGTCGTTGGGTAACCAGTCCGTTTGATGCCAACAAAAGTCACTAATTTAACGAGGTCATCGATGCGATACCACGTGTGTAAATAGTCGACCATGTCGCCACCAATAATGAAGTAATATTGCACTTCAGGATGCTGGGCCTTGAGGGCTTTTATTGTATCATACGTATAACTTTTACCGCCGCGTTTGAGCTCGGCAGTTTCTAATTTGAATAACGGGTTATCAGCGATGGCCCGTTCGACCATGTTTTTTCGGTCGACGGCCGCAATCGTCTTTTTTTCATCCACATGCGGCGGTTGTGCATCTGGCATAAACCGCACTTCATCTAACCCAAGTTGATCACCAACTTGTTGCGCCATAATCAAATGACCTAAATGCGGTGGATTAAAAGTACCACCTAAAATACCGACCCGTTTGTGCGGGATATCGGTCACCATTTCAGCTACCACTTTCGTCGCTGTTTGACTAACCGTCTTCAAACCTGATTCCTCCCTAGATCTTATCGACTGCCAATGACAGCTTTTGGTCTTCGGCATGACTAGCTGGCATGTATAAGACCAACACGCGGCCAATCGTTTGCACAATCGTAATTGGCGTATTGGCTTCGATCGCAGCTTTCACTTCATCAGTCGTCACATCTGCATTCTGTAAAATGTTCACTTTGATTAATTCGCGCTTGTCTAAAGCACTAACTAATTGACCGAGCCATTCTTCAGATAAACCATTCTTACCGACCGCAAACACTGGCCGTAAGTGATGGGCTTGACTTCTTAAATAACGTTTTTGTTTTCCACGTAAGTTTTCCATTAAATTCTCCTATTGCTTGTTAATCATTGCTGGGCGCGTTAACACGTCGACCCCTTTTGGTGCCCAACCAGCGACCCGGGTATCAGCGGGCACCGTTACCCAACCAAGGCCTTCAAAGACCACGTCACTAGTCGTCGTGGTCTTGAATTCATGCCGCACCAATGGTGGGAAGTCTTTAACGGCATCCCCGGTTGGTGGCGTGATCAATTCGCCAACATGCTTCGTATAAAAGTTGTCCGCATTGTCGGTTTTAGTCCGATGTAACGGTAAGTTATTGTCGACATAAACCACGCCGGCTGGCTTCAACGTATCAATAATATCTAACCGGGCAACGCCACCTAAGAACAAGGTTTGACCATTGCCTAATTGATAATTTTTTGGCCGGATTTCTTTTTGTGGTGAGACTAATTTCAAGTCATCGCCACTTAAGACATGCGCCATTTGTTCTGGATGAATAATCCCTGGGGTGTCAACCATCTTATGGCCATCATCCAATGGAATTTCAATTTTATCTAAGGTCGTTCCTGGGAATCGTGATGTGGTAATCAAGTCTTTCAAACCAGTATTGTTCGCAATGATCCGGTTAATTAAGGTTGATTTACCGACATTAGTGACCCCAACAACGTACACATCGCGACCGCGACGATACTTTTCAATTAAAGCTAATAAATCATCAATCGCATGACCACGTTTGGCACTCGTTAAAGCGACATCAACGGGTTTAATGCCTTGTGATCGGACTTGTTGATTCATCCATTCACGAAGTTTCGTCCGGCGTAATTGACGTGGCAAGACATCTTCTTTGTTCCCAACGAGCAAGACGGGATTATCCCCGACAAACCGTTGTAACCCAGGAATAATACTCCCGTTTAAATCAAAGATATCGACCACATAGACGACCAACGCGTTGGCTTCTCGAATCGTGGCTAATAAATGCCGGAAATCATCGTCAGTTAACCCAACTGGCACGATTTCGTTATAATGCCGCAACCGGAAACAACGTTGGCAATATAAGTCTTGCGTATCGGATTCTAATGATTTCTTTAAAGCTGATGCAGGGGTGTACCCTGCAGCTTTCGGGTCAGTCGTTTGAATGGCTGCCCCACAACCGATACAATATAAAGTTTCTTGTGCTTCGCTCACTTATTTAAGCTCCTTTTGAAAATGCATTGTTGGATAACGATGTGCTAAACACATCTTAATAAACCGTTCAAAGAAACGATTGATCCGGGTATTCCACGCATCCGTTTCGACTAAGGGACGAACTAAAATACTAGCGACCCCCGCCATTCGTGATGCCCACATATCCGTAATATATTGGTCCCCGACCATCACAACTTCACTTTGACGTAAGCCAAGTTGATGGCGGGCTTTATGAATTCCAGTTGGTAATGGCTTTAAGGCCCGTGAAACAAACGGCAAGTCAAGCGCCTTAAGTGCTTTTGCCACCCGATCATGGGAATTGTTGGACACGACCACCACTGGAATACCAGCATCTTGCAACGCGTGTAACCATTTTTTCAGTTCCGGGGTGCCATCGGGATTATCCCAAGCAATCAACGTATTATCAAGATCGGTAAAGACCGCCTTAATGCCCTTTGCGCGCAATTGCGCGGGTGTAATGTTATAGATTGCATCGATCATCCAAGTTGGTTTAAATTGCTTAATCATGGTTTTCCCCTTCGCTTCTGTTTTCGTTATTAGGTGTTCGGCCGGGACCTCACTGACCTATTTTATCATACTACATGTAATCGTTGATATTGTTTGATTAATCCTTTGATGGATATTTATGATTTTGCTCGGTTGTGCCGGTATTTACACCTAAGATCTCACGAGTTAGACCAATATGTCCATCGTTATGGCTTTGATTGGTCCCGTGGCAGCTGGAATTACTGCCAACCGGAGGCGGCAATTCCCCCGTAAAGCCGAGCAAAAATAAAAAGAGACACCACCCAAATGATGGCATCCCTTCTCAACCTGACCGTTTATGGCTTGGATTTTTTAATTAAGCTGCAAGAGCTTTCTTAGCTTCTTCAACTAAAGCCTTGAATGCGTCAGCATCGTTAACAGCTAAGTCAGCCAACATCTTACGGTTCATATCGATGTTAGCAAGCTTCAAACCATGCATCAACTTGCTGTAGCTCATGTCATTCAAACGAGCTGCCGCGTTGATCCGGGCAATCCAAAGACGACGGAAGTCACTCTTACGCTTCTTACGATCGCGGAATGCGTATTCGTATGACTTCATTACTTGGTCCTTAGCAACCTTAAATTGGATATGCTTAGCACCACGGTAACCTTTAGCTAATTTTAAAATGCGTTTACGACGCTTGCGTGTTACAGTTCCACCTTTTACTCGAGCCATCTTATTTCCTCCTAGATTTAACTAAAACGTGTTAATTATTTTTGTAATAACTTGTGATATGTTTTGACCATTGGCTTTTCGATCACAGCCGTACCACGTAATTGGCGACGTTGTTTCTTAGTCTTACCATGGAAACGATGACTTGTGAAAGCGTTGGCGCTCTTAATCTTACCTTTACCGGTAACTTTGAAACGCTTAGCTGCAGCGCGGTTTGTCTTTTGTTTTGGCATAATCAATAATCCTCCTAGAAATTACTTATCAGTTTTTGGTGCTAACACCAAGAACATGCTGCGCCCATCCATCTTAGGATAAGCTTCAACGGTCGCATATTCTTTAGTGGCTTCAATCATACGATTCAAGACTTCGCGACCAATATCCTTATGGGTAATGGCACGGCCCTTGAAACGAATGGAAACCCGAACTTTGTCACCTTTTGACAAGAACTTTTCAGCATGTTTCAGCTTCGTGTTAAAGTCATTGGTGTCAATTGCGGGACTCAAGCGCACTTCTTTGATGCTAACAACTTTTTGCTTCTTACGAGCTTCCCGTTGTTTCTTTTGTTGCTCGAAACGATACTTCCCATAATCCATAATTCTGGCTACGGGTGGCTTCGCTTTCGGTGCAACTAAAACAAGGTCTAAGCTTGCATCTTCAGCAATCTGCATTGCTTCTTGTCGTGACTTGACACCTAATTGTTCACCATCACTGGCAATCAAACGTACTTCGCGAGCACGGATGCCGTCATTAACCATTGAATCCTTAGCTATGGTAATTCACCTCCGTAAAATTTCGAGAAATCCACAAAAAGAGCGGGCGCATAAAACGCCCGCTCAACCCCGTTAATGGGAATCAATTCATCGTTCATCTGCCCGATAACTCAGGTTACCAAGGCGAGAAGCGGGTGCTTCTGCTTTTTTTCTCAACTCCAATATAATACCAGAATCGAAAAATTGTGTCAACACTTATTTGCTGGCGCCACGACTGTAGCTGCGAACTTCTTGGGTAATCGCACCAATGAACATATCGATTGGTTCTGATTCCGTCCGTTCTTCACCATACTTCCGAACCGAAACATTCCCGGTCGAAACTTCTTGGTCACCGACAACTAACAAGTATGGAATCTTCTTCGTTTGTGATTCACGAATCTTGTAACCCATCTTTTCGTTACGGTCATCAACGCTAACCCGAATGCCAGCTTCAGCTAAACGACGACGGACATTTTCAGCATAATCGCCATGAGCACCGTTGTTAACTGGGATGATTGTTACTTGCTTAGGTGCTAACCAAGTTGGGAAGGCACCCTTATAGATTTCAGTCAAGTAAGCCACGAAACGTTCCATCGTTGAAACTAAACCACGGTGAATCATCACTGGACGATGTTCTTCACCATCAGAACCAACGTACTTCAAGTCGAAGCGTTCTGGTAATAAGAAGTCTAATTGGATGGTTGACAAGGTTTCTTCACCACCGAGGGCCGTCTTAGTTTGAACGTCCAACTTAGGACCGTAGAAAGCAGCTTCCCCTTCAGCTTCGAAGTAATCCAAGCCCATGTCATCCATGGCTGACTTCAACATCTTTTGGCTCCGTTCCCACATTGCGTCGTCATCGAAGTACTTTTCTTTGTTTTCAGGATCACGGTAGCTTAAGCGGAACCGGTAATCAGAAATATCGAAGTCTTCATAAACTTGAACCATCAAGGCCAAGATCTTCTTGAATTCTTCTTCGATTTGATCCATGGCAACGAAAGTATGACCATCGTTTAAGGTCATTTCACGAACCCGTGACAACCCAGTTAAGGCACCAGATTTTTCATAACGGTGCATCATCCCAAGTTCAGCAATCCGTAATGGTAATTCACGGTATGAGCGAATATGGTGGTTGTAGATTTGGATATGTGATGGGCAGTTCATTGGCCGTAATTCCAATTGTTCGCCGTCACCCATGTCCATTGGTGGGAACATATCTTCACGGTAGTGATCCCAGTGACCAGATTGCTTGTAAACATCCAAGTTAGCTAAAACTGGGGTGTAAACGTGTTGGTAACCATTGGCCACTTCTTTATCAATGATATAACGTTCGATTTGACGACGGATCGTCGCACCGTTTGGCATCCAGTAAGGTAAGCCGTTCCCAACCTTAGGATCAACAAAGAACAAATCAAGTTCGTTCCCGATAACCCGGTGGTCGCGTTCACGGGCTTCTTGACGCCGCTTCAAGTCAGCATCTAAGTCCTTTTGCTTCAAGAAAGCTGTCCCGTAAATCCGTTGCAACATTGGGTTGCTGGATTTACCTTGCCAGTAAGCACCGGCAACTGACAATAACTTGAAGACTTTGACTTTACCAGTTGAAGCTAATTGGGCACCATCTGATAAATCAACGAAGTCGCCTTGCTTGTAAACAACGACTTGACCGTCATTTTCAGCAGCCCGTTCGTTAACTAAGTCTTGTTGGTAAGGATTGTCACCAACTAAAGCTAATGCATCGTCTTTTGATAAGACTTCACGCACGATTGGTAAGTTTTCTTTGATGATGGCTTGCATCTTGATACTGATTGCTTCCAAGTCATCTTCACTTACTTGTTTGCCATCTTCGTCCGGATTGTCGGTATCAAAGAAGAAGCCATTTTCGTTACCTTCGCCACTCCCAAAATGAACATTTGGGAATAATTGCTTAACCGCGTTAGCTAAGATTTGTGCAGCAGTTTGACGTAAAACTGCTAAACCTTCATCACTATCGGCCGCAACAATTTCAATGGCACCATCCGTGGTTAATGGTTGGCGATAATCAACGACTTGACCGTTGAACTTCCCAGCCACTGACCGTTTAGCCAATGAGGGACTGATTGATTTTGCAATGTCTTCCGTCGTAACGCCGGCATCGAATTGCTTTTCCGCGCCATCTGGAAATTTAACCTTAATACTTGCCATAAAATAGACACACTCCTTCAAAATTTACCCACTCACCAAAACGAACCTGCGCCGGGACGACAAAAAAGTCCCCACTACTAGCCATAGCTAGTAATAGGGACGTGATTGACGTGGTTCCACCCGATTTTTCAGTAACTTAAAGTCACTGACTCATTAGCGCTAATAACGGACGCGTTCCGGCTCAATTGAGCATTACTACGAAAGTGGTATCTCCAAAAATCCGGTCCAAAACTTCCAGCTAATGTTTTGATCTCTGCGAGCCATGATTAATTGAGCGTGTCTTTCGTATCTGTTTTCAATTAAACCACTTTTGTTTCAAAAGTCAATTAAATTTAAGTCGGCATAAAAAAAGCGCGACGACTAAACGTCTGCGCTTCGTTAGTTAATCAGTTGGATTTAACCGCCGATTGCGGCCAACCATTTCAATTTCAGTGGCTAAAAATCGTACGCGTTGCATGATTCGTTGGGCTTTGACTGGTTCTTCATCACCCTTTTGCGAAATCGTTAAATAGCCATCTTGCAATTCTTGCATTGCGAAGTTCGATGAAAAGCAAGTTGGCAATTCTTCTTGCATGCGGTATTCCAAAATAACCCCTAACACATCATCGCGAATCCACGTTGACGACGCATCGGCACCAATATCATCAATCATTAAGATTGGCGCGCGCTTAATCGCATCAACTTTATCACCAGACGTGTTGTTACCAATCGAGCGCTTCATCTCGACTGCAAAGCTTGGAAAATGAATCAATGTCGTTTGAAAGCCGCGCGTGGCCAGTTCGTTAGCCATCGCACCCAGCAAATAAGTCTTGCCAACCCCAAACGACCCATACAAATATAGCCCGCGATGGAACCGTTTAGGCGACTGCGTGTAGGCGTCAATGAAATCTAAGGCCGACATCAAAGCTGTGGCCCGGTCCCCA
The DNA here is from genome assembly GCF_005405085.1 of Lactiplantibacillus daowaiensis. Taxonomy (GTDB): domain Bacteria; phylum Bacillota; class Bacilli; order Lactobacillales; family Lactobacillaceae; genus Lactiplantibacillus; species Lactiplantibacillus daowaiensis. The sequence continues at coordinate 10,845 of NZ_BJDJ01000016.1, read as the reverse complement.
TCTTGATCATACGTTTTCAGGCTGGCTTCTTGAATATTCTTGGGCATACTAATCGACCGCACCCGTTGCTTAAGCGCCCGTTCTGCTTGGGCTTCTTGCAATTGGGGCGTTGGTTGATAAGCAATATCGATCAGATGATTGCTCATAACAAGTTCAGGCTGATAGCCTGGTGCTTGCGTCGGTTCATGACGCGCCAGTTTACGTTTTTCTTCGCAAAATTCATAAAGTTTCGTTGCGCTTCGCTCTAAAGCGTCACTTGAAAGTTCTGTTTGATGGGCCGCCAAAAAATCCCGAACATCCGGATCTTGATAAACGGCGGTCATTAAATCTTGATACCGTTGATTTAAGTTCCGACGATTCATCAATGTTTTTAACGTTTCCGAAATATTTTCCATCGGCTAACCCTCCTTATCGGCGTTTGAGCCTAAGTTTGCAATACGTGCCGCTAACTTCTGCCGATCAGCGTCAGTCATTGCTTGACTAGGCTCACTACCCTTAGTTGTCGCAGCACTAGTCGCGGACTTCTTTGCCCAACCCGGCACCACTTCTTTACGCGTCGGCCGACCATTCGATCGTTGATTCCGCCGCTTCGAGGCTGGTTTAGGTTGCTGGCGTTGTTTTAAGTAAACTAAAGCCGCTTCTGGTGTTGCAATTTGATGTTGTTGCCAATCATTGGCCATCGTCTCTAACAAATTTTTATTCAGTGTTGTTAGTTCACGATTTTGTAGTAAATAGTAAATAATCATATTAATAACGGCATTTGAAAGTACCCCACGACCAACTAAGTCATGGACTAAGCGATTCTCACCACTCGTCACAAAACCGTGTTTTTCTTTCTTTAACGCTTCAATAAAGTCATACGGCGACGTTTGCTTGGCAACTGCGACCAATTGTTGTTCGGCCGCCGTCAATTCAGTTGCCGGGCTTTGCGAGGTAGCTGTAGCCGCCGCTGAAGCAGCTGCCGGGGTTGCAACCGGTGCGGGCGTACTTGGACGCTGATACCGACGCGCAATGGCTAACTTCAATTGATTGGCATCAAACTTACCAGTCGTTAAACTAGCCACTTCACTGATCAACTTACCCATTTCGACTTCACTGATACCGTAGACCCGACTCTCCGTCACGATAAGTTGCCGTGACGCTTGAACTTGATCCAAATCAACATAGTTTTGTTGTAAGATCTGCCCCAAGACTTGCCAATCGAAATTCGTGGTCGCTAAAGCTGGTGCCGCAGCACGCGTTGCCGACTCAGGTAATTGCTGGCGGACTTGTTGAATTTCAGTCGGGGTATGCGTCACCTTTTGACTATCGACATGAAAGACACTTAACAAGTCGGCGGTCACTTCAGTCGCCTGACTCAAGTCAACCGTTGTTGGTGTAAAGTCAGCTGCTAGTTGTTGATAACGGGTCTCACCAACGGTATCCAGTAACAAGACACTCAGTAAGTCATCATCAAAAAATTGTTTGGCCGTCATCGGCGCTTGGAGTTGATATAAGTACAACTCACCGATTTGGTCTTGTTGATAATAAGTCCGTAATAATCCGGTTGCCTCTAACTTTTGGCGCGCCGTCACAACGGTCGGTAAATCCACATTTAAAATGCCCAGTAATTCGGCATGACTACGACGCCGGCTTAAATCGCCCGGTTCCCGTTGTAGGCTACGTAAGGCTGCATATAAGCTATAAGCCAGTGCACCTGTCAACGGTAAATACAGTTCGGCTAAAATAGCCTGTTCAGTTGCTGATAAAGCCGCGACCGTTGGGACGATCAAACCCGCTTTAGGTGTCAAAGTTGGGTTGTTATCTGGCATATTGCATCACCATTATTCTTTTTTAGCTTTCGTCGACTTATTCGTTTTCGCCGTCTTAGCCAATTTAATTTTATCGCGTTCCATCATGTCTTGGAGTTCATTCAAGAAGACATGCATATCTTTAAATTGCCGGTAAACACTGGCAAACCGAATATATGAGATTTCATCAATATCGGCTAATTTTTCCATGACGTATTCACCAATGACTTGACTTGAGATTTCATTTTCACCAAGTGAGCGGACTTTATTCTCAACGTCATCGACGATTCCCGTCATGGTTTCCATACTAACTGGGCGTTTTTCGGCGGAACGAATAATCCCGCGCAAAATCTTTTCGCGATTAAATTCTTCGCGCGCACCGTTCTTTTTGATCACTAACAATGGCGTGGCTTCAACGCGTTCGAACGTCGTAAACCGAAAACCGCAGTTTTCACATTCACGTCGCCGCCGAATCACGCGGCCGTCGTCGGTTGGCCGACTATCGACGACCCGAGAGCCATTATGATGACAGTGTGGACATTGCATGGACTTTTCACCTCATTTTTCTAGTAATGATAAGTTTTCAATTAAGATTTAATAGTTTTCAGCCATTTTAACACGGCTTGCCTAGTTTCATCAATGTTAGCCCCGTTATCAATCACAATATCAGCTAGCTTAACCTTCTCAGCTAGTGGCATTTGACTATCGATCCGGGCTTGGGCGGCTGCAGCGGTTAAGTTGTTGCGCGCCATTAAGCGCGGTAAGACAACTGCTAAGGGCGCTGACACCACGATCACTTGATCACAGACATGTTGCCAACCATTTTCAAGCAATAACGGGATATCTAAGATTACTGCTGGCGGCTGCGTTTTACCAGCATCTAACGTGGCTTGTAAGATTGCGTGTTGAATGGGACCACTCGTAATGGCATTTAGGGCCTTCAAAGCGGCATCATCGTTAAACACTTGGCGACCCAACCATTTCCGATTCAAGCTACCATCTGGCAACTGCGCTTCCGGTCCAAACTGCGCGACAATCTGTGCAAGCACGGGGGTCTTAGGGCCTTCAACTTGCCAAGCGATTTTATCCGCATCGACAATTGGCAACCCCGCTTCCGCTAACATCGCCGAAACGGTCGACTTACCCGTCGCAATCCCACCAGTCAAACCAATAATTTTTGTCATTGCCGGCACCTACAACTGTTGCTCGTGCGGGCAAAAGTGCGTGCCACGCTGGGCAACTTTGATTTTTTCAATCAACGTCCCACAACGTTCGCACGGTTCACCTTCCCGACCGTAGACATGCAACTGATTTTGGAACTGACCGGCTTCACCAAACGCCGTTGAAAACGAATGGACCGTCGTCCCGTGACCTTTGATCGCCATCGCCATCTCATCAATGATATTTTGTCGCAAAACGTCGATTTCATCAGCTGTTAATGAACGCGCTGGTCGCATCGGATGAATCTTGCTCATCCACAGCGTTTCGTCGACATAAATGTTGCCTAAGCCCGCAATCTTACTTTGATCTAGCAATAACGGCTTGATCATCTTTTTAGACTTGCTAAAGATCGTCTGCATATAGGCCACGGTCAGTTGGCTCGCAACCGGTTCAGGACCCATCGTCTTCAAGCCACCAACGGTATTTTCTTCACCAGTTGGCACTAACGTCATGCGACCAAATTTGCGGGTATCGTTATACCACAAATCACGGTCATCCGTTAGATGAAAGACAACGTGGGTATGTTTGGTTCGGCTTTCACCAGCCGGTACCACATTATACTTCCCTTCCATGCGCAAATGAGAAACCATCGTCAACCCATTGCTGAAGCGGAATAATAAATACTTGCCTCGCCGGTCGACAGTTTCAATCGTTTGACCAGCCAAACGCTGTTCAAAGCTGTTAAGATCATTGTTAATAATTTTAGGCCAGTAAACATCGATACTGGCAATCGTCGCCCCTTTTACTAAGCGGTTCAAGCCGCGACGAACGGTTTCAACTTCTGGTAATTCTGGCATCGCTTGTCACTTCCTATTTCGCATCATACCAAGTATCGCCATAGTGGCTTTCGACTTTTAACGGCACGTCTAATTTTACGGCCGAATCCATCACACTTGGCACTAATTTTTCCAACGTTGGAATTTCACTAGCAGGCGCTTCAAAGATCAATTCATCATGGACTTGTAATAACATCGTGGCTTGCAAGCCCGCATCTTTTAGTGCTTGTTGCATTTTGATCATCGCAATCTTGATAATATCAGCGGCGCTCCCTTGAATTGGGGTGTTCATCGCCGTCCGTTCAGCAAACGAGCGTTGATTAAAACTACGGGCGTTGATATCTGGCAAGTACCGCCGCCGATGTGAGATGGTCTCAACATAACCTTGGTCATGCGCCAGCTTCACCACATCATCCATGTATTGTTTAACACCTGGGTATTCTTGGAAATAAGCATCAATAAATTGCTTGGCTTGCTTCCGGGTAATCCCGATGTTTTGCGACAAGCCATAATCACTAATCCCATAAACGATCCCAAAGTTGACCGCTTTGGCTTGCCGGCGAATGTTAGGGGTCACGTCGGCTGGCGATTTCAAATTAAAAATCCGCATCGCTGTGGCCGCATGGATGTCGTCACCTTCATTAAAGGCAGCCTGCATGTTTTCATCATGCGTAATGTGGGCTAAGACTCGTAATTCGATTTGCGAATAATCAGATGAGAAGATTTGCCAATCTGGATGACTTGGGACAAAGGCTTGCCGAATGCGACGTCCTTCTTCCAAACGCACCGGAATGTTTTGCAAGTTGGGATCAACTGAAGACAAGCGACCAGTTTGCGTCAACGTTTGTAAGTAACGCGTGTGGACTTTTTGGTCCGTTGAATGAATGGCATCTAATAAACCTTCAACATACGTTGACTGAATCTTAGAAATTTGCCGATATTGTAAGATATTCGCCACGATTGGGGCTTCTGGCGCTAATTTTTCTAAGACATCGACTGCCGTCGAATAACCAGTCTTGGTCTTTTTAATTACGGGGAGCTTCATTTCTTCGAATAAGATTTGCCCAAGTTGCTTTGGTGAATTGATATTAAATTCATGACCCGCTTCTTGATAAATCGTCTGTTCAATTTCACTCAATCGTTCTTTAAACTGGCTACCCATCGCTTGTAAGTGACTGGCATCAACCGTGATCCCGGCCATTTCCATTTGGGCGAGCACCAAGGCCATTGGCTTTTCAATATCATGATATAACGGCGTTTGTTCATTTTCATCGAGTTGCTTTAACAACATTGGTTTCAAGGCCGCAATCGCCGCTACCTTACGGGCAAGATGGCTAAAGAAGACATTGTCATCATCTGGAATCGCCCGTTTAACGCCCTTACCATAGATTGCTTCATCCGTTGGTAAGTCCGTGTAACCGTGTTGTTCTGCCAAGTTACCGAGGTCATTACTATTGTCATTAGTATCTAACAAATATGAGACTAACAATAAGTCAAAATCAACCGCATGCAAGCTTAAGTCTAAGCGATTCAAACCTACAATCGTGCGTTTCATATCAAAAACGTTCTTTTGAATCGTTGTGCTAGCTAATAAGTCTTTCAATGCTGGCGCTTGCAACAAGTCAATATTACGACTGATATACCAGTGATCCGCATGACCAATCGCAAAACCAGCAAACGCTGAGACGTGATAATTCGCAGTTGGCATTTCTAAGTAAAATTCAACTTCAGTCGTGAATTGACTTAGTTCGCCCAAATTATCTTTGGTCAAAACGGTATAGTCGATTGGCGTTTCTGGTTCAGCTGGACCAACATTAAGCTTCTTCAAGAATGATTGGAAATCCATCGTCTGATAAAACTCAGCCAACTTTTCGATATCTGGACCTGCGTAAGTTAACTCTTCAATCCCAACTTTAATCGGGGCGTCCCGTTTAATCGTCGCTAAAACTTTGGCCCGCGTTGCCAAGTCATGATCTTCAATCAGATGTTCTTTCATCTTGCTTTTTTTCATATCGTCGATATTTTCATAGACGCCTTCAATTGAGCCATATGCTTTCAACAGCTTCAACGCGGTTTTTTCACCGACTTTAGTGACCCCAGGATAATTATCAGACGTATCACCAGTTAACCCCTTCATATCAATAATTTGCGTTGGGGTAATGCCTAATTTTTCTTGCACATGTTCTGGGGTGTACCGTTCAACTTCTGAGACCCCTTTGACAGTCACGGCCACCGTTGTATGGTCGGTCGTTAATTGCGTTAAATCACGATCCCCAGTCACAATCGTGGTCGTGTAGCCCGCCGCATCAGCTTGGCCGGCTAGCGTCCCGATAATATCATCAGCTTCGTAATCTTTTAGTTCGTAATGTTGGATGCCATATGCATCGAGTAATTGTTTAATATACGGCATTTGTTCAGAGAATTCGCCCGGCGTTTTGGCACGACCGCCCTTGTAATTATCAAACATTGCCGTCCGAAAAGTCGTTTTACCAGCGTCAAACGCAACCAACATATCAGTTGGGTTAACTGCTTTGATCATGTGATCAAGCATGGTATTGAAGCCATAAATGGCGTTCGTGTGCAACCCATCCGCGTTCACAAACCGGTCGAGTTGGTTGTGCAACGCGAAAAACGCCCGAAACGCGACGCTATTGCCATCAATCAATAATAATTTTTTTGCCATTATTTTACGCTCCTTAATGTCGGACTATGATACCTTTAATTGTACCAAAGAAAGGCGTCAAACGGGACTTTAGGCTACGAAAAAACGAGTAACTGAACGTGTCAGCACTCGTTTTTAAGGTTTTATTTAATTAATCGCGGCTTGAACCACCGAAAATTTGGACGAAGTATAAGAAGATATTGACAAAGTCCAAGTATAATTGTAACGCACCCGTTACGGCCAACCCAGTTGAAGAAACTTGGTCGCCGTATTGCAGGTACATATCCCGCATCCGATTAGCATCCCACATGGATAAACCGGCGAAGATCAACACACCGATGTATGAGAAGACGTAGGCAATTGCAGCGCTTTGTAAGAACATGTTCACAAGTGACGCCACTAATAACCCGATCAAAGCCGCAAATAAATGCGTACCTAAACGTGACATATCACGTTTCGTGGTCGTCCCAATCACCGCCATCGTCCCGAAGACCCCAGCCGCAGCCACAAAGGCACCAACGATCGTGGCACCCGTGTAAAGGGCTAACGTAATCGACATTTCAGCCCCAAAGACGACCGCAAAGAGCATTAACAACGTAAAACTCATGGCTGGGTTACGGTTAGCGTTAACTTGAATCCCGCCGATCATCGCAAACATACTAATGACAAAGATCATTAAGAACACGAGTGGATGTGATGCAAACGCCCCATAAATCACGGGTTTCCAAATCGTCATTGATAAATAAGCCACGACCGCTGACACGATAACAGCCAGTGACATGTAACCATACATTTTTGTTAAGAAGCTCCGCAACCCGACTTGGGTATTAATTGTCCGCGGCCCCTGTTGTGGTTCTTGTTGAAAGTTATTCATAGAATCCCTCTTTCACCTAAAATTGAGTATATTCCTGCAAAATCCGAGTTTAAAGCGCTAATTGAGTCGTCACTAACAGCTTGCTAGTGACGTTCACCGGCTAATTTGTCAATTACATGGCTTGACCATCGACATATTCCCATCTCAATCAGTCACCTCAACTTTCTTGGTATATAGTGTAGCAGATTAGTCAGGGAAGGTAAAACAGTTTGTGCCTGAGATTAGCATAAGAATTTCTTAGAAATAACATTAAGTAAAAGCTAAAAAAAGAGCCCGCTCAGCGGACTCTTGTGATGAACCTATTTCATTTGGTCTTCGTAAAGCTTTTCATATTTTTGAATATCGCCAGCGCCCATGAAGACAACGACAGCATCATGATAAGCCGTTAAAGCTGACATATCATCCATCGTAATGATTTCGCCGCCATTTGGTAACTTAGCTGCTAAATCTTTCGACGACACATCGCCACTCTTTTCACGCGCAGAACTGAAGATATTAGTCAAAAAGACATGGTCGGCCATGCTTAAGCTGCTGGCAAACCCATCCATCAAGGCCTTCGTCCGTGAATACGTATGTGGTTGGAAGACCGCCAAGATTTCTTTATCTGGATACTTTTGGCGTGCAGCATCTAAAGTCGCTTTGATTTCTGATGGATGATGCGCATAGTCATCGATCAACATCATATCGCCCACTTGGTGTTCAGAGAAGCGGCGTTTGACCCCACTAAAGTCCAATAATTCTTTCCGGATTTCAGCCAAGTCAACTTTTTCAAAGTACGCGACCGCAATGACAGCCGTACTGTTCAAGACGTTATGTTCACCAAACAATGGAATTTCAAATTCGCCTAATGATTCATCGTGGTATTTCACTTCAAAAGATGACCCTTTTGTCGTCCGTTTGATGTTAACGGCTTGGAAATCATCACGATCTTTGGTCCCATAGTAGTAAACCGGGGTTTGAACATCTAGCTTGCGGAGGCTTTCATCGTCGCCCCAAGCAAAAATCCCCTTTTTAACTTGACTCCCAAATTGTTCGAAAGCTGATTGCACATCAGCTAAGTCTTTATAGTAATCCGGATGGTCAAAGTCAACATTAGTCATAATGGCATAGTCTGGATGGTAAGCCACAAAATGACGCCGATATTCATCCGCTTCAAAGACGAAGAACCGGGCATCCGGCGTCCCTTTACCAGTCCCATCACCAATCAAGTAACTCGTTGGTGCAATATTACTTAAAACGTGTGATAACAACCCAGTCGTTGACGTCTTACCATGTGTCCCGGCAACCCCAATACTCGTGTAACCAGACATCAATTTACCTAAGAATTCATGGTACCGATAAACTGGTAAGCCCATGGCGCGTGCTTTTTTAATTTCGGGATGATCATCAGTGAAAGAATTCCCAGCAATCACGGTCAAGCCTTCATGAATATTGTCTTCTGAGAAAGGTAACATCTTAATCCCAGCTGCTGCGAGGCCCTTTTGCGTAAAGGTATATTGTTCGATATCGGAGCCTTCTACTTTGAACCCTTTATCATGCAAAATCAAAGCTAGGGAACTCATCCCTGAGCCTTTAATACCTACAAAATAATAAACCGTTGCTTTATCCATTGTCTTTATAATCTCCCATATTGGCAATTCATCAGTGACCTAATGAATCCTTGATTTTTAATTATGAGTTAGCTTGTAAATTTGTTAAATCTTCCGCGGTGAAATAAACATCGCGTGGCTTAGAACCTTTGGCCGGTGAAACATAATTGCGATTTTCAAGATCGTCAATAATATTAGCGGCTCGATTGTACCCCACTGAGAAGGTCCGTTGCAACTTCGACGTTGAGACCGTATCTTCATCAGCAAGGTAAGCCAACACTTCTGGCATCAATTCATCTTGATTTTTAGCCGCTTCTTCGTGCTTCATCAAGTTGTCGGGTTGAAATTCATAGTGCGGCGCCGCCTGTTCACGCACAAACTGCGCAATCCCATCAATTTCACTATCAACATACGTCCCTTGTAGTCGAATTGGTGTGCTTTGGCCGTTACCGAGATATAACATATCCCCGCGACCAAGTAACCGTTCCGCTCCACTCGCATCTAAGATCGTCCGTGAATCAATTTGACTGGCAACCATAAATGCAATTCGAGTTGGAATGTTGTTCTTGATCAAGCCCGTTACCACATCGACACTTGGGCGTTGTGTTGCAACCAACAAATGGATCCCAGCGGCACGCGCCTTTTGGGTAATGCGCGCAATATAGTCTTGCACTTCACTAGACGCGACCATCATCAAGTCAGCCAATTCATCGATGACAATCACGATGTATGGCATTTTTAAACTCTCTTCATGATGTTCAACCGCCATGGCGTTGAACTGTTCAATATTGCGGGCCCCACCAGCGGCGAGTTTATCATACCGATTATCCATTTCATCAACGACCCACTTCAAGGCAGCCGAAGCAGCCTTAGGTTCTGAAATGACTGGTGCCAACAAATGTGGCACCTTATCGTATGGCGCTAATTCCACGGCTTTCGGGTCAATCAGTAACAATTTGACTTCTTGCGGATTAGATTTATACAAAATCGATACTAAAATACTGTTGATGAAGACTGATTTACCAGAGCCGGTGGCCCCAGCAATTAAGCCATGCGGCATCTTCCGCAAGTCAGTCACTTGTGGTTGCCCAAATAAATCGACCCCTAACGCAACGGTTAGTGGCGATTTACTTTCTTTGAACTTCGTTGAGTTCAAAACTTCGGACAACATGACTGGCCGCGACTTCTTGTTTGGAATTTCAATGCCGACCGTATTCCGGCCGGGAATCGGTGCTTCAATTCGAATGTCTTTTGCCGCTAAGGCCAACTTTAAATCATCATTTAAGTTGGTGATTTTGCTGACTTTGACCCCACGCGCTAATTTGACTTGGAACTGGGTAACCGTTGGCCCCACCGTCCAATCAACAACATTGGCATCGACACCAAAGGCATCTAAGGACTCATCTAAAGCACTTGCCTTACTTTCAATCCAATCATCCATTTCAGATTCATCGGGGATAACTGGCGCTTTCAACAAGTCTAATGGTGGCAAATGATAAGCTGCCAATTCTTTATCAGCCAAAACCGGCGCTGCGGAAGTTCCCGCATGGACCGCAGAAACGGGGGCTTCATCAATCCCCGCACTACTATTCGGTGTTGGCGCTACCTGACTAACCGGTGTAACTGAACTTGGCGCCGCAACCCGTGTTGGTGGCGTTGGCCGAGGTTCGCGTTGTCGATGGACGCCGACGGGTTGATACAGGTCGTCATCATTTTCTGGCACTGCTGATTCAGCAGTATCCGCCACAACTGGCGCATCTTTAAATAAGGCCAAGTCAGCTTGGGCATTGTCTTCTTCAGTCATAATCGCATCAAGTGATAGCCCTAACCCATGCGCTGGTTTGGCCGCTTCACTGGCTTCACTGGCTTCACTGGCTTCACTGGCTTCACTGGCTTCACTGGCTTCACTGGCTTCACTGGCTTCACTGGCTTC
>NZ_BJDJ01000015.1 GCF_005405085.1 Lactiplantibacillus daowaiensis | reverse complement strand
CTTCACTGGCTTCACTGGCTTCACTGGCTTCACTGGCTTCACTGGCTTCACTGGCCGCCGATACCGCAGTAAAACTGCGATCGTCGGCCACTTCAGGTTCAACGTCGACAGGCGTTGGTGTGATAACCACTGTTGGCGTTAAAATTGCCGCCGCAGATGCTGCTAATTCAGGCTCAGTCGGTTCAAAGACAACCGTTGGTGCTGATTGAGGCACTACTTGACTAGCTGCCATTGAAGACACTGCCGCACTTGACGCTAAATCAGTCGCTTCAGCCGTTGCTGCTTCGCTCATGGCACTAGTTGCCACCGAATCAGCAGTCGACGTTGTCATTGTACTAGCAACCGTTGTCGCATCAACTGCACTAGCCGGTTCATTCACCACTTGTTGTAAATCAACTAACGGTAAATCATAATCTCGCGGTGTGGCAAAAACCATGTAGCTTTCACTTGGTTTATACAATATCGTTTCAATCGTCAAATAATCCGTCTGATCAGGTGACAGCGTTGCTTGAAAGCCTTGACGCGCACTCGATAATTGTGACGGAATCTGTGACGGATGAAAAACACCATGTGTGCCACCAGTAAATGGGGCACTAGACGTTGGTGCTGCTGACTTCACCGGTCGCGTCGGTCGACTTGATGTCGGCTTTGGCACTGCTGAAGCTGCCTGACTCGCTGGTCGCGCGGTCGCACTGGTTGATTGACTGGCGGCCGCCGAAGTATTCTTTTTTATTGGTCGTGCATATTTCCGGAAAAACGCCGGGCCATCATAATGGTTCATTTTCAATCATCCTAGTTATAGTGTTAACACGCTTTAAGCAGTAAATAAGGTTTGCGCCCGTTTAAAATCAAACGGTTCGCCAACTGGTTGGTAATCGGCTGGCAAGATTAAGGCACCAGGCCGTTGTGGCGCATTTGGCAATTGTAATTCACGACCAGAAACGATCATGCCGTTACTTTCAACACCACGTAATTCACCTGGCCAAATGATTAACCCATCTGGCATCATGGCCCCAACTTTAGCCACAACGACTAAAATATCAGCTTGCATGTTTGGTGAGCCGCTCACGATTTGTAAAGGTTGGTCAGTACCAACGTCAGTTTTCGTGATTTGTAAATGGTCAGATTTTGGATGAGCTTCCGCAGTATCCACATGACCGACGACAAATTTAGGGGTATCGTCAACGACTAATTCAGCTTCAAAATCATTGGCCGTTAATAACGCATTTAACTCTTCAACTTGGTCAGCAGTCAAATGAACTTGACCGTTAACGTCTAACGTCCCTAACGTTTTGGAAACATCAAAGAAGTTGTAGCCCAGCGTGTCACCGGTTTTAGCATCGCTAATGCGGGTAACGGTAGCGTGACTTTCAATTTTTTGTTCTGCAACATCGGGCCGTAAGATGGCAATTAAGGTGTCGCCTAATTGGGTTGGATTATAACTTGTAATTAACATTGGAATCCCCTTTACTGATACTTATGCATTCAATTTACCATTATATCTTATTTCGATAGAATCATACTGATTAATTATGACTTTTCTTTGTAATCTCGTCAATCATTGGTATACTAAATTTGAATAAAAAAACTGAACTTGAGTTGGTCGAAAGGAGTACGCAACAATGCATAAACAAATTCAATATGGCGGTTTATTGGCAGTTGGAATGGCCGGTGTCGCAGGTGGCTTTTCAATTGGCGGCCTGCTTAAACGGTTGCGCCGACCAACCCCCAATCAAATTTTGAACCAGGTGAAGCGGGCTTTTCTAAAAGAAGCGCCCATTGAAGGCTCATGGATTGAAATGAAAAAAGCCCCGCTACAGAAGTTCGCTTTACGGACTGATGTTTATTATGGTGGCATCACACGGTATGAAGATGGACAGTTAGTTCAATACGAATTCTTAGCCGATGCGAATACTGGGAGTATTTTAGATATTTACCGTCTTTAAAAGCTAACGAGTCCGGGACACAACTTGGATTCCATAAGAAAATGGGGGTAGTAAATTCTCGTATTTTGAGAATTTACTACCCCCATTTTTTCTTTTCTAATAGGCTATTACACCTGCATTTTCCGCAACTACCGAGAGCCAGCAACTTAACTTATTAGCATGAAACAAGTGCCATCTGACTGACTCGTCGAGACATTGAAACCAGTTAGCGCTAATTTGATATTAATCCATTTTAAGCTTGTACCAATCACATATGCTGCTTGAACAACCGCAATTAACGTCGACTAGCGTAACTGCTTGACTAACCCCCGCCCACCAACTAGTGAACACGGTACCTGCTCACCGTTTGACAATGTCACCACATGTGCCTGCTGATTCACTGCCTTCACATGTTGACAATTAACGACAATCGATTGCTGGCAACGATAGAATTCATCACGTTGCTTAGCCACCGTTTTAATTGTCCCATAAATTTCAAAATGCGCATTTGCCAAGTGGACGATTAATTTATGTGGGACTTTGGCCGTTTCAAAATATAAAATCTCAGCAACTTGAACTGTTCGAAGCTGATCAATGGTTTTAAACGTTAAAAATGGCTTAGCGACCGGACTAGCTTGTTGCCACCGTTGCTGGGCCAATTGAATGGCTTGAATCACTTGGCCTTGGACGTTATCCGGTTGATCTTTCAAAATAAAGGCTAGCGGCTCTAATTGATACTGTAAAGTTTCCAATGCCAATTCAGCATGGGTCGTTACAAAGACCAGTTTACAATTTACATCCACTTGCCGAATTCGATTCGCAAGTTTAATTCCCGACATTGCCTGGCCTAAATCGATATCTAAGAAATATAGGCGTTGATGCTGATCATCCAAATCCTGCAATAACGGTGCTGGCGTTGTCACCGCTTGAACGACCTGCATATCTAAATTCTCAATCATGATATACTTCTCAATCATCGCCACTAAGGATTTTAATTGCTGCGGTTCATCTTCACATATATACACCTCAATCATGTGCCTCACCCAATCTAATCGTGACTGTTTGACTAAAGACCGTTGTGGTTATTTCAGTTGCTAAACTGACTTGCGGCGATTCATCGACCAATCGCTGTAGATTAGACAAGCCTAACCCCCGATGATCGCCTTTAGTTGAAAAGCCATCCGTTTCTAATTGCCACAATGGCGGTAAGATCGTTGTGACTGGATTTTTCACCAAGATGACTTGACTATTAGGCGTTGTCATTATCGCAACATGTAACCACGCATCAGCTTGTTGATCCGTTGCCTCAATGGCATTATCCAAAATAATCCCCAGCGCAACCACTAAATCAACCGTCGGCATTTTAAAAGCGGTGATAACAGTTGGCACCTCTAAAGTCACCTTAATGGCTTCATTTTGCGCATAGCTTAATTTATTAAATAAAATAGACTTAATTGCTTTATCTTGAATGTGCGCAATATCTTCGAGTTGATACTTCGATGCGGCTAGTTGCTGATTTTTCGGCATCAGTGTGGTTTGATAATAATGCTTTAACCCCACCAAATCGTCGGTTTTTAGATACTCGTCCAAAGATAACATGACATTTTGATAATCATGCCGAAATCGGCGTAGCTCATCATAGTGCTGTTCCATCGCTTGAGTATAGTGTAAATTGCTAGTCAGTATGGCTTGTTGCTGTTTCAGCTGACTGGCTTGTTTAATATTGCGACTGGATAAGCTTTGAAGCGCTACCATAATTAGCAATAAAGTGCCAACCAGACCTAATCCTAACCAGTTCTCTTTAGTTTGTTGTTGCCCAGCAATCAATTGCAAGTAACTCATCGCCAGTAAAAATGCGAGACAAATTAACCCAACCGAGACGTTATTCAGCCGATGAATCGGCGTCGCCACCCGTTGCGTCAAGCCGTATAAAATGCCAACACCAACTAAGCTGAGTAAGAAAAAAGTCACCGGTATGGCTGAACTATAGTGCCAATGCATTTCAATCAACAACGTCAGTAACGTGACTATGCTCAAAGCCAATTCACTCTCAACTGTGACAACTAATGCTGTTCGCCAATCTTTAGTCGCCATATAAACTGAAACGCTTACCAACAGGAACTCAGGTAAATTTGTCCAAGCCCCAATTATCGGTGTCCCCCACTGTACAATTGCCGTCGTTACCAAGATTAGCACCCAATCAATCCAACTTAACTTAAAACGACACAAGATCAGCTTGCTATTGATGAACAAGATTATGACCCAAAATAAAACAAGTAACATTCCGAACACCCCCCGCAGGTTTCTTTAATCTCAGCATACAGGAAGTTGTCGTCAAATAGGCAATTTTATCAAATTCAAGCTGTTTTTCATCATTTTTAAGCTCGCTTGGCCGTCGTTACGACAAAAAAAGTCGTGCCAAGTCATCATCTGATAGCTTGGCACGACCGTTTCATCACCATTTCCAGTTACTAAACTAGAACTTGGACGTTATTTTTCACTTTTAAATGTCGCAATAATCTTATAAATCGGACCGAACTGGCTGAACTTTTGTTCATACTCGGTCTCAACGTTATCTTCGACCGTTTCATCGGCGTGTAAGTCCAACCAAACTTGTTCAAATGCCATGCCGAAGTTATTCATGCTCGTCAATGAGAACTCGAACAAGCCGCGGTTATCGGTCTTAAATTCAATTTGACCATTAGGCTTTAAGACATCCTGATACCCAGCTAAAAATGACTTGTAAGTCAAACGACGCTTAGCATGACGTTTCTTAGGCCATGGATCAGAGAAGTTCAAATACAAGCGATCGACTTCATTAGGTTCAAAGAAAGCTGTCACGGCTTGACCATCAGCATGGGCCAATTGCAAGTTAGGCAATGGTTCGTCAACTAATTTACGTAAAATTACCGCGATCACTGACGTTTGAATTTCAATCGCAATATAGTTGATTTCAGGATGGCGTTTGGCCATTTCAATAATGAACTGGCCCTTACCACTCCCTACTTCAATTTGAAGTGGTTGGGCTTTTTCAAAACGGCTTTGCCATTTGCCCCGGTAATCAGTTGGGGTTTCGGTAATCAATTCTGGGTGGGCGTTGATTAACTTTGGAGCCCACGGTTTGTTCCGTACACGCATAGGTTTACTTAACTCCTCTTTCATTGACTTCAAGAAAATAGCCTCGAATTCCAACCGGAACTCAAGGCTAGCGGTTTAGAGTTGGTATTGACTCAACTCTTCTAAGAAAATAATCTCGTGGTTCATATTGTGATATTGGTTACGGTAATAATTGTCTTTAATGTTCAACAGTAAATTGATTTTAGCGTACCAGACGACCCGCTGCTGCATATCTGGCGTCATGGTCTCACCATATTCACCAAACCAAGCTTGCCAGTCATTCAACGGTACGTATTCGCATAATAACATGCTAATGTCAGATGCTGGGTCCGCAAACCGGGCTGAATCCCAATCAACCAAATACAACTGTTGATTGTCAGATAATAACCAGTTTTTATGGTTTAAATCACCATGACACACCCGATAGTCGGCCGTTGGTAAAGTCGGCAAGGTGCCCTGGAGATCATTTAAAACCCGGGCCATCAACGGATGGTGCCGTAAATCATCTGGTAGATCACTGAGATATTGACGAATAAACTCATGGGGCCGGACAGTTTGACCGCCGACCTTAGTTAACATTCGATGAAGCAACTTGGAATTGTGCACACGGGCCAATAAATGCGCGACCTCAGGCGAGCGCATTTGTTGCTTCGTTAAAGTTTGACCATTTAGCCATTCTTGGGCGGTTAAGGTGTCACCGCTCGATATTCGTTTTGTCCAGATCAGCCGCGGGGTAATTTCTTCCATCGAGAGCGCCGCTAGAAACGGCGAGGCGTTCCGTTTTAAAAACAATCGCTGTTGATTTTTTTTACCCATGAAAGCTTTGTCGGTATTGCCATAAATTGGATAGACATGCCAGCCATCATCAAGTTCGAAATCCATCAGCCCCACTCCTCTCAAAATTAATCGTTTTATCGGTTTAACTTTTACTAACTTTAATTGACTTAACAATCACATTTTATAGACCTATGGCGACTACGTCAAGTCCTTTTTAACCGTTGGGCGCCGTGGGATTTACCCTAGTCGTAACTTGGCATACCAAGCAACTAAGAGATAGATTTCAACCACGTTAATGACTAGCAAAAGACCGACTTGACCTAACGATGCGTTAGTTAGCCAAAAGGCAATTAAAAAGATAATGCCGGTCGTACTTAAGATGATTGTCAGCAACCGTTGGAAGTTTTTAAGCTTCAACGGCGCCGCCAACGGATAAATGTGCGTAAAAACTATATTATCGTATCGCTTGTAAAACGGCAACAATTGAAACCCAATTAAATAGATAAAAATCACATCGAGCGCAATTGATAACCAGCCGTGACCGCTGAAGTAGAGCAAGATTGCGCCAATAATCGTTAGGCGCGTCACTAAGCCACTAAATTCAGTGCCACGCAACATCCCGCGGGTAAATAAGTACCCAAAGGCATGTTGTTGATCACGCGGTGCCCATTTCAATAACCAATCCAAATACTTCCGTCGTTTGACGCTCCCCTGTACCATTGGCACATCGGTGAATAAATTAAAGAAGCGGTAAATGCCGAGCATCCGGTTGGCTTCACTGGCCACATCAGCCTTCCAGGCCACCACTGTTTTTGACCAAATTTGGGCATGCCACCACCGTTGACCAGCCGCTAAAACCAGTGCCAAACCAGCCCCTAGCCATGGATTGACCGCTAAAGCTAGTGCGATAATCGCTAGAGATACAAGCAGATTAAGCCACTGAACGCCCCGGCGTTGGCTGCGTGTGACTTGATACAAGTCAGTGACCCGTAACGTTAAGTCACTGTCTTTTAACGCGACCTGCATAATCAGTAGCGCCAACAAACTCACCCCACTAAGTGAATCAACCAACATCAATAATGGCGCGACTAACCCGACCAAGATGACTTGCACTGGCAGTGCTAACCACCAACTATAGTGCCAAGCACGCGTGAAATATTGGTGTAAGTCATGTTCACGTGGCAATAAAAAAACGGTATCGGCTGGTTCAATTAACGTGGCAATCCGGCTGACACGTAAGCCCAACCATAAGAACAAACCGACCACGACAACAATCCAAGTATCTTTTGTTGAAATTGTTTTTAACCAGTTGGAATAAGCTAACCCTAACCCACCGACAAAAAACATCAACGCAATGACAAAGTGATCATTAAAGACGAGTCGTAAATAGTGAAGCATTTGCCGTAAATGTCGTTGTAAACGTTGCTGGTACAACTCATTCATCGCGGGTCACCCCAGTCAATGATAAGTAAATATCGTTCAACGAATCACCTGCATCTGGATATTGGGCCTTGATTTCATTGAAGGTCCCTTGCGTTTGAATCTCACCCGCATGGAGCAAGACAAAGCGATCACAGAACTTTTCAGCGGTATCTAAGACGTGGGTCGACATCAAAACTGCGGCACCACGTGATTTGACATCACTGATCAACTGTAACAAGTCATGGACAGCCAACGGATCTAACCCTAAGAAAGGTTCATCGATAATGAACAACTTCGCGTCCGTTAAAAAAGCACAGACGATCATGACTTTTTGTTTCATCCCTTTAGAAAAGTTCGCTGGGAACCAGTCTAGCTTGTTATCTAATCGGAAAATTTTTAGTAAGTCATGCGCCCGTTCCCAAGCTGTCGTTTGGTCTAAACCATAGGCTAACATCGTCATTTCTAAATGTTCTTTTAAAGTTAATTCTTCATATAAAATTGGCGTTTCAGGAATGTAGGCGAGTTGTTGTTTATATTGTTGCGCATCACTCGCAATCGTCACCCCATTTAACGTAATCGTGCCTTTCATTGGCGTCAATAATCCAATGATGTGGTTAATCGTGGTGGATTTACCGGCCCCGTTTAGCCCAATCAGCCCGACTAATTCGCCGGGTTCGACTTGAAAACTAATATCCTTTAAAACCGGAATCTGGGAATAGCCACCAACTAAATGGCTCACTGCTAATGCCATAAATCTAACCTCTTTCTTTTTTTGAATGATTGCAATAATTATAGCATAGCCGACTACGGCCCGCGCGTTTGCGCCACAGAAACCAGACCATGGTTGGTCAACTAACTAAAGCGCCCTCATTTTTAAAAGCGGTAGTGTATAATAGAACTAAATTTGAGAAAAGAAGGTTATCATATGACAGCTTTTGAACCGAAATTCGATGACGATTGCATTTTCTGCAAAATTATTAAGGGTGATATTCCGAGCTATACCATTTATGAAGATGACATGGTTAAAGCCTTTTTAGATATTTCCCAAGGCACCCCTGGTCATACGCTCGTGATTCCTAAGACGCACGTGCCGGACATATTCGCATATGATGCCGACTTAGCCAGCTTAGTTTTTGCCCGCATCCCTAAAATTGCCCGCGCCGTTAAAGCATCTGATGACCGCATCATCGGTATGAACGTGGTTAATAACAATGGTGCCGTGGCTTATCAATCCGTCTTCCACTCACATTTCCACTTGATTCCACGTTATAGTGATAAGGATGACTTCCGGATGATTTTCAAGGACAACGCTAAGAACTATGACGAAACCGACTACACGAAGTTACAAAACGCCATCAAAGCTCATTTGGCTGATTAGGGGGTCATTATGGCAAAGTTTATTCGTAACACGATGATTGGCCTTGGCTTGAGTGCTGCAGCGTATATGATTATTAATCGTAAAACGCCTAAGACCATGTATCTGGATGCCAAAAGCTACGTCCAAGACGTTTTAGACGCAGCTGATGATTTACAATCCGCACGTGAAGAATTCAGCGACGCTCAAAGTGATTTGAGTGTTCAAATGGTCAAGGCTGCTAAAGTGGTCGACGACATTCAAACTGAAGTCGATAAGTTTCAGTTTAAGTTAGAACCACATTTGGCCATCATTCAAAAACACGCTGATCATTTACAACAGACCCTCGATGGGATGACACCGAAAGCATAATCAATTGAATCGCTAAGCTAGTCATTAGCTTAACGATTTTTTATCAGTTAATAAACGAACCGGATTAGTTTATGTTGCTATTAGTTCTACGCTAAACTTTGTGAAGACCGTGTGAATTATCTGAAAATTTTGTAAAGATTTCCAACACCCTGCAGAACCCCGTTAACTTATGTTATAGTAGTCTGGTAAGTCTGCTAGAGCAGAACTATTTTAGGAATAGGATGTGTTACAGGAATGAAAAAATGGCTTATCGCACTCGCCGGTGTATTGTTAACCTTTACCCTTGCCGGCTGTGGTAGCAAGACAGTTGCATCGACTAACGGTGGTAAAATCACTGAAAGTCAATATTACAGTAGTATGAAGGGCACTTCATCAGGTAAGCAAGTCTTACAACAAATGATCTTGAACAAAGTGCTTGAAAAAGACTACGGTTCAAAGGTTTCCAAGAAGGCCGTTACGAAGCAATATAACACCTACAAGTCACAATACGGGAGTTCATTCTCAACTGTATTGTCACAAAATGGGTTAACTGCGACTACATTCAAGGAACAAATCCGTTCTAACTTATTGTTAAAGGAAGCTGTTAAAGATAAGGCTACCATTACTAACGCTGCTTTGAAGAAGCAATGGAAGTCATACGAACCTAAAGTGACGGTTCAACATATCTTAGTTGCTAAGAAGTCAACCGCTGAAACTGTACTTAAAGCTTTGAAGAAGGATTCTAGCGAATCAAACTTCACTAAGTTAGCTAAGAAGTACTCAACGGATTCAAACTCCAAGAGCAATGGCGGTAAATTATCAGCCTTTGATAACACGAATACCAGCTATTCTTCTAAATTCTTAACCGCTGCCTTCAAGTTGAAGAACGGCGAATACACCACTTCTGCAGTTAAGACTTCAAGTGGTTACGAAATCATCCGGATGATCAAGAACCCTGGTAAGGGTAAGATGTCTGATCACACCGCTGATTTGAAGAAACAAATTTGGGACAACGATATGAGTGACTCAACTGTCTTGCATAACGTGGTTGCCAAAGTGCTTAAGAGTGGGAATGTTAAGATCAAGGATAACGACTTGAAGAACATCTTGTCTTCATACTTGTCAACCTCATCATCTTCATCATCAAGCTCTAACTAATCATTAGGCACGTTAAAGAAACTAGCCAATTGGCTGGTTTCTTTTTTTGCGCTTAAACTGCAGCCATTGCGGGAATGCTCGGCACAAAAGCCCCCCGCTCTCCAGTTAACAAGGGGGCTTGTATCGGACCAACTGCAGTACGATCCTAATTGCTAACCGACTGTTGGGATCATATTGCTTAATTAGACCGATCATTTGCAAAGCATACAAAAAAATCCGTCACTTTTTCGAGTGACAGATTTTCAGATCCTGATTTGACTGATTTACCCAGTTTAACTGTAGGCCAAACGGCATTACTGCTGGCCGGCAGCGACAAGGAAGTGCCCATCCAAGTGCTAATTAATAACTTCGGTAAGGCCACTATCCGCTCGGCTAGCTTGCCAACGTTTATTCAGTTCTAATACGATTGTTGGCAAGCAAATCCCTACGATTACCACGAGCCAACCGACTAGTGGTAAGGTCGTCAAGCCCAACAACCCTTGTAACATTGGGATACTTGCTAACGCTAAGATGACAACGATTTCAGCAATCAAGGCCCGATTCAGCTGCTGATTTCGCTTAAAACTCATTAACGTCAACGGTTGGCGATCCTTGATCGCATAAATATCGATCATCGACCCAATGGCTAAGACTAAGAAGACCATCGTCATCCCGACTGTTGCTTGATTGTCAGTCAATACAAAGCGACCAATTGCATAGACCCCTAAAGTTAAGCCTGTAAAAGTCACTGCTCGCAGCCCCAGTCGTTGGCCTAAACCACGGCCTAAAATACTTTCGTGACTTTTTACCGGCGTCGCCTGCATCACAGTTGGTTCACCAGGTTCACGACTAAGGTAAAACCCAGGAATCCCATCAGCTAAAACGTTGATGATCAAGAGTTGCTCCGCCAATAACGGTGCCCCCCAGCCAAATAAGACTGCACCGACCATTAAGAAGATTTGGGCAAAGTTAACCCCAACTAAAAATTCAACCGCTTTTAAAACATTTTGATAGACGGTCCGTCCTGATTTAACAGCCGCAATAATCGTTGCAAAATTATCATCCGTTAAGACCATATCGGCAGCACCTTTTGCGACCTCGGTCCCCGTAATTCCCATGGCAATCCCAACATCAGCGGCTTTCAATGCTGGCGCATCATTGACACCGTCCCCAGTCATGGCGACAGTGGCTCCTTGTGCTTGCCAAGCCGAGACGATGCGGAGTTTATCTTGTGGGGAGACCCGCGCATAGACCGCAATATTAGGTACTTCAGCTTCTAGTTCCGCATCACTCAACTGTTGTAATTGTTCACCAGATAACGCGC
Source organism: Lactiplantibacillus daowaiensis (assembly GCF_005405085.1). Taxonomy (GTDB): domain Bacteria; phylum Bacillota; class Bacilli; order Lactobacillales; family Lactobacillaceae; genus Lactiplantibacillus; species Lactiplantibacillus daowaiensis. The sequence continues at coordinate 19,704 of NZ_BJDJ01000015.1, read as the reverse complement.
GTTGCCCGGACGTTAAAATCCCGATTTCTTTAGCAATTGCAGTTGCCGTCACCAAATGGTCTCCAGTAATCATCACCGGCTTAATCCCAGCCTGCTTGGCTTCTGTAATGGCTGCCATCACTTCTGGTCGTGGTGGATCAATTAGCCCGACTAACCCGACTAAGGTTAAATCACGATTGATTGCCGCCCAATCGGCACTCGGATCACTGACCGTCGGCATGATTTTGTAGCCAATCGCCAAAACACGTAATGCTGACTCACCGAACTGATCATGCGCTTGTTGTGCGGCAGCACTGACTGTTGCTTTCAATGGTAAGCGGTCAAGTGCCCCTTTGACTAAGACTAATTGTTGCGTGTCATTTAGGCGATGCACCGTCGTCATCATTTTTTTCTTTGAATCAAACGCATCTTCAGCAACACGTGGATAGGTTTGTTCAAAGGTTGCCCGACTAGTGTCATGTTGCATCAGCCACCGGACAATTGCCAGCTCAGTGGCATCACCAAAAGTTTGTTCCTTTTGATCAACTAATTTGATCTCCGCATTAGTTGCAAGCCCCAGTGCTTGCATTAACTGCTGCCCAGCTTGGGGCAGTTGACTGTTCACGGCTTGGATCCCGGTCTTAGGTGTCCAATAGCGCGTAATCGTCATTTTATTTTGGGTTAACGTCCCAGTCTTATCTGAAGCAATCACATCGACATTCCCAATCGTCTCAACGGCACTCACTCGACGCATGATAGCATTTTGGTCCGCCATCTTCCGAACCCCATGGGCTAAACTAATCGTCACAATAATGGGTAGCGTTTCAGGTACCGCGGCTACGGCTAAGGAGATACCAATCATAAGACTGGCTGCTAAGCCTTGATTTTGTAAGCCTAAGCTGAGGCCAAAGATGACTAACCCACCAATAATTGCAACAACACTCAGCCAGCTCGATAGTCGATTTAAGCGGCCTTGTAATGGCGTCATCCGTTGTTTGGTCCGATTTAACAACCCCGCAATCTGACCAATCTCAGTCTGCATCCCGGTTGCGGTCAGTTGAATCACCGCGGTCCCAGCAGTGACCGCCGTGCCGGCGAAAACTTGTTGCGTCTTTTTTGCCACATCGCCAACTTGATAAATCGTCTTTTCAATGGGAACACTTTCACCAGTCAGTACCGCTTCATCGACACTTAAATCAGTCGCCGACAACACGACACCATCGGCGGGCAGCTGGTCACCAGCTTTTAAATAAACTAAATCTCCCGGCACGAGTTTTTCAACAGCCAGCGTTTGGATCACATCATTCCGTCTGACTTTAGCGGTTGGTAAGCTCATTGATTTTAAAGCCGCTAACGATTTTTCCGCCGAAGCCTCCTGATACAGGCCAATCACAACATTGATGACCAAAATACTGCCAATAACGATTGGCTTGAGCCAGCCCCCATTTTGAAGTGCCATATAGCTTGCCAGCCCCACCGCAAATAATAAAACTAACGAGGAGACATCACTCAAATGTTGCCAAATCTTGCGCCAAATCGTCGGTGGACGCTTGGCCACCAACTCATTGGGTCCAAATTTTTCTAATTGTTCTATAGCTTGGGCTGGTCTTAAACCAGTCTTAGGCGTTAAGTCAGCCGCGCTTAACGTAGTCGTTTTCATAAATACCCCTTTCACATGATTATCGTTACAATACTATATAGCTAATGATAACGGATACATATAGTCGATTTAAGACCGTTTTATGAAGAAAGTTTGCCCATCAATAACCACACTTAAAAGGCGCGCTCAGCATGATGCTAAGTGCGCCTAGTGCAATCCATAATTGTTTACGCTTCTGGTTTTGGTAAATCTGCTTTCGTACTGTCATGTTCTGGCCGGTAGAAGTTGCGGCCATCCATCGCAAAGATGCGTTCAGTATAAGTGCCTGGTTCCGCATGGGCAATCGACGTTTGCATCATTTGAATCGACGCATCTAATTCGTCTAAATCATGCAAGATTTCAGCTTCCATAATATGTGGTCGGACTGGTGACCCATACTCTAATAACCCATGATGAGCCAAAATCATATGCCGTAAAACTAACACTGATTCTGCTTGGTCATCAATTTTCAATTGTTGGCAAGCTTTCACGATTTGTTCATCGATCAAGACAATGTGCCCGACTAAGTTACCGGCTAACGTATACGTCGTCGATACCGGACCCGACATTTCAATCGTCTTCCCCATATCATGTAAAATCGCACCGGCATATAATAAGGCGCGATTAACATGTGGGTATTCATCAGCGACTGATTTGGCCAACCGCAAAATCGACAATGTGTGATAAGCCAAGCCACCAGCAAACGCATGGTGGTTCTTCTTAGCTGCTGGATAACTGAAGAACGCATCGTGGAATTGTGTTAGCAAGTGGCGCACGATGCGATTCCAATTCGGTTCAGTAATTTCGAAGACAAAATTGTTTAGTTCTTCTTCCATTGAACTGGTATTCATTGGGGCATGTTCCACAAATTGTTGGACTTCTTGGGGCTCACCGGCCCGGGTTAGTCGCATTTGGAAAATCTTGATTTGTGGATTACCTTGGTAATTTTCACGTTTACCTTTTAAGTGAACAATGCGACCGGCTTGAAACTGTTCGACATCTTGGTCACTCGCGTCCCAAAACTTGCCAGAAATTTCTCCAGACGTATCTTGGAAATTAATCGCTAAAAACTTTTTGCCATTTTTAGCAATCCGCACTTCAGCATCCTTTAATAGGAAAAACCCTTCAACCGGTTCATCTACTTGATAATCAAATAATTTTTTCGTCATCGTATGCCCCCCTAGGCTAAATGATGGATTGCTGCGGCCGGTAAATCGGTCAACGCAGCTGGTTCATTGGTAAAGTATAGCAATTGATGGTGCGTCGCGACTTGACTTAGTAATTGCCAAGCTTGTGCTCGGCGCGTGGTATCAAAGTTGACTAACCCATCATCGATCATTAACGGCAATTGCGCGCGGTCGCCGAGTTTGGCGATCAACGCTAACCGCAATGCTAAGTATAATTGCTCACGGGTCGCCGTCGATAGCTCGCCCACTGAGAATTGTGGCCCAGCGACCATCTGAACGGTTAAGTCGTTCTGATTTAACTTAATCTCATTATACCGCTGGCCGGTCAGTTGTGCGAAATTCGCACTAGCCACGGTCAAAATCGCTGGTAATTGTTGATTGGTCAATTGGGCTAACGTCTGATCAATCCAGGTGGCCCCTAATTGCCGCGTGACCCATTGGCGCGCTAACACCGTTAATTCAGTTTGCGCATTCGCTTGTTGTTGCCGTAATTCAGTGTAGCGACCATCAGTCGTCATCGCTTGTAAAGTCGTCTGTGTCGCCGCTAATGCTTGGGCTTGTTGCGTAGCCGCTTGTTGCAATTGGGTCACTTGATCACGATTGGTTTGAATGGCAGCTTGTAAGTCATCGACGGTCGCATATTGAGCGAGTGCCTGTTGTTCATCAGCCGTTAAACGTTGACTTAGCTGTGCGATAGTTGCTTGCGCCGCGGCTTGATCAGTTTGCTGCGCCAAAGCCGTCGCTAATGCGTCAATATCAGCTAATCCTTGACTCGCCGCTAATTGTTGCAGCTGGTCAGTCGTCGTTTGTAATTGTTGCGTCAATTGTTGGACTTGCCGTTGCACATATGCAAAGTCTGAAGACGCTAACGTTTGTGTCTGCATGGCTTGATGAACTTGGGTGTAAAAGGCCGTCACGCGTTGGCCGCTACCAAGCAGGTCACCTTCAGTTAGGTTCAGCCAGTCATTGGCAAATTGATACACCTGCAATTGTTGCCAAACCGTGGCCGCTTGGGCAGCAACTTGTTGTTCAGCAGTCGTCACCGTCTGTTGAGCCCGTTGCAAAGCAGCCACTTGTTCTAATCGTTGTAAAATCGTGGCTTGATCCAAGTCAGGACTGAACCCGACTGCCGTCAATAATGGTGCTAACGTTTGGTCAGTTGCCGCCGTAGTGCCACCAGCCAGTTGCTCCCAGCCAAACCAGCCCAGTAAGCCTAAACCAGCTAGAATTAAGACCCATTTAAGCGCACCGAGCGGCAAGACCACCCCTGCAACCACACCAATGCCACCCGCAATCAACCGCCAATCACGTGTTAACTGAGCCGCCGGTTGTTGCTGTTGTTGACGCGACGTGGTGGCAGTCGTCATGACGGCCGCTTTTAAGTTTGCCAGCGCACTTTGCTTACTTGGTGCTAATAATGGCAATAGTTCCGGGTGCGCGGCTTGTTGGGCTTGATAATCGGCTTTAGCCGCCTGTACTTGCGCGGTCAACGTTTGATATTGTCCTAAAGCTTGTTGTAGTGCGGGTAACTGCGGCTCTAGCTGGTCAAATTCAGCTTGATGCGCCACATAAAAACCAACACTAGTTTTGGACTGCGCATCGACTGGTTGCGCTGATAATTGTGCGCGCGCACTAGCTAACGTATGTCGCAGCTCGGTTCGTTTGGTCGTTAGCTGCTCATATTGGGTCCGCACTGCTGGCGTTATCGCCGTCATGGCAGTCGCAGACTGGGCTTTTAGTTGTTGTATTTGCTGATAGACTGGCCATTGCCGCCGTAAATTGGCTAATTGTTGTTGCGTGGCAGTCGCCGTTGCCAACTGGCGGGCTTGCACCAGCTGTTGGTCATTTAGTGTTGCCAGCTTTGCTTGTAAGGCTTGATAGTCAGGATAACGTTGCTGGGCAGTCGCCACTTGCGCTTTTAATTGTTGATATCGTTGTAATGCCTGATTAAGCTCCGGTTTACGTCCCCGTGGCTTGTAGATAGCATCCGCACTTTGCCGCAAATCAGTTGCAGTTGTGCGCCATTGCCGACTGTCTAATGTCCCGATTTGTTGGAGTTGGGTATTCAGATCCGCTGCACTTAGGTTTTTTAACGCCGTCAGTTCGGCTTGATTAAATGTAAATAATTGCTTATACCGATCCTCATCGTATGGCTGTAACCAATGATCTAACAAACTAAGTGGTTGTGGCGCATTGGTCGTCAAATTTACTAACGTCGCTGGCTGATCGCCTAAGCGGGTCAACCGATAAGTGACATCATCGACTACTAAATCCAAAGAACCACCATACTGACTCGTCGTTTTAGGCTCATAACGCGCCAGTAAATGCCGACGGGTCGGAAACCCAAACAACATGCCTAAGATAAAGGCCCGCAAAGTTGACTTGCCACTCTCGTTAGCGCCATAGATAACTTGTAAACCCGCTGACAAGTCCCAGCTTTGTTGCTGGAACTTACCAAAACCGGCGATTTCAATCCGCCTAATTTGCATCGTTGTCACCGCCTTCACCTTGCAAATGATACTGATCTTGTAACAAGGTCATAATTTGTTGTTGCCATTGCGCGGGGGTCATGTCTTCTAGTAAGGCTTGATTTAAAAACGGCTCGCTTAACAAATGGTTGGCTAAATCAGCGATAGCTGCCGGTGTCACCACTTGTTCACCAGCCGTTTGCCAAGTCGCTGCATCCAACCCAAACAATTGGTCATTGGGTGTTGATGCCGCTAACTGCACGTCGACTGGCCAACTTGTCACTGGGGCATCAGCTTGTAATTGTGCTAACAGTGCCCCTTGCGTTAACGCTAATTCAGCGGCCGCCGTTAACGTTAGCGTCGTTGGTAACGTCAGCGTCACTAGTTCTGGTATCGCCGCTTGCCGGGCCTGCAATTGATCTTTTAATTGCACTAACAACTGTTCACGGTCAAAGGTCCCGGTTAACGTCGGTGTCCAAGCAGTCCATACTAGTGGCGCTAGCGACTTGAACGTCACGGTTAACTGGTCGGCTTGACTCGTGACCAACTCGCACCCTTTAGCGCCGACTTCGTCACGATGACGGCCTTGGATGTTGCCGGGATAGATCACTGGTGGTGTCGTGTTCAAGGCTTGTCGCTGATGAATATGGCCCAGTGCCCAATAGTCATAGTGCTTGGCTAACAAGTCACTAACGGCAAAGGGGGCATAATGATCACCACTCGTTCCCACTTGGCCATGCAGCATCCCAATCTGATAATCGACACCCGTTGATCGTAATGGATAGTCATTAATTTTAGGCGTCGTCACCCAGCGTTGATCATAGCTAAATCCGGTAATTGCCACGCGTTGTTGCTGTTTGGTCGTGATTTCAACGGTACTGACCGTCGCACCAAACGCATGGACATTGGCTGGAAAATGCCATTGACTCATGTCGGGCTGAAAGTCATGATTACCAAACGACAAAACGACTGGAATCTCAGCGGTTGCTAACCGCTCCAACGCCGCCATTAAAGCGGCTTGGGCTGGCACACTTTGAGCTTGTTGATCAAATAAATCGCCGACTAACAAGACAAAGTCAACTTGTTCGTCAATGGCTAAAGTAACAAGCTGATCCAAAGCAGTGAACGCCGCAGTCGTTAACCGTTGTTGCCAACCGGTTGGCAAGGTGGTCAGCCCTTGAAACGGCGTGTCTAAATGTAAATCCGCCGCGTGAATAAACTTCATGTTCCAAAAACCTCCATCTTCACAAAAAGCGGCAATCACGAAAAACTTCGTCATTGCCGCTTTATGACCTTAATTTAGCTGAATTAGCCTTGGTATAATTCTTGGACGGGCTTCGTGATGATTTGGTTTAAATCATTCATTAATTGGTTCAAGCCGCGTTCTTTGCCCATTAAGGTTTTAATTTCATCGACATTGCCAACTTTGTCAGCTAAGTCATGCGCTTTTTGAACTTCTTCGTCAGTTAATTCTTCGCCATTCATTTGCTTTTGTGATAATTGCATTTGAATTTCTTGGAATTCCTTGAATAAGTTAAACGCACTTTCATTAGCTTGCATGGTAGTGTATGCCGCTTGTAATTCTTTAAATTCTTTGGTGCCACGTAATTCTTGTTCTAATTGGTTCGCAGTATCGTAAATATTAACAGCCATGTTGGGTTCCTCCTCAAGTGTATGTTCTTAATTATTTTAGCATTTTTGTAAGGGCTTGAATAGCCGTTACATTAGTTACCAATTAATTTTTTCGCTTGTGAGAACCAATTCTTGGCCGTGCTCTTAACGGCTTTCCCAACTTTGTTGGCACCCTTTTCAACATCATCCCAAACTGAGCTACTGCTACTGTCGGAACTGCCACTTGAACTTTCATTGGCTAATGTCGATGCATCTTTAGTGCCAAAGCTAGTTTGCTTGGTGTTTGGTAAGATATTTTCCATTTCGTTCTTATATAAGGACGACAATTGATTTTCCGACAAACTCTTCAAATAATGGGTACTGTTCGTCGTATCAAACCCGATCCAAGTCGTCACCACGATATCTGGCGTGTAACCAATCATCCATTGGTCTTTGGTGCCTGAACCCGTCTTGTAGTCCGCCTGCGTACTCCCCGTCTTACCGGCAATTGAGTAGCCGTACGGTTTCGCGGCAGCCCCAGTCCCACTATTGTAAACGCCCAGCATCATACTGGTCATTTCTTTAGCGACCGCCTTAGACATCACGCGCTTGGTCTTGGTTTGGGTATTATCGACGACCGTTTTACCACTGGCATCGACGATCTTCGTAATGTAGTGCGCCGTGGTCTTCTTCCCATTGTTAGCAAACGCCGTATAAGCACTGGCCATTTGTTGTGGCGAGACCCCGGTGGTCAACCCACCTAAAGCTAACGCGAGGTTATCATCGGATTTTGTGACTGGCAACCCAAACTTCTTCACGGATTGATAGCCTTTATTGACACCCACTTTATTCAACAACCAAACGGCCGGAATATTCATACTTTGGGCTAACGCTTCATACATTGGCACCGAACTACTATAGACATTGTCGTAGTTTTTCGGTGCGTACTTATTGGCACCGAAAGTTTGTTTCTTATTAGATAATGATGAATCATACGTATAGCCATTTTCAAGCGCTGGGGTATAAACCGCTAACGGCTTAATCGTTGACCCCGGTTGTCGCTTGATCTGCGTTGCCCGGTTAAACCCACGGAAGACGTGTTTGCCACGCCCACCGACCACGGCGACCACGCCACCCGTCGATGGATCAACGGCAATCGAGGCCCCTTGGACTTTGGTGCCATCACTGGCATTAGCCGGGAACAAGCTATCATTTTTAAACGAATTCTGCATCGCTTTTTGATCTGATTGGTTTAACGACGTGTAAATCTTATACCCACGATTCATAATATCCGACTCACTCAAACCGTACTTATTAATCGCTTCGTCGATAACTGCATCAAAATAATAAGGATACTTGTAGCCACTATAATAATGATAGTTATCATTTAACGTAATCGCTTTTTGCGAATACATCGTGTATTGGCTCTTCGTCAATTTATTATTATTGACCATATTATTTAATACAACATTGCGCCGAGCTTTAGCAGCCTTCGGATGATCAATTGGATTATACCCACTTGGCGAACTCAGCATCCCAGCTAAAATCGCCGCTTGATCAACGGTCAATTGTGAGGCATGGACCCCAAAATACTTTTCAGACGCATCTTCAGCGCCCCAGACCCCATGCCCAAAGTAAGCATTGTTCAAATACATCGCTAAGATTTGATGTTTCGAATAAACATTTTCCGTTTCAATCGACAAGAATATTTCGCGTAACTTCCGCGAGAAGGTCTGCTGTTGGGTTAAGTAGGCATTTTTGACCAATTGTTGCGTCAACGTACTCCCACCACCACTAATGTAGTCGCGACCTAAGATTTTATTGACTACTAGTAACATGAACGCCCGGCCAATCCCTTTGACTGAAAAACCATGTTCTTTATAAAAATTCCGGTCTTCAGTCGAAATGACCGCATTTTGTAAGTTCTTGGAAATCTTACTTAAATGCACATACGTCCCCTTTTGGGAATATAGTGACCCGGCTTTCTTATTACTAGCATCATAAATGACTGTTGTTTTTTCAAGTTCCGCCTGCAAGTTACCGATCTTCGCCGTTTTGGCTTCAAACGTTAAATACGCACTGCCGACTAATACGAGTGATAAAATCACAATGATCAGCCAGCGGGTAATTTGGCGGCGATGCCATTGATAGCCAACAACCGCCCAGAAACGTTGCCAATATGGATGTAACCAATGGCCGATGACCCGAAACCCATCTTTGATGGTGGACCAAAAACCGTTATTATGCATAATCTTCCCCTTGTTCTGAACCGACCAAAACGCGTTTTCTTTACCCGTCGTTAAAGCATTCGCTAGCCGGCCATGACTTGTTAAACTCTGATTATTGTATCATAAATGGTCTGTACCTTGAGGCCCGCGCTAAAGCTTGATGAAATCTTCAACAACTTAACTAAAGAACAAAAAAGCCTGAGACGAGTTGGTCTCAAGCCATTATTTCCGCCGCACACCGCGCCGGTTAGCGTTTAATTCATTTTGTTGCTTGCGAAATTTTTCAAAAGTCGCATCGCGTTTGGCTTGATTCTTGCGGTCAGTCCGCTTCTTCGTATATTTCATAAACTTCACCTTCATTCACACAAGATAATTAGGTAGTTTAACTATACCGTGAATCACCTTAGAATGCAAAAAAGTCACACGACAGCGTGTGGCTTTCATGATTGTCTTATAACTCATCTTCTGAACGAACGTGTTGTAATAATAAGTCATGGAATTCCGTGGCAACGGCCACACTAGGACTCACGACAAAAATCGTATCATGACCAGCTAAGGTGCCACTAACGGCAGGGAGATTCAAATCATCAATAATTGCCGCAAGTAAGTTCCCATTACTTGGCAACGTATGAATGATATTCATGAATTCGACCCGGTCAACGCCCGTGACGACATCATGTAAACTTTCAAACAATCGATCTTGTTCATTTTTACTATTGGCTTTAAAAATAGTGTAGCGCGCATGGCCGTCATCATCAGGCGACTTAACGATTTGCATCTCACGAATATCCCGTGAAATCGTCGCTTGCGTGGCAGCGATACCTTCTGCTTTTAGCCGGGCCATTAAATCTTCTTGCGTCGCAATTGGATATTGGGTAATTAATTGTTCAATGGCCGCTTGCCGATCTGATTTCTTCATAAGACGCGACCTCCTTGCTAAAATTATGAATACATTATAGCAAATATTCATCACGCAAACTACTTTCCAAGCGAAAAAAGCATATCTTCGCGGCCATCCGCCGGAAAATATACTTTCAGTTGCATAACTATTCGATTACGTCCACGCTTAAGCATCGTACCGGCGCAAGAATTCGCCTAATAATCGCAAGCCGCGTTGCAACGTGGTCGTTTGCGTACAATACCCTAGCCGGACATGCCCAGGAATATCAAACCGTGAGCCGGGAACCAATAAGACCCCGGTTTCAGCTAACAGTTGCTTACAAAAGGTTTCATCATCGACTGGAATCTCTAGTTTCAAACAAGACACTGAAATGCCTTGTGGCGCGATCAAGCTGGCCCGTGGTTCTTGAGCCACCCAATCCAAGTAGATTTTGGCATTTTTAGCCACGATCTCACGGTTGCGCGCTAAAATTTCATCACGGTGCTTTAAGATCAGTACTGCCAACTGGTCATTAAAGACACCACCACAAATCATTGTATAATCACGATACTTCCGAAAAGTATCGGCAATCGCCGTTGATTGAGTCGCCGTCCAGCCAATCCGCACACCAGGGGCTGAATAAGTCTTCGACAAACTATTCGTGGCGATGCCCTTATCATACAAATCAGCAATCGAGACAAACGGCGTCCCATCCAATGGCTCATAAACTTCATCAACAACCACATAGGCCCCGACTGAACGGGCTAAGGCCACAACTTGTTTTAAGAAGGCTTCATCTAATAAACACCCAGTTGGATTGGCGGCATTATTCAACAAAATCATTTTCGTATCTGGTCGCAATAACTGTTTGAGCTCATCGATATCTGGTAGCCACTGCCGGTCTTCTTTTAAGTGCCAATAATCAACGGTCGCGCCTAATGATTTTGGAATATCGTAAAGCTGTTGATACGTGGGATATAAGGCAATCACATGATCACCGGGTTCAACCAAGCTATAAATCGCCAAATGGTTAGCCCCCGTCGCCCCATTGGTTTGTAAGATGTTTTCAGCAGGGACTTTCGTATATAAGTCACTGACGAGTTGTTTAAATTCCGGTGAACCTTCAATCCAGCCGTAATTTAACTTCATGTCATTTAAGTGTTGGTAAAACTGTTGGCCATCGTCGCCGGCTAATGCCGTCACTTGTCCAAGTGTCAAAGCAGCAATTGAGCTTTGACTAATATCTGTCGTAGCGGTCGTCTCGTATTCATTCAACCACGCTTCGACGCCAAATCCGGCAATTTTCATCGTGCTAATCGTTCCTTCCTCTAAAAAAGTCCAATACGTTTAGCATACCGATTATCAAAGCCTAGTGCAATTAGATTTTAGTGACAAAAGTCGCGAGTAATTTAACGCCATATAAAATGATGATGGCACCACAAACTCGATTGATCCAGAGCAAGACTCGTGGCTGCATCAAATGCTTAAACTTGCTAATCAAACCCGTCAGCCCCATAAACCAAATAATCGACGCAATAATCACACCAATCATAAAGAAATGCGTCAAGTTCGCCGGTAATGACACCCGAAATGCCGCAAGTAAAACTGAGCCATCGATCAACGCTTGGGGATTAAGCCAAGCCACTGAAAAGGCCGTCACAACCGCTGCTTTATATGAGAAGTTGGTATCCATAGTGCCCATGGCGGTTTCTTTTTGTCTTAACAAGCCCCAACCAATATAAAAGACCAATAAACTCCCAATCAATAGAACTGCCATTTCAAGCCATGGCGTACTTTGAAGTAGCTTACCGACCCCATAAAAACACGCCAACGATAACGACGTATCAAATAAAATCACGATTAATGCGACCCGAATGGCCCGTTGTAAAGGCTGCTCAATCGCGGTTGAGACCACAAATAAGTTCTACATCCCGATTGGCGCAATATAGACAAATCCAAATAATAATCCTTGTAAAAATACCTGCATCAATTTTCTAACTCCTATCCAACCAGTTGTTACCGTTACATTTCCTGTAAGCGTTACTGGCTTTAATTCATGAAATGATTATAATAAAAGCAAGCGTCATTGTAGCCAACCAATTCCGACTTTTATGACCAACCATTTTGGAGGGATGTTCATGAACACGATACATATCACGTGGCAACCAGACAAAACCGCCACGACGCCGATCTACCAACAAATCACCAATTACTTTCAACAAGCGATTGCCAGTGGCGATTGGCCAATGGGTGCCAAACTCCCAGCCCAACGCAAATTAGCCGAACAATTCGGCGTCAATCGCAGTACCTTGATCACGGCACTTGATGAATTGATTGCGGTTGGCTTAATTACGAGTACCCCCGGTTCTGGCATGACCGTTTCGGGGAATCACTGGTCAAGTTTATTGGCCGAACATGTCAATTGGTCGCAATACGTCAAAGCGGGACAATTCCGACCCAATCCACATGCGATTCAAAAAATCAATCAATTTGAGACCGATGCAGTGATTCGGTTGAGTACTGGTGAACCCGCACCTGACCAATTTCCCCGCGCCCTCTTTCAAAAGGCCTTTGACCACCTTGGTCACAACTTAACTAGTCTCAATTACAGTGAACCCGCTGGGATCTTGGCATTACGTGAACAAATCGCGCGGCATTTAACTAAGGTTGGCATTCACACGCAACCAGAAAATATTTTAATTACCGCGGGGTCCGTTCAAGCTTTGCAATTAGTCGCCGTTTCACTCTTTCCTAAAAATGCCACGATTTATACGGAAGCGCCGACTTACGTCAAATCATTACAAGTCTTTCAGTCAGCGCAGACCCATCTGAGTGGGATTCCAATGGATAATCAAGGGATGGCTTACTGGCAAATCACCCCACCCGCTGACGACTCACATGCTATCATGTACACGATTCCCACATTCAATAATCCAACCGGGATCGTGATGAGTGCTGAGCGCCGGCAACAAATTTTGAAATACGCGCAAGAACATCGGATTCCAATCTTGGAAGACGCCGCCTATCAAGATGTCTGGTTCGACCAACAGCCACCGCAGCCGTTAAAAGCTAGTGATGAGTCTGGTAACGTGATTTACTTTGGCAGTATCTCAAAATCCTTGGCACCTGGTTTACGGATTGGTTGGACCGTTGCTAGTCAACCCGTCATCGACCGCTTAACTGATGTGCGGATGCAAACTGATTACGGCGCCAGTTCCTTATCACAACTCGTCTTAGCCGAAATCTTAGCCGACCCGGAATATGACACTTATCAGGCGCATTTTCGAGCTGTCTTAGCTAAAAAGGCCGCTGCCGCACAAGCCATTCTTCACCAATATTGGGATGGGCTTGCGACTTGGCAAGCACCAACCGGTGGCTTTTACTTGTGGGTGCGGCTTAACGACAACATTAATGTTCAAAAGTTGTTCGACTTAGCCACCGCCGAAAATGTCCTCTTCAATCCCGGGAGTATCTATGATTTCAAGCCGAACCAATATATTCGTTTAAGCTTCTCCTACGAATCAACGGCGCGCTTTGAGCAGGGGATTAAAATCTTAACCCGGTTAATTAAAGAAAATTTCTAACTAAGGTGCCGCAATTTATGATAATTTGCTATAATTAAAGTTAAAATCATCTGAAATTGGCGAGCAAAATCTGGTATAAACTAACGTTATTTGGGGGTAACGGCAGTCAGGTCATACCATTAACGTCTCTTAAGGCGGCTCAACAGAGTCGTCTTTTTGTTTGTCAATCGTCATAAGGGAGTAGTTTGCGATGTTAAAAATTGCCAACCGTAACCTCCATTTAGGTTACTTATACACGGCTTGCGCCTATTTCGGCATTGGTGGCTTGTGGGTGATGTTTTTACAACAACGTGGCCTCAGTCTCGTACAGATTGGCTTATGTGAAAGTATCTATCACATGACTGGCTTCTTATTTGAAGTGCCCGCTGGTATTCTTGCCGACCGCTTCAGTTATCGCACCATGCTGATTTTGGGCCGTTTGGCCGCCGTGGTCCATGCCTTAATTATGTTGACGGCCCATAGTTTCTGGTGGTTTGCAGTGGGCTTTTTCTTACTTGGCTGGGCTGCCAACTTACAAAACGGCACGTTAGAGGCACTGCTTTATGAAAGTCTCGTTGATGACGATCAAACCAAACGCTATCCACAAGTTACGAGTACAATGAATACCGTGCTAAAAGTTGCGGGAATGCTTGGGTTAGTCCTAGCTGGCTGGTTGATTCATGATTACGCGATGCTAACCTATCAGCTTTATCTCGTGGGGGCAGTCAGTGCCCTACTCGTCGCCATCTTTTTACATGAACCGACCCAACATCAAGAACGCGCTCGGCAATTGACCGTTTGGCAAATTTTAAAAACAGCCGTTATTGGCTTACGACGCTTACCAAAACTGACCTATTTAATGCTTTTTAATGCATTTTTCACCGCCACTGGTTATGCTTACTATTCTTATTTTCAATCGGTCATGACGGCCCATGGGTTTAAAAGTACTTTGATTACGAGTATCTTAATTGTGATAACCATTCTGAACGTCTTAAGTGTCCAGCTAACACCGCACTTGCAACATCGTTGGCCAGCTTTTAAGATTTTACGCACGTTTGCAATTTTATTGCTCCTTGTTTTGCTCATTACTGGCGTCAATCAACTACCGGTTCTCGTCATTGGCGACTTCATCGTTAATATGTTGATGGCCGCGATGGCACCGTTAATGTCGAGTTATTATAACGAACTTGTACCCAGTGGTGAACGTGCCACCTTACTAAGCGTCAGCAGTATGTTTTATAGTATTATTATGAGTGTTTCTTTCCCAATGATCGGCTGGCTGATCGAACGGATCGGTTTTGCAGCTAGTTTTACGTGGCTTGGGGTTGGGCTCCTATGCTTAAGTGCAGTTGGTTATGGCTTGATTCTAAAATTAAAACATTAATTGCGCTAAAACGGCATGCCATCGGCAATGTCGTTTTTTATTGCATTTTAATGGTATTTTGATATAATTACCATTAGTTTAATTAGAGAGCGGTGAAAAGTCGTGGCAATTAGTTTTTTAGCTTGGTTCAGTCTAAAACGGACAATTATTGACGTTTTGCACTTACAAGGGGCGCAGTCTGGCCTTTTTCCAAGTTGAATGCTAACTAAACTCATGATGGCACCGAAACGGCGACTCATTGGAGGCGTCTTTTTTATGGCCATTTTTAAGGAGAACTCATGCTTATCAAAGCCACGACCCGCAACTTACATCGGGGTTACACCTATACCGCGCTCGCCTACTTTGGGATTACCAGTCTGTGGGTCATCTTTTTACAGCAACGTGGCTTATCACTCGTACAAATCGGCTTATGCGAAAGTATTTTTCATCTAACCAGCTTCTTGTCAGAAGTCCCATCTGGCATCTTAGCTGACCGCTTTAGCTATCGTACTATGCTGATCAGTGGCCGGATTGCGGCGGCAATCCATGCCATTATCATGTTAACTGCCCACAGTTTCTGGTGGTTTGCGCTCGGCTTTGTCGTGCAAGCCTGGGCTTATAATTTACAATCTGGAACGCTCGAAGCGCTCTTCTATGAAAGCTTAGTCGATGGTCAACAAACTAAGCGGTACCCACAGGTCACGAGTAATATGAATACCATTATTGAATTAGCTGATACTAGTGGTGTTTTAGTCGCTGGCTGGTTGATTCATGGCTATTTAGCCGCAACTTATTGGGGCTATTTGTTGCTGGCAGTGCTTACCATTGTGGTGATTTTGGGGTTACATGAACCAACCGCCCATGCAAAACACGCCCAGCAATTAACACTTTGGCAGATCTTAAAAGCCGCCGTTACTTGGTTACACCGTTTACCCAAGCTGGCTTATTTAATGGGCTTTCACGCCTTATTTAGTGCCATTGGAACGACTTACTATTACTACTTTCAAGCTGTGATGACCACCCATGGCTTTCATGGGTCATTGATTTCAGGGATTTTAATCGCGGTCGCATTGTTAAATGTTGGTGCCGTTCAGTTAACGCCACGATTACAGCAGCGGTGGTCATCACGCAACCTATTAGTTGGCTTAACTGGATTATTAATCGGCGCCCTGATCCTAACTGGCATCGGTCAAATCACATTACTCGTTGGCGGCTATCTCTTCATTAATATGTTAATGGCGGTCATTGAACCCCTAATGTCTAATTACTACAACGCGCTTATTCCTAGTGCGCAACGTGCCACCTTGCTCAGCATTAGCAGTATGGCCTTTAGTATCGTCATGATCGTAATGTTTCCACTAATTGGCTGGCTGATTGAACAACTTGGCTTTGCGGCCACGTTTAGTTGGTTAGGGCTATTATTGTTATTAGTTGGTGGTGTGGCCGTTAAAAGCAATCATTAACTAACCGCAACGCGCAAAGAAACGCTCAGCACACAAACTCGTGGCTGAGCGTTTCTTTGTTAGGTATTGTTAAACTGTTAACGACTATGACCCTGAAAAGTCAGGCTAGTCGGTATCGTCATCCCCAATGTACGTAAAGTACTTATGACCACCAAGGTTATAAATACTATAGAAACTACCGGGAATATCATCGTCGTATTGCCCCTTAATATAAATCGGCGTGTGCAAATTCTTCATGGCTAAGCGATAACGCGTCTTGCCGTTTTGCTTCACTTTAGTCGTGGTAAAGCCACTCAGTTTCTTGTTCAAGTACAAGTACCGGGTACTGCCCTTAACCGTGGTACGTTCGATCTTAGCCGCAGCACTTGGCTTTTGGTAAAGTTGGCTATCAGGTTCAGCTTTGGCGACCTTTTTATGAACTTCAACATAGCCATTCGAAGTGATTTGGATCCGCTTGGTCTGCTTGCTTTGAATGGCTGAAACGGTACTACCGGCATACATATCGCCATAACTATACGTTGGCAAATAGGTTGGTCGACTCACTTTTTTAAAACTGCTGGTCGCTTTTGACCATGACCGCATAGAGGGCGTCGACGTGTACCCGTTGCTTAAGTTCGGCTTCAAAACGTTATAGCCTAAATCAGACGGGTAAAGATACATCTGATAGGTCGTTTTATTGTGCTTCGTCACCGCTGACTTTTCACCGGCAATAATCGTGCCCTTCGGCAAGGTCACCTTGTGCATACTAATATCGCCGCCTTCGACATACGATGGCATAAATTGTGCGCTAATAGTCACCTTTTTCGTTGTTTGATAATACGTCCGAACATGTAGTAAGTAACGTTGGACCTGCCATTGCCCAATTTTCACTTCACTAGTTGCTGACGTTTTGGCTTGGGCTGGCATCGGCGCCGCTAGCCCAACCCCACCAGCGACCGCCGCGGCAATCATTAAGCCCGTTAGTCCCGTTTTCATGTGTGTCTCCTCCTAAACTGATTGGACTCATTATACACCCACTGATCTGCTAAAAAATACGACAACTTCAAGTGACCTTAAGCGGTAAATTGACTGTTATACAAGTTCGCATAAAAACCATCGGCAGCCATCAAGTCGGCATGGTTCCCACGCTCAATGATTTCACCGTCTTTGACAACTAAAATCAAATCGGCGTTTTTAATCGTTGATAACCGGTGGGCGATCACAAATGATGTCCGCCCTTGCATCAACACATCCATTGCCTGTTGCAATTGTTCTTCAGTCCGCGTATCAACGGAACTCGTCGCTTCATCCAAAATCAGCATCGGCGCGTTGCGAACTAAAGCGCGCGCGATGGTTAAGAGTTGCTTTTGACCAGCTGATAAACTAACTGAATCATCCAGTACCGTATCCAAGCCAGCGGGCAACGTCTCAATAAAATGTTGAATGCCGACCGCTTCACAAGCTTGCTGTAATTGTTCATCGGTCACGCCCGTCTGATTATAAATTAAGTTGTTGCGCACAGTATCGTTAAATAACCAAGCATCCTGCAACACCATGTCAAATTGTTGTCGAACTTCGGCACGCGACATTTGTTGAATATCAACGCCGTCAATTTTGATGGTCCCCGCATTGGCATCGTAAAATCGCATCAATAAATTAACCGTAGTCGTCTTACCAGAACCAGTCGGCCCAACGATTGCGACCTTTTGCCCCGGTTTAGCGGCAACTGAGAAGTCCTTGATAATCGTTTGATCGGCATTGTAACCGAACTTGACGTGTTCAAACGTTACCGCGCCACGCGTCGTAGTTAATTGTGGGGTGGTGGTCACATCCGGCGTATCATCAGGTTCTGCTAAGAAGCCAAAGACTCGTTGCATCGCCGCTTGTGCTGTTTGTAAGCTCGAAAAAGCTTGGGCGATTTGTGACAATGGTTGTGAGAATAGTCGGACATAAATCATAAACGCCACGATCGTCCCCATCGAGATATGCCCATTGAGCATCATGACAGCTCCAACGATACAAACCATCACATAACCAAAATTACCAATAAAGTTCATCAATGGCTGCATGATGCCAGACATAAATTGTGATTTCCAAACGGCCGTATACAATTGGTCATTGAGTTGATTAAAGTGTGATTTAACAGTCGCAGTACTATTAGTCGTTTGCACGACAGCTTGGCCAGCATAGATTTCTTCAGCATAGCTTGAGACTTCGGCGAGTTGATTTTGCTGAGCAGTAAAGTATTTTTGTGACCGCATCATCAGCAACATCGTTAACCCAAATCCAATCAACACCGATAAAATCGCGGTCACACTCAACGTGATATTGGTGAGCAACATCATCACCACACACCCAATGAGCAACGTCACTGACGCAATCAAGTTGCCTAAACTTTGATTTAACGATTGCCCCATCGTGTCCAAGTCATTGGTGACCCGGCTCAACGTGTCACCTTCATTATGGGTATCAAAATACCGTAATGGGAGTTGATTGATTTTGGCAATGATTTTTGTTCGCAACTTCTGGGTGAAGTTCTGAGTCACCGTCGCCATAATGTAGCCTTGGCCGTATGACATTAAGGCCCCAACGGCATAGATAATGGCTAAAGTCACCGCGACTTGATAGACTTTCGTGACATTAATATTGGTTCGTAAACCGGCCGTAATTAAGTTCGTAATCTTGCTTAACTGACTAGGCCCGATAATTGAACCGACACTCCCTAAAATCGCGAAGATGGCCGCAATCACTACCGGGCCAAGATACTCGCGCCCGTTTTCTAATAATCCTGTTTTTAACGTCGTGTTTTTTTGCTTAGCCATTCGCCAATTCCTCCTTTGACAATTGTGAGTACGCGATCGCTTGGTAGACCGCATTATGCGCCAACAAGTCTTGATGGGTCCCTTGGCCGGCCACGTTGCCATCTTCTAAGACGATGATTTGATCCGCAGTTAAAACGGTACTGATTCGTTGGGCCACGATAATTTTGGTCGTTGTCGCCATCTGTTGATCCAAGTCATCTCGCAATTGGCGGTCAGTGGCATAATCTAAAGCGGAAAACGAATCATCAAACAATAGAATCTCTGGTTTCCGCGCTAATGCTCGCGCAATTGCTAATCGCTGTTTTTGGCCACCTGAGAAGTTATCGCCATGTTGGGCCACCGGGGCAGCAAGTTGTTTCGGTTCCGCCGCAACGAAATCACTAGATTGGGCTAGTGCCAAAGCAGCATTAGCGTCTGTGTCGCTTAAGGATTGCGCTTTATTCGGACTAGGGACTGTCTGAAAACTAAAAATTCAGGTATAATCTGAGGAAAAACGAATCGAGGCATTCCGATGACAACACC
>NZ_BJDJ01000014.1 GCF_005405085.1 Lactiplantibacillus daowaiensis | reverse complement strand
CAGTATGCCCTTTTTAGTTTGTTTTACAAAAAAGGCGTCGATGGATTTTATCCATCAACACCAAATATCATAGAGCCCTAATAAGTACTTCGGGTTATGTTGATCGATATATTCAATATTTTGATAAATCGCATGCGCGGTCCCCTCAAAAAACTTTTCGCCTTCCGTTGACGAATAAGGTTGTAAGACGGTCACACCACCATTTAAATCATCTAACCCCCAACTCGCACCATTGCCAATATGAGCATTTAATTCTAACGGTTGGTATTGGGTAATGACCCCAACGGTATTGACACCCGAGTTGGCACAGTTGCTCAAGGTGAAATCAATAATCCGGTACCGACCACCAAATGGCACCGCGGGCTTTGCCGTGTCTTTAGTTAACTTACCTAAACGGGTCCCCTGGCCCCCAGCTAAGATAATGCCAAGCATTTCATCATTCATGTTTCCGACTCCCCTTTTTTACTTGCCGTGGTCGTATCAATAATGCCCCCATGGCGGGCAACGTGACGTCAAAACTGGCTGGTTGTCCATGGTATGGCTCAGCCACCGCCGTAAAGGTTGTTTCTAACTTGGTCCAAGTCCCACCAAACGCTTGGGCTTCGGTATTTAGTAATAAGTCATAGCGCCCAACATATGGCACGCCAATGCGGTAATGTCGCCGTTCAACTGGGACGAAATTAAAGGCAGCGACTACGAAACTGTACTTGCGTTTGGCCTGGCGAATAAAGGCCATCGTTGAACTTTCAGGATCATCAGTGTAGGTATAGCGCAATCCAGCGGCCTCGTGATCGAGTTCCCACAATGGCCGATTTTGGTCGTAGACTTGATTCAACGTTTGGGTAAAGTGCTGCATTTTGTGATTCAACTCATCTTCTAAATCAACCCATTCTAATTGGCTCCAATCACGCCACTCTAAGAATTGGCCCCACTCAGACCCCATGAAGTTCAACTGCTTGCCTGGAAAAGCCGCCATGTACGTTAGCATCGTCCGTAAATTGGCAAACTGATTATAGCGGTCGCCCGGCATCTTATGCATCAGTGACTTTTTGCCATGCACGACTTCATCATGTGAGAATGGCAAAATGAATTGTTCGTCAAACATATAGACAAAAGCAAACGTCAACAAGTTGAAATGGTCATGGCGATACAACGGATCCATGCTAAAGAAATCTAGCGTATCGTGCATCCAACCCATATTCCATTTGTAATTGAAGCCTAACCCACCTTGATCAACACGACCGGTAACTTGCGGATATGCCGATGATTCTTCAGCAATCATCAAGACATCGGGATGTTGTTGAAAGACGACCGTGTTCAACCGTTGTAAAAAGGCGATTCCCTTTAAGTTACGATTATCGCCATATTGATTGACCTGCCCCTCACGGCCCTCGTCATAGTCGAGATACAACATATTTGACACTGCATCTACGCGTAACCCGTCTAAATGACAATCCGTTAGCCAAAATAAGGCGCTAGAAATCAGAAAACTTTGCACTTGCGTTTTACCTAAATCAAAATTCCAAGCCCCCCAGCGGCGATTGTTCGCGCGGTCAGGATCTTGATATTCAAAAGTCGGCGTGCCATCGTATTGATATAACGCATCATAGTTGCGAATAAAGTGACCTGGGACCCAATCGACGATCACCCCTAAGTTGGCGCGGTGACATTGATCGATAAACGCTAAAAAGTCTTGTTGCGAGCCAAACCGACTCGTTGGCGCAAAGTACCCCAATTGCTGATAGCCCCACGACGCATCGAGTAAGTGTTCCATCACTGGCATCAACTCAATATGGGTATAGCCCATTTTTTTGACATACGGAATCAACGCCGCTGCTAATTCTTGATACGTCTCGTACTGATCATCGGCATGCCGCCGCCATGAGCCTAAGTGCACTTCATAAATATTGATGGGCCGATTAGCCGGCCGCGATTTCTTGCGCCGCGCCATCCAAAGACTGTCGTGCCAAGCCATCTCAGTTGGTGCAATCACGACAGCGGCATCGCCAGGCTTTTTTTCAAATTGCCGCGCAAACGGATCGATCTTCAAGTGCACTTGGCCATCCGCACCGGTTACTTGAAACTTGTACAAATCCCCAACTTTGACACCGCTAATCGTTGTCGTCCAAATCCCAGTCGTCCCAATCATGGTCATCGGAGTCGTCGCCTGCCAGTCATTGAAACTCCCAACAACTTGTACGGCCGTTGCCTGCGGTGCCCAAACGCGAAAACTGACTTGCTTGGCTGTTTCCCAATGACAACCAAAGTAGTCTTGACTCCGAAACAATGCCCCAGTATTGAACAAATAGCTCGGTGCTGCGGCTTGTGCTTGTGGTGTTGCCAAATTTCGCCACCCCCAGTATGTGATTAAATGAACAATCATTAAACTTAATTTCATTATACGAAGCCACCTTGCCCTTGCCTATCCTTAATAAGTTGGCCTTATTATGTCCACCTTATTGGTCTTAAAAGCTGGTCTAACAATAAATAGTCCACTAAAGTCATGAATCACTGGGAACTGTAGCCCGACAACTATCGACAGAAATTGCGTTCTGACGCGGTTTCAAACTGATTGACGTAATTATTAAGATTTTCTTAAGAAGTGTGCTAAAATTCACAATGTTAATTTGGTCACTTACCGAATCAATTAAAAAAGACTAATCCAATGATGACTTTAGGTCGTCATCACTGGATTAGTCTTAAGCATACGGTTATGGTCGAACTTGACCATTACCATCGATAATATATTTATATGACGTCAGTTCATTGAGCCCCATCGGGCCACGGGCGTGTAACTTTTGGGTCGAGATCCCAATTTCAGCACCAAAACCAAATTCAAACCCATCCGTAAAACGGGTCGAGGCATTGATATAAACACAAGCGGCATTCACGCGTTGTTGGAAGAGTTTGCCGGCTTGGTAATTATCTGTCACAATCGCTTCGGAATGTTGCGTATTATACCGATTAATGTGCGTGATGGCCTCAGCTTCAGAGTCCACCACTTTAATCGCAATAATCAAGTCATTGTATTCAGTCCGCCAATCAGTTGCCGTCGCCAAGATCACGTCAGGTACGATGGCTTGGGTCGCCGCATCGCCTCTGACTTCGACGCCTTGATCGCGCAACGCCGTGATGATGGTTGGCAAGTAATCCGCCGCAACCGCCCGATGAATCAAGACTTTTTCGGTGGCATTACATACTGACGGTCGTTGGACCTTCCCATTGACAATAATAGCCGTCGCCATTGGTAATTGGGCCGCTTGATCAACATATACATGGCAGTTCCCAGCACCAGTCTCAATGACCGGCACTGTTGCTTTAGCCAAGACCGTTTGAATCAACCGGGCACTCCCACGTGGAATCAAAACATCAACATAATCGGTCAGTTGCATGAACTTTTCGGCGGTCGCATGCGACGTATCTTGGATCAGTTGAATCGCATACTGGTCGATACCAGCCGCACTTAGCGTACCTTGTAACACTTGGACTAAGGCTTGGTTGGAATACAAAGCTTCTTTACCACCACGTAAAATCACTGCATTCCCGGTCTTAAAGCACAAAGCGGAGGCATCGACCGTCACGTTAGGTCGCGCTTCAAAAATCATTCCAATAACGCCTAATGGCACCCGTTCTTTGGCAATCATCAACCCCGCTTCATTCCGCCAAGCCCGATCAACGTTCCCGATTGGATCGGGTAACGCAGCGACTTGCCGCAATCCCGTTGCCATCGCCTGAATCCGATCCGCAGTTAACGTCAAGCGGTCTACGAACTTAGCTGGAATCTTGGGATTTTCAAGGTCGCGGGCATTGGCGGCTAAAATCGTCGCTTGTTGGGCCACTAATGCATCGGCCATTGCTAGTAAGATCGTGTTTTTTTGTTTTGTGGCTAATAGCCCTAGGGCATAGCTGGCCTGTTGGGCTTGCTGACCCAAAGTCGCTAAAGTCGTTGCTGCTGTTTCCATGTTTTCTTAGCTCCTATCTTAACCGAAGAGCGTTCCCACTGGTTCGCCCGCTAAAATTTGAAAAATAATCGTTGGGTCAGCGCCATTAGCCAATACCATTTGGCTGTCGGCTTTAATCATCCGTTCTGCAGCTTTAAGTTTTGTCACCATGCCACCAGTCCCAAACCGGCTACCAGTCCCACCGGCCAACGTATACGTGGCTTGGTTAACTTTGGCCACATGGGACAATAAGGTCGCCCCAGTGTCACCATTTGGATTACCATCATAAAAGCCGTCAATATCTGACAGCATAATTAATAAATCCGCATCGATATTCGTCGCCACGACCGCTGACAACTGGTCGTTATCGCCAAACTTCGTTTCATGGTCCAATTCATCAACCGCCACCGTATCATTTTCATTGACGATGGGGACGATATTTTGGGCCAATAAGGCTTCAAACGTGTTCATGACATTTTGATGACTCTTGGGGTAAACGAAGATATCGCGAGTCAACAATAATTGGCCGATTTTTTGTTCATAAACGGCAAACCGTTCCTTATAAATCGAGATCAATTCCGATTGCCCAATCGCCGCAATCGCTTGTTGTTCTGGGATGGCCTTGGGCCGCTGTTTCAACCCAATATAGTTTAACCCGACCCCAATCGCCCCAGATGAAACTAAAACAACTTCACGACCATGATGTCGCATTGCACTGATCACGAAGGCCAATTGATCGATTGCCCGCAGATTGATCGCCCCATCAGGATAAACCAACGTACTAGTCCCCACTTTAATGACGACCCGTTTTGCTTGTAATTGTCGCATTGCTTCCACTACTGCCACCAACTTTTTATTTTTTTGTTTCACGTGAAACATTATGATGATTTTAAGTCGTCCGTCATGTAATTAACGGCTTGTTTTTGATTCCAATGGACAACGCCGATATTGATACCTAACACGAGCATCAAGATAACAAAGGCGAGTAAAAATAACGCTTTATATGACCAATTATCAATAACTAAGCCCCCGAATAACGGGCCTAATGACCGGCCAAATGCACAGAAGGCTTGCACTAAACCTTGGTAACGCCCCTTGGCACTGACTGGGGATAGTTGACTGACTAACGTTGGCATCGCTGGTGACCACGTCGCTTCCCCAATCGTCAGTAAGACCATCGCGAAAATAAAGTGGGGATAATCATGGGCAATCACTAAGGATAGAAACGATAAGCCGACAAACAACATACCAAAGAAAAACTGATGATACAAGCTTTTGATCCGATCGCCTAGCAGGCTTAAAATACTTTGAATCACGACTAATAAGCCAGCATTGACGGTCCATAAAAAGCTATAGTTTCGTAACGGCATTCCTAGATTCGTCATATAAACGGATAAATTGCTGACCCATTGTTCGTACAATAACCAAATTATAAACAAACTGACGAAAAAGGTCCAAACCATCCGACCATTGGCGCGGGGTAACCGAATATCCCGTGCTTGCCGCGGATCAACACCCGTCACTTGACTAGAATCAACATTGTATTCAAAAATAGCAATCACTAAAAAAATCACATATAAACTCGTGGTCATTGAGAAAAGTAATGCCATGCCCATCTGATAAACGATTCCAACAAACATCGTTCCAAAAACAACGCCTAAATTGGCCGCTAAATACATCAAGGTAAAGGTTCGCCGTACCTTTTGACGCGGTACACTGGCTGCTAAAGCATTAAACATCGTATTCAACCAGCCACTCGCAAATCCTGTGACCACTAATAATAACGGATACCAGGGCCACCCATGCCAAAAGATCAACATTAAGTTCGCCGTACCATTTAGGATAATCCCCATTAACAACAAGGTATATGGATTATGGCGATCAAAGATCCGACCACCCATGGTACTGGCACAAACATTGGCAATCGAGTTCAACATCAATACGACCCCAGTTTCAGTCAATGACTTGCCTAACACATTATGCATATAGATCGTGGTCAAGGGCCAAATAAAGCTCATCCCAATATTATTCATAAATTGTCCCGCAATCAACCACGGGATTCCGATTGATGATTTACGTGCCATCGCCCCACCACCGTTTCAAAGTTAATTTTAA
This sequence comes from Lactiplantibacillus daowaiensis, assembly GCF_005405085.1. Classification (GTDB taxonomy): domain Bacteria; phylum Bacillota; class Bacilli; order Lactobacillales; family Lactobacillaceae; genus Lactiplantibacillus; species Lactiplantibacillus daowaiensis. The sequence goes on along the minus strand of NZ_BJDJ01000014.1, from coordinate 85,184 downwards.
TAATTGCGTATTAGTTCTATCATATCACAGCATTTTATAAATTCATGTTCAAAAATAATTGGTCATTATGGCACGGCCGGCAATCGACGACCGCAATCAACCTAAAGCTACAGACTAAAAAAGACGCCTGAGAAAGCTTCCCAAGCGTCTGATAATTAGTTTATTGATTCTGTGGGTCTTGGGCATAAGAAACGGACGAGAACTTATTGAATGGTTTAACAAACAATAACTTGACCGTTCCCCGCGCCCCAGCCCGGTTTTTTTCGATAATCACTTCAACTTCACCGACGTCTTCCGAGGCATCTTGATCGCGGGGGTCACCACCATTAAAGTCGCCACCACCGCCACCAAAGTTACCACCACTATCGTCATCGTCCCCATCGGCGCGATCATAATAATCTTCACGATATAAGAAGGCTACGATATCAGCATCTTGTTCGATTGAACCAGATTCCCGAATATCCGATAGCACCGGCCGTTTATCCTGCCGTTGTTCCACGCCACGAGATAACTGTGACAAGGCAATAACGGGAATCCCTAATTCTTTAGCCAACTTCTTCATTTGCCGTGAAATTTCAGAAACTTCTTGTTGCCGACTTTCGGTGTTCCCACCTTCAATCAGCTGCAAATAATCGACCACGATCAACCCAAGATTACCTTGTTCCTTAGCTAACCGCCGACTTTTTGCCCGGATTTCAGACATCTTGATCCCTGGGGTATCGTCAATATAAATACTGGCTTTTGACAAGCTCCCCATGGCCACGACTAGGTGTTCCCACTCTTCTTCGTCCAGTTGCCCGGTCCGTAAATGGCCAGCATCGATACTACCTTCAGCGCACAACATCCGGTTAACCAATGATTCGGCCCCCATTTCCAAACTGAAAATGGCGACGGTCGTATCCGTCTTGGTAGCCACATTTTGCGCTATATTCAACGCAAAGGCCGTTTTACCAACGGCCGGCCGCGCCGCTAAGATAATCAAGTTATCCGGTTGTAGCCCCGCCGTCATCTTATCCAACTCTGAAAAGCCCGTTGGTAACCCGGTAATGTCATCATCATTTTGATAGAGGCGGTCGATTTCTTCAATCGAAGAATTCAACACGTCCGCAATCGACTTAAAGCCACTTTGGTTCCGTTGTTCTGACACATTCATGATGTCACGTTCGGCATCATCTAGTAAGGTCGTCACATCGTCATTTTCAGTATAGGCTTTGGTCGTGATTTCGGTCGCCGCTTTGATCAGGCGCCGCACCGTTGCTTTTTGGGCCACGATTTTAGCATAGTAACCAGCATTAGCAGCCGTTGGCACGGAACCCGCTAATTCAGCAATATAGCTCATCCCACCAACGTCGTCCAACTGATTTTGGGCGGTGAGTAAGTCACTGACCGTCACCGCATCAATCGCTTCATCACGGTCATTTAACGTGACCATGCTGGCAAAAATGATCTGGTGGGCCCGTCGATAAAAGTCTGTGGCTTCCACGAATTCCATCGCTTCAACTAAGGCATCACTATTTAAGAAAATAGCCCCTAAAACGGCTTTTTCGGCTTCAATATTTTGTGGGGGGGTTTGCTCGACTAACCCATCGTTGTTCATGTGCGGTCCGTCCTTTTACTTTTCGACCACGTGCACGCGAATCTTAGCTGTTACTTCAGGATGCAGCTTAACGGGCACGTTCGTGTAACCTAAGACCCGAATTGGATCTGGTAATTCGATTTTACGTTTATCTAATTTAACTTGATATTGATCGGCTAACGCCGTGGCAATTTGCTTGCTAGGAATCGACCCGAATAAACGGCCGTCAGTCCCGGCTTTAGCTTTCAATTCAACGACGGTACTGTCAGCTTCTAACGCTTCTTTAGTCGTCTTAGCCATTGCCAACTCTTCAGCGGCCTTAGCTGCTTCAGACTTTTGTTCAGCCTTTAATGTATTGATCGCCGCTTTAGTCGCTTCTTTAGCTAACCCTTTTTTAATTAAAAAGTTTTGGGCGTAACCATCTGGGACATTTTTAACTTGGCCCCGTTTACCTTTACCGCGTACATCACTTAGAAAAATAACTTGCATGTGTCTCACTCCTAATTAGATTCTGAATTCGTATCATCATTAGCGGTTAATAAGTCGATCAAGGCTTGCTTGACCTCATCAACCGATTGACCTTCGATTTGGGTCGCCGCATTTGATAAGTGACCCCCACCGCCAAGACGTTCCATATAAACTTGGACGTTGATTTCGCCCAATGAACGCGCCGAAATGCCGACCCGACCATCTTCTCGCCGGGTAATGACAAATGAGGCATCAACCCCTGACATGGCTAACAATGAGTCAGCTGCTTGCGCTGCAGTCACTGGATCATAGACTTGATCATTTTCACCGACACACAACGCCATATCTTGATTCACGAATTCGACTGATTCAATTAAATGATTCCGTTGTAAGTAACTATCGACATTTTCCTTCATGAACTGTTGGACTAACAAACTATCCGCCCCTGCTGAACGCAAGTAGCTGGCAGCATCAAACGTCCGCGATCCCGTTCGTAACGAGAAGGACTTCGTGTCGATCACAATCCCGGTTAACATCGCCGTGGCTTCAATCTTATTGATTGGTTCGGCATCATGGGATTGATATTCGAACATTTCGGTAATCAACTCACAAGTTGAAGAAGCATATGGTTCAATATAAACCAAAACCGGATTTTCGGGAAATTCTTCGCCCCGCCGGTGATGATCAATAATCATGACCCGGTTTTCTAGCCGCTCATACAACGCCTGTGACATTGAAATACTTGGCTTAGAATGATCTGCCAAGACCAATAAACTTTGGTCAGTGGCCTTTTCTAAGGCCTCAGCTGGTGAGATAATCGATGATTCAATATCATCATCGAGCTTCAACTGATCCAATAACCGTTGAATATCAGAATGGAGGTTCTGTTCGTCTAAGACGATCCAACATTGCTTGCCATTCATTTCCGCAATCCGTCGAATCCCAAGACAAGCGCCAACCGCATCCATATCTGGTTGATGATGCCCTTGCACAAAGACTTGATCGGATTGATTCATCAATTCGATCAACGTCTGGCTGATCATCCGCGCCCGGACCCGCGTCCGCTTTTCCATCGGGTTCGTCTTCCCCCCATAAAAACGTGCGGGCTCGTCTTCGGCTTTGACGACAACTTGGTCGCCCCCACGTCCTAAGGCCAGATCCATATTGCTTTGGGCCATATCAGCCAAGTTATTCATGTTCCGTTCGCCATAGGCAATCCCGATACTTAACGTTAACGGGAAGTTTTGCTTGGAAGTAGATTCGCGAATACGGTCTAAAATCCGAAACTTATTTTCTTCGACTCGCCGTAAACTGCTGGCATAGCCTAATAAGAAGAAATGATCGTCATCGAGTCGCTTTAAGTACATGCCAAAGGTTTGCGTCCACTTTGACAATTCGTTGGTGACATAGTTATTTAAGTTAGAAATATCTGTATCCGCCATTGATTGGGTGATTTCATCATAGTTATCTAAGAAGATCTGACCAATCACCAATTTTTCATCTTCAAATTGATCGGCTAACTCCGCATATTTGGTGACATCCATTAAATACAACGTTTTGGTACTTGGTTGGACCCGTAAGTCGAATTGGTAATCATGCCACCGAATCGTCGCTGGTTGATCGACATGATCCGCGACCGCCGCGGCTAATTCAGCGTCAATATCTTCTAACCGATAACCGATCACATCCTGATCACCAAAATACCGTTGTAAATAGGGATTGACCCACTCAATCGTTTGGTCCGCATTAAAGAGTAGGACCCCAATTGGCATTTGGATCAATGCTTCTTGTTCCCCTCGTTTAATCCGGTAAGATAAATCTGATATATATTCGTTAGCGCTTGAACTTAGCTCAATCAACGTGTTGTACGACATCACACCCGCTAAGATGATCAAGACTAAGACGATCGTCCCAAACACCCAGTTCATCAAAAAGCCCGTCACTAATGTAATTAGTGAAAGTCCAAAGATGACTAATGCGAGTAACCGCAATTGTTGATTTTGTAAGAAAAATGGAATGTTTTCGCGCGAAAAAAATTTTTTCATTTGAAATTCCCTCAAGAGTTCTCAGTAATAATTATATTTTATCACAAACCGCGCTGGCATATTAGTCACGTTCAACCGACAAGATTAATTAAATCATATCGGTTGAAAAATGGGTAAATAAAAACCACGGAAACCGAGTCCCGTGGTTTAAAAACTGAAGTTATTAGTCTTCAGAAACGAATGGTAATAAGCCCATGATCCGTGCGCGCTTGATTGCAATCGTCAAAGAGCGTTGGTTCTTGGCACTAGTACCCGTTACACGACGTGGCAAAATCTTCCCACGTTCTGAAATGAAACGACGTAATAAGTCAGTATCTTTATAATCGATGTATTCGATATGATTAGCGGCGATGAAGTCGACTTTACGACGACGACGGCCACCTCTTCTTTGTTGAGCCATAGCTATTTCCCTCCTCTAATTAGCGCAGTTAACCTGCTTAGAATGGTAAATCATCATCGGAAATATCAATTTGGTCCCCATTGTTGGCAAACGGATCGGCTTGGTTATTGTTCGCACCACTTGTGGCGTTCCCAGTTGTTGCCGCACCGGTATTAGTGTTCCCACCATTGCCGTTCCCAAAGGGATTGCTATTTGCCGCTGATGACTGTTGAGGAGCGGTATTTTGGCCAGCTTGATAACCACCATTATTGTTATTATTGCCGTAGCCACCAGCATTGTTGTTGGCACTGCTACCGCCGTTTGCTGACCGATAACGTTCGGATTCAGCTCGCGATTCCAATAATGAGAAGTTTTCAACGACCACTTCAGTTACATAGACCCGTTGACCTTGTTGGTTTTCATAATTCCGGGTTTGAATCCGGCCATCAATGCCAACAAGTGACCCTTTATGGGTGAAGTTCGCAAAATTTTCAGCAGCTTTACGCCAAATGACGCAATTGATGAAATCTGCTTCACGTTCCCCATTTTGATTCGTAAAACTCCGGTTAACAGCGAGCGAAAATGTCGCGACCGCTGCACCACCAGAAGTGTATCGTAACTCAGGATCTCTTGTTAGTCGGCCAACAAGAACTGTACGGTTAATCATAAACAGAAGTGCTCCTCTCGTAATTTATTTCGGTTTAATTGAATTAGTCTTCGCGACGAACGATCATGTGACGTAAAATGTCATCATTGATCTTTGAAAGCCGGTCGAATTCGTTCAAAGAAGCGTCATCAGTCGTCGTTAAGTTGACGATATGATAAGTACCTTCATTGAAACCGCCGATTTCGTATGCGAAACGACGCTTTGACCAGTCTTTTGAATCAATTACTTCCGCACCGTTATCAGTTAAGATTTTGTCAAAACGATCAACTAAAGCTGTCTTAGCAGCATCATCGATGTCTGGACGTACGATGTAAGTAATTTCATATTTCTTTGATTCACTCATGAAATTTGCACCTCCTTATGGACTTCAGGCCCTTCCTTTTGAAAGAGCAAGGAAAGTAATCTAAGTTTTATTTAGATACTCACGAATTACAAGTATAGCATCTAAGTTTATTTGTTGCAAGGTTTGACACAGCCGACAAAACAAAAAAATCCTAAGCTTCGATACGTCCGTCAACTCCGCAACTTGGCTGCCGTTACTTTATTTCCCGGGAAATTATTTAGCGCCAGGTTTTCAGGCACAAAAAAAGATGTGCCGCAAAATTGCCCGCACATCTTTTTCAAACGTCATTTTAATTAGGTTAACGGCTAAGCCTGTGACTCATCGTGGCCATCAGTAGGTTCGGTAGGTTCTGCCGTTGGGGCGACTGAAGACGCTGAAGCATTCGCTGGATTTTCTGGCGTTGCTTCAGGGTTATCATCACCATCATCGGTTTCAGGTTCAACCTTCGCCATCGTTGCCACCTTGCCATCATCACCTAAGCGCATCAAGCGGACCCCTAAGGTCGCCCGGCCCGTTTGCGAAACAGTCGCGATATTAAAGCGAATCATGACCCCTTGGTTGGTCATCACCATAATATCTTCGGTGCCTTCAACCGTGGTCAATCCTGCTAATGACCCATTCTTAGCGGTCACATTAGCGGTCTTGATCCCTTTACCACCACGACCCTTAATTGGGTACTCGGCAGCAGGGGTTTGTTTCCCGTAGCCTTTTTCCGTAATGATAAAGACCTTGCTATCAGACTTCAAAATATCAAAGCCGACCACATAATCAGCCTCACGTAATCGAATCCCACGGACCCCGGCGGCTGTCCGGCCCATCGACCGAACTGTGGTTTCATCAAAGCTGACGGCATAACCAGCATGCGTCCCGATAATCATATTTTGATGGCCATCGGTAATCGTCACACCAATTAATTCATCGTCATCCTTCAACGTAATCGCCTTGAGCCCATTGCTGCGAATATTGGCAAATTCTTGTACCGGTGTCCGTTTAACGACCCCATTTAAAGTCGTAAAGAACAAGAAGTTATCACTCGCATTGGCATCGCCAGAGACATTGACGACCGCTTGGATCGTTTCACCAGAGTTAACCCCTAATAGGTTAATCACCGGAATCCCCTTCGCAGTCCGACCGTATTCTGGAATTTCGTAAGCCTTCATACGATAAACTTTCCCAGCATTCGTAAAGAACAACAAGACATCATGCGTCGACGTCGTCAAAAGATGTTCGATGAAGTCATCATCATGGACATCCATCCCTTGAATTCCACGACCACCACGATGTTGCGACTTGAATTCAGTCGTTGGCAAGCGTTTGATGTACCCATTGTGGGTCAACGTCACGGCGACTTCTTCTTCTTCGATCAAGTCTTCGTCTTCGATACTCAAGACTTCCCCGACCATTAATTCAGTCCGTCGTTCATCACCAAATTTACGTTGAATTTCAAGTAATTCTTCGTAAATAATTTGGTTGATGCGTTCCTTGCTAGCCAAAATGGCCTTGTAGTCCGCAATGGCTTTTAAAAGATCTTGATATTCACTTTCAATCTTTTCTCGTTCCAAACCAGTCAACCGCACTAACCGCATGTCTAAGATAGCTTGGGCTTGTTTATCAGATAACCCATAGTTATCCATCAATTGGTTCTTCGCGATTTCACTCGTTTGTGAATTACGAATAATTGAAATGATCTCATCAATGTGATCTAACGCAATCCGTAACCCTTCTAAGATATGCGCCCGTGCTTGGGCTTTCTTCAAATCAAATTGGGTCCGGCGCCGAATCACATCTTCTTGATGTTCAAGGTAATAGATCAAGATTTGTTTCAAGCTCAACACTTTTGGCGCACCCTTAACAATGGCCAACATGTTGAACCCGTAATTGGTTTGCATCAACGTCATCTTGTACAAGTTATTCAAGATAACTGAAGCACTGGCATCGCGCCGCACATCAATCACGACCCGCATCCCTTCACGGTCACTTTCATCGTTGATGTCGGTAATGCCTTCAATTTCTTTATCTCGTGCCAAACCGGCAATCCGTTCGATCAATTTCGCCTTGTTGACCATATAAGGTAACTCGGTAATGATGATCCGTTGTTTGCCGTTCTTTTGTTCTTGAATGTCGACTTTAGCCCGAATAATGATATTCCCACGGCCAGTTTCATAGGCTTTCCGAATCCCGGATTTACCCATCACGATCCCACCAGTTGGAAAATCAGGCCCAGGGACAGCTTCCATCAAGTCGGCCGTCGTTGCATCAGGATTGTCCATTAATAAATGGATTGCCGAGATAACTTCCGACAAATTATGTGGTGGAATATTCGTTGTCATCCCAACCGCAATCCCGGTCGCCCCATTGACGAGCAAGTTTGGGAAACGCGCTGGTAAGACTTCTGGTTCACGTTCGGTATCATCATAGTTTGGTTGCCAGTTAACGGTATCTTTGTTGATATCCCGTAACATTTCAACGGCAATCTTACTCATCCGGGCTTCGGTATACCGCATGGCCGCGGCACTATCGCCATCGACTGACCCAAAGTTCCCATGGCCATCGACTAACATGTACCGATAACTAAAATCTTGCGCCATCCGGACCATTGATTCATAAATTGCGGAGTCCCCATGGGGATGATATTTCCCCATGACGTCCCCAACAATTCTGGCCGACTTTTTATAAGGCTTTTCAGGGGTCACGCCCAGTTCACTCATGCCGTAAAGAATCCGACGGTGAACTGGTTTCAACCCATCACGAACGTCTGGTAAGGCCCGGGCCACAATAACACTCATCGCATAGCTTAAAAATGAGGTCCGCATGGTCTTGGACAAATTCACGTCCGTGATTCGATTTGGTAAATCCGCATCAGCCAAGTCTTTCATCCTCCTTCAATGGTGCTTGACGCACCGCTGACTAATCTCTGTGGTCGTTTAAGCGACCCGTCATTAAACATCCAAGTCTTGGACGAACTTGGCATTATCTTCAATAAATTGACGCCGTGGCTTAACTTGGTCACCCATGAGCATCGAGAAGACATCGTCGGCATCCGCCGCGTCTTCATCGCGGACTCGCAGTAACCGGCGCTTATCTGGATCCATGGTCGTTTCCCATAATTGTTCCGCGTCCATTTCCCCTAGCCCTTTGTACCGTTGGACCACTGGTTTTGGTGATGGTGCCAATTGCCCCATCACTTCACTCAATTCTTCATCCGAATCAATATAGCGGACGAATTTACCTTGGCGAACTTGATACAACGGCGGTTGGGCGATGTAGACAAATCCAGCATCGACTAATGGCCGCATGTACCGGTAGAACAAGGTCAACAGTAAGGTCCGAATATGGGCCCCATCGACATCGGCATCGGTCATGATGATCAACTTGTGATAGTTGGCTTTGCTTAAATCAAAGTCACCACCAAAGCCGGTCCCCATCGCAGTAAACAATGACCGAATTTCTTCGTTCGCTAAAATCTTATCGATGCTAGCTTTTTCAACATTTAAAATCTTCCCACGAATCGGTAAGATGGCTTGCGTCAAGCGTGACCGCCCTTGCTTAGCTGACCCACCGGCAGAATCCCCTTCGACAATGAACAATTCACTGATTTCAGGATCTTTACTGGTATTATCAGCTAGCTTACCAGGCAAATTGCTGATTTCTAGCCCACTCTTCTTCCGCGTGACTTCCCGAGCCCGTTTGGCTGCGACCCGCGCTTTAGACGCCAATAACCCTTTATCGACCACTTTGCGGCCAATACTTGGATTTTCGAGTAAATACTTATTGAAATGTTCTGAGAACAACCGATCGACCGCGGCACGAGCATCTGAGTTACCAAGCTTGGTTTTCGTTTGGCCTTCAAATTGAGGGTTCGGATGCTTAACACTGACGACCGCGGTCATCCCTTCACGCACATCTTCACCAGATAAGTTCGCATCGTTATCTTTTAAGAGATTATTTTTACGGGCATAATCATTGATGACCCGAGTTAAGGCCCGTTTGAACCCTTCTTCATGGGTCCCACCTTCATAGGTGTGAATATTATTCGTAAAGGTCATCAAGTTGCTATGGTAATCGTCGGTATATTGCAAGGCCACTTCAACGGTAATCCCGTTTTGTTCGCCTTCAACATAGATGGGTTCTGGGAATAAAACCGTCTTATTCTTATCCAAGAACTCGACGTAATGGCGAATCCCGCCTTCATATAAGAAGTCTTGTTCCGTTGGCTCTTCTGGTCGCTCATCACGAATCGAGATTTGGAGGCCCTTGTTCAAAAAGGCCAATTCCCGAATCCGCGTCGTTAAGACATTAATGTCATACGTCGTGGTTTCACGGAAAATATCTGAATCCGGTACAAAGTGGACCGCCGTACCATGGGCATCGATCGGCGCATCAGTCGCAATGACCTTCATCGGCGTTTTAACTTTACCGCGCGCAAAGTCCATGTAATACACTTTGCCATCACGGGTCACTTTGACATCAAGTTCCGTGGACAAGGCATTGACGACCGAAGCCCCAACCCCATGAAGCCCACCGGAAACTTTATAGCCGCCACCGCCGAATTTCCCACCGGCATGCAGAATCGTAAAGACCGTTTCTAGCGCGGGTTTCCCCGTTTTCTTTTGAATATCGATTGGAATCCCACGACCGTTATCCGTTACCGTGATACTGTTATCTTTTTCAACGGTGACGTGAATCTTATTGGCAAAGCCAGCTAACGCTTCATCGATCCCATTATCGACGATTTCCCAAACTAAATGGTGGAGCCCTTGGCTACTCGTCGTCCCAATATACATTCCGGGACGTTTCCGGACAGCTTCAAGGCCTTCCAAAACTTGAATTTGGCTCGCGTCATATTCCCGTGCTTGTTCAAGTTTGGTTTCTTTTTCATTTTCGGTCAATGCGGTTCCTCCTCATGTAAAATACCATGGCTAACTTCAAATACCTTGGGTGCATTAATTAATTTACGGGCAACCCCATCCAGACTAGGCGTCGTCAAGAAGGTCTGTACCTTGTCTTGAATCGCCGTTAATAAATGTGTCTGCCGGGCTGCATCTAATTCTGAGAGCACATCATCTAAGAGCAACACGGGGTATTCCCCGGTTTCAGCTTTCATTAAGTCAATCTCGGCTAATTTAACCGATAACGCCGTTGTCCGTTGTTGACCTTGTGAGCCAAACGTTTGGACATTTTTCCCATTAACACTAAATTGCAAATCATCGCGGTGCGGCCCTAATAAAGTCGTCCCTTGAAAAATTTCTTTAGCTTGTTGCTGGGTATATAACGCTTGTAAAGCTGGATATAAGTCAGCCGCAGTCGTTAAAGTCGTCGTATCGACTTGGGTCACATAATGAAAGGTCAAAGATTCTTGACCTTGTGTGATCTCCGCATGCACTTGTTGGGCCCACGTTTGCAGCTGCTGCAGGAGCTGCAGCCGTTTGGCAATAATTTCAGCGCCAAAGGCCGCCAGCTGATCAGATAGGACCCCTAAGTAGACCTTATCTTTCGCTTGCTGACGGTTCAATTGCCGCAAGTATTGATTGCGTTGTTTCAAAATCGTCCGGTACTGGCTGAGGTTATAGAGGTATTTAGGACTCATTTGCCCAAATTCCATATCCATAAACCGACGCCGAATCGCTGGTGCCCCTTTAACGATTGATAAATCTTCGGGTGCAAAGACGATCACATTTAAATTGCCAATATATTGTGACAATTTGGCTTGTTCAAGATGATTGACTTTGGCCCGTTTACCACGGCGACCAAGTTCTAATTCCAACGGTACGCTGCCAGTCGCTTTATGTAACCGGCCTTTTAAGGTTGCGGTCGTCGTTTGCCAACGAATCAATTCTTTATCGTTAGCGGTCCGATGGCTACGCGTTAACGCCAAGACATAAATCGCTTCTAACAAGTTCGTTTTACCTTGGGCATTTTCACCAAGCAAAACATTGACGCCTTGACTAAAGGTCACGGCTAAGTCGGCATAATTGCGAAAGTCATGTAGTGCTAAATTCTCTAAATACATCTAATCAGTCGTTTCTGTCGTGGACTGAATGATATAAGACCCTTCACCGGTAATATCAATGGTATCTCCGGGATACAATTTCCGACCACGCCGATCATCTAGTTCACCGTTGACCACTGCGGGGGTTTCACTTAAAAACCACTTCGCTTGACCACCAGAACCGATGATGGCTTCTTCTTTCAATAACTGTCCTAAAGTAATAAAGGGCGTCTTGATTTGTACTGGCTGCTTCACAATATCACCTACCTAACCTTCCGATTGACTAAAAAACGCGTGCTCTTAGGTCTCTTGCGCACTTTTCAACAGGTTATATTATACCGTTTTTTTTATGAAAATTCAATTTTTAACCGCGTTAAGAGCCATTTTAAGCCGATTTAAGCAAAACTAATGTCGGGGTACTAACCTGGGGGTAAATTCGCTAAAATTCGAAAAAAACGGGGATTTTGTTAAAATCGGCGTTTTTTTCGCACTAAAATGCTTTGAAAACACATTGCTTTACGACAAAGTAACAGCTTGTTAGTTTAGTAACCCAGTCGCTGCCAACGATTGCACCCCCCTAACCGGTCTTAGTTCACCGGTAAAACTAGTCCGCATTAATAACAACTGCATAAATAAGCGTGCCTGTCAGTTCCAATGTAACTTTAAAAGTCACATGCTAATAAAGCCCTGACTCACTCCCCCTTTTCCACGTTAATGGCCGTAAAAAAAGCCGGCCAATCGACTATCGATTGACCGGCTAAAGGCGTTCTTTGAATAATTATTCAGTGATTAAAATGTGCGCACTGGCGTAATTAACTGAATAAAGTTCTCACCGTCTTCAGTTGGGACTAACGTGAATGGGCGTAACGCCATCGTGAAGGAAATTTTGATCATCGCTTGTCCGAATGACCGCAGCGCTTCTTTCATGTAATCCGGGTTGAATGAAATTTCTAATTCATCACCACTTAATTCAGCTGGTTGCAACTTTTCAGTCACTTCCCCAACATCTGGAGAGTTCCCAAAAATCGTAATGGTTTTGTCCGTTGGATTAACTGAGAACCGCACCACGTTATTGCGACTTTCATGTGATAACAATGACGCCCGTTCGATAGCTGCTGATAAAGCCGGCGCTTCGATTTCAACCGTCGTATTAGATTCTTTTGGAATCAAACGTGAGGTATCCGGGTAATTGCCTTCCAACAAGCGCGAATAGAATGCCGTATTACCTAACACAAAGAGCACTTGGTTTTCAGATAACCGCATTTGCACATCGGGATTATTGTCCCCGATCATCCGGGATAATTCCGTTAAACTCTTCCCCGGAATAATCACATCATAATCGGCATTGTTAGCTTCTGGTAACTTGATTTTACGTTGACTCAAACGATGCGAATCAGTCGCTACGGCCAGGAATTCACCGTCTTTTAAGATAAAGTGAACCCCTGTTAAGATCGGCCGACTTTCTTGATTGGAAACGGCGATGACGGTCTGACCAATCAATTCTTTAAAGACATCACCGGCTAACGTAATCGTATTAGTCGTATCAATTTCGGGTAAGTGTGGATAGTTATCTGGATCTAACCCATTGATCGTAAATGAAGCTGCACCTGAGGTGATCTGAGTTTGGAACCCATCAACCAAGGCCACAGTCATCGTATCTTCTGGCAATTTTTTAACGATTTCACTAAAGAAACGGGCAGTTAACACAACTGAACCAGGTTCTTCAACAACTAACGTATTGTTATCATCGTCAGCTGGAATGGTCGTTTCGATTGAAATATCGGCGTCGCTCCCAGTTAAGGTAATGCCATCAGTTGAAACGTCGATTTTTAACCCAGTTAGGATTGGAATCGTGGTTTTAGACGAAATTGCCCGTTGGACATTGGTTAATTCTTTAATAAAGGCTGATCGATTGATCGTGAACTTCATAAGTTAATCCTCTCTTCTTGGTGACACGGTTTATATATATTAATAAATAAAATTCAGTAGTAATAGTAGGGCAGTGGGTATTGTGGAAAAGTTTTGGAACCCTACGAACCATCGAGTTTTCCACATGTGCATAAGTTGTGGAAAACTTTGCTAGTTTTATCTGGTTATCCACATTACGCTTTGAGCTGACTCTTTAAATCACCGATGGCTTGTTGGAGTTCCGTATCGGTTTTTAGCGCCGCTGATATTTTATCATATGCATGGATCACCGTCGTGTGATCTTTACCGCCGAATTCATTCCCAATTCGTGGCAAGGAACTGTCGGTCAATTCACGTGATAAATACATCGCGATTTGCCGTGGGGTCACGATTTGCTTGTTACGTTTCTTCCCCTTCAAGTCAGCCATAGTTATATGGTAGTACTTGGCCACTTTTTCTTGAATAATCGGAATCGACACTTCAGAAAGCTTACTATTAAGATTCAAACTCTTGAGTGCATCAGCCACTAAACTGGTCGTAATTGGTGAATTATTTAGTCGTGAATAAGCCTGAACACGGGCTAAAGCCCCTTCTAATTCACGGACGTTAGAGTCGATTTGACCGGCGATGTAACTTAAAGTGTCGTCAGGAATATCGATATTTTCTAGGTCAGCTTTATTACGCAAAATAGCGATCCGCGTTTCAAGGTCTGGTGGCGTGATATCAACTGATAAGCCCCATTTGAACCGTGAAACTAGCCGATCTTGTAATTTGGGAATTTCATTTGGTAAGCGATCTGAAGTTAACACGATTTGTTTGTCATCTTCATAGAGCGCATTAAATGTATGGAAGAATTCTTCTTGCGTGGCTTCTTTACTAGCAAAAAATTGAATATCGTCGACAAGTAACAAGTCAACGTTACGGTATTCTTCTCGAAAAGCTTCTTGCGTCCCAGTTTGAATTGCATTGATCAAATCGTTGGTGAAAGCTTCACTCGTGACATATTTGACTTTGTAATTTGGATTCGTTTCGAATAATTTGTTACCGATGGCGTGCATCAAGTGGGTCTTACCTAGCCCGACGCCCCCATAGAAAAACAACGGATTATACATTGTCCCAGGTTCTTCTGAGACAACTAACGCTGCGGCATGGGCCATTTGGTTCCCCTTGCCGATGACGAAGCTTTCAAATGTATATTTCGGGTTGAGTTTCGTTTCCCGCATAAATGTGGGGGTAGTTGCCGTGGCGGTATTGTCACCTGCAACGTTACCGGTAGATGCTTGCGATTTTTTCGCGAGCTGCTGACGTTCTTCTTCGGTGATCATCACGGGACTGATCTCTTCGTTAGTTGCTTGAAAGGCGTAATCGCGAAACTTATCGGCGAGATTATTTTCCCAATAATCGCGATGAAGTTTGGTTGGGACTTCAATCGTCATTTGTGACTGATTGAGTTGCAACGGATTCGCAGGTTCAACAAACGTTTGAAAAGTCATCGCTGAAAGATCATTCTTCAAAGAGAACTTAATGATGTTCCATAAGTCATTACGTTCCAGCACATGGATACCCCTTTTCTTAAAAAACGTAAGTCTATTTTAGCATGAACAATAAAAGTTTTCCACAGGCAGTATAGACAGGTGTTAAAATTAATCACAAGGTGTCATTTGAGTTATGCACAGGCTGTTTAAAAATGGGAGAAATTCTCCAAAATGTAAGTTGTCCACAAAAGCCAGTTCAAAAATGACCTTGATAGGACAAGGACTGTTTGAGTTATGCACATCAAAAATGTGGCTTGTGGATAACTAAATCACAGGGTGTCAGTTTGTCGATAAGCTTGTGCGCAAGTTGGGGATTGTTTTTGATAGTGTCCGAATAATCCACAAGAAAAATTGATGGTAAGCGGGTTAAATGTGGACAAAAACCGCGACAGATTATTAATTTGATGGTTTTCAAATTAGAAAATATATGCTATAGTATCTAGGAAATGCGTTTAAGATGTAGACTGCGTTTTGAAAATAACGACTTAATCGAATTGATTCATGTCATTATGGAGAAGGAGGTGTCATGATGAAGAGAACTTACCAACCAAAGAAGCGGCATCGTCAACGTGTCCATGGCTTCCGCAAACGGATGAGCACCAGCAATGGCCGTAAAGTGTTAGCTCGTCGACGCCAAAAAGGCAGAAAAGTATTGTCTGCATAGGCCACTGATAATCAGTGGCTTTTTCTTTACAGTCCTGAGTGACTTCGGTTGCTGAGGGCTGTAAAGTTGTGTAGCAATTCGCTCAGGTGAGCTTGGGCGCACACATGGAGATGGATTATGCGAAAATCATATCGGGTAAAAAAAGAAGCTGATTTTCAGCAGGTTTTTGAGACCCGCAACTCGTATGCCAATCGTCAATTTGTCATTTATGTTTTGGATAAACCGGCGCAACCCCATTTTCGTGTCGGTATCTCAGTTGGTAAAAAAATTGGGAATGCCGTCGCTCGTAATTGGGTCAAGCGCCGGATTCGGCAATCAATCACGGAATTAAAGCCGCAACTTAAACAAGATGTCGACTTTCTCGTTATTGCGCGACCAACCATTGCTGGTAAGTCGCAAGCCGAAACCAAAGCTTATCTAAGCCATGCGCTAAAGCTAGCGCACCTGCTGGACAATGATTAAGTGAGGATATTCGTTTGAAAAAGTATAGAAAAATACTGGCAATGCTATCCGTGCTAGCCATTGCGCTAGTGCTAACTGGGTGTAGTAATACCCCGATTACGGAGCAAAGTACCGGGTTCTGGGATGGCGGGATCATCCTGAACTTCTCACGGGCGATCATTTGGTTATCGCACTTGTTCGGTCATAGCTACGGCTTAGGGATTATCGCCTTTACGTTGATCATTCGGATCATCATCTTACCGTTAATGATTTTCCAAACTCGGAATATGCTTGCGATGCAAGAAATCCAACCGCAGATGAAAGCTTTACAAAAGCAATATTCATCACGCGATATGGAAACGCAACAAAAGCTACAAGCCGAGATGAAGAAACTTTACAGTAAGTATGGCGTACATCCAATGGCCAGCATGTTGCCATTGTTAGTTCAAATGCCAATCTTGATTGCCTTATATCAAGCAATTTGGCGTACTAATGTCTTGAAGACGGGGACTTTCTTATGGTTACGCCTTGGTGACAAAGATCCGTACTATATTTTGCCGATTTTAGCGGCGCTGTTCACGTTTGCTAGTTCTTGGTTAGCGATGAAGTCGCAACCAGAACAAAACGGGATGACGCAATGGATGACGTATTTGATGCCACTAGTCATTTTGATTACGGCCATTAACGTCCCATCCGCTTTATCACTTTACTGGGTTATTTCTAACGCGTTCCAAGTTGGTCAAACAATGTTGTTGCAAAACCCATTTAAGATTAACCGTGAACGTGCAGAAAAGCAGCAAAAGGAAAAAGATCGCAAACGGAACATTGAACGAGCCAAGAAGCGTGCGATTAGAAATCATAAACGTTAATACGATGGACCTGCCATGTGTGGTGGGTCTTTTTTTGTGGCGTTTGATGGCTGCTAGTGAGCAGCAAGTCTCAAGTTGGGTCAACAGAAGGCCAATGAAGATCGCA
The DNA here is from genome assembly GCF_005405085.1 of Lactiplantibacillus daowaiensis. Classification (GTDB taxonomy): domain Bacteria; phylum Bacillota; class Bacilli; order Lactobacillales; family Lactobacillaceae; genus Lactiplantibacillus; species Lactiplantibacillus daowaiensis. The sequence continues at coordinate 68,194 of NZ_BJDJ01000014.1, read as the reverse complement.
ATTAGTTGCGCTGATATTTACTGGTTAGTCAAAAATAGACATTAGCTGCTCGTGACCAGTTCGTACCCCAAATGCTAGTGTGAAATGCTATAATAAGCACAGGTATTTTACGAGGAGGATTATTATGGCAGTATTTGAAGGTAATACCGTCGAAGCAGCGATTGCGGCTGGTCTGAAACAATTACATACGACCCGCGATCAAGTTGAAATCGAAGTGGTTGAAGCGCCGAAAAAAGGTTTTTTAGGGCTTGGCAAGCGACCAGCACAAGTTAAAGTTAGTCAAAAAGTCATGCCAGCATCGGCGGCCCCATGTCATACCCAATCGGCAGCAACAGCTGTCTCAGCGCAAGCCGCTCCCGTGGCAGCGGCAGTTAAACCGGTCACACCAACCAAGGTGGCACCTAAGTCAGATGCTGCCTCTAAACCAGCAGTGAAGGCCGCGGTCTCAACTAAAGCCGTTTCGGCTGACGATACCCCGAAAAAGACGCCGGCTGAAATTGCGGCGCGGCAGGCTGCAAATGAACAAGCCGTGCGGGATTTGAGTGCATATTTGTTAGAAATCGTGAAACAGCTTGGCATTACGTCGGATTTAGATGTCGATTTTGGCAATCGGTATGCAACCCTAAATTTTGATACCGCTAAGCAAGGGCTATTAATTGGGAAGCATGGTCGAACGATCAATGCGCTCCAAGATTTAGCGCAAGTCTACATGAACCATCATGGGGCCTCACATGTTAATGTGGTGTTAGATGTTGATGACTATCGGGCACGGCGCGAAGCCACTTTAAAACGATTGGCTGAAAGCACGGCACGCGAAGCTATTGCGACCGGGAAGCAAGTCTTTTTAGATCCGATGCCGTCGTTTGAACGTAAGTTGATTCACGCGGAGCTCGCTGATAATCACCATGTGACGACTTTTTCAGAAGGTCGTGATCCGCATCGAGCCGTGGTGGTGGCGATTCGTAAATAGTTCATTTAAGCAAACGCAAACAGGCGTTTGACAAACTTTAGATGAGCTATTATAGTAAGTATTAATCATTCTTATCTTTTAGATAAAGTAGTCAAAGTGCTTTATCCACGCTTTAAGGTGGCGTGGACTGGGCGCTTTTTTTCTGCAGTTTAGAACATATTGTTAACGATTTAGCACTGAAGCTTGGTATAGTATTAGGCGTTAAAACGCTGTTACACGGTTAGAAAGGAACTGATGACATGCCAACGACCACGGAATTTGATACGATTGCGGCCATTTCAACGCCACCTGGTGAAGGTGGGATTTCGATTATTCGGATTAGCGGGGAGCAAACGTTTCACGTCGTCGACCAAATCTTTAAAGGTAAAGATTTGCGTCAAGTTAAGAGCCATACGATCAATTATGGCCATATTGTAGACCCCGATACCCACCAGGAGATCGATGAAGTAATGGCTTCCGTGATGCGGGCGCCAAAGACCTATACGCGCGAAGATGTGATTGAAATCAATTGTCATGGGGGCTTAGTTGCCACAAATGAGATTTTACAATTGATTTTAATCCACGGTGCACGAATGGCTGAACCAGGAGAATTTACCAAACGGGCTTTCTTAAATGGCCGGTTAGATTTATCACAAGCTGAAGCCGTGATGGATTTAATTCGGGCTAAAACAGATAAGTCAATGAAGGTGGCTTTAAACCAATTAGATGGGAACTTATCGACGTTAATTCGGCATTTGCGGCAAGATATCTTAGATGTGTTAGCCCAAGTCGAAGTTAATATTGATTATCCTGAATACGATGCGGTTGAAGCAATGACGACCAAGATACTGAAAGAAAAAGCGACCGAAGTGGGTCAAAGTATCGATCAATTGTTGGCGACGGCCAAACAAGGTAAGGTCTTACGTGAAGGCTTGGCAACCGCTATTATTGGCCGGCCAAACGTTGGTAAGTCGAGCTTACTTAATCACTTATTACATGAAGATAAAGCAATCGTAACTGATGTTGCGGGGACGACGCGGGATGTGATCGAAGAATACGTGAATGTCCGTGGCGTACCGTTGAAATTAGTCGATACGGCTGGGATTCGCGATACCGATGATAAGGTCGAAAAAATCGGGGTCGAACGTAGTCGCAAAGCCATTGGTGCCGCAGATTTGGTCTTGTTAGTGCTGGATAATAGCCAACCACTGACGCCTGAAGATATCGAGCTGTTAGATGAGACCAAATCATCTAAACGTATCGTGATTTTAAATAAGACCGATCTACCAGCGAAATTAGATCCAGCAGCTTTGGCTGACCATGTGGATATGGCGGATGTCTTGAGCATGTCGGTCTTGCAACAAGCTGGTGTTGACCAATTAGAACACCGAATCGCGAAGATGTTCTTTAATGAAGGCATCGAAAGCAGTCAAAATAGTGTGATGGTAACGAATGCCCGGCATATTGGGTTATTGAATCAAGCTAAACAAGCCTTACAAGATGTGCAGACTGGTTTAGCCGCTGGGATGCCTGTTGACTTGGTCCAAATCGATATGACGCGGTGTTGGGAATTTCTCGGTCAAATTACCGGGGATAGCTATGAAAATGAATTATTAGATCAACTATTTAGTCAATTCTGTTTGGGTAAATAGCGGTAGACGGAGGAAAACAGTTAATCATGACAGAAGTAAAGCAATACGCTGGCCGCGACTACGACGTGATCGTCGTGGGTGCTGGCCATGCCGGTTCGGAAGCGGCACTAGCTGCCGCTCGAATGGGTAACCGCACGTTACTAATGACCATCAACCTTGATATGGTGGCCTTTATGCCTTGCAACCCGTCAGTCGGTGGTCCGGCTAAGGGGATTGTGGTTCGTGAAATCGATGCCTTAGGTGGCGAAATGGGTCGTAATATCGATAAGACTTATGTGCAAATGCGGATGTTAAATACCGGTAAAGGCCCGGCCGTACGGGCATTACGGGCCCAAGCAGATAAGCATGCGTACCATGCTGAAATGAAGCATACGATTGAACGTGAACCTAATTTAACGTTGCGTCAAGGCATCGTAGATGGCTTGATCGTTGAAGATGGCGTCTGTAAAGGGGTCATCACCAACACTGGCGCACGTTACAGTGCCAAAAGTGTGGTCCTCACGACTGGGACCGCAGCGCGTGGGAAGATCATTATTGGTGAATTGATGTATTCATCTGGTCCCAATAACTCCCAACCGGCCATGAAATTATCTGGTGATTTGGAAAAGCTAGGTTTTGATCTGGAACGCTTCAAGACTGGGACCCCACCACGTGTCGATGGGACGACGATTGACTATAGTGTGACGGAAGAGCAACCCGGCGATCCAGAACCACATCATTTTAGTTTTGAAACCAAAGATGAAGACTATATTGATCTCAAACATCAATTATCTTGCTGGTTAACTTACACCAATGAGACCACCCATCAAATTATTCGCGACAATCTCGACCGGGCACCCATGTTTACTGGGGTGATCGAAGGGGTTGGGCCACGGTATTGCCCATCGATTGAAGACAAGATCGTTCGGTTTGCCGATAAGAAGCGGCACCAGTTATTCTTGGAACCTGAAGGTCGGAACACGGATGAATGGTATGTCCAAGGATTATCAACGTCGATGCCGGAAGAAGTACAACAAGAAATCTTGCATTCCATCAAGGGATTAGAAGATGCTGAAATGATGCGGCCGGGTTATGCAATTGAATATGATGTTGTTGCACCATATCAATTAAAAGCCACGCTTGAAACGAAGCGGGTCCAAAATCTTTATACGGCCGGTCAAACCAACGGGACTTCTGGGTATGAAGAAGCGGCTGGTCAAGGCTTAATTGCGGGGATCAATGCGGGCTTACGGGCACTTGGTCGCGAGCAAATGACATTGAAGCGCAGCGATGCCTATATTGGTGTCATGATTGATGACTTGGTCACTAAAGGGACCAAAGAACCTTACCGATTGTTAACGAGTCGCGCCGAATATCGCTTGATCTTGCGGCATGATAATGCCGATTTGCGTTTGACGGATAAAGGCCGGGAATTAGGGCTAATTGATGACGACCGGTATGCGGCGTTTGAAGCAAAGCGCCAAGCTATCAAAGATGAACTTGACCGATTGGACAAAATCAGAATCAAGCCAAATGACGCGGTCAATGCCTTCTTACGGGCCCATCATTCTGGTGAACTTAAGGATGGCGTCTTGGCAGCGGACTTCTTAAAGCGGCCCGAAGTGCGGTATGCGGATTTGATGCAATTCATTCCCGCAGCGCCAGAACCACTTGAACGGCATATTATTGAACAAGTTGAAATTCAAATCAAATATGCTGGCTACATTAAGAAAGCTGAAGAACGTGTCGATCATTTGAAGAAGCTGGAAGCTAAAAAGATTCCAGACCGCATTGATTACGATGCTATCGATGGTTTAGCGACGGAAGCCCATCAAAAATTGAAGAAAATTCAACCAACGACGATTGCCCAAGCATCGCGGATCAGTGGGGTCAACCCAGCTGATATTGCCATCTTGAGTGTGTATATTCAGCAAGGACGGATTGCTAAAGTCCAAGCTTAACTCGTTCGGTTTTGCGTGATTGGTCATTGACTGATCACGCTTTTTTTTTGGCCAAATTTTAAATTTATGGTAACCATGAATGATTAACGGACACCGGCGATTAATTGGACTATAATTATTGAGAATTGTTTGGGTAGAGGGAGTCGTGGGATGAAAACGTTTAAGAACATAATGAGCTGGGTGCTACCAATTGTGGCTGGATTGTTAATTGCCATGTTAATTCGCCACTTTGTTTTTTCGATGGTGCGAGTCGATGGACCATCGATGGAACCAAATTTAGAAAATAATGAACGGGTCGCCGTCGTTAAAACGGCTAAAATCAAGCGATTGAGTGTGATTGTGTTTAACGCCTATCATGTTGATCCGGATGCGACTGCTAAGAATGTGAAATATGTGAAACGGGTCATCGGGATGCCTGGTGATACGGTGAGTTCGCGGAATGGTCAGCTTTATGTGAATGGTAAAAAGCTCAAACAGGACTTCATTAGTACCTTTGAGCGCACACAAGGCACTGGTGATTGGAACTTATGGTCGTTATCCAACAAAAACGGTTGGACGATTAAAACAACAAAAGTGCCGAAGAATAAGTACTTTGTTTTAGGTGATCATCGGTCGGTCTCGAACGATAGTCGATATTGGGGTTTTGTTCCGAAAAACAAAGTGATCGGGGTTGTGAAAGTCCCATTTTGGGATACTAGCGCCACTAAACGGCATAATGTGAATGCGTTAGGCCAATAAACTTAAAGCGGGTCGCTAGCTAACGCTGGCGACGCTTTTTTTATCAAGATGTTCGGAAAGCCAAACATTCCGTTGAATTTAAGCGGTAACAAGGCTAAAATGAGGACAACTACCTTAAACGAAATCTTGGCTTTAAGGTAATCATCAGGATGGTTACTGAACGAATAAAGCTTAATGGCAACCAGTGCAACAGATCCGGGATTCAGGTCGTGATCTGAATGAAAATGAATTAGAGGAGGCCCTTTCATGAGCGTTTTTGCAGATCGGTTAAAAACAGCGATGCAGCAAGCACAATTGACTTCGGCGCAATTATCGAAGCAGACTGGGATTGGTCGATCATCAATCAGCCAGTGGTTAAGTAGTAAATATGTGGCCAAGCATGATAAAGTCACCATTTTAGCGCAAGTATTAGATGTCACGCCGGAATGGTTGCTAGGTGCCGAACAAGTGACACCGGCTAACTTAGTCACGGCTGAGCCGACCGTTGCCCCTGAATTGATGTCGATTTGGGACCAATTAGATGCGGCGGGTCAAGCTAAGCTAATCAAAAAGGGCTATAAGTTGTTAGAAAAGGCCCCGGCGACACCTAAAAAGAAGAAGAAGAAGAACAAAAAGAAAAAGTCGAAGAAAGCGTAAGCTCACTCGACTTTTCACCGTAGTCACCGTTAATGGTGGCTATTTTTTTATTTAGTTGGTTTCAGTTGGCCATTTTTCCCAATCTTTAGCCCAAATTAAGCCCATGACGCCTTCGCCAACATGGACCCCAACGACGGGGCCAATTTCGCCTTCATCGATGGTCAAGTCTGGAAAACTGGCCTTCAAGTCAGCCGTCCACTCGGCTTGGAGTTTCGGATTGTTGCCATTCTCAATTGTGACGCGCAGTGGGTAATCAGCAGCGTCAATCGCGGCGGCTAGTTTGGCCTTGATGGCTTGATAGGCCCGGCGCATCGTGCGTTCTTTTTCAATGGCAACGATCTTGCCATCTTCAAAGGTCAAGACCGGCTTGATCCGCAACAAGTTTCCGACTAAACCGGAGGCATTGGATAAACGGCCGGTACGAACCAAATGACTTAAGTTGTCGACCACAAAGTAGACTTGCGTCGTATCGCGTAAATGTTGGAGCTGTTCAATGATTTGTTCAGGTGTTTGACCGGCAGCGACTAATTTAGCGGCTAGCAGGGCCATGTAAGCTTCCCCGGCGGCGGTAATTAGTGAATCAAACGGATAAACTTTAATATTAGTGACGTTTGGCAAGTAGCTTTCGAGATTCGTAATAAAGCTAGTAATGCCTGAAGATAAATGGATACTGATAACGGCATCATAACCTTCAGCGGCCAATTGGTCATACATTTGTTGCATTTGACCGAGTGTGATCTGAGTAGTCGTCGGTAATTCAGGTGCTGTCCGCATCCGTTCGTAGAACTCTTTGGACGTTATCTCGACGTTTTCTAGATAAGTTTGTTGACCAAAGATCACGGTAATCGGGACGACGTGAATGTCGTACTTTTGGATGTCTTCGGCGGACAAATAACTCGCACTATCGGTCACAATTGCTGTTCTCATTTTTCCCCTACTTTCATGATGAAAGATTTATGTTGTATTATACCGCTACCCTGGGCGTGAAGCTAGTTTACGACAGCCGATAATGACCAGCGATTAAACGTAGTGATGGGGTATTTGTATATTATGATGAGCTCACTCGGAATTGATTGATGAATTGTGATAAGCTATGGGGGAGTCAATTGACTTTGGCAGCGTGTACTGTTTGTTTTGAGCTAATTATGGCTTTATCAGTTGTAAACTGATTGTAATCGGTACCATAAACTCGCATAATGGGTAAAACAACAATGTGGGGTGGGACTGATGACAGAGATCCAAATTCGACCAGCAACTGCGGCTGATCAAGCGGCGTTAGCCCAAATTTATTTGACTGATCGGCAACAATATTTTCCATGGGTCGTCAATCCAGCCTTAAATGACTTTGAAGCCGACAGTCGCGGCGAGTTTATTTTAGTGGCGTGGCAAGGCAATCAGCGGGTAGGATTTAGCTCACTGTATCGCCTGGCGAACTTTATTCACTTATTATTCGTGGCCCCAGCGGCGCGCCAACAAGGGGTCGGCGAAGCCTTATTAACTGAATTACGCCAGTATGCGACCGAACCATTGACGTTGAAGTGCGTCATGGCAAATGAAGATGCACTGCGCTTTTATGCGAAGGTGGGCTTTCAAATTGTGGCAGCTGACCGCGACGCTTTTCCGCCCAATTATACGTTACGCGATACCCATACGAGTCAATATATTAAGTTAGCAAATGGTTATTCAGAAAACTGAATTAGCGATTAAAAAATAAAGCATTGGCACTTATAGCCAACGCTTTATTTTTTAGTGATTAATGCGGACAAAGACGGCTTGGGTAACGTCGTTATCAACGTCGCGAGCAACATGATAACCGGTCATCTTCAAGCTGCCGTGTTGACCACTAACGGTCTTTTTCAACGTTAAGGTTTGGGCAAAATCAATGCCGGATAGTTTACCTTTGAGTTTAATCACGGTTTGATGTTTTTTATTTTGACTGACCGTATAATTAACGGTCCCCGACACATTCAAATTATGGGCTTTTTTAGCCGCGGCTTTCGTTGCATAAAATTTAGGAATGTTGTAAATTACGACTTTACCGTTTTTCTTGAAGTCGTAAGCCTCCATCCCATTGCCGCTATTTGGATTTTTGATACTGCCAGCCACGTACCATAACCGATTCGTCACTTGAACCGTTTTTTTAACATACGCCGGCTTGAGTGCGGCTTGCGTTGTTGGTTGGCTTGATTTTGTAGCTGTTTTACTATTGTGGTTCGTTGCGAACCAGCCCCCGATAATGACGGCGGCAATTACGACAATCGTGCCAACGATTGTCCATTGACGCTTGTTTTTCATTTATTTTCCACCTCAGCTTTTCCAGCTTATTGTATCATAGTCACTTGCCGGACTGGTATTAGTTTGATGATAGCTTAAACGAAACTTGAAAAAGAAATCTCACTTTTTTTTAATAATTGGGTTGACAGAGGATTAAACCGGCGCTAAACTCTAACCATTAATTAAATTTAGATTAAAAACTTTGAGAAGGAACGGTCCTAATTGCCGTCCAGTTAGCGAGCTGTAGATTGGTGCAAGGCAGTCACGACGCATTAGGATAGATCACCTTTGAGTTGAACCCCGAAACTTAGTGGAGGCGGTTCTGGATGGTGCCCATTAGTGTACCGGCGTATCGCAATTGCTGTACGCGCTAAGGTGTTCGTTGTGAGGCGAACACGAATCAAAGGTGGTAACCCGTTATCGACGTCCTTTTATTAACTCTGTGGAGCTAATGAAAGGACGTTTTTTAGTCATGAAAGGTGGTGAGGACGATGAAATCGGACATTCAGGTGGCTAGTTATCAAATGGTCCGGCCAACGATAACTAGTCGCAGCACGACCCCGTTAAGACCAATCGTCTTCACGGTTGTCGTCAATCGGCCAGGGGACACATATTAGCTTTACTTGCGCTTAGGCGCACACATATTGAATCAAACACATATAGAACCAAATAACTAGAATTTTACACATAGAAATGGAGTGCTTGCTTATGACGACAATGACAACTACCGAAACTGAAACGACCTTTGCCCAACAACTATTTGAGGCTTTACAAACCCAACATGCATTAAATGCGACTGACTTTGCGACGACGGTCAGTGATGAAGATGCTGCTTATCGCGTCCAAGATCATTTAACGACCTTAAAAAATGCCCCAGTTGGTGGTTATAAAGTGTCGTTGACGAGTGCCGAAACCCAACAGATGTTTGCAACGGATCATCCCTTATATGGCGCTCAAGTCCAAGATCACTTTTTAGCCGCCCCGGCAAAAGTGCGTCTCAATCAATTGATGGCGCCGCTCGTTGAAGTCGAGTTGGTTTTTAAAGCCAAGGCGCCATTATCAGCGACTGACTCGTTAACGGACTTATGGCATAAAACGACCGTTGCGCCGGGCTTAGAATTACCGGATTCACGCTTTGCAGACTGGTTTCCCAGTTTAGCGAAGAACTTAGTTGTCGCGGATGCGGCCGTCGGGGGCTTAGTGGTTTATGGTGAGGAACAAGATACCGATCAACGCTTCGCGTCCGTGGATGCCGTGGCAACGGTCAATTGTGAATTGACACATGATGGCGAAACGTTAAAGACGGGCAATGCCAGTGAGGTCTTAGGTAATCCGTTAAACTCGTTGCACTGGTTAGTGGGCAAACTAGCAGCACAAGGTCGGGTTTTAACCGCCGGCCAACGGGTTTCTTCCGGGACATTTGTCTTACCACCGTATTTGACGGCCGGCCATTGGCAAGCCAATTTTGATCAACAACTCGGTCAAGTCGAATTAGATGTGACCAACGATTAAATAGCGTAAAAGATAACTTTCAACGTCAAAAAAAGGCGGCGACCAAGTCAAAATGGTCGCTGCCTTTTTTGATGTTTCACGTGAAACAATTAGTGGTTGCGGCGGTGATAGTTATCATCGAAATACTTACCAGCGCGGATATCGTCAGGCAAACCGGCGTAAGGTGCTTCGCTAATGACGTCATCATTGTCTTGACCCGCGTCACCGATATAAGTGATTGTGGCGAATTCTGGGACCACTAATTTTGGATAAGTTGCGTACTTTTCACGGGCTGCTTCCATGGTCGCGATATGTTCGTTTTGGAATGTGACGGTGATTTCAGGATGTTCTTGCACCCATTTCGGGAAGAAAATCGTGCCGTTAACTTTATTTTCATTTGGTAAGAAGTCTAAAGCGACGTCGGTCCCAGTTGGTTCCGTCCAAGCTACTTTGTAGATGCCTTCGGTGAGCATTACGATATTAGCTTCTTGGTCTTTGACCCAACGACCGGCGACCATTCCACCATGAATTCGGTAGTCAACGGTATGGTCGTTTTTAGCATACCATTCGTACTCCCAGCCGTTATCGTAAGTATAAATAAAATGAGTGCCTAAGAAATCGTCTAATGTTTTGAATGTTTTTGTCATTTTAAAGAACTTCCTTTGTAATTAGAATAGGTAAATTAAAACGTGTAATAAATTACATGTTTTAAACAACAAGGTTAGTGTATACTGAAGTCAAACATTCGTCAAGGGGGAACTTCCAATGGCGCAAAAAAACAAACTGCAATTTATCATTCTCGGGCTGCTCAATCAACAGCCATTAACGGGGTATGATTTAACGAAAGCTTTTGATACGGAAATAGGTGAATTCTGGCAAGCACAACATAGTCAAATCTATCCCCAATTAAAGCGGTTAGAGGATCAAGGCTATATCACGCATGAAATCACGATCAGTGGCGCGAAACTTGAAAAAAAGCTTTACCATATCACCGCTACTGGGACCGCCCTATTAAGCAGCTGGATCAGTGATGGGACGCCCGATTTAACGGCGACCAAAGATGAATTTATTTTAAAACTCTACTTTATTCAAAATAATCGTGATCCACGGTTACCTGGGATGCTGCAAGAACAATTGGCATTGCATACGGGGAAGTTGGCCCACTTAAAACAACGACTGACAACGGTCTTTCCAACCAAGGCCAGTCAAACCGAAAATTATGGGCATTTCTTGATTTTGCAACATGCATTAGGACGCGAAACTTACTATGTGGATTGGCTAAAGCAGACGCTTCAACAAATTTCAAAAAAACGTTAGGAACGCCTAAAAGTAAGTCGGCAGTGCCGACCTTTAACTAACCAAACTGTTATAATGATGATGGCAAACACCAAGTCAACCCAATGAGGAGGTATCCATACTATGGATAAGAGTCAGAACCAAGATCCTTTGATTTATCGACGGGTCTTATTAACTGTGGATGAAGACGATAATACGTCATCAGAACGGGCGTTTCGATATGCCACGACGTTGGCACATGATTATGATGTCACGCTAGGCATCGTGTCAGTGATGGAAAGTGAAGATATCAATATTTTTGATTCGCTGACGCCGTCAAAGATTCAGGCTAAACGTGAACACTTGCACCAAGTTGTCGATGATTACGTCAAAGCTGCCGAACAACTCGGCGTAAAAAAGGTTGAACCGCTAGTTTATGAGGGCGGCGACGTCGATGACGTTATTTTAGAAAACGTGATTCCAGATTTTGAACCGGACCTATTAGTGACCGGAGCCGATACGGCCTTTCCGCATTCCAAAATTGCGGGTGCTATTGGGCCGCGGTTAGCGAAGAAAGCGCCGATTTCAGTTATCGTGGTCCGTTAAGCGCATAGTTGAACCTTACCCCCCTCAGGAGGAGTTTGTTTAGAAAGAGGGCGTACCGTTTTGAAAAATAAAACGGACGAAACGAAAAAAAGTAGTAAGTTTATTAAAGAAACTGGGACGCAACGCAAGAGTCTCGATGAAATCAATGGGACGATTGAAGTGCCTGAAGATAAAGGCTATTTTCGGACCTTGCTGGCGTATACGGGTCCCGGTGCGTTAATTGCGGTTGGGTATATGGATCCTGGGAATTGGATCACCTCGATTGGTGGTGGGGCGCAGTTCAAATACACCTTACTTAGCGTGGTTTTACTATCCAGTTTGATTGCGATGTTACTGCAGGCGATGTCGGCACGACTAGGCATTGTCACCGGCCGTGATTTGGCACAGTTGACACGAGAACGAACCTCGCGGTGGGCCGGAATTGGGCTATGGATCATCACAGAACTGGCGATCATGGCAACGGATATTGCTGAAATCATTGGTTCCGGGATCGCCTTAGAGTTACTATTCGGCTTTCCATTGATCGTTGGGATCACGATTACGGCCTTTGATGTGTTGATCTTGTTGTTCCTAATGAAACTCGGCTTTCATAAGATCGAAGCCATCGTGGCGACGCTAGTGGCCGTGATTTTATTGGTCTTTGCTTATGAGGTCTTCTTATCAAAACCCGATACTTTAGGTGTGCTAAGTGGCTATGTGCCACGCGCGGAAATCTTGACCAATCAACCGATGTTGTACTTGGCCTTAGGGATTGTCGGTGCAACCGTCATGCCGCATGACTTGTATTTGGGCTCGTCGATCTCTCAGACCCGTAAGTACGATATTCATGATGAAGCTTCCGTTAAAAAGACGATTCGCTTCACGATCGCGGATTCAAATATCCAATTAACGTTGGCGTTTATCGTGAATAGCTTATTGTTGATCTTAGGGGCCGCGTTATTTTATGGCACACATAGTGATCTCGGGCGGTTTGCGGATTTGTTTAATGCGTTGAATGATTCAAAAATCGTGGGCGCGATTGCGAGTCCGATGCTGAGTATGCTGTTTGCCATCGCATTACTGGCCTCTGGTCAAAGTTCAACGATCACCGGGACGCTAGCTGGGCAGATCATCATGGAAGGCTTTATTCATTTACGGATGCCGCTGTGGGCCCAACGCTTATTGACGCGATTGATGTCGATTACGCCAGTCTTGATTTTTGCGGTCTACTATCATGGCAATGAAGCCAAAATAGAAAGTCTACTAACGTTCTCACAAGTGTTCTTGTCGATTGCGTTGCCGTTTGCGATGGTGCCGTTGATTATCTTTACGAGTGATAAAAAGCTCATGGGCCCATTTGCCAATCGGCCTTGGGTCAAATATACGTCGTGGATCGTCGCGGTTATTTTGATTATTTTGAATTTGCAATTAATTTGGACGACTTTAGCTTAAGGTCAAAACTAAGTGATGGGTGTAGCAAATTGCTACACCTGTCTTTTTTTACGCTTCGGGACACTTTACGCCCCACCCGTGCCTGTAAGTGGCCATTCTTGTTAATCAATGAACTTTAAATAAAAATTTGTGGGACGGCCAAAAGCCCACCGGGTATGGCTTCCGTAACCCTTGATATGTAACGGTTTACATTTTATTTAAGAAAACGCTTGCATTATTAAAAGGAGTGGGTATAATAAAGTTTGTAAATTAGTTCACAAGGGAATTGAAACGGAGGAACGCATCATGATCAAGGAAAAAACGACTACTGTTGAAACTGAAGTTGACCAATTAGTGCAACGTTCAAAGAAGGCTTTGGCCGTCTTAAAAGATTATACCCAAGAACAAATTGATGAATTATGTGAAAAAGTTGCGGTCGCAGCTTTAGATAACCATATGAAATTAGCCAAAATGGCCGTCGAAGAAACTGGTCGCGGCGTCGTTGAAGATAAAGCGATTAAAAACATTTATGCCAGTGAATATATTTGGAACAGTATTCGCCATGACAAGACGGTCGGCATCTTAAAAGATGACGACGAAGAACAATTGATGGAAATTGCAGAACCAGTCGGGATCGTTGCTGGGGTAACACCGGTCACTAATCCAACCTCAACGGTAGTCTTTAAAGCCTTGATCTCCTTAAAGGGCCGGAACACAATCGTCTTTGGCTTCCATCCACAAGCCCAAAAGTCTAGTGCTGAAGCTGCGCGGATTATCCAAACAGCGATTGCCGCGGCGGGTGGTCCAGCCGATGCGGTGCTCTATATTGAACATCCAAGTATTGAAGCCACGAATGACTTGATGCACCATCCAGATGTCGCTACGATCTTGGCCACGGGTGGTCCTAGCATGGTCACAGCTGCGTATTCTTCTGGGAAACCAGCTTTAGGGGTCGGCCCTGGTAATGGCCCAACTTACGTTGAAAAAACGGCGGATATTAAACAAGCCGTTAATGACATTGTGTTGTCAAAGACCTTTGATAATGGGATGATTTGTGCGTCTGAAAACAGCGCGATCGTCGATACTGAAATCTATGCCGCAGTTAAAGCCGAATTCATTCGCTTAGGGTGCTACTTTGTTAAACCTAAAGATGTGCAAGCCTTAAGTGATGCCGTGATTGATCCTAACCGGCACACGGTTCGCGGGCCAGTTGCCGGGAAGACCGCTTATCAAATCGCCCAAATGGCTGGGTTGAAAGATGTACCGGTTGATTGTCGGGTCTTGATTGCTGAAATTAATGGTGTGGGCGTTAAATACCCATTATCTGGTGAAAAGTTATCACCAGTTTTGACGGTCTACAAAGCAACGTCGCATGAAGCGGCCTTCAAACGGGCCAACGAACTCCTCCATTATGGCGGTTTGGGGCATACGGCAGGCCTACACACGACCGATGATGACTTGATCAAGGCCTTTGGCTTAGCAATGCCAGCCTGCCGGATTTTGATCAATACCCCATCTTCCGTGGGTGGTTTAGGGAATATCTACAATAACATGACGCCATCCTTGACTCTGGGCACGGGTTCATATGGGGGCAACTCGATTTCTCATAACGTTACAGATATGGATCTGATTAATATTAAAACAGTGGCGAAACGGCGGAATAACATGCAATGGGTGAAGATGCCACCCAAAGTCTACTTCGAACGTAATGCGGTTCGGTATCTAGAACATATGGCAGGGATAAAAAAGGTCTTTATCGTTTGTGACCCCGGTATGGTGCAATTTGGCTATGCGGATCGTGTTACGGCAGTCTTGAACAAGCGGACAGAACCGGTTGATATTGATATCTTCTCAGAAGTTGAACCGAACCCATCAACGGACACGGTTTATAAAGGGGTTGCGCGAATGAACGCCTTTAAACCAGATACGATCATTGCTTTAGGTGGGGGCTCGGCAATGGATGCGGCCAAGGGGATGTGGTTGTTCTATGAACATCCAGAAGCGTCATTCTTGGGCGCTAAACAAAAGTTCTTGGATATTCGGAAACGGACTTATAAGGTCCCAGTTGCGAACAAAGTGACTTATATTGGGATTCCAACAACATCTGGGACAGGTTCTGAAGTGACGCCCTATGCGGTTATCACCGATTCTAAGACCCACGTCAAATACCCAATCACGGACTACGCAATGCAACCAGATATTGCCATCATTGATCCCCAATTCGTCGAAACCGTACCAGCACGGACGACGGCTTGGACCGGTTTGGATGTTATCACCCATGCTACGGAAGCCTATGTCTCAACGATGGCTTCGGACTACACGCGTGGTTGGTCAATTCAAGCGCTGCAACTAGCCTTCAAGTATTTGAAAGCCTCATTTGACGGTGATAAGTATGCCCGCGAGAAGATGCACAATGCGTCAACATTAGCTGGGATGGCATTTGCCAATGCCTTCTTAGGGATTAATCATTCGATCGCGCATAAATTGGGTGGGGAATTCAACTTACCACACGGGTTAGCGATTGCGATCACGTATCCACAAGTCGTCCGCTATAACGCTGAAATCCCAACGAAGTTAGCCATGTGGCCAAAGTACAACCACAATACAGCGTTAGAAGACTACGCCAATATTGCCCGGGCTTTAGGCTTACCAGGTAAGACGGATGAAGACTTAAAAGAAAGCTTGGTCAAGGCCTATATTGACTTGGCACATTCAATGGACGTGACGTTATCCTTGAAAGCCAACCGGGTTGAAAAGAAGCACTTCGATGCGACCGTTGATGAATTAGCGGAATTGGCTTATGAAGATCAATGTACAACGGCTAATCCGCGCGAACCATTAATCAGTGAATTAAAGGCCATCTTAGAACGTGAATGGGACGGTCAAGGGGTTGAAAAATAATCGCTAACAATTCTCCTTGTGAATTGAAATGAACGGCTAAATAAAGCCGCCAATCGACTTAGGGTGTGTGGGCACCTAAGTTGATTGGCGGCTTTTTGTTTGGTGATTAAAATAGTGATAACGGTCTTTTTTTAGGTTACGTTAAATCGACATAAGTCAATTTAATTGGTACCAATTTCTGTGCTTGATTGCTGGTAGCGCGCCCTAAATACAGGGGGTGTTGCCAGTGGACTTTTAAGTTGCTGCGTGATTTATTTAGGAGACGGGTACTAAGGTTTGTTTACACTCAAACTAAACGTCGCGAAAGCTTTAAAACAGTTTCGTAAGTTGCCACACGACGTCAATCTTATTTAATTGTGGACAATTAAAAAAACTGGCCGCCAATTGGCGGCCAGTTTCGTGGATCGTTTACTTTAAGGTTAGGGTGGTCACAACGTCACCGTGTTGGACAGATTGTGTCTTAATCGGGGTGAGTCCAGCAAGATTAGTGGCGGAATTGGTGATTAAAGTTAACACGACAGGCTCTTTATCCGCAGCTTTGATTTGAGCTAAATCAGCGTCAGCTAACAACGTTTCTGGGGTAACTTGGTCGGCTTCTTTTACATGCATGGTAAAGGGCTGACCGTCTAATTCCACCGTGTCTAAACCAATATGAATGAGTAATTCTAGCCCATCGGCAGTGGTTAGGCCAATCGCATGCTTGGTCTTAAACACATTGGTGATCGTCCCACTAGCCGGAGCGTAGATTTGGCCATTAGCTGGTTGTACCCCGAAGCCTTCACCCATTAACTTTTGGGCAAACACTTGATCATTAACTGTCGTTAAGTCAACAACTTGACCGTCGACTGGTGCTTGTAAAGTCGGTGCGGCTTGCTTCTTTAAAAATCCAAACATCGAATGACCTCCTAGTCAGTGCCTAAAATTTGATTGATTTCTTGACTGTATAAATCGGCTTTACCACCGAAGACGGCTTGAATGCCACCGCTCATTTCGAGAACGGCCGTTGCACCGAGGCCTTTGATACGGTCTTTATCAACGATTTGACTGTCTTTAACCGAAATCCGTAGTCGGGTGGCGCAGGCTTCAATAGATTCGATGTTAGTCGCACCACCTAAAGCGTCGATAATGGCATGGGATTGACTATTTAAATCACTACCAGCATCACTGTTATCAGCCACTGGTAAGTCAACGTCATCATCTAACATCCCTGGAATCGCAACTTTAAATTTCTTCAAGCAGAAGGTAAAGACTACGTAGTAGATCACGGCCCAGGCCAAACCATAAGGAATCACGTACATCCAGTGGGTCTTATCTTGACCTTGCAAGACCCCAAACAAGAGAAAGTCAATTAGACCACCGGAGAATGAATTCCCAATCCGAATATTTAAAATATCGGCTACAAAGAAGGAACAGCCATCGAGAAAGGCATGGATCACATATAACCAAGGCGCAACGAATAAGAAGGTATATTCAAGTGGTTCGGTAATCCCGGTTAAAAATGAGGTTAAGGCGCCACTAAAGTACAACCCACCGTTCTTTTGGCGATTCTTTTTAGGAATGGCCCGATACATCGCAAAAGCAGCGGCTGGTAAGCCAAACATCATCGTGGCAAAACGGCCAGCAAAGAAGCGGGTTCCGTAAGTGAATAACCCAGTATGATTGGGGTCAGCTAATTGAGCAAAGAAAATATTTTGAGCCCCTTGAATGGTATGCCCAGCAACCACTTCAGTCCCACCAAGTGACGTGTACCAAAACATCGGATAAATCGTGTGATGTAACCCAACGGCCCCTAATAAGCGGAGCAAGAAGCCATACAAGAAAGTCCCAAAGCTACCAAGCGTTGCAATTTCTTTACCGGCAATTACTAACCAACCTTGAATTGGTGGCCAGATCATATAGAAGATCGCGCCTAAAATAATGGCTGCAAATGAAGAGACGATCGGGATAAAGCGAGAGCCCCCAAAGAACCCTAAAAATTGTGGCAGTTCAATCTTGCGATAGCGATTGTGTAAGAATGCGACCACGCCCCCAACAACGATTGAGCCTAAAACCCCGGTGCCGATCGTGGCATCTTTAGCTGAAAATAATTGCAATAGCCCACTGATCGTTGCGGTATAAACTAAGTAAGCAACCGCACCAGATAACCCAGCGGTCCCTTTATCGCCTTTAGCTAGGCCAACGGCGATCCCAATGGTGAAAATCAAGGCGATGTTGGCAAAGACCGCATTCCCAGCGAAGTTCATAATCTTCAAAATGGTCTGCAACCAACCGATATCTAAAAATGGATAAGCGGATAAGGCACTTTTATTGGTTAAAGCGCCCCCTAAACCGAGTAATAGCCCTGCGGCCGGCAAAATCGCAATCGGCAGCATAAAGGCCCGGCCAAGCTTTGAAAATTGTTTAAACATAACTTACTTTCCTCCTAAAGAAGTTAATTATTTAAGTGCATCAATAAAACGTGTTGCTATTTCTAATGGACGGGTAATTGCCCCGCCGACGACCATGCCAGCGACACCTAAGTCTTGGACTTGGCGGGCTTGTTCGGGACTATGGATGCGCCCTTCGGCAATGACCGTAACGCCGTTGTCGACTAATCGCTTGATCAACTCGATATCAGGGCCATTATGTGGTTGACTTTCTGCCGTGTAACCGCTTAAAGTTGTGCCGACAAAGTCGATCCCATGATGCCAAGCGTTTAAGCCTTCATCAAAGTTAGACGTATCTGCCATAAATAATTGATCAGGATACTTGGCTTTGACTTGAGCGATGAATTCGTTGATTGTTAAGCCGTCATGGCGCTTACGCATGGTACAGTCAAAGGCAATGACATCAACACCGGTAGCGACTAATTGATCAATTTCGGTCATCGTAGCCGTAATGAATGGTTTTTCAGGCAAGTATTCTTTTTTGATGATCCCAATAATGGGTAAATCGACCGCGGCTTGAATTTCTTTAATATCGCGGACTGAGTTAGCACGAATGCCAACGGCGCCAGCTTGCGCTGCTGCTTTAGCCATTAACGGCATAATGCCGCCAGCTTCGGTGTATAAAGGTTCACCTGGTAAAGCTTGGCAAGAAATAATGAGGCCGTTTTTGATTTGATTTAAAAAAGTTGTTTGATTCATTATCCATAATCCTCCAAAAATATAAGTTTCGGATTTTAACTCCACGAGTAATATACCAGCTATTTTGGATAATGTAAAGGCTTTCTCCAGAAATAACGGAGAAATAATCCAAAACTATAATCAGCTAGATTAGCGTATAATAATGAGCAGAAGGATGGTGACGGGAATGCGCTATGATTACTTGATACAAGAACATTATCCGACCTTAACGCGTTCGGAAAAGAAGGTCGCAGATTACGTGCTCAAAGTTGGCAGCCAACTCATGTATGCAACGATGAGTGATATTAAAGCCGCCACCAAAGTTGGCGATGCGACGATTATTCGTTTCTGCCAAAAACTCGGTTATAATGGCTTTTCTGATTTTAAAATTGAAATTGCAAAAGAAGACTTTACCAAACAAGAACAAACTCGGCCGGCTGATTACTATGATGATATTAGCTTGCATTTGCAAGAAGCCTTAACGGCGACCGCGAAGTTGATTGATCCAGCTAAGTTAGATCAAGCGATTGACTTATTGAGTCAGGCGGGAAAAGTGTATCTGTTCGGTGTTGGTGGGAGTGCGCAATCCGGTGAGTCGTTTGCGTCGATTTTGTTACGCGTTGGGGTGCAATCAACGCCAGTTGGCGATCCGCATATTCAAGCGCAGATTGCGTCGTTGCTAGGGCCAAATGACTTGGTTGTTGGGTTATCATTAACTGGACGGACAAAGGATACTTATGATTCGTTGAAGATTGCGAAGGACAATGGGGCCAAAATCTTAGCGATTACGAATAACTTAAATAGTCCAGTGGCTAAGCTTGGCGATGTGGTCTTGCAAACTGCAATTGAAGAGTTTTTGAATGGTGGTTCAGTGGCAGGACGGATTTCACAATTGTATATCGGTGATGTTTTAACGCAAGGTTATGAACAACGTAATCAAGTCGATGCGGTGGCTTTGCGGGAGCGGGTCTTGCGGTCGATTATTGATAAGAGTATTGATTAATATTTAACTTGGTTATCAATGAATTTTAAGCTCGATAGGTTTGAAGCAAGGCAAAACTAGTATGTAAGTTGTGACAAAAATGAACAAAATCAAAAAGTTTAGTTTTCTAAACTTCTTGATTTTGTTGTTCGTAGATGCTGATATGACAGCGGATTGGCTGTGAATCCAACTGAAATTAAGCTTAAAACCAAATGTTGACAACGCTTACATTATGTTGTACATTGGCATTGTTAAAAAGTAAATAAAGCAACAAAGCAAGAAATAAAGAATGCTTTGGAAATTGATGTTTAGCAGAACGCTGCATTAATTTCTAAGGCATTCTTTATTTTTTTGTACAAAATTTTAGGAGGATTTTGATATGGATAAGCAAAAACGGATGGCGAAGTTATTTGGTAAAGACGGTAAGACAATTATTGTGGCGTTAGATGGGTTTGGTTTTTCGAAGAATACTGATGGTGTTGACTTCAGTGTGAAGAATGTCAAGAACTTACTCAAATATGGTTTGAATGCAGCTTTAGTCACGTATGGACAAGCTCAAATGTTTGAAGAAGATTTAATCGATGTCCCCACAGTTCTGCGGGTGGATGGTTCGGTCAATGTGTTTGATGGCAATGTGCCTGAAACCGCTCAGTTCTTTGATGTGACAGATGCATTGAAATTAGGTGCTGATGGTGTTGTTTGCATGACTTTCCCTGGTGCTAAAGGCCGGGAAGAATTCTCACACAAAATGTTAACGCACTTAGCACAACAGGGTGAAACTTGGAATGTTCCAGTTTTAGCTGAAACGTTGCCATACAGTTATCCAGTTTTAAGCGAAGAATCTGGGAATCCAATGAATGTTCGAACCGCGGCTCGTTTAGGTGCGGAATATGGTGCCGATGTAATTAAAACACGGATGACAGGCGATGTTGAAACGGATAAGAAGATTGTTGAAAACACTCATCGTCCAGTTGTTGCTTTAGGTGGTCCTAAGACTAGTAATGAGGAATATTTCAAGTTTGTCCGTAACTTAATGGACGCTGGTGTTAAAGGGATTGCCTGTGGTCGAAATATTACACAAGATCCTAACCCAGTTGGTAAAGTCGCCGCATTATCAGCCATTATCCATGATGATAAAAGCGTTGATGAAGCCCTTAAGATTTACAACAATGTTAAGTCTGAACACTAGTAACGTCTAAGTTGCGTACACTGGAATAGCTGAGAAGTCCTTAGACTTTCAGACAAAAATATTGTTGAGGTAATTGATATGCAATTAGATTCAGTTGTAATTCCGTCGGTTAGAAACATTAAGTATTTGAGTAGAGCTTGTCGGACCAAGTCGCCGTTAGTTTTTCTAAGTGAAACCAATATTGGTAATTTAATGTCACAAGTCGAATTCGTGCATAAAAGAGGAAAACTTGTTTTTGCCGACTTAGAGTTAATTGGTGGTTTTAAACCAGATGTTACTGGCATGCAGTTGTTGAAACGGATGTATCACTTGGATGGTATTTTTACGACTAATGTTACTGCAGCTCGAATTGCCAATGAATTAAATCTGACAGTTGTTTACCGACTATTTATGATTGATTCTCGTTCGTTAAAACGTACAGCCAATATTTTGAGGAATAATCACTTCGATGCTATTGAATTTTTGCCCGCTGAGTGTGGCATACATGAGATTGATCGGTTAAGCAAGATGACTGATAGGCATAATTATATTGCAGGTGGGTTTATCAGAGATAGCGCGATGATTCAAGATATCTTTGATGTAGGAATCTCAGGTGTTACAACGAGCGAGGTGGACTTATGGCAGTAAGTTTGGAAAGGAAGGCTTGCTCATGGCAAAGTATCTAATGGGAATTGATAATGGTGGGACTTCGAGTAAAGCGGCCATTTACGATATTAATGGGAATGAAGTTGCAAAACATACAACTTATACACAAATGTTAACACCGCATCAGTATTGGACTGAGCGGGATATGAACGAACTAAAGCAAGTTAACTATGAGGCGATTCGTGGGGCGCTAAAAAAAGCGGCTATCGATCCCCGTGACATTGTTGGTATTTCGTGTACCGGCCATGGTAATGGCCTGTATCTAATGGGTCACAATGGCAGTGTAGTACGTAATGGAATTATTTCAACCGATAATCGTGCCCATAAAATCGTTGATAAATGGTTAGCAGATCCTGCGTATGAAACGATTGTGCGTCCACGAACCTTTCAAACGGTTTGGTCATCACAACCGGTATCATTGTTGAAGTGGCTAGATGAAAATGAGCCAGATGTTTATGATCAAACTGAGTATGTTTTTATGATTACTGATTTAGTTCGCTACTGGTTGACTGGTCAGGCTGGATTTGAACTATCAAACGCGTCTGGAACGTCAATGATTAATCAACATACTGAAGATTATGATGAACAAGTATTTGATTTCTTTGGTATTGACCACTGGTTGAAGAAGATGCCTAAGTTGGTTAAGTCCGATAAGGAATGTGGTCAAATTACGGATGAAGTGGCCAAAGAAACGGGATTAGCAGCAGGAACGCCAGTTGCGGGCGGATTATTTGATATTACAGCTAGTGCCTTGTCGACTGGTCTGGTAGCAGGAAATAATTTATCAATTGTTACTGGGACTTGGAGTATTAATCAGTATATCAGTAAAGAAATCAAAGTCATTAAAGACTTGTTTATGACTTCGGATTATCCAATTGATGGTTATCACCTTATTACAGAAGCTAGTCCAACCTCTGGGAGTAATTTAACGTGGTTTATTAACACGTTTATGAAACCAGTTAAAGCACGACTAAAAAAAGAGGGTAACCAAGTCTCCATTTATGATTATTGTTCCGGCTTAGTAAATGAGGTTGAACCGGCTGATAGTAAATTAATCTTTTTCCCATTCATTTTTGGCTCAAATGCTGGTGTCGCAAATGCGACTGCTGGATTTGTTGGTGCAACCAAAGGGACAAGTTTGGCTGAATTTGTTCGAGCTGTTTATGAAGGTGTTGTCTTCGCACATATGGCACATTGTGAAAAGCTGGATAACATTAATCCAAATATTGATGGTCCTATCCGAATCGCTGGCGGAATTACTAATAGTGAGATTTGGTTGCAGATCTTTGCAGATGTTTTCCAACGACCACTGGAGTTAGTTGATGTATCTGAAAATGGTGCCTTAGGGACTTCGATGGCTGCTGCGGTAATGTCAGGTGTTTACCCGGATTTTGCAACGGCTGCTGATAAGATGGTCAAGATTTCACGAACGGTACAACCTAATCCTGATAATGCCAAGATTTATCAACAAAAATATGCTTTATATAAAAAAGAATTACAACACATGCAAGGTGCTTGGGAAACTTTAGAAGATACTGAATTAGTTTAAATCAGAACATAGATGGAGGAATTGTTATGGAATTAGGGTTAAAAGGTAAAAATGCCATTGTTACAGGCGGTGCGACTGGTTTAGGTAAACAATTCGTATTGGCGTTAGCTAAGGAAGGTGTGCATGTTGCATTTACTTACTATAGCGAAAGTGAACATCCAGAAGAAACCGAAAAACTAGTCGCAGCTGAAACTAATGTAAAGGCCTACGGTATTCAAGCCGACTTATCACAGGAAACTGGTTGCAGGGATTTCTTTAAGCAAGCCAAAGAAAAATTAGCACAAATTGATATTTTAGTGAATAATGCAGGGGTTTGGCTGACTGGTCATGTAGATGAAATTAAAGTTAAAGATTGGGATCGACAATTAGAAACTAACTTGCGGGCACCGTTTATTTTATGTCAAGAATTTGTCCGCGATGCTAATACGATGAAACATGGTGGCCATATTATTAATGTTACGAGTCAAGCAGCTTATTATGGGTCAACTACTGGGCATTCACACTATGCTGCTTCAAAAGCAGGATTGATTGCATTTGCAGCTTCGCTAGCCCGTGAACAAGCTCAAAATGGTATTAATGTGATTAATTTGTGCATTGGAATCATGCATACTCGGATGATCCAGGCTAATTTGGATAAGGATCCTAACTATTATGTCAATCGGATTCCAATGGGGCGTGTTGTTGAACCTGAAGAAGTCGCTAAGATGGGAACATTATTCGCGTCTGATGTGTATTCGTACATGACCGGTGCAACAGTTGATGTTACCGGTGGGATGTTAATGCACTAACTTTAAATTTTAGAAAAGGAAGCGTTCATCATGAAAGTTTTAGCATTTGGGGATAATTTGATTACACCAGCGATGTTGGAAAATGGATTAACCGGCCTGAAAAAGCATGGTTTTGACGTTACAGTACGTGATTGGAGCCATGAATCAGTTGAGTCACTTCAAAATGATAATATTTTAGTCGAACAACAAGGGGCTAATGCCGTTGAGGTCACTGATTCAGCGCTACTTGAAGATATTGATAAATTTGATGTTATTATTACCCAATTTACACCAATTGGAAGAAAGCTAATCGATCAAGCTAAGAATCTTAAATATATCGGTGTCTTACGTGGTGGTATTGAAAATGTTGATCGTGAATATGCTGAAAGCAAAGGCATTAAAGTGATGAATACTGCCGGGCGAAATGCACGTGCGGTTGCAGAATTTACGGTTGGGCTGATTCTTTCTGAAACACGGAACATTGCGCGAACTTCGGCAGCAATGCACAAAGATATTTGGTTGAAAGATTTTCCTAACAAAGATAATATTCCTGAAGTTGGTGGCAAAACCATTGGGATAATTGGTTTTGGTCATATTGGCCAGTTAGTAGGTCAATTTATGAAAGGGATGGATGCGAACGTTATTTTCTATGACCCATATGTCGATTCAGTAGAAGGATTTGAAAAAATTGATCAGTTGGAAAAATTAGTACAACGAGCTGATGTAATCACAATCCATATGCGAGCAACCGAAGAGACACACCATATCATTGATACGCATATGTTTGAATTGATGGGTTCAGACACTTATTTCATTAACTCTGCACGTTCAGCATTAGTTGATGAAGCCGCCTTAATTGCAGCGTTGCAACAACATCAAATTGCTGGCGCTGCAGTTGATACTTTTGATGATGAACCATTACCAAAAGATAGTCCATTTTTGGCATTGGACAATGTGACATTGACATCGCATTTAGCCGGTTCTACAGCAGATGCGTTCAAAAACACACCTAAATTATTTGCAAGTCGTTTCTTACAAAGCCTTGAAGGATAGAAAGATGTGAGTATAGATGGCAGTAATTAATAGTATTATTTCTTTAGGTGCCAGTGTAATGATGCCGATCATCTTCTTCGTAGTTGGCTTGATCTTTAAGATGAAGCCGGCCAAAGCATTTAAAGCTGGGATGCTGGTCGGGGTAGGGTTTACCGGTGTTTCAATGGTAATTAACTTATTATTGAATGCTTTAGGACCGGCATCAAAAGCAATGGTAGCGCGACTGGGCTTACATTTAACCGTAACTGATGTTGGTTGGGCAACAGCTTCTACAATCGGCTGGGGATCACCAATTATGCCGATTACAGTTGTCGGGTTTCTAATAATTAATGCGATTCTTTTAGTATTAAATATAACTAAAACTGTTGATATTGATATTTTTAATTTTTGGATTTTCTTATTACTTGGCGCTAGTATTTATGCAGGAACAAAGAATTTCTGGATTGCAATTATCGCAACTTGGATAATTTATGCGTTGACATTGATTGTGGCAGACTTAACACAACCAATTATCCAGAAACAATTTCCAAACAAGGATTTGAAAGGGATTTCATTTCCGCATTTAACTTGTGTTGCTTGGATTCCATTTGGAATTTTTACGGATTGGATTATTGAAAAGATTCCAGGATTAAATAAAATAAATTTACAACCAGAAGCCGTTAATAAACGTTTGGGTACCTTGGGAGAACCTATTTCGTTTGGTGCGATTATTGGGGTTGTCCTTGGAATTTTAGCTGGGTATGATCCAAGTAAAGTTGTGACCTTAGCCATTAATATTGCGGCGGCGATGTATTTACTGCCAATTATGGTCGACGTGTTGGTTTCCGGATTGGTGATGGTTCGTGATCGAGTCGATGCACAATTAAAGGAATGGTTCCCAAAGCGCAAATTCTTTATTGGTATGGATACTGCTTTATTGATTGATGATCCATCGGTTTTGGCAACTGGGCTCTTATTATTACCATTTGCAATTATCCTAGCCTTTGTCTTACCAGGAAATAAAGTTTTGCCGTTTGCCGATTTAGCATCGCTAATGTTCCTATTTGCTTTAGTTGCGCCATTCTGCAAGCGTAATATGTTTAGAATGTTAATTGCTGGGATTTTAATTGTAACGGTAGTCTTTTATGCCGGGACAGCGATTGCGCCTGAATATACGCAAGCAGCCGTGATGAGTCACATTAGTTCAGTTAAAGGCTTTACCGCTATTACAAACATTGTGGGATCAGCAACCACTTGGGTTGGCTGGATATTTATTAAGTTGGCTGAGATGTTCCAAGCCATCATTTAAGCCTGTAATCTAGTAAGTGTACGGATATTAGTTGAGTCATATCCGTACACTTTTTTTGTTTTTAAATAAAATGCTAAAATGATGTTATATCATTTTTTATAGAAAGTGGGGTTAATCATGTCTAAACCAATTATGCCCAAACCAAAAGGAACCGTTCAGGTTGATTTAGCCACATTTCAGCAATGGCAGCATTTTACACGCCTATTGACTGAGGCTCAAAGTAAGATAGTTGATCAACAGGTTGCATTTGATGTAACCAAGTTAACAACGGCATTAACCTATGGATTACAGTTATCAGATTCGAGCTTAACGGCCAAAGTTGTGGGGTGTGATGGCCAAGCTGAACCGCAGTCAGTTGTTTCGGGGAATCATTATACATTATGGCCACGAATTGATGGTGGTGTAGACTTAGTTGAAGAACGAGGAAGTATAGAACTGAAAAAGGGCACACTGACGGAAAAGGATATCCGACAAAGTGGTCTAGTTGGTGGTGATGTCGTCACAGCAGTCATCGATGATGCCAAACACGTTAGTGCAGTCAAAAAAGTCAATCAGGTTCCGATTGAAACTGACTTAGTGACGCTAAGTCGAGCAACTGTCGAAAATGGCGACATACTGGGTTTAGCAGGGAGACTTGTTGTAACCCACAATAGTTCAACTACGATTACGGATCCGAGTGGGATGCCATATCCATATGTCATTCCACAACCGATAGTTGATCAATTTCATGTACGCGTTGATGATAGCGTTGACTTACGTTGGTATCGAGATGAATTATTAACGATTAGGCTAATTTGGAAATACTAATTGTGAGAGTCATGGCAGTGAAACTTGATGTTTAAGTTTACCAATTATTCAAAATGTGTACGTAAAACAGAAAAACGCAAATAATTGTCGGGATTATTAGTGCCATTATTTATGATGGTGTTTATGTATAATTTTTTTAATAAGCAAAGCGGCTCAATTCTCTTTTTTGAATTGAGCCGCTTTTATTTTGTGAGACAGATTATTTCTTAAAAAAGAAGCGGCAGACTTTCTTTTGAAGGAAAGATAGTTACAACAATCACAATCAGCTTATCGATTGTTAATTGTCTACCTCAATGTTGTGTATCTGGCAAACTTTATCAAAATCTTCAGATAGTTGGTAGTCGGTTATTAGAATATCGATGTCGTCAAAATCGGCTGTCTTATAAGTTGTTGTGAGGTTGAACTTTGAATTATCAGCGACTAAGACTGTTTCTTGACAATGCGACATACTTTTCTTTGAGACCGTAACTTCACTAAAGTCATGGTTAGTTATGCCAGAGTTTAGTGAAATTCCACCACAGCCAAAAAAACCAACATCCATATAAATGCCGTCAACAGCCTGTAAAGTAAGGCCACCTGATAAAGAACGCTCAGTTTTTCTCAAGTCGCCTCCCAACAAAATAACATCTTTTCCCGGTGATGATGCTAACGTAGCAGCTACTGGCAATGAATCTGTCACTACTGTAATCGGTTCTAAGTCACTTTGACTAAGAGCCTTGGCAATAAAGAAGTTAGTAGTGCCATAGTCAATAAAGATAGTCATGCCTTTTTGAATATGCTTTAAGGCTTTTTTAGCAATACTCATTTTTTCTTTTCGATGTTGCGTAGCCCGCTTTTCATATTCATCTTCTAAAACAGTGCGATCAACTGCACCACCGTGAACCTTCCGAATAGCGCCTTGTTCATCGAGGTAATATAAGTCTTGGCGAATGGTTTCTCTAGTTACACCAAACTCATCACTAAGTTGAGCAACCCTTACCGAATGGTTAGCCTTTATTTCTGCTAAAATGGCATCTCTTCGTTCATACGGACCCATAGCATTCTCACGTCTTTCTATATGTTAGTTCGCTAATAAAAGGAGCGTGTATTAGCTAAAATAAATTCTAGCCAAGTTTTTTGTAAAACACAAATTAAAATGCCGGTATGCTGTGTTTCGAAAAAAATTTAAAGTTCAAAATATGGTTTTATCTTGGCTTTTATCAACGTTTTTGCTTTCTTTTTTATTTATGAGGCTAAAAAACAGATAAAAAAAGATATTGCAAAATAAAAACCAAGTGATAGAATCAAAAATATAAACGATTACATTTGTGGGAGGACATATCATGAACGGAATAGATGCAATGAAAAAAGTTACTTCGAAGACATATCGGTTAGTCGCACCAGGTACCATGGAAGTTCAAAATATTGAACATGATTTAAAACCAGGATGGGTCGATATAGAACCTGTTATGGCCAGTGTTTGCCATGCTGATGATCGGTATTTTGCTGGTCAACGTCGGCCTGAAGCTTTAAAGAAAAAGTTACCAATGGCGTTGCTTCATGAAGGGATTGGCGTCGTCAAGGAAAGCAAGAGCGCGGCTTTTAAAGTTGGTCAAAGAGTAGTCATTGCACCTAATATTCCAGGATATGTTCTACGCGGAGAAACAAGAAAAAGCCAAATCCCTGCCAATTATAGTCAAGATGCGGTTTTTCTGAGTAGTGGTTACGATGGGATTGCGCAAAGCGATTTAGTTCATCCTGAAAGTGGTGTTATTCCGATTCCAGATAATGTTCCAGATGAAATCGCGGTGTTAACTGAAGTTAGTACGATTGGTTACCACGCTGCTAGTCACGTTAAAGACATCCTATCTAAGGATAATGTGAAAGTTGCGCTATTTGGTGATGGACCAGTGGGGTATATGGCAGCTGCAGCATTGCACTTTATTTATGGTATCGGTAAAGAAAATCTAACAGTATTTGGAGCTATGAAAGATCGCTTAGATGAAGTTGATTTTGCACAAAAAGAAATGAGTACGGAATATGACTTCGATAATGCTGGCGAGCAATTTGATGTTATTTTTGAAGCCACAGGTGGACGCTTTAGTTCAACGGCTATCAATGAAGGGATTAAAGTGATTAAGCGGACCGGTAGCTTTGTATTGATGGGAGTTACTGAAGATTTAGTGCCAATCGACACACGTGATGTTCTTGAGAAGGGTTTGACTTTGTATGGTACTAGCCGCTCTACGCCCGCTGATTTTAAAGTAGTCATTGACGAAATGAGCCAAAATGAAGCGTATCGACAAGCATTGCGTAAATTGTTACCAGATCAAGAGATGACAGTTGAAAATGTTTCAGATATGGTAACTGCTTTCAATACTATTCTAAAAGAAAAAAGCTGGCATAAAGCATTATTGAAATTCGAGTGGAAATAAATTGTGATAGGAGTAGGACATGGTTGGAATTGTAATTGCGACGCATGGCACCCTTGCTGATGGGTTAATGGATGCAGTGAATCTAATTATTGGTGAACAAGAAGACGTGTTTACTTTAGGGTTAAAACATGGTGACGACATTTCGGAATTTGGTGAACATTTGGTTGCTGGGATTGAGAAAGTCGACCATGGTGAAGGTGTTATTGTCTTTACGGATTTATTTGGTGCTAGTCCCTATAATCAAGCGGCCATGGCAAAACGTAAACTAGATGGAATTCCATATCAGCTGATTACGGGTGTTAACTTACCAATGTTAATACAGGCGTTCAATGATCGTATTCTTGGTTTAGGCTTGGATGAAATGAAAGCCTCTTCATTTAAGGCTGGTACTGATGGTGTTGTTGATTTCTTTGCTAAATTTGCGAACAAACAATAGAACGGAGTGATTTATATGTCAGAAATAGTATTAGCACGTATTGATGATCGTTTAATTCATGGACAAGTTATGACTGCTTGGCTTCAATATACAGGTGGCAATCATATTGTCATTATTGATGACGAAACGGCGAAGGATGACTTTTTGAAAACAGTTATGGAAATGTCGGTACCTGAAGGTGTCGCATTGGATGTTTTTAGCATTAATGATGCGATTGAATTTTTAAAAAATGATGCCAATGATGACAAACTATTGTTATTGGCCAAAACACCGGGAGCTTACTATGCTTTGATTGAAGGCGGTGTTAAATTAGCCAACTTAGTTGTTGGTGGTATGGGTGCTGCTAAGGGACGGACAAAATTCTATAAGAATATCTCAGCTTCAGATGATGAACGTGAAACATTCAAGAATATTATTGAAGCTGGAACTGTGGTAAATGTTCAAATTGTGCCAAGCGATAAAGCTACTAATGTAGCGGGACTGTTGAATTAACATAAAGGAGAACTTACTATGACAATTCATCTCTGGCAAGCGTTTTTAATCGGGGTAGTTTATTATCTCGGCCAAATGGGGACACCTTGGGTATCTTTAGCTGGTACGCATAGTATTATGCGACCGTTAGTCAATGGTGCATTAGTTGGCCTGATTCTGGGTGACCCAGTTCAAGGTACTATTTATGGTGCTGCCATTCAATTGCCTTTCTTGGCATGGATTGGTGCTGGTGGTGCGGTTCCGATGGACACTGCCTTAGCTGGTACCTTAGGGACTGCACTTGGGATGGCATCAGGAGTTTCACCGTCTGTTGCAATTACACTGGCAGTGCCAATTAGTCTGATTGGTACAATGATTTGGGTTTTACACATGACAGTCGATATTACTTTTGTTCATATGGCAGATACTGCTGCTGATGAAGGAAATATTAATCGAATTAACTTCTTACATGTTTGGCCACCTCAGATTACAATGTTTATTTTCTCCGTATTACCTGCAATGTTAGCCGCTTATTATGGATCAGGTCCAGTTAAAGATGTTATTAGTGGATTAAAAGGGACACCACTACATGTTTTAACTGTTATTGGTGGCCTGTTACCAGCGCTTGGTATTGCAATGAACTTACGCGCTATGACTGCTAAAGGTACATTAGTATTCTTCATTTTAGGCTTTATGGTTGTTGAGTATTCAGGTATGGCTATTTTACCAATTGCTGTGTTTGCTGCAATTATTGCTTATATTTACACTAAGTTATACATGAAAAAAGGGAGTGAAAGAGCATGAGTGAACAATCAACCGACACTGTACAACCTGAGAAAAAACTCAGTAAAAAAGAAGTTGTTCGTGCCTTTTGGCGGTGGACTTTCTTCTCTCACGCGAACTATAACTATGAACGACTACAAGCAACTGGGGTTATCCATGCACTTTCACCTATCTTAAAACATTTATATGGCGATGATGAAGATGAGATGAAGGAAGCCTTGCAACGGCATATGGAATTTTTCAATACTGAACCACATTTTGGTGGTGCTATTTTGGGAATGACTATTGCCATGGAAGAAGAAAAGGCTAATGGCGCACCAATTACTAGTAGTACTATTAACAGTTTGAAAACTGGACTGATGGGACCTTTAGCAGGTATTGGTGATACGTTGTGGCAAGGAACGTTGATTCCTATTTTACTTTCATTCACGGTTAGTTTCGGTGCTAAAGGTAATGTGTTTATGGGGCCGATCTTGTTTGTGCTATTACATTTAGGCATTATTTGGGGAATCGGGTATTTATCATGGATGCAAGGATACAGTCTTGGTAAAGAAGGGATTGCCAAGGTGCTAAAAGGTTCTTTACTACCAACGGTCATGACTTATGCGCAGTGTTTGGGACCGATTGTCATTGGGGCGTTGTCTGCAACATTTGTTAAAGTTTCGACGCCTATGAAGATAAATCTTGGTAAAGAAGTTCTGAAAGTTCAAACAGGTATTCTAGATAAATTAATCTTGGGACTGTTGCCACTAGGAATTACGTTACTCGCATACTACTTGTTGAAACGTAAATTTAAGCCAACAACGGTTGTACTAATTTTGATGTTAGTTGGTCTAGTTGGTGGCATGTTCTATATTATTTAACTTTTTCGGGAGTGACGAATGATGAAAATTGCACCTTCAATTCTAAGTGCTGATTTCTGTAATTTAAAACATGATATTGTTTTAGTTGAAAAGGCGGGAGTCGAGTATTTACACGTGGATATTATGGACGGACACTTTGTTCCCAATATTACTTTTGGTCCTAAAGTTGTGGCAGATATTCGTAAAAATACTAGCTTAGTCCTAGATTGTCATTTAATGATTGATAATCCAGAAGCGTATATCAAAGATTTTGCTCAGGCTGGTGGTGATATTTTAACGATCCATGTTGAAAGTACTCGTCACATATATCGGGCCGTGCAATTGATTCGTGATAATAATGTCAAAGCAGGCATTGTATTAAATCCGGGGACGCCATTGACTGCGATTGAACCGGTTCTTCCGTTAGTTGATCAAGTATTGATTATGACAGTAAATCCTGGATTTGGTGGACAAGCCTTTATTCCAGAAATGGTAGAAAAAGTTAGAAAACTAAAGGAAATCAAGGATTTGAATGATTACGCCTTTGATATTGAGGTAGATGGCGGTATAAGTGACAAGACTATCGGAAAATGCTATGAAGCTGGTGCTAATGTGTTCGTGGGTGGCTCATATATCTATGATGCTGATACTCCAGAACAACGTATCCAATCGTTAAAAGATGCAGTTGCACTGACTAGTAAATAAAAGGAGTTATAAGTAATGAGTGAAGCAACTATTGAGGTAGCTACTGATTATTCTTCAGTTGAATATTTGAGTCGTGTTGACAAATATTGGCGGGCTGCTAACTATATTTCGGTTGGACAACTTTATCTATTGAATAATCCCCTATTAAGGGAACCATTAAAAGCAACAGATGTTAAAGTCCATCCAATTGGTCATTGGGGTACAATTGCTGGTCAGAATTTTATCTACGCCCACTTAAACCGTGTAATTAATAAATATAAACTAAATATGTTTTATATTGAAGGCCCTGGACATGGTGGTCAAGTCATGGTTTCTAACTCATACTTAGACGGGACTTACACTGAAACCTATCCCAAGATTACCCAAGATACCGCTGGGATGAAACAATTGTTTAAACAATTTTCGTTTCCAGGTGGTGTGGCATCACATGCTGATCCTAAGACGCCAGGCTCAATTCATGAAGGCGGCGAACTTGGTTACTCAATCTTGCATGGTGCTGGTGCCGTTCTTGATAATCCAGGTTTGATTGCTGCAACGGTTGTTGGTGATGGGGAAGCTGAAACTGGTCCATTGGCGACTTCTTGGCAAGTCAATAAGTTTCTCAACCCAATCACTGATGGGACAGTTCTGCCCATTTTAAATCTAAATGGTTTCAAAATTTCTAACCCAACTGTGCTTTCACGTGAATCACATGAAGAATTAGAGAAGTACTTCAGCGGTCTTGGCTGGAATCCGTACTTTGTTGAAGGCGATGATCCTGCTAAGATGCATAGCGAAATGGCTACCAAGTTGGATAAGGTAATCGAAGAGATCAACGATATTCGCAAGCATGCTAAGGATAATAACGATGAATCGCGTCCTAAGTGGCCAATGATCGTTTTTCGTGCACCTAAAGGCTGGACTGGTCCTAAGACTTGGGATGGTGAACCAATTGAAGGGTCATTCCGGGCTCATCAGATTCCAATTCCTGTCGACCGTAATCATATGGAACATGCCGATGAGCTGGTGAAATGGCTTAAATCGTATCAGCCAGAGGACTTGTTCGATGACAACGGGACCTTGAAACCAGAAATTGCTTCGCTGGTGCCTGAAGGTAGTGCACGCATGGCGGCTAATCCTATTACTAATGGTGGTAAACTGACCAAGGATTTGATTACACCAAACATCGATAACTATGCTTTAGATAACAAGGATCACGGTAAAACGGACGGTTCAGATATGACCGAACTCGGTAAATATATTCGTGATTTAATTACATTAAACAAAAATAATAAGAATTTCCGTGGTTGGGGTCCTGACGAAACCTTATCTAACAAGTTAGGTGCGGCTTTTGAAGACACTAAACGTCAATGGATGGCGCCAATCCACGAACCTAACGATGCTTTATTAGCACCTGAAGGCCGCATCATCGACTCCATGTTGTCAGAACACATGGATGAAGGGATGTTGGAAGCTTACAACTTAACCGGGCGCTATGGCTTCTTCGCAAGTTATGAATCATTCTTGCGTGTGGTAGATTCAATGTTGACCCAACATTTCAAGTGGTTACGGAACTCGCATGAAGAAACGCCTTGGCGGGCTGATGTTCCCTCACTTAACGTGATTGCTTCATCAACAGCTTTCCAACAAGATCATAACGGTTATTCACACCAAGATCCGGGGATCATTTCACATTTAGCGGAGAAAAAGACTGAGTATATCAGAGCCTATTTACCAGCTGATGCTAATTCTTTAGTAGCAGTGTTTGACAAAGCAATTCAAAGTAAACAATTAATTAATCTGATTGTTGCCAGCAAGCACCCACGTCCACAATGGTTCACGATGGACGAAGCTAAACATTTAGTTCATGATGGCCTTGGTATTATCGACTGGGCAAGTACCGATAATGGTTCAGAACCAGATGTTGTCTTTGCAACTGCCGGCTCAGAACCAACGACTGAAAGCTTGGCTGCGGTTTCAATCTTGCATGCAGCTTTCCCAGAGATGAAGATTCGCTTTATTAACGTCGTTGACCTTTTGAAGTTGAAGAAGGACGATCCACGGGGCTTATCAGATGCTGAATTTGATGCTTACTTTACTCAAGACAAGCCAGTTATCTTCGCATATCATGGCTATGATGACTTGATTAAGACGCTTTTCTTTGACCGGCATAATCACAATGTTTATGTGCATGGTTATCGTGAAGAAGGGGATATTACTACACCATTTGATATGCGTGTTCGCAATGAACTTGACCGTTTCCACTTGGTTAAGACGGCTATCTTAGCTAGTTCAGAATATGCTGTTAGGGGTGCTCATCTTGTCCAAGAGATGAATGAGATGCTTGATAAGCATTATAATTATATTCGGACTGAAGGCACCGACTTATCAGAAGTTGAAAGCTGGCGATGGAAAGCGCTAGATTAAATTAATTAGACTCGTATTTGTAGAATCACAATTAACAGTTAGGATTAACCAACTGTTAATTGTGATTCTTTTGATAACGATAAAGTTCTGGGTGAGACAATGGCTAATTATTTAGTAGTAATAATTAGCCGTGTTTGGGCTGTGAAATCATCTAATGTGAACTAAAAATCATCTTTAGGCGCGGTAAGAATGTTGATGTGGTTGGGAATGATGTGCAGACATCAACTTGGCGTAAACTTGATTATATTACAAAAGACGAGACTAATGAGTTAACTAGTGCTGGTGCAATTGGAGATGTAGTAGCTGATTTCTTTGATGATCAGGGTCACACTGTACATACTGATTTTTCGAATCGACTTATTGGTATTACTATTGATGATTTGAAAAATATTAGTAATGTGGTGGTGACTGCGGTTAGAAAGAAGAAGGCTCAGGGCGTTAAGGTATTGTTGGAAAATGATGTTATCAATACATTGATTATCGATCAAGCAGTCGCGGAACGTATTATCTAGCTGTGAAAATTTGATTGTAATGAATATGGAGGAGACTTGGGGAAACCTGAGTCTCTTTCTTATTAAGTCAATTAATGATTTGAGCTCTGGTATATTTAAAATGCATCATGCTAAACATATTACTAGTGAAAAATACTCTTTAAATGCAAAAAGCCACCACCCTAGTCACAGCAACTAGAGTGGCGGTTTTCGTAATCATGAACCAAATTAAGGAATTAGCAAAACTTTAAGTGAGCTTATTTAATTGGTGTCCATTTCCAGTCTTCAACTTCTGGAAGATCCGTACCTTCAGCACGAATGTAGTCATGATGCTTGTCGAGCGTATCGTTCATTTCTTGAACAAGATGAGCACCCTTAACCGCATATTCTGGACTAGCTAAGATGGCAGCCTTAACTAAGTGGAAGCGGTCGAGTTCATTACGGACACGCATGTCAAATGGTGTGGTAATGTCGCCTTCTTCACGGTAACCATGAACGTGTAAGTTATGGTTGTGACGGTCGAAGAAGATCGTCTTTACAAGGTCATCGTAAGCATGGTATGCGAAGATAACTGGTTTGTCCTTAGTGAAGTAAGCATCAAATTCAGCATCTGATAAGCCCCGTGGATCGTCCTTCTTCAATTTCAAGAGATCAACGACGTTAATGAAGCGAATTTTCATTTCTGGGAAGGCTGCGTGTAAGATTGAAACCGCAGCTAAGCTTTCAGTTGTTGGTTCTGAGCCGGCAGTTGCAAAGACAACATCAGGTTCTTCACCATTGTCAGTACTTGCCCAGTCAATAACACCAAGGCCATCATGAACTAAGTGTTTAGCTTCAGTCATTGTGAACCATTGTGGACGTGGGTGCTTGCTGGCAATGATCAAGTTGATCAATTGCTTGCTTTGGATTGCCTTGTCAAAGGTTGCAATCAAGGTGTTGGCATCGCCTGGAAGGTAAGCCCGAACGTATTCAGTCTTCTTTTCAGCCAAGTGTGAAATGATACCTGGATCTTGATGTGAGTAACCATTGTGGTCTTGTTGGAAAGCTGTTGATGATGCAATCACGTTAAGTGAAGGTACATCAACCCGCCAAGGGGTTTCTTCGTGCGAGTTCCGTAACCACTTGAAGTGTTGGGTCAACATTGAGTCCACAACGCGTAAGAATGATTCGTAACTTGCAAAGAAGCCGTAACGACCAGTTAAGTTATAAGCTTCCAACATCCCTTCGTCCATGTGTTCTGACAACATGGAGTCGATGATGCGGCCTTCAGGTGCTAATAAAGCATCGTTAGGTTCGTGGATTGGTTCCATCCATTGACGTTTAGTGTCTTCAAAAGCCGCACCTAACTTGTTAGATAAGGTTTCATCAGGACCCCAGCCACGGAAGTTCTTGTTATCTTTGTTTAATTCGATTAAGTCACGGATATATTTACCAAGTTCAGTCATATCTGAACCGTCTTCTTTACCGTGATCCTTGTTATCCAAGGCATAGTCATCGATGTTTGGTGTGATTAAGTCTTTGGTTAACTTCCCACCGTTAGTAACAGGGTTAGCAGCCATCCGAGCATCACCTTCAGGTACTAATGAAGCGATTTCTGGTTTCAAAGTCCCGTTATCATCGAATAATTCTTCTGGTTTGTATGATTTGAGCCATGCAACTAACTTGTCAGCGTGTTCCATATGGTTACGGTCGACAGGAATTGGAATTTGATGGGCCCGGAATGACCCTTCAATTGGTTCGCCGTCCCAAGTCTTAGGACCAGTCCAGCCTTTAGGTGCGCGGAAGACGATCATTGGCCATTTAGGACGTGATTCATCGTTGTTGTCCTTAGCATTCTTACGAATGTCGTGGATTTCTTCGATAACTTTATCCAATTCAACAGCCATTTCTTTGTGCATCTTAGCAGGGTCAGTACCTTCAACAAAGTGAGGATCCCAGCCAAGACCCTTGAAGTAGTCTTCAAGTTCTTCATGTGATTCACGTGAAAGCACAGTTGGGTTAGAAATCTTGAAACCATTTAAGTTCAAGATAGGTAAGACCGTCCCATCAGTAATTGGGTTGAGGAACTTGTTAACTTGCCAAGAAGTTGCCAATGGACCAGTTTCTGATTCGCCATCACCAACAACCGTTGCGGCAATCAAACCAGGATTGTCAAGAACGGCACCGGCACCATGCAAGATTGAGTAGCCAAGTTCGCCACCTTCGTGAATTGAACCTGGTGTCTTAGGATCAGCATGTGATGCTACGCCACCTGGGAATGAGAATTGTTTGAATAAACGCTTCATCCCAGTGGTATCTTGGGTAATTTTTGGATAGGTTTCAGTGTAAGTCCCGTCTAAGTATGAGTTAGAAACCATGACTTGGCCACCATGACCTGGTCCTTCAATATAGAACATGTTCAAACCATACTTATTAATAACCCGGTTTAAGTGGGCATAAATAAAGTTTTGGCCGGCAATCGTGCCCCAGTGGCCGATTGGATGGACTTTAACGTCCGTTGCCTTTAAAGGTTCCTTTAATAGGGGATTATTTAATAGGTAGAGTTGACCAACTGAGATGTAGTTGGCAGCCCGCCAATATTCGTCGACGCGATTTAAGTATTCATCTGAAGAATAATCAACAGAAGTGTTTTTGTTAATTGTTTCGCTCATCGTTTTGCAACTCCTTTGCAAATCTTTGTTTTATTTATCATTACGGTTATTATGATAGCGGTTTCAAAAATAAAGTCAAGCGTAATTTGGCATTAAAACGCATGACCAGCTTGCTAGAAATGATCAATCCTTGTTATATCAAGGGTTATGCTCCGATAAAAATTCTTATTTTCCACTGATCAAGGAGATGTCAGTGAGTCGGATTTGCTTGGCAATTCGTTGGTCAAGCTGATCATCCGTGATAATAACGTCAATGTCATCAACGCTAGCGGTCTTATATAAGGCATTTTTTTCAAATTTAGTGTGGTCTGCCAAGACGACTTTCATTCGGCAATGGGCCATCATTTTCTTCGAAACTTCGACTTCTTCTATATAGTGGTTAGTAATTCCAGCTTGCAAATTAACACCGCCACAACCAAAGAAACCAATGTCAGCATAAATGTTATGGATATTACTTAACGTAATTGGACCCGAAAGTGATCCTTCGCTAGTTCGCATTGTGCCACCTAGTAGTACGATCTGGATATCGCTAACAAATTGCAATGAATTTAAGACGAAAGTCGAATTAGTAATCACCGTTAGATTATGTAACTGACTATGTTTAATTTCTTCAGCAACTTGGAACGCCGTAGTGCCATAGTCTAGAAAGATTGATTCACCATCGTGGATTAGCCGTAATGCATTAACTGCGATTTGATTCTTTTCACTAACAGCTTCGTGTTGCCGCTTACCATACTTTGTTTCGCTGACACTTTGTGGCAATGTTGCGCCGCCTCGTATAGCTTGTACCAGTCCTTGCTTATCTAAGTTGTAGACATCTTTACGGATCGTTTCACGAGACACATCAATTTGCTTACTAATATCCGCAATCTTGATGGTTCCCTGTTGGTTAAGTTGATCTAAGATGTATTTTTGCCGTTGCATGACGTCCATAAACTCATCCCCTTTGAAATTTGTTTGATTAACATAGAATTATTTTTTCGCTAT
This sequence comes from Lactiplantibacillus daowaiensis, assembly GCF_005405085.1. Taxonomy (GTDB): domain Bacteria; phylum Bacillota; class Bacilli; order Lactobacillales; family Lactobacillaceae; genus Lactiplantibacillus; species Lactiplantibacillus daowaiensis. The sequence goes on along the minus strand of NZ_BJDJ01000014.1, from coordinate 28,752 downwards.
TATCATAGCACACTTTTGGCAACGGTTTGCAAACTATTTTGCATACGTGAAGAAACAAATATATAAAACGCTAACATTGTAAGCGATTACTATACTAATAAATCAAAGATTGTGAAGTAAACAACTTGTAACTTGCCAAGTATATGTGCTTGCCAATCCAACTTTGCAAATAAAGCGGAAAAAGTTTTTTAAAGAAAAGTCTTGCAAATGAAATGCAAAATGATACAATTTAGTCATTGAAAGCGATTACATTTAATCGATCCACGAAAGGAGAGACATATTTTGAGTGAGAACACTGTAGAAGTTAGTGATTACCTAAGAGATCAATTAATTCTCTTACATACTTCTTTTAAATCATCGAAAGAATTATTTACGGCAGTTAATGCTAAAGCTGAAGCAGATGGTTTTGTTACTGACCAATTTTTGCCAAAGATTATCAAGCGGGAGGCGACCTTCCCAACTGGCTTACAATTGGAAAAACGTGGCGTTGCCATCCCACATACTGATGCTGATACGATTAAAAAAGAATTCGTTGCTGTCATTGTCAACGATGACCCGGTTGACTTTAGTCGGATGGATGATCCTGAACAACAGGTAGGCGCGAAGTTAGTCTTCGTCTTGGGATTGAATCAACCGCATGCCCAATTGGATATGCTACAAGCCTTAATGGCAATTATCCAAGATGATGCGCTGATTGCTCAAATTGAAAGCGCTGACAGCAAAGGAACTGTTCATCAATTGTTAAGTAAATAAAATTAGAACTTATCTATAGTATATAGAAAGAAAAGGGGAACTTATTATGAAAAAATTAAACGTCTTAGTCGCATGTGGTGCTGGTATCGCAACTTCAACTGTTGTTATGAAGAAGGTTGAAGATTTATTTGCAGAAAATAACATTGATGCTAACTTGATTCAAATCAAGATTGCGGAAGCAGCTGGTAAACAAGATGATGCTGATATGTTAATTTCAACGACTGTTTTACCTACTGAATTCAAGATTCCAGCAATTAAAGCAATGGCTTTCTTAACTGGTATTGGCGTTGACAAATTAAAGGAAGAAATTGTTTCTAAAGCGCGCGAAATTCAAGCACAATAATTCAATACTTTGAAAAGTTTTAGATTCACTTAGTAGGAGGAAAAATTATGAAAGTCTTATCTGACGTGGTTCAAAGCGTCATCAATGTTGGCCCAAGTGTCATGCTACCAATTATCATCTTTATCGTTGGGTTAATCTTCCGGGTAAAGCCGGGTAAAGCCCTCACCGCTGGGATTACAGTTGGTATCGGGATGATTGGGATCAACTTAGTTATCAACTTATTGACTACGAGTGTCGGACCGGCCGCGCAAGCAATGGTTAAACGGTTTGGCTTCCACTTGACGATTATTGATGCCGGGTGGCCAGCAGTTTCCGCTGGGACTTGGGCACAACCAATTTCCGCTATTATGATTCCGATTATTTTAGTCGTTAACGTTATCTTAATTCTCTTGAATTGGACGAAGACTTTGGATATCGATATTTGGAACTACTGGCATATGATTGCTGCTTCAGCAACTGCTTATGTGGTTACGAAGAACTGGTGGTTTGCTATTCTTGCCGGTATTGTTTACGAAGTTGCAGTCTTAATCATTGCTGATAAAACAGCACCCAAAGTGGAAGAGTTCTATGGTCTAGAGGGGATTAGTTTCCCGACAGGTTCAGCCGCTGCTTATGGGTTATTGGGGATTCCAATTGGTTGGGTTGTTAGCAAGATTCCTGGTATCAGTAAATGGGATGTCGATCCACAAACCATTCAAAAACGGTTTGGTGTTTTCGGTGAACCAATGGTCATGGGGATTGTTATTGGGATGTTATTAGCCGCTTTAGGTGGCTATTCCGTACCAAACATCTTGAAACTTGGGATGTCCATGGGTGGTGTTATGTTCTTAATGCCACGGATGGTTAAGATCTTGATGGAAGGCTTAATGCCAATCCAAGAAGGTGCCCAAAAGTTACTTCAAGAAAAATATGGCAACCGCAAGATTTACTTAGGGATGGATGCTGCCCTTTCAACTGGTTCACCTGCGACCTTGGCAACTGGGTTGTTAATGGTTCCAATTACCTTATTCTTAGCAATTATCTTACCTGGTAACCGGGTTTTACCTTTCGGTGACTTGGCCACCATTCCATTCTTTGCTGCTTTGATCGTACCTAGCCGCAAAGGGAATATCGTTCATTCTGTTATTTCCGCTACCATTGTAATGATCTTCGCTTTACTAATGGCGACCGACTTTGGTCCAACTTTGACTTCAATGATGCACGGAATCGTTGCGTTCCCTAAAGGCGCATCTGAAGTTACCAACTTGGATACCGGTGGTAACATCTTGAACTGGCTTGTTTTGAAAGTATCACAATTAGTTCAACCTTTATTTAACTAAAACATTTTAGAACTCAGAAAGGAACATGAATTATGTCTGCTGAAGAATTTAATGAAGAAACAATGGAAGCTGTTGTTAAGACCGAAGCCGGTTATGACAACATGGAATTAAAACAAATCCCTGTACCAGAAGTTACTGGGGACAAGGTATTACTAAAAGTTGCCTATACTGGGATTTGTGGGACTGATATCCACACATTCAAGGGTCAATATGCAAACGCTGTCACCCCATTGGTTTTAGGTCATGAATTCTCAGGTAAAGTTGTTAAAGTAGGTCCAGACGTTAAAACATTGAAGCCTGGTGATCGGGTTACTAGTGAAACGACTTTTGCTACCGATGAAACTTGTATTTACTGCCAAGACAAAGAATACAACCTGTGCCCTAACCGCGAAGGGATTGGGACTAAGGCCAATGGCTCAATGGCCAACTATGTTTTAACTCGCGAAGAAAGTGCCCACATTTTGCCAGATAACGTTTCTTACAAGATGGCTGCAATGTCTGAACCACTTGCTTCTTGTGTTCATGCGATGTATCAAAAGACACCATTCACGTTACATGATACGTTACTTATCATCGGACCAGGACCAATGGGCTTACTTTCTTTACAAATCGCTAAAGAAATTGGTGCTCGGGTCTTCGTTTCTGGGATTACTAAAGATGCTGATCGTCTCCAAATTGCCAAGGAACTTGGTGCTGATCTTGTCATCGATACGCAAAAGGAAGATCTTGAAAAGATCATCATGGATGCTACTGATGGCGTTGGTGTAACTAAGGTTTATGACTGTTCTGGTGCGACACCAGCTGTTAATGCGGCCTTACCATTAATCCGTAAGGGTGGGACTTTCCAACAAGTTGGTCTCTTTGCTAAACCAATGAATGAATTGGATGAACGTTCTATTATTCAACATGAAATCACTTATCGTGGTTCACGTTCACAAAACCCATATGACTGGCCAATTGCATTACACCTTGAAAGTAAAGGTGCAATCAACCAAGATGCCATGATTACGAAGGTCTTTGATTTGGAACACTGGCGTGATGCTTTTGATGCGATGATGGCCGGCAAAGAATTGAAAGTTATGATTGCATCAAACCCTGACGATCCAGATTTAGCTGAATAGTACTTGGCTTTGCAATGACATATATTTGAGTAATAACTAGAATTACAAACCTCCTTGAAAAGGTGCTGCGGCTACAATGGTCGAGCACCTTTTTTTATGGGGGGAGGAGGAAACTGCAAATGACTTATCAAACGATTTTATTTGATATTGATAATACGTTGATCAATTCGGCTAATCTTATTGCTGAGACTTTGCAAAAAGGTGCCGCAGCAGTTGGTGTTGATGTGCCATTAGCTGAGTATCGTAAGCGGATTGGCCGGCCTGGAGATGAAATCTTAAAAGAATTTGGCGTGCCCGATTGGCAAAAGGTCTTAGATGGTTACATGGTTGAATTTGGTCGTAATATGCATCGATTAGCTTATTTTCCAGGTATTGAGGCATTATTATTGAACTTAAATAAACTGGGAATCCAAACGGGTGTGGTTACCTCAAAAGATCGGTTGCAATTTGATGCGGAAACAAAGTATTTTCCGTTAATTGCAGCTGCTGAAATCGTGACAACATCAGATTTAACAGCAAATCCTAAACCAAGTGCGGAGCCACTGTTATATACCGTTAAAACCCATCAGTTAGACCTTGAGCGGACGTTGTATATTGGTGATAGTGTCTTTGATATGCAAGCTGCTAAGGCCGCACAGATGGATTTTGCAAGTGCTGGTTGGGGGGCATTGCCAGGGATTGATTTTGGTAGCGCCAAGTATGCATTAACACGACCAGATGATGTCTTGAAGTTAATTTAAAGTTTTTTGTGGATAGTAATTGGTGAATTAAACTGGCCAATTACTATTTTTTGTTATCAGCATTTAATTTTGACGTTTTATTGCAAAAGTTGGCAACGTTGGACATCAAGTATAGCAAGCATTGGTCGGGATTAGTAAACCACTTTGTTATAACGAACTGAAATTAACGATATTAATTAATGTCAGCGCTTACATTACGATGTAACTATAGAAAATAAATATAAGTTGTAAGGAGCGCGTTAATTATGTCAAAAGATTGGTTAGAATTAGAAGATAACGTCATTATTGTCACTGGTGGTTCATCGGGTATTGGGGATGCGATTGTATCAGAGTTGTTGGGTCATGGTGCCCAAGTGTTTGATTTAGATCTCAATCCGAGTGAAATCAATAATGAACGTTTGCATTTTATTAAATGCGATGTGACCTCTGGTAAAGCAGTTGATGCAGCCGTTGATGAAGTGGTTGCAAAGTTTGGTCGAATTGATGGTTTAGTTAATAACGCTGGGATTAATATGCCACGTTTATTAGTTGATAATCAAAATCCGCGTGGTAAATATGAATTAAATGAAGGTGCTTTTGACAAGATGTTTGCGGTTAACGTAAAGAGTACTTTCTTGCTTTCACAAGCAGTTGGACGGTATATGGCAAAGCAAAGTGAAGGTGTCATTGTCAATATGTCATCAGAAGCTGGGCTAGAAGGGTCGCAAGGGCAAAGCATTTATTCTGGAACTAAGGGCGCAATTAATGGACTGACACGTTCATGGGCGAAGGAATTGGGTGAATTTAATATTAGAGTTGTTGGCGTCGCACCAGGAATCATGGAAGCAACTGGCTTACGAACACCATCGTATGAAGAAGCATTAGCCTATTCACGGCATAAGACGGTGGATGATTTAAGAGCTGGGTATAAGAGCACTACCACGACACCACTAGGTCGTAGCGGACACTTATATGAAGTGGCAGATTTAGTTAGTTACTTTTTATCAAAACGAGCAAGCTATATTACTGGGGTAACAACCAATGTAGCCGGGGGCAAATCGCGAGGCTAAAAAGGAATGATGTAGTTGAATAGTCAATATCTGCGTCTTTTAAGCTTTTTCATTGTCAACGATTCTGTGACGATGAATGAGCTGATTGCAGCTGAACATGTTTCCGAACGAACGATGAACAAATACATTCAGCAATTGAATGAAGAGTTAAATGGGGCCGCTCAAGTTCGTGAAAAACAGCGGCGATATTATTTACAAGTTGACGATTACCAGCAGTTGGCTAAATTACAAACCGGTCATTTGAAGAAGAGCTTGGATTTTAACGATGCCAATAAACGGTATGCGTATATTATGAAGCGGCTATTCCAAAGTGAAGATTACATTACGCTAGATGATTTGGCGGATGAATTAACGATTAGTAAGACCACGCTTAACCGTGATTTAAAGCAGTTACGACAAATGTTAGCGTGCTATGATGCTGAAATTTATTCGATGACGAATAACGGTATTAAGTTGATGCTTTACGATGCATACCAAGCGCCAATTATTGTGGATCATTTTATCTATGACTACTTTGATTTGCAAAAGGCGGTTGCAACGGACTGGCTGGAACGACTTAACCGATGTTGTCACCAATTAGGTCTGGATGCATCAATTATCAAGGCGTTGCGTCGTAACTTGATTGGACTAAGTTTCTCAATTAAAAGCGGCCACCGCATAACATCTAAGATTCCACACTTTCATCGCTTATGGCATTTGTCAGGTAATGTAAGTTGTCTAGTTGATGTTTTATCAGCAGGATTTACTAGTGATATTAACGATAGTGAACTTGATTATTTAATGTCACCACTGGCGTTTAAAGCGAATAGTTTGTTAGCCGATGAGTTAATTGAAAGTCGATTGGCAGTGAACGCTCAGTTATTTCAAACGATTAAGCAACAAAGTGAGCTCAATAGCACACTAAACTTTGAGCACATGTATGACCAAATTAAATATCATTTTCTATTTTTAATTAATCGAACTATCTTCCATGTTCAAACGAACCAGCTATTACCGAGTAATTTGTTTGAGAAGTATCCAATTGCTTATGACCTAGCTCAGACAACGTTGAAGGTGTTGGATGATTATATTGGCATTTCGGTTGATTCGGCTGAGATGGGCTATCTAGTTTTATATTTTGAGATGGAATTGGAAGATCGGAAAAATGCGGGGCAACCAAGTTTTGAAGTTGCCATTGTCGGTCAAGTTGGGTCTAGTGTTGTCAAGTTCATTCAACATCAACTAGATGAGATTTTTGAAGACGAAGTTGTCGTAACGGTCTTTGCAACGGCCCAACAATTAAATGCTAATTACGGACATTATTTACTGATTTTTTCCGACCGGCCAATTGAATATAGTGATCCAACGACGCCGGTTGTTCGAATTAGCGCGGCTTTTCGTACGAATGAATTACGAGGAAAGTTGCAAGTATCATTGGTTGAAAAAGCAATTTTGAATGGTAACTGTGAGTTTGATTTTTGGCACTTCGATCATAAGCTGCCGTATTTAGAGGCTGTTAAAACAATGATTCAAGCGCGAATTAAGGATCATAGTCTGAATGCGGAGTTTATGAAATCTTGGCAGCAACGTGAGCAGCAAGGTTCTAGTGTCTTCGAAAATGGCATCGCGATTCCGCATGTGATTGACAGTTCCAAGCACCAACGAATTTTACTTCAAATTGGTGTCTTTGATCGGCGGACTAAATATCAAGATCGCGATGTCCAAGTGATTTTCTTAATTGGCATTCCAAAAGAATTAAATCATGACTTAAATAAGGTGCTTTCGCAGATTTATGATTTGATTTTTTTAATTGCTAGTAACAGTAACATTTATCAGGGGTTATTGAACTACGATAACCAGCAGACATTAACACAGATTACGGAGGGGATTTAAATGGCGTTTACGGTATATCTTGGTATCGGACTTGTCGCAGCGTTCCTCTTACAAGGATTGTTAGGCTTTGTTCAGATTAAAAACTTTTCCCAAAATTATAGTGACATGCGACAACAGGGCCGAGTTCTGATTGGCAAGAATCCAAAACGCCTACAGTCTGGCAGTTTGTTGTTATTATCGATTGATATTGATGGCAATATTCAAGAGGCTCGCATAATGAAAGGGGTTACGATATTTGCCCATTTCAAGCCACTACCATTGCTGCAACAACGTAATATTGCTGAAGTTGCAGCGGATAATACAACGATGCAACAAATTGATAAGTTAACTCGCGGCTGTATCTTAAATGCTTACCGGAACTTTGTTAATTTTAAGACCGGTCAATTAGCTTATGACGATCTCAACACCAGCGTTAATATTTTCTCAATGCCGTTATTTGAAAAGATTAAGCAATTTTATAACCAAATTATTCAATTAATTAATCGGCAACTCAATAAAGTTAGGAGAAATGAATTATGAAATACATTACAGCTTTCGCATCAGGCTTCATGGGCTTGTTCCAGACTGGTGCTAAAACGTTTATCGGTTGGATGAGTTCAATCGTGCCAGTTGTTTTGCTCTTATTGGTTCTAATGAATACGATCATTGCCTACTTGGGTGAAGAACGGATGAACAAATTAGCCCAAGCTTCATCACGAAATGTTGTTACCCGTTATATGATCTTGCCATTTTTATCAGCGTTTATGTTAGGCAATCCAATGTCGTTCACCATGGGCCGGTTCTTGCCAGAATTTTATAAACCAAGTTACTATGCTGCTCAAGCACAATTCTGTCACACAAGTAATGGGGTCTTTCCACATATTAATCCAGGGGAGTTATTCATCTGGTTAGGAATCGCCCAAGGGGTTGAAAAGTTAGGACTCAACACGATGGATTTAGCGATGCGTTATCTGCTAGTTGGGTTAGTTATGAACTTCATTGGTGGTTGGGTGACTGACTACACGACCGCTTATGTTTGTCGAACGAGTGGGGTTAAATTATCTAAAGAAGTTAATGTTTCAGCGAACGCCTAAGGAGGGGTCAGATTATGTCATGGAAAAGTATTCGAGTTGAACACGGTACTGGTGGCTGGGGTGGCCCACTCACAATTACACCGACTGAAGAAAAACACAAGTTTATCTACGTTACGGGTGGTAACAAGCCTGAAATTGTAGATCGCATTGCTGAAATGACAGGTATGGAAGCCATTGATGGTTTTAAAACATCAATTCCAGATAATGAAATTGCAGTTGCCATTATTGATTGTGGGGGAACATTACGGTGTGGGATTTATCCTAAAAAAGGCATTCTAACAATTAATGTGTTGCCAACAGGTAAGAGTGGTCCATTGGCTAAGTACATTACGCCTGAATTATATGTTTCGAATGTGGGCGTTAATCAGATTAAGTCCACGGATGAAACGGCGACAACACCGCAAGCTGTAGCTGACACCGCTTCTGAACCAGAACCAACGGCAACGGATAGCGATGCTAAGTACGATAATAGTAAAACCATTACGCAACAGATGGAACACAAGAGTTTTATCGCTAAAATTGGGGTCGGTGCAGGTAAAGTTGTTGCGACTTTTAATCAAGCCGCCAAAGATTCTGTTCAGACTGTTATTAATACCATTATTCCATTCATGGCGTTTGTGGCGTTATTAATTGGGATTATTCAAGGATCTGGGATTGGTAAGGTCTTTGCGAAGTTAATGACACCATTGGCCGGGAACGTTTGGGGCCTGATGATTATGGGATTTATTTGTTCATTGCCATTCTTATCGCCACTATTAGGACCTGGAGCGGTTATTGGTCAAGTTATTGGGACATTAATTGGGGTTGAAATTGGTAAAGGCAATATTTCACCACAATATGCTTTACCCGCTTTGTTTGCGATTAACACGCAAAATGCCTGTGACTTTATTCCAGTTGGACTAGGCTTGGAAGAAGCTGAATCTAAGACAGTTGAAGTTGGGGTGCCATCCGTCCTGTATTCCCGGTTCTTTAATGGGGTCCCACGGGTATTCGTTGCATGGATTGCCAGCTTTGGATTATATGCTGGTAAATAAGATAGAAAATAATCGAGTAGGTGAATTGAATGATGGAAACTAATAAGAATGTCGCATATCAAACAGTTGTTAAAGAGATTGGTAACGAAGCACTAGATTTTGCTGAAATCAAAATGGTAATCTTCTTTGGTGATGAAGCGCCAGATGCCTTACGACCATCTTGTTATATTGTTGATGTTAATCCAATTGATGGTGAGATCAAACCAGGGATGTTTTTGATTATTGATGATGAGTCTTACCAAGTTACAGCGGTTGGTAATGAAGTTCAACGAAATTTGCAGAACCTAGGGCATATTGCAGTTAGCTTTACCGGTGAAACTAAAGCTGGTTTGGCGGGGACAATGTATGTTGAAGATAAAGCATATCCGCAAATTAAGGTTGGCAGCCAAGTCAGCATTCAAAACGAAATATAAGTATTAGATGAGGCGTCTGCAGAAATGTAGACGCTTTTTATATGGTAAATTGTAGATGATAAAAGACAATAACACTTTGAGAATAGGGATTTAGAGTGAGTGGTACTAACAGATTTTTAGACGCAATTATTAGCGATGAACATGCCAATAATTGCGCCTTTTTAAGCTTTTGAGAAAGTTGTCAGCTTCACCTGACAGACGTTTGTAATCGCTTACATTTATCCCTTATATAATCAAAGTGTAAGGAAAAGCGAGGTGAAAGAATGTCATTTGAGGAAAAAGCCCAAGTTCTTCTTGAAATCCTTAGTCAACAAGATAGATATTTGACCTCCAATGATATAGCTAAAAGATTAGGAATTTCAACGCGAACAGTCATGCGGTATATCGAAAGAATTAACGAAGGCAGTGATGTTGGTAAACTAATTAGTTCCGAAAAAGGTAAAGGCTACAAACTTGAATACAAGAAATATTTAAAGAGTCAGAAACATGAAAAGCATACGAGTGACTTTTCACCGGTTGAACGACGTAACGAAGTTTTATTGCGATTGCTTTTCAGCGCACCAAAGAAGCTGTTAGTAAGCTATTTGTTTGAAAAATACTTTGTTAGTGATACTGCAATTAACGCAGACTTGCTAGTAATAAAAGATCAATTAAAGGGATTGGATGTTGAGTTGGTTCGGAAGAATCATCGTGTGGGGGTTGCAGGTCATGAGTTAGCCATTCGGCGGGCCATTCTGCAGAATATTAGTAAAGTGAACGATATTGAAACTGAAAAAATCAGTTCAGAGTTTCCAGCACTTAATACCTTTGACATGCGCTTCATCATTGATCAATTTAGATCGATTGAAAATCAATTAGATTCAATCATTCCGTATCCGTATAATGTCAATATTTTTTCGCACTTATATATTTTAGTAAATCGTTATCGAAAAGGCATTGTACCAGATCAAAAGGTACCAGCGGAAATAAAACTAGCAGAGCAAAAAGCAATTGAAGAGAACCCAGATTTTTACCAAATTGCTAATCGAGTTATTAACAATTTATCGGGGTATTTAGGACAAGCCCTACCTAGAGAAGAAAAATATTATTTATTGCAATATTTAAGCTCGTCGCGATTGTTTTCAGAAGGCAATGGTGAGCCGGTTTATTCAGAAAAAGTTGCGATTATTACGTTAGCAATTATTAAACGAATTGGTCAAGTAACGGGGATTAACTTCAACGTTGAACAATTGAAACCTGAGTTAATGAATCACATTAAGCCACTATTAAACCGGATTAGAAATCATATTGAAATAACCAATAAATTACTAGCGGATATTCAAACCGAATATCCGGATACTTTTACGAGTGTTAAGTTAGCGGTTAATCAAGTTTTTGAGGCCCAGTTCCAACGCAACTTATCAGACGATGAAATTGGATTTATCACATTGTACTTTGCAAAGTTTATTGAACAAAATCCTACCGAAACTAGTGTCTTAATTATGTGCGCTAGTGGGATTGGAACATCAGAGTTACTGAAAGTAAAGGTGCATAAATTCTTTCCAGAATTACGGATTGAAGATGTTGTATCGCTTCGCCAGTACCAAAATCGACGTGCGCAGTATGATCGTCATATTGACTTTATTATAACAACCATTGCGGCTGACAATATTAGTACTAAGCCAGTGTTGCTAGTTAACGCAATGTTTAATAAAAATGATCAGACTAGTGTTAAAAGGATGTTGAAGGAGTTGAGGATAAATGGCAATTGATATGAATAGCTTTGAAATTTCGAAGGTTATTACACCCGAACTAATTTCAATTGACCTGCAAGCAACGACTAAGGTGGCAGCAATTGAAGAATTGACTGATTTACTAGTTGCGCATGGTGATGTCATAGATCGCCAAGGATTTATTGATGATGTGATGTATCGTGAAACTGAAGGTATGACTGGTTTAGGTCAAGGCGTTGCCATTCCACATGGCAAGTCAAAAGCAGTTAAAAACACGACCTTAGCGATTGGCATTAGTCAACATGCGATTGGCTGGGAAGCGCTAGATGATGAACCGGTGACCGTGGTTATTCTATTTGCAGTAAAAGATACAGATGCGAATACGTTGCATATCAAACTTTTGCAAAAGGTTGCGATTTTATTAGCCGATGATAGTTTTATTGAACGTTTGCATCATATTGAAACCAAAGCTGAGTTAATGGATTTGTTAGCTAAAGAACCAGAGGAGGGGTAAAGATGAAAATTGTTGGTGTCGCAGCATGTACTTCTGGGATTGCCCATACTTACATTGCACGAGAAAAGGTTATGAAAGCTGCACAATCATTAGGTTACGAAATTCATATGGAAACACAAGGTACTATTGGTACGGAAAATGAATTAACACCGGCCCAAATTGAAGCAGCTGACTTCGTTTTGTTAGTTGTTGATATTAAGATTGGCGGTCGGGAACGATTTGCTGGTAAAAAGGTTGTCGAAGTCCCAACTAACACAGCTATAAAAGCACCTACTAAGTTATTACAAGCGGTGGTCGATAAATTACAAGCATCTTAATATGGGGTGAATGGATATGTTAAAGAAAATGCAGCTAAAAAAACATGCAATGACAGCAATTTCATACATGTTACCGCTAGTTGTTGCTGCCGGGCTACTAATCGCGATTGGTAACCTAACAGGTGGCTCTCAAATCACAAACTTCAAAAATGGCTATTCAATTCCGTCAGCGTTAACGACACTTGGTGTTTGGGGCATGGGATTATTAGCACCGGTTATTTCAGCCGCGATTGCCTATTCGATTGCTGATCGTCCAGGGATTGCACCGGGGCTATTAAGTGGGATTATTTCTTATAACATCGGTGCCGGTTTCTTAGGTGGTATGCTGGGTGGCTTCTTAACCGGTTGGTTAGTCGCGTTTCTAGTCAAATATATCAAAGTACCGAAATGGGCAGAAGGGCTCGTTCCCATGATGATTATTCCATTATTGTCATCATTAATTATGGGCATACTCATGTTCTTCGTTGTTGGTCAGCCAATTGTTTGGGCAACTAATGCGTTGACTTCTTTCTTAAATAGTATGCAGGGATCAGCGCGCTTTGCTTTTGGCGCAATTCTGGGTGGTATGGCAGCATTTGACTTCGGTGGACCGGTCAATAAAGTTGCTTCGTTATTTGCAGATGGGTTGCTACTAGAAGGGGTTAAACAACCTGAAGCAGTTAAGATTTTAGCATCAATGGTACCACCATTTGGTGTCACACTCTCTTGGGTATTATCCAAGTTGTTTAAACATAAGATTTACACACAAGAAGAAGAAGACAATATCAAAGTTGCCTTTCCAATGGGAATCGTCATGATTACCGAAGGCGTTATTCCGTTAGCTGCAGTTGATTTGATTCGGATGGTCGTGGCTTGCTCAATTGGTGCCGCGGTTGGTGGTGGTCTATCAATGACTTGGGGTGTCGAAAGCCCAGTACCGTCTGGTGGGCTGTTCATCGTACCAGCGATGAATAAGCCGTTGTTATTCTTAGTCGCATTAGTCATTGGTTCAGTTGTGACGGGTCTGATCTTGTTTGCCTGGAAGAAAGTACCAAGTAAGACCGATGAGAAACTCGAGACTGGTGAACCTGAAGAAGATATTAATTTAGATGATATTCAAATTAGCTAGCTGAGAGGAGAGGTTCTAAATGTACGTTTCAATGGAAAAAATGTTGGCTAAAGCCAATCGCAATAATTACGCGGTAATGGCCATTAATTGTTTCAATCTTGAAAGCGCCTATGCCACAATCTCAGCTGCTGAAGCATTGCAGGCCCCGGTTATTATAGATTTGCTTATGGAACACTTACAGAAACATCTGCCAAGAGAATATGTGTTGCCAGGGATTATTCAAATGGCCAAAGCGGCTCAAGTGGATGTGGCAATTAACTTAGATCATGGGAAAGATAAAGATTATGTGTTAGCTAGTATTAAAGCAGGCTTTTCTAGCGTCATGATGGATGCGTCAGCGCATGGCTATGATGAAAATATTCGGATCACTGAAGAAGTTGTCAAACTAGCGCGCGCACAAGGTGTCAGTGTTGAAGCTGAAATGGGTAATATGGGTGCCGTAGCTGGAGATCAGTGGACGCAAGCTGATATGTACACTAATCCTGAAGAGGCAATCAAATTTATTAATGACACTAATGTAACCGCTTTAGCAATCTCGTTTGGTTCTAGTCATGGCATTATGCCGCCGGGGTTTGTACCGAAGTTTGATTTTAGCATTATTGAAGATATTAAAAAAGCAACTAACAGTCCGTTAGTCTTACACGGCGGTTCAGGCTGCGGTGAAGCCAATATCAAACGTGCGATTCAATGCGGTATTAATAAAGTCAATGTGGGTTCTGATGTGATGAAAGCACAAGCCGATTCGGTCTTTGAACAACAAGAAGCTACTAGGAATCTTGAATATGTTGATTTAATGACAGGTACAATGCAAGCAGCTAAGGAGATGGTGCAGTCCTATATTGAGATTTCTGGTTCAGTCAATCAAGCGAATACAACTCATTAAAAATACAAGGAGCGATTAATTATGTTATTAAATATGAATCAAATGTTGGCAGTTGCTAAGAAGAATCATTTTGCTGTTGGAGCCTATAATGTATCGAACGCTGAATTGCTGAAATCAGCAGTTGAACAGTGTGAAGCTGATAATGCACCTGGTATTATTGCGGTCCATCCAACTGAAATGGCTTACGCTAAGGATGATTTCTTTGCGTATGTCTTGCAACGGATTAAAAACAGTAAAGTACCATTTGTCTTACATCTTGATCATGGTGACACGATTGATAATGTTGCTCGGGCAATTCACAATGGGTTCAGTTCAGTTATGATTGATGGCTCCTTGGCTTCTTGGGAAGACAATGTTGCCATCACTAAGCAGACTGTTGATATGTGTCACTTACTGGGTGTGACCGTTGAAGGTGAATTAGGTACGATTGGTCAAACTGGTAATCATATCAAAGAACATTTACAAAATGGAATTTATACGCAACCTGAAGATGCGAAGAAGTTTGTTGAAGAAACCGGTGTTGATACATTAGCAATTGGGATTGGGACGGCACATGGCATTTACCCATCAGACGTGACGCCTAAGATTCGAATTGATATCTTAAAAGACATCATGGCGGTTGTTGATAAGCCATTAGTCTTGCATGGTGGGTCGTCTAACCCTGATGATCAGATTTCAGAAGCGGTTAAGACTGGGATTTCAAAGGTAAATATTTCTTCAGATTACAAATATGCCTTCTTTGTCAAAGCACGTGAAGTTTTAGCTAATGACGAAGGCTGGGATCCTAATAACTTATTCCCAGTATGTATTGAAGAAGCTAAAAAAGTTGTTCATCATAAAAACGACTTGTTTGGTGCGATTGGTAAAGCCTCATTATATGATGGTATGGCACCATGGCGGAATGAATTTCTTTAAACTTAGATAAGCAAAAGTTATGGTGACAACGTTTGTTGTTACCATAATTTTATTTGGAGGGATAAGTATGTATGGTGCAATTGAAGCAGGTGGCACAAAATTCGTTTGTGCTGTAAGTGACGATAATCTTGAAATCGTCGGTCAAATTAGGATTCCAACGATGGTTGATCCTGAACAAACGATGAGCCAAGTTGAGACATTTTTTAGTGACTTTAAGGTAGCATCGATTGGTATTGGTTCTTTTGGTCCAATTGGCATTAATCCTGATTACGCAGATTATGGGTTCATTAAGCAAACTCCGAAAACAGGGTGGGAGAATTATAATTTCTTGGCTCGAATTAAACAATTTTTTGATGGTCCCGTATTTTGGACAACTGATGTTAATGTAGCTGCATATGGTGAATATCACTTAGGTCATGCAAAGGATAAGCAGCATATGGTTTATTTAACGGTTGGCACCGGTATCGGTGGCACAATCATTAATAACGATGACTTTTATGCTGGTGTTGGTCATCCAGAGATTGGTC
The DNA here is from genome assembly GCF_005405085.1 of Lactiplantibacillus daowaiensis. Taxonomy (GTDB): domain Bacteria; phylum Bacillota; class Bacilli; order Lactobacillales; family Lactobacillaceae; genus Lactiplantibacillus; species Lactiplantibacillus daowaiensis. The sequence goes on along the minus strand of NZ_BJDJ01000014.1, from coordinate 13,059 downwards.
ATATCTATGTTAAATCAGCGCATGGTAACACGGTTTCGGGGGTCTGTCCATATCATAAAGGCTGTTTAGAAGGGATGGCATCGGGTCCGGCAATTTTAAAACGTAGCGGCAAACCGGCTGAGAAACTTGAAACAACTGATCGTGCTTGGGGTATTGAAGCTTATTATTTAGCGCAGGCAGCGGTTAATTATACGTTACTTTATTCGCCAGAAATCATTATTTTTGGTGGCGGAGTTGCTAATCAAGCCCGATTATTTCCGTTAATGCGCAAGTCATTTGAATTTCAAATGGGTGACTATGTCCAATATCCCTCACTAGATCATTATTTAGTTCATGCTAAGTTAGGGGATGATGCGGGCATCAAAGGAGCCCTGCTACTGGCAAAGCAAGTTAGTTCATAATAAAAGCGGCCTTCAAATCGATTCATCATTTGAAGGTCGCTTTTGATTATTTATAGGTACTAATGAGGACTAGTGGTTGGCAGTATCTGCCGTTGTGATGTCGGGCATGTTAGCCATGATCCATTGTTCAGCTTCCGGTGACCATAAGCCGTCATGCTTGGCTAATACTTGGCCTAAACCAGATTTAGGATCAACCTTAGCTAATTCAATTCGATCGAATTTCTTTTGCGAATAAACTAATTTTTTACCGCCACCAATTTCTGGTTGTGTCAAAGTTGTTTCAGCCGCAGCATCTAAGCCTAATACATGTGTGATCACTTTGGCAACATTGACCTTACGTTCAGCAATCAACTGAGCGGCAGTTGCTTCATTTTGAGCGTTACCACCAGAAGTACCGGCAACATGAGTAAAGTTATAGTGGACATCATAGAAATTCAATTGAGCTGTAAAATCTTTGTGCATTGGACCAGCGAATTGGTTTAAGCATCCATCCGGATTGAGCAATTCACCTGACATGGTGACTAATGCGGGGACACTGATCATGCAGAAAATATCATCGAATCCGTCGCCACCAACGACTGCTTTAAGTTTAGCTTTTTGTTCTTCAACCGATAAACCGTTTACATTTACGAATGAGACATTAACATCATCGGATGGATAGAGTTGCTTAGCACGATCTAGCTTACTTTGATCGATATCGGTCACAACTAAATTTTTAGGTTTAACGCCAGCGTGTAAAGCGTAATCAATGGCTAGTAAGCCCATTGGCCCAGTACCACCCAGCATTAAGACATTCCCATTAGCTTTGATACCCATTTTGTGATTGTAGGTATGTGGGATGAGGTGAAATTGAGCTTCAAACGCAGCGATGACACAACTAAGTGGTTCGCAAAGTGAGCCTTCATAGTAAGCTTGCCCATGGAAAGGCACTAAGCAATCTAAAGCCATCACTTCGTTTGGAATAATAACGGCCGTAGCATCACCACCGATGTAAGGATACGAATAACCAGGAACAAATGGTGTATCATCGCGGGCTAAGTTAGGCTGAATGGCGTAATCATCGCCAACTTGGTACTTATCAGCCCATTTTTTTCCGACTTTTAAAATTTTACCTGAGAATTCATGCCCAACTAGTGCGGGGTTCTTATCCAAATTATCAGGTGTCTTTTTGTGATCTTCACCTTCTTGTGCGAGTTTCCAAGAAGACATACACATTGTATCACTGACAACAGTTGCTAAAATTTCGTCATCGTTAATTTCTGGTAATTCAAATTGTTCAACACGCATATCCTTTTTACCATGGATTCTTAAACCAATACTGTTCATTATTATTTCCTCCTCACAAATGTGTTTAATTTGTGCAATCTCGTTTACAAGGTCAATAATAACCAGCATTTAAAAAGTAGTCAATATGTAACAACCATTACTCACAATTGTGATAACGGGCTGACGCATACTGACTACTTAAATTCTAATTGAGCAATTTCTTGATAGCTACCGCTGTTTTGTCGGAGGTAACTAGCACGTTTAATGTTTCAGAACGTAGGGCACCTAAAATGGCTTCGGCTTTATTTTCTCCGGTGGCGACCCCGATTCTCAAGGGTGCATTTTTAAGCGCAGCGAGCTCCATCCCAACCAAACCACCATTAGCTTCTTTAATCAATTGACCATCGATAGTAAAGGGCTGCGAAAGAATATCACCTACTGCAGAACCTTGAAGGATATCTTCGAAGCCAGTGTCTTTATAAAACCCTCGCCAAGCTAGATTGTTGGTAATCTTAGAACTACCGATCCCGAAGATTGCGACGTTTAGTTTTTTCCAAAAATCAGTGACCGCTTTGTTATTTGGGTTGTCGAGCAATTCTTTTCTTAATGCAGGACTACTGATCATAACCGGTGAATCGAGGGTATAAGAAGTGGATTCTTTGATTCGATTTGCCAGTATATGTACAAGGTTATTTGCCTGATAGTCAACATCGAGTTTACCGATTGGCCCACCAATCAAAGGCACTGAAGTAACGTTTGAGATGCCATTCATTGTGTCGACGGAATTGATTACGGTTGCTAATGTGCGACCCCAAGAAAGCCCGACAACACTATTAGACGTTAGCTGCTGCTGCAAATAGTTGCCAGCATACATACCAACTGACTTCAGGTCGTCGCTATAGCTACTGCCAGGAGTAGTCGGCACAACGATTGCTTTTTTTAAACCGAAAAAGGCTTTAAATTCAGCTGAAAGCTTTTCGCTAGCACCGAAAGAAGAATCGATATTAATTTTGACGATACCGAGCTCGCGAGCTTCTTTGAGTAGCCGACTGATTTCGGTTCGATGAATGTGAACCTGCTTTGAAATGTCAGTCTGGTTCAAGCCGTCTTCGTAATAAAGCTTGGATATTTCAATTAGTTGATTTACCCGTTCAATGTCAAATTTAGACATGGTTAGTCACCTCTAATGTATTAATAAATTGATTGTAATCCTTTTGATTAAAAAATTCCAGATTATTTCACAAATGTGCAAAACCGTTACCTGATGTTGAAAAACTCCAACATGGTGATAATATAGCAAGTGAAATAAATAACATTTAGTTATCACACAAATGTGAACTGGAGGAATTCAAAATGGATTGGCTAAATTTGACTGGTAAAACATATATCGTTACAGGTGGATCTTCGGGAATTGGTGCAGCCATTGTCACGGAATTGATTAATAATGGTGCACAAGTTATTAATGCTGATTTAAAGGCGGGCGAATTTAAAGCCGAAAAATTAACATTTATTCAAACCGATGTCACGTCACGTGAACAGATTCAAACGTTAATTCAAACCATTCTAACCAAATTTGGTAAAATCGACGGCTTAGTAAACAATGCCGGGATTAATTTGCCGCGTTTATTGGTTGATAGTCAGCAACCGGCAAGTCAATATGAGTTAGACGAAACTGAATTTAATAAGATGTTTGCTGTAAATGTGAAGAGTATGTACCTCATGTCGCAAGCGGTTGGCCATGAATTGGTTAAGAATCGCGGTGGCGTGATTGTGAACATGTCTTCAGAAGCTGGATTGGAGGGCTCTCAAGGGCAAAGCGCTTACTCAGCAACTAAAGGTGCAATCAACGGATTCACGCGTTCGTGGGCTAAAGAATTAGGGACTAGTAATGTGCGCGTCGTTGGTGTTGCGCCCGGTATCATGGAAGCGACCGGATTACGGACACCTAGCTACGAAGAAGCCTTGGCATATACGCGAAATATTAGTGTGGAAACTTTACGGGCAGGTTATAAGAGTACTGGTACAACCCCGATGGGGCGTTCTGGTAAGTTGAGTGAAGTGGCTGATTTAGTTAATTATTTGCTATCTGATCGTGCTAGTTATATTACTGGTGTCACGATTAACGTTGCTGGTGGCAAGTCAAGAGGTTAGTCCATTAGGAAGGTGAAATTATGAAAGTTGTATTAATTGGTCACGGTCATACCGCGGAAGCGATGAAAGGTGCCGTTGAAATGATTTTTGGCAAAGTGGATGACTTTTATCCAATTGCCTTTTTACCTAAAGAAGGATTACAGGACCTTGTCACAAAAATGAAAGCGGTTACTGATGCTTTTGACGCTGATGATACTTTAGTTATTGCGGATTTATTTGCCGGGACGCCATACAATGCTGCAGCAACTTTAGCGTTACAGCATGAGGTTCATGATGTGATTGCTGGCATGTCATTGCCAATCTGCTTGGAAGTTGCTAGTCAAATGGCTAATATGCAGGTCGAAGAATTAGTCACTTATATTATGAAGAATAGTGATGGCTATACCAAGGCACTAAGCATCATTAATCGGGAACAAGCGGAAGAGGAGGATTTCTAATGATTATTACGTTAGCGAGAATTGATGATCGGTTAATTCATGGTCAAGTAACAACTGTTTGGTCAAAGGAATCACATGCTGATCGGATTATTATTGTTAGTAGCGATGTTTTTAAGGATACGATTCGTAAGACTTTGCTAAAACAAGCTTGTCCTCCCGGTATGAAAGTGAATATTGTTGATGTCCCTAAGGCGATTGCCGTCTTTAACAACCCGAAGTATCAAAATGATAAAGTCTTTTACTTATTTACAAATCCGAGTGAAGTTTTAGCACTCGTTCAAGGTGGTGTTCCACTAGAAACCTTGAATATTGGTGGAATACAATACTCAGAGGGCCGGACTCAAATTACCAAATCAGTATCATTAACGCAAACTGATGTTGACGCCTTTCGTCAATTAGGACAATTGGGTGTGAAACTAGATTTACAAGTTGTTAAAACCGATCCACATACTGATATCTTGAAGAAAATTGACGAAACCTTCAATAAATAAAGAGGTAAGCTATTATGAAAATTACAATTTTTCAACTAATCCTAATTTTTATTTGGTCTTCAATTACTGGTGCTGGTAGTGTGTTGGATGAGTTTCAAACACACCGTCCTTTAATTGCTTGTAGCATTACTGGTTTGATTTTGGGCGATCCAGTCAAAGGGATTATTTTGGGTGGTACGCTGGAATTAATTGCTTTAGGTTGGATGAACATTGGTGCTGCTCAGTCTCCAGATTCAGCGTTGGCAAGTACGATTTCGACGATTCTGGTGATTGTGGGTAGCCAAAGTATTCAAAAAGGGATTGCAATTGCGTTACCAGTTGCCGCTGCTGGCCAAGTTTTAACCGTCTTTGCACGGACAATTACAGTTGCTTTTCAACATGCAGCTAATCGACAGGCGGAAAAAGCCAATTTCAGGGCAATTGAGTGGTTGCACTTTTCGGCGCTATTTGTGCAAGCACTTCGGGTATCGATTCCAACAACATTAGTTGCTATCTTTGTCAGTCCAACCATGGTTCAATCAATGCTAAATGCTTTGCCAGATGTTGTTACAGGTGGCTTAACAGTCGCTGGTGGTTTCATCGTGGTTGTTGGATATGCAATGGTTATGAATATGATGAGTGTTAAATACTTAATGCCATTCTTCTACTTAGGGTTTATTTTAGGCGGTTACTTGAAGCTGAGTTTATTAGCTTTTGGTGGTGTTGGCTTAATTATGGCGTTAGTTTATGTGCAATTAAATCCTAAATTTAGTAAGCAACCAGTCGCTGCGCCGGCCAATTCAGCAGCTGTGAGTGAAGATTTAGCCGAAGATGAACTAGAAGACTAGAGGGGTGAATGGTATGAGTTCAGCTGAAGAAATTGTCAGTACGTTAACTAAGCGAGATATTTTCCAAACTTTTGTATTTGAAAACTTTCAACAGGCCTCATTTAACTATGAAACAATCCATGGATTAGCTTTTTGTGTTGATATGATTCCAACGATTCGACGGGTTTATAAAACTAAAGAAGATCAAGCAGAAGCCCTAAAACGACATTTAACATTCTTTAACGTAACGCCTGGAGTTTGCGGGCCAATTGTCGGGGTCACGATGGCGTTAGAAGAAGGTAAAGCGCAAGGGGAAAATATTGATGCTGGGACGATTCAAAGCTTTAAAGTTGGGTTAATGGGCCCCTTGGCGGGGGTCGGCGATCCAGTAATGTGGGGTACATTACGGCCGATTTTAGCAGCTTTAGGGGCCTCATTGGCTGTCAAGGGATCTTGGATGGGACCATTCCTTTTCTTCTTTGCATTCAATGCGATTCGCTTGGCATTGAAGTGGTATGGATTAAAACTAGGCTTAAATCGCGGCTTGGCCTTAGTGAAAGATGTGTCTGGTAACCTATTACCTAAATTAACAGAAGGGGCAACAGTCTTAGGCCTTTTTGTTATGGGTGTATTGGTTACGAAGTGGACAACAATCAATATCCCATTAGTTGTTTCAAAAACACAAAATGGTGGTAAGGAAGTTGTGACAACTGTTCAAACGATTCTTGATGAATTGTGTCCAGGCTTGCCAGCATTAGGCCTGACCTTATTAATGATGTATTTATTACGTAAAAAAGTTAATCCAATTATTTTGATTTTTGCCCTTTTCGGCGTTGGGATTCTTGGCTATGGCTTAGGTTGGCTTAAATAATAATCTTTAAGGAGGGCATGAACATGGGTGAAAGTACATTTGCCATTATGATTGGTATCTTACTTATTTTTGCGGGTTATCTGAGTAAGAAGAAACGTGGTAAGACTGATGCATTGAGCGTTGGTATGGGCATCTTTATTATTCTATTGGCCATTCATGCTTTTCCATTTCTTTCATATTGAGGTGTTTAGTATGGTTCTAGTATCATCGAAGTATTTAGTTGATAAAGCATATCAGCATCATTTTGCAATCGGTGCATTTAACGTTGGTAACAGTGAATTTGTTAAAAATATTATTAGTGTGGCTGAAGCATTGCAAGCCCCGGTTATTTTACAAATTCATCCGTATGAATACGATCTGATGGGCAGCGAGATTGTTAAATATGTACGTGAAGTTGCTTTAACGGCGACGGTACCAGTCGCGATTCACTTGGATCATGGCCGGGACTTAAATGACGTCATGCGAGCGGTTCGTGATCAAATGAATTCGGTCATGATTGATACTTCTGGTCTATCTTTTGGAGATAATATGGCTGCTACAAAACAAACCGTCGATTTATGTCACCGAATTGGGGTAGCAGTTGAAGCAGAGTTGGGAAGTATTGGCAATCGAAACGCGAGTGCAGCTGAAAATATGGGACGCGTTTATACCGATCCAATTAGTGCTAAACAGTTTGTTGAAGCTACTGGGGTAGATGACTTAGCAGTAGCCATTGGAACGGTGCATGGGCCATATCCTAGTGGTGAAAACGATATTAAAATTGATCGCTTAGATGCACTAAATGATGTGCTGCAACTACCACTTGTATTGCACGGAGGTTCTAATAATCCAGACGCAAAGATTCGTGAAGCGATAGCGCATGGGATCGCTAAAGTTAATATCTCAACAGACATTAAAATGCCGTTTTATCATGTCATTAAAGATACGGTGCTAGCACGACCGAATGATTACGAACCGTGGTTGATGACGCCTGAAGCTGATGAAGCTCAAAAGGCAGTTGTTCGTGAAAAAATGCAATTATTTAGTAGCGATGGTAAAGCGTCACTTTATTTTGAGGATACAGATTGTCTAAAGCCGCTTTATCCTTACGATTGTGATATCGTTGATCATATTATTTATGACCAACAACCCGATGAAACCTTAACTAGTTCTAAATAGTGACTTATGAATAGTATAACTTGGTAAAATTTTGCCAGGTTATGCTATTTTTTGTTTGTTTTGGGAAATTGCCTTGGCAAATTAATTTCCGCAGTGAAGCGGAAAGAAGATGGATTTGTTAGCGGTTACAAAATCAGGTAATCTAGTACTTGTAAAGAAGATAACAAGTTTGCCAACTCGATACAGAGAGGAGGTTCAACCATGAAAGAACGCTATGCCAAGTTATTAATTCTTTTGGAAAATCACCGTGAAGGAATTGCTGGTAAACAATTAGCCGATAATTTAGGGGTGACAACCCGTTCGGTTCGCAATTATGTTAAAGATTTGAATGGCAATTATTTAAAAGGTGCACAGATTGTTGCTAGTCCTGACCACGGTTATTTTATTCAAGGTAAGATTACTGATATTACGGAGACTGGCCAATTAGAATTTGAACAACGGGCATTCTTTATCGTGAAGTATCTGATGACCCGGACAGACTATGTCTCATATGAGGAATTGGCACGTGAATTGCATTACTCTTCACCAACGATTCGAGCCGATATTTATCGGATTCAGGAGTTGATACATGAAGAGAAGCGAACCGTCGATTTACAGGCCGTTATTTTTAAGGGCGTCAGTCTTTCTGGTGATGAATTGGCGGTGCGATTTTTACTTGATAGTTTCTTTAATCCGAAGATTGCCACATTTAGTCAATTAGAGCGTGAGTACAATTACTACTTTGAAAAGTGGACGAATCATGCGGAGATTCATGTGTTGATCGAGTTCTTAAAAAATCAATTTGTGCAAAAGAACATCAAGCCAACACCGGAATTGATTAAGCCAATTGCTAGTTTCATTATTATCGCCGCTTATCGTGACAATGTTGGCCAGTGGTTGAATCATGATTTACAACAAAGCCATCAGTTAACTGCTGAGACCTTACATTATGCGCGGCATGTGTTGGATCAAGGCAAGCGCATGTTGGGTAGTGTGGCGCCTTGTGAAAATGAAGTTTGGAGTTTTGCTTGGTTATTAGTCAGTCAGCAATTATTGACCAACGATATTATTTTTGATCCTGATGACCAAAACGTTAACCCGCAATTAGCTGAATCAATTAATCAAGCGTTGACACAGCTAGCCACGGTTTATCACCAACCGTTCTTGCAAGACCGGAAGTTATTTACAGACTTACTCCTGCATACGTCACGCGATTTGTTTCCATTGGAATATCAGTTCTATATTGAAAACTCGTATTTGCATCATATCAAGACTGACTATATCTTGGCTTATCAATATGCCGTGGACTTTGCCAGTGCTTTGATTGAATCACTGAATCTTAAAATTCCAGATAACGAGATTGGCTACTACGCGTTACACTTTGCCGCCTTCTTGGAACGGAATCATCAACGGGCTTTAAATATTGCCGTGGTTTATGCCCGGCGTCCTGTTTCAGGGCAATTGTTAGCGAGCCGGATCGAAGAAGTTTTCGATAATGTCCAAGTCACCATGATTGTTTCCGCCAAGCAGGTCACTGAAATCAAGCAGGTTGCCTTTATCGTAGCAGCAAATGAAGCCGTCGTCGAAAGTGATTATCCGGTGATTTATGTGAGTGACTGGTTGAATGCACAAGACAATCACAAGTTGCAAAAGCAGATCAGTCAAGTGATTTTACGCCAAGTCTTACAAGGCAGTCAGCTGATTCACGGCAAGTTCAAAGATAAAGCGAGTCTGATTGAGACCGTCTTAACGGATATGGGCCTACCAGAGCTGTATGACAATATCATGCATCGCGAACAATTATCATCGACTGAAACCGGTAATTTTGCCGCGATTCCGCATCCGATGCAAATTCCGGATGTACCAGAGTTTGAGCTAGGAATTGTTGTTTTAGATGAGCCGATGAAGTGGGATGAACATCTAGTCAAGTTAGTAATCGTCGTTATTCCAACGCAAGAGCAATTATCACGTTATGCCTTAGTCTTTGATGAACTACAACGGGTGGTTACTAATGATCAGATTCCAGATTTATTATCAGAAATTAACAGTGTCGATGACTTTATCGACTTAGTGGTGAACACTAATTGAACGATGAAGTACCGAGAGGAGTGACTTAAATGAAGATTTCGGAATTATTAACAACGGATACGATCGACTTAAACCTAACCGGAACCGAAAAGAAAGATGTCATTAGCGCATTAGCTAAGCATCTGTATGATGCTGGTAAAGTTGATGACTTAGCAGCGTTTACTGCGGATGTATGGGCCCGAGAAAATGAAATTTCCACCGCGGTGGGGAACGGGATCGCGATTCCGCATGCTAAAAGTAAGCATGTTAAAAATGCGGCGATTGCCTTTGGTCGTGCCTTACCAGGGATTGAATATGGTGACGATGAGTGTCAACTGTTCTTCTTGATTGCCGCTGGTGAAAATGCCTCAAACGAGCATTTGAAAGCGCTATCTAAATTATCAGGGTTTCTAATGGATGATGTCTTTCGCGCGAACTTGATTTTAGCACGGACGCCGGATGACGTTGAACAGCTGATTGCGGATAAAGAACAAGCTGATGCAGCCGATGCAGCGAAGCCGGCCGTGGCACCAAGTGCAGCGAGTCAATCCATCGTTGGGGTTACCGCCTGTACAGCTGGGATCGCGCATACGTATATGTCAGCGCAGGCCTTGACGGATGCGGGTGAAAAATTAAATATTCCCGTTAAGATTGAAACGGAAGGGTCATCGGGGACTGAAAATGAACTGACCGCTGAAGAAATCAAAAATGCGACCGCGGTTGTGATTGCTGTTGACCGAACGATTGATTTATCTCGCTTTGATGGGAAGCACGTGTTACAAACTTCAACGAAAGCTGGGATCAATGACGCTGAAAACTTAGTTAAATCAGCGGTCGATGCGCCAATTTATCACAGTGAAGGTGGCAGTCAACCGACTGCTACTGCGAGTGCAGCAAAGGGAACGAGTGCTAAGTCAATTGGCTTTGGTATCTATAAGCACTTGATGAATGGGGTCTCCTTCATGTTGCCATTCGTGGTTGCTGGTGGGATCTTAATGGCGATTTCCTTTATGTTTGGGACTCAATCAGCCAATACGGCTAGTTCACAATATAATGCCTTTGCAGCGTTTCTTAACATGGTCGGTTCAAAAGCGGCCTTTGGGCTAATGGTCCCAATCTTTGCTGGTTATGTGGCTTATAGTATCGCTGATCGACCAGGGTTAGCGCCCGGTGCGATTGGTGGGATGATTGCCTATACTGGTGGTTCCGGCTTCTTAGGCGGGGTTGTCGCTGGTTTCGTGGCTGGTTATGTCGTTGTGGGGCTAAAGAAAATCTTCGGTAAGATGCCAAGCTCACTACAAGGCCTCAATCCGGTTTTATTCTACCCGGTTCTAGGGACATTCTTTACGAGCTTTATTATCAATTATTTAATTAACACGCCAGTTAGCTCCTTCAATAAGTCATTAACGGCTTGGCTACAACATATGACCGGTGCGAATGCCGTGCTGGTTGGATTTATTCTTGCCGCCTTATTGGTTAGTGACATGGGTGGGCCATTAAACAAGATTACTTATGCATTTGGGATCCAGATGTTAACTGCTGGGGTTTATGAACCGATGGCTGCCATTATGTGTGGTGGGATGATTCCACCAATCGCGTTAGGCTTAGCAACCACCTTCTTCAAAAACAAATTCTCAGCGCAAGAACGTGAAACGGGTAAAGTGGCCTACATCCTAGGGGCTTGCTTCATTACTGAAGGGGTCATTCCATTTGCTGGTTCTGATCCATTGCGGGTGATTCCAGGCAATATTATTGGTGCTGGCGTTGGGGGTGCCCTTTCCATGTTGATGGGGATTACGTTACAAGCGCCACACGGTGGGATCTTTGTTATCCCAATTGCCATCAATAAACCGTTACTTTACTTAGTTTGCATTTTAGCCGGCGCGGCGGTTGAATGCCTCATTGTGGGCTTAACTAAAAAGGCGGTCTCACAAGAGCCAGCTAAAAAAGCTAAAGATGATGCCAAAGAAGTTGTTTCGATTTTCTAAATTTGACGGGTTAAAACAGAAAGGAAGTTTCTATCATGGTTCTAGTATCTTCAAAGTATTTAGTCGATAAAGCATATCAACATCACTTCGCAATTGGGGCATTTAATGTTGGTAACAGTGAATTTGTTAAAAACATTATCAGTGTGGCTGAAGAGTTACGGGCACCCGTTATTTTGCAAATTCATCCTTATGAATATGATTTGATGGGCAGCGGCATTGTGAAGTATGCCCGTGAAATGGCCTTGACGGCTAACGTGCCAGTGGCGATCCATTTAGATCATGGCCGCGACTTAAATGATGTGATGCGGGCTGTGCGCGATCAAATGAATTCAGTAATGATCGATACGTCTGGATTATCATTTGAAGATAACTTAGCAGTGACAAAACAGACCGTTAGCCTTTGCCATCGGATCGGGGTTGCCGTTGAAGCTGAATTAGGGAGCATCGGGAATCGTAATGCCAGTGCTGCAGAAAATATGGGTCGTGTTTATACCGATCCAGAAAGTGCCAAACAATTTGTTGATGCAACTGGCGTCGATGACTTAGCCGTAGCAATTGGGACAGTGCATGGTCCTTACCCAAGTGGTGATAACGACATTAAGATTGACCGCTTAGATGCGTTAAACGATGCTTTGCATATGCCATTAGTCTTACATGGTGGTTCGAATAATCCTGACGACAAAATTCGTGAAGCCGTTGCGCATGGGATCGCCAAAGTGAATATCTCAACTGATATTAAAATGCCGTTTTATCACACGATTAAAGATACGGTTATCGAACGTCCAAACGATTATGAACCATGGATGATGACCCCGGATGCGGATGAAGCACAAAAAGACGTGGTCCGTGAAAAGATGCTATTGTTCAGTAGTGATGGTAAAGCAGATCTCTATTTTGCCGACTCAGTTCACTTAAAGCCACTTTATCCATATGATTGTGACATTGTTGACCATATTATTTATGATCAACAACCAGATGAAACTTTAGTGACACAAAAATAATTAGGTAAAAAGTCCCACTAAACTGGCCGCCCAGCTTAGTGGGACTTTTTTTCATTTGATTTGTATACACTAATAGGAAGTAATGTGTTAGTCATCGTGAGGGGATTACTGGGCAATGGCAAAATTGATGCTACATTATATAGAAGAAAGCGGTATGGCGGTGACACTAGTTTGGTGCAGTGGCTGGTACAGATTAGCGATAAGTACAGGGGATGATTGAAGCTTTTAAAACTAAATGATAATTTTATGGGTTTAGTTGTTGACAACATCTTCGATAATTGATAAGATAGTTTCTGTTGTCGCAACGGCAACCATAACAAATTGAGTTGTTGCTTCTGAAAAAAGATGTTGACATGATTTACTTAAGATGTTATGATAATTAAGTTGCGTTGAGGAAATCAACCAACGATTTAGACCTTTGAAAACTGAACAAAGTTTCGACG
>NZ_BJDJ01000013.1 GCF_005405085.1 Lactiplantibacillus daowaiensis | reverse complement strand
GTTCTAAAAAGCTCATTTAAAGTTGTTCAAAAATTTATTTGCTAGCGAATTGACTTCGCAAATGTTTGCTACTAATTTAAATTAGTAGACCCTACACATTTGATTTGTCGAAACTTTGTTCAGTTTTCAAAGGTCTAAATTGTTGGTTGATTGTCTCAACACAACTTAATCATCTTATCATTATGATTCGAAATCGTCAAGAACTTTTTCAACTCATAACTTTAATTTGAATGATGCTTGTTGCCTCAAACGCAACGTTAATAAGAATAACAAAACATTTTTTCGTTGTCAATAACTTTTTTGTTTTGATAATCCAATCAATTTGTTGTGCTGTAACAGCAACGTTTAATACTATACCAGGATAAAATTAATCGGTCAAGCTAAAAAACAAAATAACTTAAAACAAAAAGAACCTACCAACCGCAGTTGATAGATTCCTACTATATAAGTGTGTTTTTAATTAACTTGCGTCTTTACATAAGATTGCATCCGTAAAACAACCGGGAAAGCAATCACACCCCCGATAACAGCTTGCACAGCATTCGTTGGAACGCCAATCAATCCAGTCGGCAATGCATATAGCAACGAATCAGAAACAAAATACCCCGCTACCATCACAATACCACCAATCGCCATGGCAGCTAGTTGCCAGCCTTTAGACTTGCCGGCACCAAACTGCCCAACGAGCCAGCCTTCTAAACCATGCACGATCAATGAAAAAATCATGTATTGCGAATAACCGGAAATCAAATCTAAGATAAACCCACTGGCGCCGCCAACTACTGCGCCACCCCGACGACCAAATAAAAGTGCAGCAATCATAATGCCGGCATCACATAAATTGATATTACCATGAGTCATTGGCACTGGAATAATTAGTAGCCGTGAAATTACAACTGTTACGGCAATCAACAAGCCTAAAATTGCAATCGTTCGTGTTGAATGATGTTCTGGTTTGGTTTGCATACACAACCATCCTTTCTTAATGACGCCACATTGCTGGCGATGATTTCCCTTAAAAATCGTTCTAACTATAACATATTATTCAAACTCAACTCGGTAATATACCAAAACACTACAAATTTACAGTGACTTTACGCAATCATTACGTTGTGCCCCTTAACAAACCGTCTGCCAGCGCCGCATTCTAATATGTTTTTAATTTTACTACTTTTATCCTCATAATCCAGGATTTTAAGCAATTAAAAACCAGTTATCAACTGACAACTGGTTCAAATACGCTATTTAACCCGGGCTAAGAAATACTTCTTCTTCCCACGACGGACAATGACAAACTTGCCATCAAAAGCCGCCGTTGGATCGATTTCAGCATCAACGTCGGTAATTTTTTCACCGTTGATCCGAATCGCCCCATTTTTAATATCTTCACGAGCTTGACGCCGTGAGCTTTCAAACTTCGTCGCATCGACTAACCATAGAACGATGTTTTGCTTTTCACTCGTTACATCAGCTGAAGGGACACCTTTGAAACCTTGTTCGATTTCTTCAGCATTCAAGTTTTGCACGTCACCGGTGAACAAGGCTTTGGTAATGTTTTGGGCTTCAACAACCGCCGCTTTACCATGCACAAATTCAGTGACTTCTTCAGCTAATCGCCGTTGGGCTTCCCGCTTTTCAGGGGCAGTCTTAACCGTTTCAGCCAACCGATCGATTTCTTCATGGCTCAAGAACGTGAAATACTTCAAGTATTTGACAACATCGCGATCATCTTGGTTAATCCAGAATTGGTAGAATTCGTAAGGTGAGGTCTTTTCAGGATTTAACCAAACTGCCCCACCAGCAGTCTTACCAAACTTGGTCCCATCAGCTTTGAGCAATAACGGAATCGTTAAACCGTAAGCTTCAGCATCGTTGCCTTCTAACCGGTGAATTAAGTCAGTCCCAGCGGTGATATTGCCCCATTGATCCGCCCCACCAATTTGAAGTTGCACATGTTCTGCACGGAATAAGTGTAAGAAATCGATAGATTGCAAGATTTGGTACGTGAATTCGGTGTAAGAAATGCCGACTTCAAGCCGACTAGCCACAACTTCTTTATTTAACATCGTGTTCACACTGAATAGCTTCCCGTAATCACGTAAGAAGTCTAATAGAGAAAGTTTTGACAACCAATCGTAGTTGTTCACGATTGAGAAGTTATCATCAGACCCAAACAACTTGTGCATTTGGGCATTCAAGCCAGCTTCATTATGTTTGACTTGGTCCATCGTTTGTAAGACCCGTTCTGAATTCTTACCAGAAGGATCCCCAATCGCACCTGTCCCACCACCAACTAAAACGTATGGATGATGTCCAGCTAATTGGAATCGTTTTAAAATCATAAAGGGAATCAGATGCCCGATATGCATACTATCACCAGTTGGATCAATCCCACAGTATAAGGATACCGACTGTTTTGCTGTAAGTGCTGCTAAGCCGGCTTCATCAGTTTGTTGGTTGATGGCGCCGCGCCACTTTAAATCTTCAATAATGTTCATGCTAACTCCTCCTAGTATTGGTCCGAAAAAAGAAAAACTCGTCCCTGTCATTACAACAGGGACGAGTTTTTCCGCGTTACCACCCAAGTTATCACCCATATGGTGATCGCTCATTTATTGATAACGAAATAATCCGGCCGAATGGCAGCTCGCTTTACGTAATTCATCGTTGATCACAGCTCGGTTCACACCAACCACCGAGTCGCTTAACTGTTGGACCAACAACTACTGAATAAAGGTCACCACTTTTAATTGTTAGTTAATATCATAAGCACTAACACCTAAAATGTCAATCACGCTGACGGGTCTTCATCGCCAGACATAATGCAACCACATCGATCAAGACGAGTACCAACAACATCGCTAATGCTGCTGCTGAACCTAACGCCGTTCGATGCGCCGTGGTGCCGCTAGCTTGCGTCTGTACTAAAGTGATAACCGCTGACACTAGCGACGTCCCTGTGGCACCAGCAAATTGTTGTAACGTATTGAAAACGGCATTACCATCCGCTTGTTGTGCCATGCTTAGTTGGCCCAAACCACTCGTCATCGTATTCCCCATGATCAAACCTAAGCCAATCATGAAGATGATGTAAATGCCTAAAATCAACCAACCAGTTAAATGCATCGCAAAACCGGTAAATAAGGCGACCGCAACCGCTAGTAAACCAGCCCCGGTCAACAATGGCTTGGCCGCACCGAATTGATCCAAGATGCGACCACCCAAGGGGGCAAAGATTGCGCCGATTGCCGCGCCTGGCAAAACAAACAACCCAGCAACCATTGCCGATTGCCCATTCACAAGTTGCATATAGTTTGGCAAGATAAACGCCATCCCTAATGCATTCAATTGTAATAAGAAGAAACCTAGCAAATGCCAATTAAATGAAACCGTCTTAAAAATATCTAAATGGATCAAAGGTTGCTTAGCATGTTTCGTCCGGATGATAAAGACGACCAAGCCAATCAGTCCAACTGCCAGCATGCCAAAGAACATGCCCGGTCGTTGTGTGATTTGACTTAAATTGCTAAATGCCAGGGTAAAGCCAATAAAAATCAGGAGAATCATTCCCCAACCAAAAACATCAAACCCCACCTTTTCAGTTGGTCGTGCTTGCCGAATCGCATACAAGCCTAACAACAATGAAATAACTAATAATGGCAGTAACAGTATAAAAATCCAATGCCAGCCTAAACTGCTAACCACGATGCCCCCAAAAGTTGGCCCCAGGGCTGGGGCAATTGCTGTGATTAACGTTCCGATACCCATGAGTGTCCCACGCTGATGATCTGGCACCCAATCTAAAATAATATTAAACATTAACGGTAACGCAATCCCGGTTCCAAGACCTTGAACAATTCGGCCTAAAACAAGCATCAGAAAATTACCGGCTAACGCATCGATCACTAACCCAGCCATAAATAGCAAGTTAGCGGTAACAAACAACGTCTTCGTTTTAAAACGCCGTTTAAGAAACGACGAAATTGGAACGACGATTGAGACAACCACTAAATAAGCAGTCGTCATCCACTGCACAGTGGCGGTATTAATGCTAAATTCCCGCATCAGGGCTGGAAACGTAATATTCATGGCGGTTTCCACAATTACCCCGCAAAAAGATAATAAGCCGGTCGCCACAACGGCTAGGATCAATTTTGAATCAATTTTTTTGGTCATGTTTTCAACTCCATTTTGAGAAATTAGTTCTAATACGAACTAGTTATCTATCTTAACACAAAATTCTAACAATGCCAGTCTTTCTATCGATTGACTTTTAAAACTGACTTGCCTATAATGCCAAATAGTTAGTTATCGAACCATCTAAGAAGGGAGCTGTCCCCCATGCAACGTGCCATTGGGATCGCTATCAAAAAAGCCAATAATGCCTTAGCCCGTGATTCAGATCATTTTGCCAAACAACTCGGCTTAACCGGGATGCAAATTAGCACGATCAACTTTATCGCGGATCACGAAACCACCCAAGATGTATTTCAGCGTGACTTAGAACAAGAATTCAATATTCGTAAAGCAACGGCTTCGAGTTTAGTCACGGCAATGGTGACTAAAGGGCTTTTGATTCGCGTGGCTGCCACCAACGACGCTCGCTACAAACGATTATTACTGACGCCTCAAGCGCGACAACT
Organism: Lactiplantibacillus daowaiensis; assembly: GCF_005405085.1. Taxonomy (GTDB): domain Bacteria; phylum Bacillota; class Bacilli; order Lactobacillales; family Lactobacillaceae; genus Lactiplantibacillus; species Lactiplantibacillus daowaiensis. The sequence continues at coordinate 91,360 of NZ_BJDJ01000013.1, read as the reverse complement.
AGCCAAAAAAATCGACGCTTTTTTTGCCGTTAGTGAGCGCCGCATGCAAGCTTTACTTGCAGCCGACTTTGATCCGACCTATAACAACCTGATCAAAATCAGTCAGACCTTCACAGACCAAAATACCCAACCACCAAAAAACGACTAACCAAACTGGTTAGCCGTTTTTTTACTTATAAGGTACTCTCACCCGTGGCAAATAAAACTGCCTGGCCGCCCATCGTGACCCGGTCACCTTGCCATTCACAATCTAACAACCCCACGCGCGCAGAAGCTTGTTGCGCGTTTAAATGCTTTTTATCTAAGCGTTGTGCCCAATAAGGAATTAAATTTGAATGTGCCGATCCCGTCACTGGATCTTCATCCACTTGCAGTTTCGGATAAAAAGCCCGCGAGACAAAATCAAATTCAGTATCTGGTGCTGTGACAATGACACCAATCCCCTGTGTCAAGGCTTTGACCTTTGCCAAATCTGGTTGCAGTTGGCGGACAGTCGCCGCATCTTCATAAACCAAAAAGAGATCTCGTGCTAAATATGCTGCCGTTGGCGTTGCCCCCATCGCGGCTGCAAAGGCTGGATCATTGGCAATCGGTTTCGGCATAATGCTTGGAAAGTCCAAATAGTACTGTTCACCTTGCCGGGTCGCATACAAAGGCCCTTTTTGCGTTTGAAAACTCAGCTTCGTGGCGGACGTTTCGTAGTAATTGAACAAGACGTACGCCGTCGCTAACGAGGCATGCCCACACAGGTCAATTTCTTGTTCCGGCGTGAACCAACGCAACTCATAGTGATCCCCATTTTTTACCGTAAAGGCCGTTTCTGATAAATGATGTTCTAAAGCGATTTTTTGCATCAACGCCTCACTCGGCCAGGCCGGTAAGACATAAACCGCCGCCGGATTCCCTTTAAAAACGGCATCATTGAACGCATCTACCAAATAAAACTTCATTGTGGTCACCACTTTCATTATGTATCGCCAAAAATGACGTGAGTTCATTCTAATCTTATTCAAATTATTTTGCAATTATTTTTTAATCAAAAAAAGCCACCAGCTTCTGCTGATGACTTTTCAACTTACATTTTAGTCCAATGGGCTGGTTGATTCGCAAACTTGAGTTGATGTCGGTAAGCCTGCCCTAAATGGTGCTGACCCACGGCATCCGTTAACGTAATCGTCCGTGTACCGGACAACTGCCAATAACCAGTTGTATGCACTTGGCCCATCGTCTCACGATAACTACCATCGGCCCGTAACTTTAAGGTGCGGGCCTGATGGGCTACCTGCCAAGTCCCAATCAACGTTGTCGCACGAATGGCCGTCGCTTTCCCGGGCGTTAGTTTTTGCACTAATGCCGTTACCGTGGCGGTATGGGTCTGTTTGGGGGCCGCCGTACCAAACTGTTTCGCACTGGCCGTCGTTACCCCTAACAACATGATTAACAGACACCCCAAAATAAAGCGGCGCATGTTGGTCACATCCTTTTAAGCTAAACTAGTTACTTTGCGCATCGGCCGCGATCTTCATGACCGTATTGGCTTGTTGGCCCTTAACTTGATAAACTTTATCTGATTTTTGCCATTTAACTGAGTTAGCTTGCCCAGATTGCGTCTGATCATAAACCGTGATTGATCCATGGGTCACACTGGTATCCGTTAAGTTTTGACTGTTTAATTGACTATTAACTTGTTTGGCAAACTTGGCTGGATTAGCTTGCACATCGGCGGTATTGGCAATTGCCGTTACTGACCAATTATTGGTATTCCAGTGAATATAAACCCGGCCCATCGTCCCTTGTAACTTGGCCGTCGTGCCATTGCCTAATGAGACCGTATTCCCTTGTGCTGATGGAATGTAGTCGACTTGGCTCTTGGCGTCACTCTTAGAATTGTAATCGGTCTTCTTATACGTTGCAGTCTTGGTACTAGTCCCAGATTTAACATAGCTGACACTATAATTAGACTTAGTCCCGCTAGCACTCGTGGCTTTGACGGTTTGGTTAGCGGCTTTGACGGTCGTTGGTGCTGCCGTTTGACTAACCGTCGTTACATTATCAGAAGCCGCGTGTAAAACGTGGTTCACTGAAGGTGCTGCAACCAGGCCAATTACTAACGCACTGGTTGTCGCAATAATCCCAACTTTTACTTTACGCTTAAATTGCATCAAAAATGTCCTCCTTAATTAGTCACATACGACTTATTAGCCGTAATGTATTGGCCAGCTGCCGTTACAAAATAACGTGATCCGGTCGAGCGTTTGCCGACTTTGGTCACCGTTACTTTTGTCCCTTTAGCCAAGCTATTTTGCCGATAGGCTTTCTTGAGGGATGACTTGCTGTAACCATAAATCTTCTTTTTAACCGTGACGGTTTTGCTACTTGGTAATGATTCAAAATAAGCCGGCGTCGCATACTTCACGTTGGCACTGACATAGCCCTTGCTCGTCTTAATGCGGCGGACATTACCGTTCGTAATGACAGTTCCCTTAATTTGACTCCCCTTCGTATATTTAGACCCGGTCTTAGTCTTTAAGCCCGCATCCGCGTAAATATTTAAATTGCTCGTCAAATCAAATGAACCGTGTTGACCATACCAATAACCAGTGACGTCTTGTGCCAAGACCCATTGATTTAGGCCGCTCAAGTAAACGGCTTGCGCTGAATTGCCACTAGTCACCGATTTAACTGCCGTAATTTTATAGAACTTTTGCTTGGCACTACTTGGAATCGTGGTGCTAGTCCCATAGTAAGTCGTTGCTGCCTTGTGTAAATAGGCGTGTTGACCGACCTTATACTTACTGTAAGCAGTTGGTGTGGTCGTCGTGGTCGAAGTATTCGTGTTGGTATTCGTGCTAGTACTGGTATCCGTTGTACTACCTGCGACGCTGCCTGCCGCAGTCCACCAACTGATTGGATGGACGCTAACGACCGCTTTACTATTGTCAATGTATTGATCCAAAGCTGACATGTAGTAATTATCGGTATATTGCCATAAGGCATATGAAATCGTTGGCGTACTTGAATAATTCGCGATCCACTGTGCATCGAAACTTTGCCGCGCAGTATTAGCATACGTGGTGGCAAATGATTGATAAGAATAGAAAATCAACTTTTTATTCGTCAACGACCGCATTTCATCATACCAAGCTTTAACGGCCGCATTAGTGGTCCCAGAAGTGACCGTATTGACTTCAAAGTCTAAGACATAAAACGCGGCGTTCTTGTTAGACCGGTTATAAAAGTCTTTGGCTTCTTGCTTGGCATCACTCGCACTAACGAATTGGGCATAGGCATATTCACCAAATGGCACCCCATACTTGACGTATAAATTCGTGTTATTGGTCGCATACTTATCAATATAGTCTGATCCGTATTGGCGACGGTTAATGACAAAGGAAACGTTGTTCTTCATATTCTGAACTTCCGTTGCCGTTAATTGTCCTTGCCATTCTGAAATATCCGGAATTGCTTTGGTGGTATCGGCACTGGCAGTTTTAGCAGCTGCCACCCCGAAGCCAAGCGTGACTAACGCGGTTAAAGCTAACCCCCGCACCACTGGCTTAAAATTATGTGCTTTCAAATTAGTTACCTCACTCTACCAAATTAATGTTTGCTACTCACTTGATCAAAACCCCTGATTAAATTCATGCGGTCCCGCCATCCCACGGGTACTTGCCATCTCCCATATCGTTAGTCTGAAAAATATCTAAATTTTCACGCTGGCTGGTATGTAAAAAAATTCAATATTTCCCAATTACCTATAATCATAAGCTAACTTTCTTGAAATTAGAAAACATTCAGGTTGCAATTGGGTTACACAACCTTACAAAAGTTTGAAGAAAATGTAATATTTAAAAAAGTTTATACGGTGTGCTATTAAACCTGGCCAAAATAAAAAAGCTCACGATAGCTCGCGAACTCTCCTTTTACATCCTCAATTAAGTGAACTGACCCCAAACGGTTGTCGAGCGCTTGTTCCCCAAATGGTCATGCTCATTAATCGCGGAAAAAGTATTGGGTCGGCACCCCAAAGTCATCGTGTAACTGTTGGACCTCCGCCGTATTCCATTGTGACCGACCATGCAACTTATTCCAAACGGTATTGACACTCCGATTGATGGAATTGTTGCGTGATGTGATTTTGCTTAAAATAAGCTAACAATAGCACGTCGTTATCTGGTTTCATTTAACCACTCCTTCTCGTCCCCATATGGGAATTTTACCGCATTTTCCATCATCCGGCAACATTTAACTGTGGATTTTCCAAAATTTATGGGTATAATGACGCATGAGGTGCAATCATGTTAGCAGACGACTTAAAATATGCTCGACAGCAAAAACAATTAACATTGGCCGCTGTTTCGCAGCAAATCGACGCGCAATATCACGTCCGAATCGCCCCATCGATGTTATCTCGATACGAAAATGGCTATTCGATTTCAATCAATCACCTCTTCGCTTTAGCTGCTTTCTTTAATATCAGTCTCGATCCGCTCGTCCGAGAATTTGCGCAGACCGGCCATCGTTATCAAACTAGATAAACAAAAACGTCCGTTAAACCAAGGTCAGGTTTAACGGACGTTTTGTTTTTTACCATTAATGTTTCAATGTTAAGACGACAGCTTGTTTGCCCATTTGATTATAGGCGGCAACAAAGTCTTTCCAACCGACGGCTTGTTGTTTGTGACCATACGGATTGTTAATATAAATCACTTTCTTGGCACGATTAAAGCCGACGATCACCACACTATGCATATCATAAGTAATCTTAACCGAACCAGTTGGTGTTTGCCACGTCTGCATACTGGTTACCGGTGCAAAGTTCAGCGTCGTTACCGTCCAAACTGGGTGACCTTGTTCAAGTTGTTTAATCACCGTTTTAAAAGAACTGCCGGTTAAATCTTTAACGTGACTGGTCTCCGTTTTAGCTAGCTTGTAAATCGGGCCGTGATACACCCCAAGTCCTGGATTTGCCCCAGTAATATCACCAACAAACCCGGTATTGGGATTGCCATGTTCGCCATTATCATATGTGATTGGCACACTATTGAGTTTATTAGCAAGTTCATTCTTAGTAACGTTAATGTGAACATAATTCATCATCATCGTCAATGACGTCACTTCACAGCCATTATATAACCGTGGTGCTGCCATCTGATTGACTAACGGGACATCTAATTTGACTTGATTAATGGGCTTGGCTTTTTTAGGTTTAGTCGTTGTCTGTTTCGTCGTAAATGACGCATCGATCCAATCAGACACTTGCGTCACCGACACCCCAACGACCCCAATAATTAAAACCACAATCAATACGAGCGGCCAGCGCCGCCGGGATTTCATATGTCTTGGCATGTTACTTCCACCTTGTTTTATAAAATAATCAATTAAGTCTTTCCCCAAATTAATTTAATTATCCCCAACTTGGCTATCATAACATGATTTATTTTATTTAGACACTCAAATGCAACATTCCCTAAACAATCTAATCGGCACCTAACTTAAGCCGCAAGTGGCCAAGTTAACCCAACTGTTAAGTAATCCCACAATTGCAAGGTCCGCCGGGTTGGCACTGCAGTTAGCCAATCAGTCGCCATCGACCGGGTATAAATCGCCGTATCCATTGCAGTCTGACCTTCAATCAAGGTAAAGTCTAAGCCACTTTGTTGCCAAGCTTGTTCCAAGGCTCTAACTTGTCCTAACTGTTGATGCTGTTGATGCTGCCGATGCTGTTGGTACCATTTTACGGGTTGGGCTGTTAATGATAGCACGCTGTCAGGACTGGCAACGACCACTTTTGGTTGCCCACTGGCCGATAAGGCAGCAGTCAATGATTGCGTTTGATCCGTCAGCGCTCTAGAATCAAGTTGAACAAGCACTAAGTCTTGATCGACGGCCGCGGCAGTTAACCCGGCAGTATCGGTCAAGTCACCAGCAATGACGGCGACATCCTGCGGCCAAGCTTCAATTTCAGTCAGGGGCGTATAGACGGTTAAAGTTACTGCTAACATTTGGTTGATGGTTGTTAATAAACTGTTGACTTGTTGCGGCGTATAAACGCCGGCCACGAGGATATTTTGCACTTTCAGCACTCCTTTATTTTTCAATGGTCTTAGCATACTAGCTTCGTGTTAGTCGAAGGCAAGCAAAATTATCAATTTTTTGCCAAAAAGTTGCTGGCATCGGTTACAATTGATTTAGTGGTTAGTAAAGTCAATTTACCAACCTAAATTTTTGAATCCTGAAATGAGGTGCAATAATGACAGGATTTTTATATATACTCTCGTTAGTTTCGGGTAGTTATGAGATGGTGATTTTTATGCTTGCCTTTCGCGAGTATGTCACTTGGAAGCTAGGGCTCGTGTGGGTCGGCTTGGTCATCTTCTTTGGCGTTTTTGGGCAGTTAGCGACAACTTGGTGGCCCCAAGTGCCGCTGGTCTTTTTTTGGGTCGTGCCAATCACAATTGTCAACACAATCATGAGCGCGCGTTTGCTTTATACCAAGTGGATCTTAATGATGCCGGTGGCCATCTTCCTCAATGCCATCAAACGGCTAATCGGCGGGCTAGCTGGCGTCTTTTTGAAATGGGTAATGTCATCAAATGCCCCACTGACCCTTCGTCAATCCGTTCAGTTACATAATTGGGCTGCTAATATCAACCTATTCGGCGCGGCCATCCTTTGTATCCCAGTTATCTTAGTGTTAGGTTTTTGGGCCCACCATTGGGTCGTTAAAAATGCCGCTGCCGACTTTTTCCAGCATGCCAAAATTGATTACAGTGATTACTTATTAGTCTTGCTATTTTATGGGTTGTATATTTTAGCTTACGCATTTGCTTTGGAACTCTCAGTTAATTTACAAATGTACGTGGCAATTGCAGCTAGCATTGTGTTTGGTATCATCGGTTTTTATTTGGTCAATAATAAAAATAGTCGCCTAACGGATGCCCAATTATTAGAAGAAATGTCGAATTATAATGAGTTGCTGAGTCATCGTAATCAAGAATTACATCTCTTTAAACATGATTATCAAAATATTTTACTCAGTTTATCGCAATACATTCAAAGCGATGACTTGCCAGGCTTAAAACACTACTATGAACAAGAAGTATTACCAGCCGGCGATAATCTCAGTGGGCATGCCGGGCCTGAACAGTTACGTTACTTACAAGCCCCAGAAATCAGCGGCTTGATCTATTCCAAATACGAAGCCGCTGCTAGTCGTGATGTGCAACTTCAATTGGCATTATTTGAACCCGTTAGTTTACCGCCCGTCGCGCACGTCAACATTGTACGTATCTTAGGGAATTTACTCGATAATGCCATCGATGCCGCCAGCCAAGTGGATCGGCAAGTTTACTTATTAATCACCCCGATTCCCCACAGTGACACCGTGACTTTTACGGTTCGTAATCGGATTCCGGCTGGTGACACGATCCATTTGAACCGGATTCGTAAAAGCCGCTTTACCACGAAAAAAGGCCACCTCGGCTACGGCCTCAGTAGCATTGAGCAATTAGCAACCAAACAAGTCCATGTCGATTATCAAATTGATGCTGAGAATTTCACGGCCACCTTAACGATTGAAAAGCCAGCCAAGAATCATTAGCTTTAGAAAATCTTAATTTGATAAAATCCCGTTCTTATTTACAATTAGAGATAACGACTGGGAGTGGTAACGGTTCCAACTAGGCCTACCGCCACTCTTTGGAAAGGACTTGAAAGCATGTCACAATCCGAAGACCAAATGGATAAACACTTACAAAATGCCATTTTTGGCGCGCCTGTCTTGCATCCTGATGAGCAGCATCGTAACTTGGGAACCTTTCACGAACGGATTGATTTGGGCATCACCTTTACGCAAGCGTTGCTTCGCGACTATTCGCCGGAACTTCAAACCGAGATTCAGGCCCACCCCAATTACCAACTTTTGCTACATGGGTTATTGGATCAAGATATTTTAGACCGTTACATTCGGTTGGCGAACCGTAGTAATCTGCGCTTTGCAATTCGCAATGACTTGATGTACCAACATCAACCAGATAGTTTGGCGATTGCACTGGCAGCACCAGCGGCGATTACACCAGCGACGATTGACATTGACCAGCGCTTTCCATTACCACCACTGGCCAGTACCTCGCCGCTACCAAAACAACTTTTAATTGAACGGATTCATCAACATCTTGAAAAAAATCGGCGTGAGTTTCACGAGCGCCATCATTTAACGTAGTTAAAGCGTCTGAGATAAAAACTTTCAAACATTGACGGCCAGCAAGTTAAAGTGTCCCTCGTACCGGAATATGATTGCTTAATGACAGTTATGATTTGAACAACACGACCAAGGCCTTGTCACTATTACTAGTGGCGAGGCCTTGGTCGTGTCTGATGGTAGTTGTCATTTAGCTGCAGGTCAGCAGTGATGGAAGTTGCCGTGCAAGTGGTGTTAATGCCGGCGATTTTCCGACATTTACACCACCGACATCTTTGAAGATTGGCGAGCTTGGCCAAGTTTCAAAGTGAGGTGCGAGACCGCTTCTCAGGCTCGCACCGGTCGCCGCGGCTACTGGAATTACTGCTGACCGAAAGCGGCAAGTGACCCACAACTCAGTGAAACAACTGCAAAATCGCAATCGCCACTGGTGGTACGATTAAGGCTGGCAGCAGATTCAATGTGTTGATCTGCTTAATTTTAAGTAACCCTAAGCCTGAAGCTAAAATTAAAATGCCGCCGACAATCGTGACTTCATTCAGTAAGGCCGTACTTAGTGCTGACTTCAACACTAGCGCCAATACATAAATCGACCCTTGCCAAGCAAAGACGACCCCCGCCGCAATCGCAATCCCAAAGCCAAAGGTGGCGGCTAAGACGATCGAGGTAATGCCGTCTAGCATCCCATTCGTAAATAAAAATGTGTAATCATGTTTTAGCGCCGCTTCAATGGGGCCTAAAATAGATAACGACCCAATACAGTATAGTAAAATAGCGGTTGCTAAGCCTTCCGCGAGATTGCCGCCAGAAAAGCGGCCAACTAACTTATCAAAATGCCCTTGCAGATCCAGGGCTTGGCCAATAACGCCCCCTAAAGCTAAACTCACAATAAATAAAACGGGATATTTACTTTGTGGCATCCGCTGGACAACGGCATTAATCCCAATCACCGTCGCGGCTAAGCCCAAAGCTTGCATTAAAATAGCATGGTAGGCTGGTTTGATGCCTTTCTTAAACACACTCCCCAGTGTGCACCCTACCAAAATCATCGTTACATTAAATAGCGTCCCAATCATCACAACACCCTCATCATCTATAGTCGTGCCAGTGTCTACCAGCTTTAAGTCCCAATTATAAAGTCTCAAGTTACTAGAGGGTCAATCTTTTTTAACAACTGGTACTTGAATCACCGTCACGGATTGACTGACGTCATCAGTAATCCCATAATCAATCAACGCTGTTTCAATTGCTGATCCAATCAATTGCCAGCCTTGCCGTTTAGCCGTAGCAAGTAACTGGCGATAGGCTGGTGCGGCCGCAGCGTGGGTCCCACCAAAGGCGATTTGTAGATAAGTCCCACTGGCCAACACTTGCGCGGTTGCAGTTGGTTCACCAGCTTCGAATAATAATAAGATGCCATCATAGTGGGTAAAGTCGCCCTGCTGCAAAGCCGTTTGACTCAGTGATAAGGCAATCTTGCCTAAAAAAACTTGTTGTGATAAGGCATACCGGGTGCGCAACTTAGCGATTGCCAGTTCAATATCGTCATTCGGCGTATAAGCTTGCCGCAAATAGACAATCGGCCGCGTTGGCAACGACACGACTTGGACAATATCAAGTGGCGCCGATTCTGCTTGTTTGAGTTGGGTCAGGCGATTATCCAAGCGCTGGTCGATTGCTTGCAGTGTTGCGATTTGTTGCTGCACCGTCGCTTGTTGTTGCTGTAATAGATGCTTAAGCTTCGGCAATTCGCGCGCCGCAAAAAAGTCGGCAATCGCGGGTAATGACACACCTAAGGCCCGAAAGTATTTGATGGTACTTAGCCGTTCAAATTGGGCCGTTGAATAGTACCGGTAGTGGGTCTGTGGATCGACTTTAGCTGGCTTTAACAAGCCTAAGTCGTCATAGTAGCGTAAGGTCGGTACTTTAACGTCAAACAGCGCTGCTAGCTGACCAATCGTAAAATATTGTTGCATCGCAACCTGCTATGCAAAACATGGATAAATGCGGAAAAACGTGCCATTCTGCCGCATTCAGAAAGATTGCATATTTCCTTTCTTTGTTTTTGCTTGCTCCCGTCATAGCATCGGTGTTCTGACGATACCAGAATGGTAAGGCCACATTGACCAACTAGGTGAGCTTAAGGGCCTAGCCAGCCCCGTTGTTTTGTTATTTAGCGAGTGCTAATAGATTCGCTACGGCATTGCTGTCGCGATTTAACTTAGCCCCACATTGATAACAGTCATATTGATCATGTCTAGTACCGTGAAGTGCATTACCACGCAAAGTGATTTTTTCCAGTCCTTGTTTAACGTAACCACACTGTGAACAACGTTGCGTGGAGGGGTAGGACCGCTCGGCCAACACCAATTGTTTCCTATACCAATCGCACTTATAAGTTAACAGTTGTCGAAAATAGCCAAACATCGAACGATGTCCCCCTTTTGAAGCCACATGGGTCATTTGCATTTTCTTAACCGCTAAATCTTCAATGACGATCGTATCAAAATCGGTCACTAATTTAGTGGTGACCTTTTGCATCAAGTCATGCTGGATATTGGTCGCTTTCCGATAAGCCCGCTGCAACTTGGCTCTCATTGCGCGATAATTTATCGTATGCGTTGCCTTTTTACCATTCACGACTCGTTTATGTGCCAAGTTGCGTTGATAATATTTAATTTGCTCGTATAACCGGTTTAGTTGTTTGGGAATCACATTGATGAGGCCATCGGTATAATTAAAATGACCGACGTTAACGTCGACTGCTGTAAGCTGATTGGTCTGGCATTTCGGTTCAATGATGACCTCAAGGTTCAAACAAGCCCAGAATATGCCATTCTCACAGTAAATACTAACGGTCTTAAGAATACCATCTAAGTCAACGTGCTTATTGAAACGAATATCATACCAATTGGCGGCACCATGCGGCTTATCAAGTCGTAATTTACCTTTCACCAATTTAGCACGATCAGTTTTAAAGCCCTGTCGCGGTGCCCGTTTAGACTTGAACCTAGGTTTACCCCAATCGGGTAAGGCCTCATTAAAAAAGTCATCCCAAGCCGTTCCCAAGTCCGTAATTGCCAGCTGCAATGTGCGTGATGATAAACCATATTGCCAATCAGCCTTATTAGCAACTAACTCATCGCGCACACGCAATTTATTCGGTTTACGATTAGCTGTTTTATTCAAACAATAAGCGTCATGCATGTTATTCCAAGTCTCTAAAGCCTGATTCCAGCAGTAGCGTCGATAGTCACATAAATCAAGCAATACTTTTCTCATGTGACTATTAGGATAAAGCTTAACTTTTTGTGTCCGAATCATTATGTCTCACCACTCGATATATTGGATTGTCATGAATACGACCGTTTCATGATGTTTCTAATATACCTCAGTCAGGCGAACTAATGTTCTAATTTACAAAAATGATATAAACTTTACCAAATACATACAAAAGCAAGAAATCCAACAACTTTCACGATACTAGATGGGTTAGCCATAACCTATCCATGTTATTTTTCTAATGTTATGACTATTTTTCTACAATTAACTACATTTTTCTATGTTTTAAAGAACAGTTACTTCCTCCTAACTAAAAAGAGCCTGGGATAACCCAAACTCTTTTCTCATCTTTGAATAGTTATCATCGAAACATGGTACAAAAGACATTTTTTCTTTTGGCCCACTCCGATTTAGCCGTTATTTGGTGCCCGCAATGGTGCTTTTTCCAGCCCGAATCTCGGCCAAGTAACGCTCACTCATGTCAGCATCAAATTCATGTTCCGATTTACCAATAATCACTGCGGCTAAGGAGTTCCCAACCACGTTAACCACCGTTCGACCCATGTCAACTAACCGGTCGATCCCCGCAATAAAGGCTAAACCTTGTACTGGTACCCCAATCGATGAAATCGTCGCCAGTAACACCACGAAAGACGCACCGGGCACCCCAGCAATCCCTTTCGAAGTAATCATCAACACGATCAGTAGCGTCACCTGTTGGCCTAATGATAAATGAATCCCATAGGCTTGCGCTAAGAACAAAGCCGCTAAGGATTGATAAATCGCTGACCCATCTAAGTTAAACGTATAGCCCGTTGGAATCACAAAGGACACGATACCTTGACTGACACCATATTTGCCCATCTTATCAATGATCTTAGGTAAGGCGGCTTCAGAACTAGCGGTTGAAAATCCTAAAACCATTTCATCACGAATCACCCGCAATAAATGCCAGATATTTAAGCCAAATAAGCGGGCAACCACGCCCATCACGACCACAATAAAAATCGCCATCGTAAAATAAGCTAAGACAATGAAGTAGCCTAATGGTGCTAACGCCTTGAGTCCCATCTGCGCGACCGTCACCCCAATCAAAGCACACACCCCAATCGGTGCCGTATGCATGACCCAGTTTGTCACCTTAAACATCGCTTCGGCCACTGCGTTCATGAAATCCAAGATGATCTTGCCTTGATCGCCAATCGCAGCGGTTCCTAAACCGAAGAAAACCGCGAAAAAGATGACCGGGATCATATCACCAGCAGCCAAGGATTTAAAGACGTTCGTTGGAATAATGCCCATTACAGTTGACCAGATGCCACTATGAGAAACGGTTTTCGCCGTCGCCACGTACTGGCTAATACTTGTACTGTGTAATTGATGGATATTGATATAATCCCCCGGATGGAAGACGTTCCCAACTAACAACCCCAAAGCGATCGCAATCGTCGTCATCACTTCAAAATAAATGATGGTTTTCCCACCAATACGACCAAGTTTCTTTAGATCACCCATATTGGCAATCCCGGTAATTAAACAAGCGACCACGATCGGTAAGACGATCATTTGAATCAAACTAATGAACATCGTCCCAATATTTTGCATCGCCGTAATGGCCGTGGTGTTACCATAGAAAATCACACCTAAAATAATGCCTAAAACTAACCCAATCAGAATCTGCCATCCCAAACTCAATCGGAAATGGCGATATTTTTTTAGCTTTGTTTCCTCTTTCAAGCTCATTCGCTCCCCAAATATGGATATTTTAACTAAAAATAGCAGATAATATTAACATTTTAGCATAAATTATCGATAGATGAGAAATAAATTAGAAATTACTCAGGAAGCAACCGCTTTTATTTGGATTTCTTTTTCAAACGGTCATAAACAGTCGCACTAACCCAGTCAGCCGTCCACATCCAAAGCACATGGCCAATCGCTTCTGAGATATGTTCTTCAGCTGGTTGGTCCTTGGCCCGTGGCACGGTCCCTAATGCCGGTAAGATGGCATGATGGAACAAGCCGAAGATACCTAAGCCAAACAAGGCACTACTGCCGGCTTTAGCCTTCGGATGTTTCCGAGCCCACAAGCTATAAGTCACCGCAAACGTCGTCGAAAACCCAAAATGCATCATATAGCTAACAACTGGTAGTTGGTGACCAGAGTACGTATAAGTGGCATGCGTGACACTCGCTGGTACCCCGATTTGTTGTAAGAGTTGCTGTGGTGGATTGGTTTGATCACGGGCGGCTGTCCGTGGTGGCAAGATATTCTCCCAACCTAGCTTGACTAACCCAGAAATCACGCCACCAGTTACACCAGCCACTAGCGCTGCACGTTGGTTAAAACTTTTTTTCGTCATGAACTTGGACCTACCTTTCATCTCGTTACGTTCATCATACCAGTCAGTTGCGACCAATCGAAATATTTTAATCGCTTGAGCCCTAAATTTAAGGTTTTGACTTGCAAAATCGAAAGTTGACTGTTATAGTTTACTCATTCAGTTGTCACTCGATAAACGAAATAAAAAGGGAGTTATGATTATGTACTTAGGACTAAAAGAAATGCGGCATGAAAAGCTACGCTATACGCTGTTAAGCGGTGTGCTGCTTTTAATCGCGTTAGTTGTCTTTATGTTGGCTGGCCTCGCCAATGGCCTATCCAACGGGAACCGCCAAGCAGTCGACACTTGGCAAGCACAAACCGTTTATTTGAATAAAAACGCCAATCAAACGTTATCAGCTTCACAACTTAAACTAGCCGATAAAAGTAAGCTCACCGGTAACCAAGTGGCGCCACTGGCGACCTTAGCTGGGACTTTACGTACCACTAGTAATAGTAAGAAAACGACAACTAATGCTTTAGCAACTAGTCGCAACAGTTTTTTGATGCCAAAAATCGTTAGTGGCCATGCGATTAATGGTAAAAATCAAATTTTGATTTCCGCCGGTCTCAAAGCCAAAGGGTATAAAATAGGTCAAAAGGTCCGCTTAGGGACGACCACTAAAACGGTCAAAATCGTCGGTACTTATGCCACCAATACGTATATGATTTCGCCAACCGTTTATACCGATATTGCCACTTTAAATCGCCTCAAAGGTGCCCCGATTACAAGTGGTAAGCAACAAACGATCAATGGCTTTGTAACAAAAAAATCGCAATTTAAGACTAGTCATCATGGCGACTTAGAAAAAATCAGCATCAATACGTTCATCAATAAGTTGCCCGGCTACAGTGCCGAACAGTTGACGTTAAATACCATGATTTATTTTCTCTTTGTGATTGCGTTAGCGATTATCGGGATCTTTATGTTCGTCTTAACGCTGCAAAAGCAACCTTTATTCGGAGTCTTAAAAGTCCAAGGGATTGGGACGAAACATATTCTAGCGGCCTTACTCACCCAAAGCGTCGCCATGGCCTTGATCGGCATCGTCCTCGGTTTAGGGATTACCGTCGGCCTAGCTCAATTGATGCCTGCCGGGATGCCATTTGTCATCAATTGGAGCCAGTATGGCCTGTATAGTCTCGCCTTACTCATTGCTGCCGTCCTTGGTGCGTTATTATCATGGCGCACCGTTGCCAACATTGACCCCGCAGTGGCCATCGGATAGGAGGAATTCAATATGACAAAACCAGTTTTAGCTTTACAACACATCACCAAACAATTCGGTCACGGTCATACCGCAGTCAAAGCGTTGACCGATGCCAACTTTGAAGTCGCTCCAGGTCAATTCGTCGCCATTATTGGCCCCTCTGGCTCTGGTAAAAGTACCTTTTTAACGATTGCCGCAGGACTACAAACACCGACGAATGGTCAAGTTTTATTAAACGGCACTGAATTGGCGACCCAATCTGAAAAAGCTCGTTTAGCTTATCGATTCAACGAAATTGGGTTTATTTTACAAAGTTCGAACCTGATTCCTTTTCTAACAGTTACGGAACAGTTAAAGCTCGTCGATAAAATGGCCAAACGCCCCTTTCAAAAAGATAAGGCCAAGACACTACTAGCCGAACTGGCATTAAGTGAAGTCGTCGACGCCTATCCAAATGAACTTTCCGGTGGTGAACGGCAACGGGTTGCAATCGTGCGCGCCTTATATAATGATCCCAGTGTCATTTTAGCCGATGAACCAACCGCTAGTTTAGACACACCGCGTTCGATCGATGTCGTCGAACGGCTCGCTAAAGAGGCCCATCAACATCAAAAAGCCATTGTGATGGTCACCCATGACCAACGTTTGATTGGCAATTGCGATGTGGTCTACCGCATTGAAGATGGCGTGATGACCCGACAATAATCCTAATAAAAAGGCACGTCCATTTATATCAAGTGGACGTGCCTTTTTGGCTGCGGTACCGGATTTTCCGGCTTCGGTGGTCGGTAATTTCAGCGGTGCCTACTCAGCCAACTGGCGCTTTAAATTGATCATTTCTAAGACACTCAACGCACAGTCCGCGCCTTTATTACCACCTTTAACACCTGCCCGGTTAACGGCTTGTTCAACCGTATCTGTCGTTAAAACCCCAAACATTGTCGGTAGCCCCGTTTGCAAGCCAACTTGTGCCACCCCTTTAGAAACTTCATTACAAACATAATCATAATGTGAGGTCTCACCACGAATAACAGCGCCTAAGGTAATTAGGCCATCATAACGGTTAGTTGCGGCTAATTGTTGTGTCGCCAATGGAATCTCAAAAGCGCCTGGCACCCAAGCCACATCGATGGCATCAGCATCGACGCCATGGCGCAACAAACTATCTTGCGCCCCGGCCAATAATTTTTCCGTCACAAAGTTATTGAATCGTGCCACCACGATACCGATCTTTAAGCCTTTACCTTGATAATCGCCACTAAAAGTTGTCATTTTAATTGCCTCCATGTTTATAATTCTGTCGATAATTGATGGTGAAATTTGTCGCGCTTGGTCCGTAAATAGTGTACATCGTGCGTATTCGCAGGCATTTCTAACGGAACCCGTTCAACGACCTCGATGCCGTACGCCGCTAATTGCGTCACTTTATCTGGATTGTTAGTCATCAGCCGTACTTTAGTAACGCCAAGTGCATGTAACATCACTGCGGCTTGGGCATAATCTCGTTCATCCGGCTGAAATCCTAATTGCACATTTGCATCGTACGTATCGACACCTTGTTCTTGTAAGTGATAAGCACGTAGCTTGTTTGCCAAACCAATGCCACGACCTTCTTGCCGTAAATACAACAAGAGTCCGCGACCCGTTTCACCAATCGTTTGTAACGCTTGTTGTAACTGCTGACCACAATCACAACGTTGTGACCCGAACACATCGCCAGTCAAACATTCCGAATGCAACCGCAACAAAACTGGTTCCGGCGTTGTTAAATCACCCAGTTGCAACGCCAATTGTAATTGCGCATCACCAGGTAATTGCATCCCAGTTAAGTTGAACTGACCATGAGCGGTGGGCAATTGAACGGGGTCAAGCTGAGTCAAAGTCGGATTAGTCTGGCGCACACGGTAAGCCACGATATCAGCAACCGTGATCATCGGAATCTTCAAACCTTCCGCCAACGCCTTTAAATCCTTGCGTCGCGCCATCAAACCATTCTTTTTCACAATTTCACAAATATATGCTGCCGGTGTAACACCGGCCAGCTTAGCTAGATCAACAGCCGCTTCCGTATGTCCACGCCGTTCTAAGACCCCACCGGCCCGGGCAATCAATGGAAACATATGCCCGGGATGATAAAAGTCGCCTGCTTGACTCGTCGGATCAGCCACGTGCCGAATCGTCGTCGCCCGATCCGCGGCGGAAATGCCGGTGGTCGTGGTGTGGTGGTCTAACGAAACGGTAAACGCAGTGCCAAAGGCATCGTGACTTTTAGTGGTCATTAAGTCTAAGTCCAACCGTTTCGCGATGCTGGGCGCGACCGGCAAACACAATAATCCCCGTGCCGACGTGATCATTCGATTCACCGTTGCCGTTGTGGCATGCGCCGCTAATCCCACCATATCGCCTTCGGCTTCACGTGATTCATCATCGGCAACAATAATCAAGCCACCTTGCTTTAAGACAGCTAATGCAGCTTCAACTTTACTTTCAACTGACATCTCATTTACTTCCCTTCAACTTGTGTTTGCTTCGCCAAATATTTACCTAAAATATCGGTCTCGATATTGACCGCGGCGCCGATTTTTAACGCGCCTAACGTCGTGATCAGGCGTGAATGTGGAATCAAATCGATTTCAAAGCTCGTCGCTGTGACGGCGACGACGGTTAAACTAACGCCATCGACGGCCACTGAGCCTTTTTCAACGACTAAAGCTTGATATGCGGCCGGTAAACTGAACCATAATTTAATGGCATTTTGATCGACTTGTCGGCGCTTTAGCTGACTTAAATAATCCACATGGCCCAAAACAAAATGGCCATCTAACCGACCATTAGCTGCTAACGCCCGTTCTAAGTTCACCGCTTGACCAGGATGCAACTGGCCTAAGTTAGTCCGCCGCACGCTTTCCGGCATGACATCCACAGTAAACGTCGAGTCGGTTAACGTCGTCGCCGTTAGACACGCCCCATTAACTGCGATACTATCGCCCAGCTTTAAATCTGGCGTCACGATGGTGGGTGCGGTAATCGTCAACCGCAATGTCTGGCCTTGGTGTTGAATTTGGGTCACCTTGCCTTGGGTTTGTACAATTCCTGTAAACATTTATGCGTCCACCTTTCGTTGCCACTGTAACTTCACATTGTCACCAAGTTGCGTTAGCCGCGGTGCTTGAAATTGAAGTGGCTTGGCCGTCGCTACCCCTTGTACTAGCGGTAGTGCTTGACCACCAAATAGCATGGGTGCGAGATACAAGATCACTTCATCGACTAACCCAGCAGCCACAAATTCAGCCTGCACCTGACTACCACCTTCAACCAACAGTGATTGCCAGCCTTGTTTGGCACACCAAGCGCTAATTTTTGCCGGTGTCCAGTCGTCAATTAACACGTGCACATTTGGTGCCGCGGTCACGATTGCATCGTTGGCCGTCGCCTGTCGACATAATAAGTACGTTGGCACGTCACTAGGTTTTACCAATTGTTTGCCCACTGCCACTTGACTCGTCGTTGCTAACACAAGCCGCACTGGTGGATGGGCCAGCGCTTGTAGCCGTACCGTCAACGCTGGATCATCGACCGCTAACGTATGCGCACCAATCAAGATAGCTTGCGATTGGCTGCGTAGCTGCTGACTATCCAAGTAGCTGGCTTGATTAGAAATTAAACTACGTTGCTGTGCCTGAGCATTAAGTTTGCCATCAATGGTGACGGCTGCTTTTAACGTGATCCATGGGCGTTGCTGGCGATAAAACCAGTTATAATGCGGATTTAGGGCTTCAACTTGCGTGGTTAAGCAGCCCGTTTCAACTTGCACCCCATGTTGCTGTAAGTAATCTCGACCACGCCCAGCAACAATTGGATGTGGATCTAGTTGGCCAATCACCACTTTTTTGATGCCAGCCGCCACGACCCGCCGACAACACGGTGGCGTCTTACCAAAGTGACTACAAGGTTCGAGTGTCACATACAAGGTCGCCCCTTGCGCCATTGCTGCCGTAACTTGTTTGAGGGTTGCGACTTCCGCATGATCACCACCAAATCGCTGGTGATAACCACTAGCAATCACTTGCCCAGCTTTGACTAAGACCGCCCCAACTTGTGGATTCGTATACGTTGCAGGCCCGCCTCGTTGGGCCTGCGCGATTGCCAACGCCATATAATCTGTTGCTAACAATTTGTGCACCTCCATAAAAAAACACCCCGCTATCTTAAAAATAACGGGGTGTTTATGAGTTGCTAAACCGATTTCATCAGTGGTCACACCTAAATAAACCAAATTTGGTTCACTAAAAAGATGTGCCAGTTCGATCAAACAGCACTTATTTTCTTCTCCCATCCTGACTTTACAGTCGGTTCCAGACTTACACTGGATCAGCCACGCGCACGTGGGTCACGGACTTCAACGTTAAACACGTTGTCACCGTCGGTCGGGAATTACACCCTGCCCCGAAGAAATCGTATTTAGTTTTCAAGCAACAGTGTAGCGATAAACCAGGGCTATTGTCAACACTGATTTTGAAATTTAGTTTTATGAATCCAGGCTAGCACTGCTAATGTAACCGTTTCCTGCCGTTGTAATTCAGAAACCTAATCTTGTGCATAGGTCATGATAATTTGCGCTAACAACTCACCGGCACCGTGACCAGCTCGCGCATCATAATACGCCTGAAAGCGGTCATCAGCCTGATACATCATCGCCAAGCCACGGTGTTTGGCCGCTGAATAATCTGGCCACCTATAGCTTAGCCATTGACGATGATCTTGATACGTCTTCTTAGCAGCCGCACTTTTGAGGTCACCAGTCGTTAAAACTGATTTTAATTGCGTCATCAAATCAGCTTCAACCGTTTGCATCGCAGCATAGTCGGCCGCACTCAAATTGGCAAATTGATCACGCGCTTGCTTTAAAGTCTGCGCGTCATAAGTTTCAGATAATTCGGCCCCATAAGTCGCTTCATTATTCGCCAATTGCTGCTGTTTGAAGGCGGCAAATTTTTCACTGTCTGTCATCTTTACGCCTCCTTGACGACTCGCGAGCGTCGCTTGGACGAGCACTAATAACCGGTCCACCTGCTGACGCTGAGCAAGTAATTGTTGGTATTGGTGTTGCAAGGTCGGCATGATTGTCGCATCGTCGGCGGCCAGTAGTGGTTTGATTTGTGCCAGTGGCACGCCCATTGCGCGATACAATCGGATTTGTTGTAGTTGATCGACTTGTGGCGTTTCATAGTAACGATACCCATTGTCACCAACATACGCTGGTTGCAATAACCCAATCTGATCATAGTAACGTAATGTTCGCACACTCACACCGGCCAACTTTGCCAGTGCTGTAATTTGGTAAATCATTTTCATTCCTCCCTTTCAACATCTTCTAGGTTAAAGGATGACGTTACGTTAGGGTCAAGTCTAAATGTTGATATTTTTAATTTACATGTCCCATAATCCAATGCCTTCTAATCTTATGACACTAACTTCGGTTTCTAATCTAATCAATATTGAATCGTCCATATTAGTAAAAAACACTTCACCAGCTTCCGGTTGGCCGGCATGAAATCGCCTATGCCAGGCCTGTTAGCGGCCGAACTTTGCCGTTTACAGGCTGGACCGTCTTGAATGACTTGTGGTTTGGCAAGGCATTCAAGCGAGGGCCAAGACCGGGTCTCGGGCTTGGTCCGGTCCCCATAGCGGATGAAATGCCGGTCAACCGGAAGCGGCAAGCACAACCGACCTAATCGTTAGCCTCCTTCCTAAAGCTTCAATCCAGTTTAACCTAACTAAAAAACGGCGCCCATTTTCAGGACGCCGGTCAATTATCAGTTAATTAATTTGTTGTGGCAATTTGTATCGTAGCGCTCGATACACTAACGCGACCACATATACCGTAATCAAACGGTCTAAATAGTCGGTCCCAATTTGAATCAAAAATACCGCTAGCGGTTTGCTCATCCCAGTCCCTAATAGCACTTGGACTAGCATACTTGATCCAGATGACGTGATACCATGAAACAATATCACCGTAATCAACGTACTAAGCAAGGTCCCGGGCAAAGAAATCGCCAAGGCCAACCACCAATTTTGTCGAAACGTCCCGGGTTTGACATGCCGATAAACTAAACCGGCGACTAGCCCGATGACCAGTTGGACTGGCATAAAGAACAACGAATATAAATCCATCGTCCCCATGATCACCCCAGTTGCGCCCCCAGCTAGCATCCCCCCAAGGGGACCGAAAACGGCCGCAGCTAAAACTGTCCCAATCGCATCTAAATAAATCGGTAATTTTAACATCAACGCGATATTACTGCCGACGACGTTTAACGCAATACATAAGGCAAGTAACGTTAGCGTGCGCGTTTTAAGCTTTTTCATGCGCGCCCTCCCAATAATTGATGGAGGGTCGTGCTCAAGTCAGGATCAGTGGCACCAGCGACCCGTGTTAAGAATAGGCGCCAGAACGTGTTAACATCAACATCGGTCATAATTTGACTATTCGCTGGTCGATGCCAGAACTCATGATCATCAACGATTGATTGCCCTCGAGCCACATCATCAGTTGCGACGACGGTCGTATATGCCGCAAAGCCACCAAGAATTTCAGGATCAATCATCACAGCGACTGCCAATGGATCATTAATGACGCACCCAATCACCCGTTCATATTGCCAGTGGAAATCAAAATAAAAGCGCGTGATTTTTTCAATAAAGTCACCCATTTCTGCATTGATCGCTTTAACGTAAGCTAGCAAGCTCGGGGTTAAAACGATCTTGCGAGTGACATCTAACCCAACCATTTCGATTGGGACTGGCATTAAATCAAACACCACTTTAGCGGCATCCGGGTCACACCAGAAATTATATTCAGCGACCGGTGAACAGTTACCGTGACTTCGATAGTTGCCACCCATTAAGACAAACCGATCGACTTGGTTGAACAAACTCGCATCGCGCTGTAACGCTTCAGCGATATTCGTCAATGGACCGAGGGCTAAGATTGAGACAGTTGGATCTTCAATCAAAGTCTGTTCAATAAAGGCACCGGCATTTTGTGCAGCGTGCACCTTAGTCACGGCCGGAAGATGGCTATTGCCTAACCCATCATCGCCATGCGTGTCTTGCGCACTCGTATAGCTCACGACTAACGGTCGATTGGCACCCATATAAACGGGAATATCCAAACGGTCAGCTAGTGCCAATACTTTTAGCGCATTTTCAGCGCCGATATGCGTGGGCACATTCCCACAAACAATGGTAATCCCCACGACATTTAATTCCGGTGAGTTTAACGCTAATAATAATGCCAGACTATCATCGATACCGGGATCACAATCGATGATGACATTTCGAGCTGCATTCATTTCTCCTACCTCCGATTAACATGAAGTTCTTGGTTTTTTATCCTGGGAAGTTTACGAACCAGGCAGTCGGGGTAACCCGACTAATGTGACAAATGCACCTTTAAGTATAGCGGAAGTCCAACTAAAAAACAGCCTGTTCATAAAAATCTTCCGTCCACTAACTAAACCATTGTATAATTAGTGCCAGCTTAACTTGTAGGAGGGCCATCTATCCATGCATACCACGACTAAAGATCGTTTATCAACCGCTTTGATCCAAGAATTACAGCAAACCCCAGTCGACAAGATTACCATTCAAGCAATCGTGGATGATTGCGGGCTTACGCGCCAAACTTTCTACAATCACTTTGCCGATATTTATGAACTCGTTGAATGGACGGCTAAACAAGCGACCGCTAAATCACTGGCCAATGTTGCTGATTACGACAACTGGCAACAAGGATTTCTAAATGTGATGTTCGCCATTCAAGCAAACCAATACTTGGTGATCAATACTTACCAATCCGCCTATCGCGACTTACTCGAAAAATACATCTATACGGTACTTTACCAATATATTTTAGCCGTCGTTGAACGCCAAGCTAAAGGCTTGACCGTTGCGGCTAAGCATAAAAATTTCATTGCCCATTTTTATAGTTTGGCCTTCATCGCGTTGATTTTTGATTGGGTCAAGGATGGCTTAAAGACAGACCCGCAAGACTTGGTCACACAAACGGCCGTTTTAATTCAAGGTGATTTCCGCAAAGCACTCCAGCAATACACCGAATAACTTTACAATCGGTGCGAATTGTCAAAATTTTGACAGTTCGCTTTTTTTGTCAATTGTCCTCAGCTCATTAGCGGCTTATCGTTAAACCAAGTTATAAATCCAATCAAAGAAGGTCGTTTCACATGGATATTTATCAAACGATGTATCGTCCTTTAAAACCAGCTGGTATCGATGATCGCCGAGCCAATATTGTTGGTGGTGGGATCGCCGGTTTAGCAACCGCAGCCTTTCTCATTGATGACGCGCAAATGCCGGCCCGTAATATCACGATTTATGAAAAGAAACCCGTAATGGGCGGTTCCATGGATGGCACCAAGCGTGCAGCCGGTTACTTATGCCGCGCTGAACGGGAACTGGAACCTTATATGGAATGTTTGTGGTATCTGTGTAGTAAGATTCCATCACTCGAGAATCCTGGCCGGACCGTCTTAGATGACGTCGTTGACTTTAACCGCGACGAACCGATCCACAGTGAAGCCCGCGTCATCATTAATCAAGGTGAAATCGACAGCCATTATCACGATTACAAGTTGGCACCTAAATACGCAGAAGCCATGCGCAAAATTATCGGGTCTTCTGAAGCGGAATTAGCCAATAAAAGTTTAGATGAATTCTTTGATGCCGACTTTTTCAAAACCAACTTTTGGACTTGCTTCCACAGTCAATTGGCCTTTAAGCACTACCATAGTGTGATTGAATGTCGGCGCTACTGGCAACGGTTCACCTTCATCACTCGGCATGAATACCTGGAAGGCTTTATTCACACGAAATATAATGAATACGATGCCATTATCTTACCGATCGAACGCTGGCTAATCGATCAAGGGGTTACTTTTGTCAATAATTTCAAAGTAACTGACTTAGCTTTTGACGACAACCACAACACTGTCAACCAAATCATTGCTACCCAAGACGACTTGCCCGCAACGATTGATGTTGCCCCCCAAGACCTGGTCTTTGTCACTACTGGTTCAATCAGTGAAAACAGTACCTTTGGGGATAACCACACGATTGCTAAGACGAATCGTGATACCACTGACATGGGCACGTTCACTATTTGGCAAAATTTAGCTAAAAAGGATGAAAAGTTCGGCCATCCAGAAAAGTTCTTAGGGCAGATCGATAAGACCAAGTGGATTTCATTCTTCCCAACGGTAAAAGGTTATCCTGAATTCTTCAAACGAATCGAGCGCTTATCAGGTAGTCCTGCCGGAACCGGCGGCTTAATGACCTTTAAAGATTCTAATTGGGACCTCTCCTTTGAGATCCATCACAAACCATTCTTCCCTTACCAAGCGGATGATGAAGAAGTTGGTTGGGGGTACGGCCTATATGGTGAGCATGTCGGCAATTATATTAAGAAACGGATGTGGGACTGTACCGGCGATGAGATCATGACCGAATTGCTCTATCATCTCGGTATGCTGGATATCAAAGACGAGGTACTCGCACATACGTACATGTCCACGGCAATGATGCCTTATTGCACCGCTCAATTTATGCCCCGTCAACTTGGTGATCGACCGAAAGTGATTCCAGCTGGCTGCACGAACTTAGCCCTATTAGGACAATTCGTTGAAATTGATGACGATGTCGTCTTCACCGTTGAAACGTCAGTTCGCACTGGACTTGAAGCGGTTTATGGCCTCTTACACTTTGATAAAGCCGTCTTAGAAGTGAATCCATCACGCTATGATATTCGCTACTTACTTGAACGGATCAAGCGGTTCGCGGGGATTCACGGTGCCATTACAGCTGCTGATCTGCCAAACCTAGATCCCGCGCAATTACCCGAGTTACAAGCATCACTCTTAAAGTTGATCAACGATGTCCCACCGTATTATCAGATGTATCTCGGTCGCGACCAAACGATTCCCCAAAAAGCGGCGGTCTTACACCCACAGGCACCACGCAGTAAATAAACGCTGCGTTAGCACGTAAAATCGCATCTCATTAAAAAAACAGGCTGATGAAATCCCCCAATTTCATCAGCCTGTTTTTCCTATCTTTATTGTCGAAACCTAGATTCAACGGTAGTTTGTGCCACTTCTCCCGGGTACCATCATGATGCCACGTTAATCTGCGCAACCTGACTGCCTTTGAACCCACGCTTTTTTAGCTAATTTATCATTTTAAGATAGTATTTTGACTTAAAAAAGACTATCCTAGCACTGTACAAATAATCATTGAGTACCTACTCACTTTCAGCGGGTACACATGGTTTAGGGGTGATTAGAATGGCGCAATCAAGATTAACTGCGGACGATTATGCCAAATTAACCGTCGCAAAATTTTATGATCAATTACAAACCGGCAAAACTGGTTTGACATCGACTCAAGCCGACCAACGCTTACAACAAGTGGGTCCCAATACGATTCAACAAACCCAATCACGTTCCCAGCTCAAAGCCTTTTTAAAGAACTTTACAAGTCTCATGGCACTCCTCTTGTGGGTCAGCGGCCTCATTGCGATGTTCACCGGGATGTTAGAACTGGGCATCGCCATTTGGGCGGTCAACTTAATCAATGGTTGCTTTAGCTTTTGGCAAGAACACGCGGCCCAAAAAGCAACTGATTCATTAAAAGCCATGTTGCCAACCTACACGCAAGTATTACGGGATGGTCAAACCCAGCAAATCAATGCCACTGAATTAGTCCCTGGCGATGTCTTTTTGATTCAAGCTGGTAACAGCATCTCCGCCGATGCCCGCATCATTCAAGCCACGAGTTTGCAAGTCGATGAATCCGCATTAACCGGTGAATCATTAGCTGTCGACAAACGCGCAGCTTATGAAAAAGGCGAAGGCCGCTTCGCAGAACGTAATCTCGTGTATGCGGGCACGATTGCCGTTAGTGGCACTGCAACGGCAGTCGCCGTTCAAACTGGGATGCAAACTGAATTCGGTCAAATCGCAGCCTTAACGCAACATCAAAAAACGACTGCGTCACCATTGACCGCCGAACTTAATCGACTAACCCGGCAGATCTCGTTAATTGCGATTTTGATTGGCTTGATTTTCTTCATCGCGGCGATTTTCTTCGTCCACTACCCCGTTGCCAAGTCCTTTATCTTCGCGCTTGGGATGATCGTTGCCTTTATTCCAGAAGGCTTACTGCCGACCGTCACTTTATCATTGGCCCAAGGCGTCACGCGCATGTCAAAACGCCATGCCCTAGTCAAAGAACTGAGTAGTGTAGAAACTTTAGGCGAAACGACCGTGATTTGTTCAGACAAGACTGGGACGTTGACCCAAAATCAAATGACTATTAACCACGTGTGGTTACCACAACAGATCTATCACGTTAGTGGCGAAGGTTATGTTAATAACGGCAAGATCACGGCTAATGATCAAGCTGTCGCCCTAAAATATTCGCCTGATTTGGCCTTATTATTACGCGTCGCTGCTTTAGATAATGATACCGAAATCAAGCCGGCCAAATCGAGTACGACCAAACCTAAAATTTTAGGCACGCCCACCGAAGCAGCCCACTTGATCCTAGCGGAAAAGTCCGGTTTAGATTTAGCCCAGCTCCGTCAAGCGTATCCCCGCGCACAAGAATTGCCGTTTGACTCTGACCGCAAGCGGATGACAACGATTCACACCCAACCAGATGGCAGTCAAGTCATCTACGTTAAAGGCGCGCTCGATGGTATCTTAACGTTATGTACGTCGATTCTCGTCAATGGTCAAGTTCGGTCGATCACGCCCGATGATGTCCACGATATTGATCAAGCCAACCAACATTATGCGGCGCAGGGCTTACGCTCGATGGCAATTGCTTATCGCAACTTTGATGGGCAAGCTAATTTACCAACTGATCCCGCCGACTGCACGATCGCCAATACCGAACAACACTTAACTTTCGTTGGCTTGACGGTGATGGCAGACCCACCACGACCAGAAATTTACGCCGCCGTTGAAAAATGTCATCGCGCTAAGATTCGCATCATCATGGTGACTGGTGACAGTCCGTTGACCGCTAAGAGTGTCGCCACTAAAATCGGCATTACGAGTGACCAAGCGCGCGTGATTACTGGTGATGAACTCAGTGCCATGTCGGATATTGACTTACAAAAAGCGGTCCAAGGCGAAGTGATCTTTGCCCGGGTCGCACCGGAACAAAAGTACCGTATCGTCCAAGCCAACCAACACAATGGTGAAATCGTCGCCTCAACGGGGGACGGGGTTAACGACGCACCAGCCTTAAAACAAGCCGATATTGGGATTGCCATGGGTGTCACGGGTACCGACGTTGCTAAAGATGCCGCCGATATGATTTTAACCGATGATAACTTCGCCTCGATCGTCGCGGCAATTGAAGAAGGCCGTACCGTCTATAGCAACTTGCAGAAGTTCTTGCTCTACATCTTAAATAGTAATGTGCCCGAAGCGATTCCATCCGTCTTATTCTTGTTCTCCCGTGGGCTAATTCCACTCCCATTGACCGTGATGCAAATCTTAACGGTCGACTTAGGTACGGATATGTTACCGGCACTGGGACTTGGTGCCGAAGCCAGCGAACCTGGCGTCATGGACCAGCCACCCCGTGCTCGCAACGCCCACTTACTGAATAAATCGATTATTTGGAAGGCCTTTGGTTGGTATGGCTTGATTGCGTCAGTCGTCTCAACCTTTGCTTATTTCTTTGTCAATTGGACAAATGGCTGGCCACAAGTCGCCCTCGCAAGTCATGGCAATACCTACGTCCTTGCGACCACGATGACATTAGCCGCGATCGTCTTTTGTCAAATCGCCGCAGCCATCAACTGTCGGACTAAATTCAATTCAGTCTTTTCCGTCGGCTTATTTAGTAATCATCGGATCTGGTGGGGCATTATTTTCGAAGTCGCCTTACTAGCCGCTTTGATGTATCTGCCGGTCTTACAAGGTCTCTTTAACACGACCGCCATTGCTGGCCGGGATTGGGCGTTCTTATTATGTTTGCCGATACCGTTAGTGTTGATTGAAGAAGGTCGTAAAGCTGTCGTGCGACAACGACATCGTTAAATTAATCAAAAAAACTGTACCTAATGGGACAAAGGCCCACTAGGTACAGTTTTTTAGTCATCAGCCGCTAACAACCAATCAACAATGTTCACGACCGGAATACCATCAATTTGTTTAATATCCTGATAGTAGCGCTGTGTAATTAACAACTTTTGATAATTATCTTTAATATTAACTAAATTATCAGTTTCATGCGTATTTTTGGGGATTTCATACGTCACTTGCACGTATAAGACCTCATCAACGCGGCGGGCCACGAAGTCAATTTCGGCAGTATCCATTTTACCGACATCAACGGTATACCCCCGCCGTAATAGTTCAAGATACACAATGTTCTCTAATTGCCCACCATAGTTGCCTGGTCGACGACCAACTGCATTCCGTCTTAAACCGGCATCTACCATAAAGTATTTTCCGGCAGTTCGTAAATAGCCTCGACCACGCAAATCATACTGACGTGCACGATAAAATAGAAAGGCATTTTCTAATAACGTTAAATACCGTTCAATCGTATGATTACTAGTTGATATGCCCTCACTCTTCAGTGTATTCGCTAATTTTGCTGGTCGAATAAGTTGACCGAGGTCATCAGCTAGAAAGCCAACCATGGCTTTTAAAGACTCATTATCACGAATATTCGCCCGCATCGAAACATCATTTAAAACAATCGTGTCATAAATGCCTGACAACATATCATCTTTAATTGCTTTATCAGCTAAAACAACTGCTGGAAAACCACCATACGTTTCATATTCTTCAAAAGCCTGATCAATTTGTCGCGAATTTATATCAATTTCACGAGCGGCTAAAAATTCCTTAAACGAAAATGGATAAATCGGGATTTCAACATAACGACCGCTCAACAGCGTCGCTAATTCACCAGATAACATTTTTGCATTCGATCCAGTGACGACAATATCACAATCGTAGCTCGCATGAATGCCGTTGACCACTCGTTGCCACCCCGCAACCATTTGAATTTCATCAAGCATTAAATAAAAATGTCGATCATGACTTATTTTGGGCTGCAACAATTCAATCAACTGTTGTTCATCACGAATATTTAATAGCTCAAATTCTTCAAAGTTAAGGTAAATAATCTGCGTCGCATCAATCCCCTGTGCCAACAAATAATCGCGGTATATTTTCAATAATACTGATTTACCAGAACGACGGACACCGGTAATAATTTTAATCACAGTGGTGTCTTTCAACTGAATCAATTTTTTTAAATAAGTTGGTCTTGAAATCATGATATTTTCTCCGCTTCTTTGGAAGTATACTTCCATTTTAAGGCAGAAATCAAAAAAATGGAAGTATACTTCCATTTTTCGATATTTTGATTTTTTTGGAAGTATACTGCCATTTTTAGAAACGCCCTCAATCGACCAACTGATTATTTTTCCAATTTTCCCCTCAGAAGTTTCTCACCCGCATGGCAGCCAAAAATGTTACAATACTATTACAAAAAATAAAAAGTAGGTGCCCAATTTATGCGTAAAGTTCAATTTTATGGGGCGATTTCCATCGATGGTTACTTGGCCACTAATGATGAACGGCTCGATTGGCTTTTTAAAACTGGTGGGGCCGACCAAGCGCCCACCGCTGATTTTATGCAAGCGGTCGATACGGCAATCATGGGTCGCCACACGTACGAATACACCATGGAACAAACGACCGACCAACTGATTAACCCATATAATCCATTAACTAAAAATATCGTGATGACGTCAAATCCGCAACCAAGTACGACCAATACCACGTTTACGAATGCTGATATCACCTCGATCGTCTCCCAATTAAAAAACGAACCTGGCCAAAACATCTGGATCGTTGGCGGCTCAGGGGTTTTAATACCGCTACTAACGGCTGATCTCGTCGATGAGCTTTTCATCCAAATCGCCCCCGTCTTACTTGGCGATGGGATTCCATTGTTCACCAAAGTTGATTATAGTCACCGCTTTGAACTCGTTGACACGAATCACTATGGGCAATTGGCCGAGCTGCACTTTACCCGCTAAGCGATGCCAAAGGCAGGATCGTAATGTAACTCACCTTGATACGCCGCTAGTGCACCGGGTGTCAGTTCACGGAGCATAAAGTATGCTGCCGGTATCGCCATTGGCGCAGTAATGCCAAATTGACTAGCTGGACGATAGCCAAACCGACCATAATAGGCCGGATCACCTAAGATACTGATGGCTGGAACGCCTACTGCTACTGCCCGCTGTTCAACGGTGCGCAGTAACTGACCACCAATTCCTTGCCCTTGATAGGCGGGTAAGACTGCTAACGGTGCCAACACCGCAATTCCTGGCGCAGCAGTTGGCTGGGTAGTCACTGTCGCTTTAGATAACATCACATGTCCCACAATTTCTCCCGCCGACGTCGCGGCCAACACATCAAAGGTTGGCTGATACGTCGGCGTTTTGCGTAGGCGCCCAATTAGATTGTGCTCATCGTGGTCACTATGAGCCGCTGATGCAAACGCTTGTTGCACCACTTTTGCCGTCGCCGCATATTGGGCGGGTTGGACCGCCAAATAATCAATCTTCATTTGACAAACCTGCCTTTGCTTGATGTTGAATGGATTGCCGTAATAAGAGTGGCGCAATTAAAGTCGTTAAAATAATCGCCGTAATGACCGCAGAATAGCGGTCAGCTGACAACAACTTACCTTGATACCCGATTTGGGCAATAATCAGGGCCATTTCACCACGTGAGACCATCCCAGCCCCAATCTCATAGCCGCTGGTCCAACTAAAGCCCGCTAACTTAGCACCAATCCCAGCGCCTAATAACTTCGTCACGATAGCCGCCACCGTGATCACCACGATAAACCAGAAATCACCCATAAAACCCTTAAAGGACATATTTAAGCCGATGCTCACAAAGAAAACGGGGATAAAAACAGCATTCCCAATCGGCTGAATATGCTCGTCAATCGTACTATGATAATCGGTCTGACCAACTGCAATCCCGGCAAAGAACGCCCCAATCACGGCACTTAAGCCAATAAAGTCGGCAAAATAGGCTAAGCCAAAACAAATCACTAACGACATCAACGTAACTGAAGTTGGAATCAATAGCGCATCGCCAATCTTCATCAAGCGCGGCACGATCCACTTCACCACGGCAAATAAGCCAACGAAAAATGCGGCTTGAATCGCTAATGAGACGCCGAGATTAGTCGATGAACTTTCACCGACTTCGCCGCCAAATAAACTAACCATCAAACTCAAAATCAAAACGGCTAACACATCATCGACGACTGCCGCACCTAGAATCGTGGTCCCTTCTTTACCATCCAGCGCATTGAGTTCCTTTAAAACCGCCACCGAAATCGAGACCGAAGTCGCCGCAAACGTCACCCCTAAAAATAAACTTTCAATATTGCTTAAGTGGAAAAGTTGGCTACACCAATCAATCACACCAACCGGTAAAATAACGCCTAAGACCGCAACTAATAGACTCGGCTTCCAATATTTCTTCAACAACTGTAAGTCGCTTTCTAGTCCCGCCATAAACATTAAAATAATGACGCCCAGTTCCGCGAAATCTTTAATAAAACTGGTCGCTGTGACCCAGCCCAAGACAGCCGGTCCTAACACGATGCCACTTAACAGTTGACCAATCACAGCTGGTAAGCCCATCCGGACGCTTAAATGGCCTGCTAAGGCCGTTACAATCAAAATTAAACTCAATGTGCCAATATAATCCAAATTTTGCCTCCTAAAAAAAGACACCTCAAAAATTCGACTACCCAACCCAAAAGTAGTCCGAATTCTTGAAGTGTCCTTCAACCGAATATTTTTATTGTATGAAAATTATAGCATATTTTCATAAGTTTCGTCATTGACGACCCTTACCGCCTACGCCTATAGTAATCTTATTGATGTTTTTTTACGAGAGGAAGATTGTTGTGACTCACCTGGTAGACTTTCGCCAACGCTTTTGGTTCCTAGTGTTCTCAATCCTATTAAATTCCGCTGGTAACGCCTTGACGATTGCGACCAATCTCGGTAGTGCTGTTTGGACGGGTTCGAGTGTTAACTTAGCAAACTGGATTCACATACCGTTAGGCACGACGCTGTTACTATATGGCATCGTCGTCACCGTGTTAAACCAACTGATGCTCGGTCATTTTGACAAACGCCGCTTTATTTCGAACTTATTATATATTCTACCGTTTAGTTACTTGGTTGAATTCATCGGTTACTTCTGGCAATGGGTCGGGATTGCTAACTTACCGTTCGTTGCCCGCCTAATCGTTAATTTACTTGGCTTATTATCAGTGGCCGCGGCTGTCTCAATCTATCAACGATGCAACTTGATCCAACATCCCAATGATGACCTATCGTATATTCTACGGTTCCGCTTCTTGCACGGGTCCGCGATTATCGCGCAATGGACCAGCTATTTACCACCGCTAACGATTACGGTCGTGGCTTGGCTAGTTACCGGCCAACTGCGTGCGATTGGCATCGGTACCTTATTTGCCCTACTGGCACAAGGTGCCATTATGGGTTGGTCCGACACGCATGTTTTTCCAAGCTTAAAACACCATGTTGATGTCCCTAAAGCGACCCATCACGTGGCTTAGCCTTTCGTTTCGTCACTAAAACGGTTACATTATCAATAAACGTTGACACGCTGCTACACTAGCCTTGATAATAAACGTAACTCTAAATTATTGGACTGACTGTGATGAATTTAACGCAACTCACTAGTCAAATCATCTTGATGTTTATCTTGATGCTAGTCGGCTTAATGATTAACAAGCTCGGCTTCATGCACGCCCAAACGTCAACTGATCTGACGAATATCTTACTCTACGTGGTCTCGCCGTGCTTAATTATTAAAGCCTTCGAACAGACCTTTTCAACCGATCGCCTGCAAATGCTCGGCCGGGTCATCTTGGGGATCATCGTAATCTATCTCCTCATGATCGTGATTACCCAGCTCGCTTTTAAACGTGTCAAAGATCCGAACTTACGTCGCATCATGCGCTACGGTTCGGTTTATTCAAACGCTGGTTTTATGGGGATTCCCTTAACTAGCTCCTTGTTCGGCTCAACTGGTGTTTTCTTTGCGGTCGCTTCATTAGCGGCCTTCAACATTTTTAGTTGGACCCATGGCATCACGTTATTTACGGGTAATCAGGGTAGCCGCCAGGATAATCTCAAGCAAATCATTTTAAATCCAAACATCATTGCAATTATTGTTGGTTTGCTGCTGTTTATCACGTCGGTACACCTCCCGACTATTGCCAATCGCGCCGTCACTTATGTCAGCTCGATCAATACCCCGCTGTCGATGATCGTCATCGGGAATAGCTTGGCCGATGTGAAGTTGAATCGTAACACGCTCGATAAACGACTCTGGTGGGTCATATTATTGCGGAACCTATTATTTCCTTACTTAGCCATCGTCGTGTTACAACTCATGGGCATCACTGGGATTCCGTTATACACGACCGTCTTAATGGCCGCTTGTCCGGTCGCTGGCATCGTCGTCTTATTCACGCTAAAAGTCCACGGCGAGCCTGGCCCGGCTGTCGCACTGATGAGTATCTCGACGATCCTAAGTGTGGCGACAATTCCATTAGTCTTTGCTTTAGTTAACCTGCACTAAAAAAGTCGTTGACCTTAAATTGGTCAACGACTTTTTACTTGCGCTCAATCGCCGTGCATCTGTAACAACGTTAAGGCATCGTGATATTGTTCGACGGCGGCTTCAACGCCACGCATAAATTCTGGTGAGATATCATGATCTTGCAATTTCAACGTATTGGTCGTATCGCTTGTCACTTGAATCAACTGACCGACCTGCAGTTCTAAAGCTTCGACGACGGCTGGTGGTAACACCAAACCGAGGGCCCCATCAACTTCAATAACTTTAGCATCCATCTCAACGCCTCCCCAATGTGCTTTTAGCTTAGCATGTCAGCGCTAAAAAAGCAGGTAATTCCGCTTTAGAATTACCTGCTCGTTGGGGCATTACCTTAACTGGGTGACTTGTTTTTTGAGTACATGCGGATAATGAACAAAATGCGCATAAAAACCCCCGACTAAGACCACGATGGCGAGGCCACAAACCCCTGACCAGCCAGCCATGCCCCACAATAAGTTACCGAAAAATGACCCCAGAGCACCACCTAAAAAGTAGCCAAACATAAAGACTGAGTTAAAGCGACTGCTGGCTTTAGGGTCGATACTTTGAATTTGGGTCTGATTAGCGACTTGCCCAAACTGGGTGCCAAGATCCAACACAATGATACCTAAGATCAAGCCCCAAATATGGGCAGCCCACAACCCAAAGATCACATAGGCGAGTGTCGACAATACTAAGCCCAGCCCGATAATCGTGCGCGGCTTGAAATAATCGGCTAACCGGCCAATCAGTGGCGCCGCTAATACCCCTGTTACGCCTAACAAAGCGAGTAACCCAGCTTCGCGACTGCCCCAGCCGTATTGATGTTGCAAATAAAAGACTAACGTCGCCCAAAAGATATTCGACACGCCAAATAGGACAAACCCATTGACCGCTGAAGCCCGCAAAACTGGATACTGTTTAACGAGCTGCGGAACAGTTTTAATCATGTCGCGATAAGTAACCGTTGGAGTTGGTCGTGGGTCCCGCGGCAACTTGCGATATAAGACAACCCACAAACCGGCAATCATCACCGCCGCAATCAAGTACACCGTTTGCCAAGGTAAATAGCTCGCTAAAACCCCACTGACGGTTCGTGACAATAACACCCCGACTAATAAGCCACTCAAGACATTGCCGAGTACGCGCCCCCGTTGTCCCGATGGTGCTAGAAAACCGGCATACGGAATAATCACTTGGGGCGCAACGGACGTCACCCCAATCAAGAGACTGGCGATGGCATAGATCCAAATGTTTGGTGCCACATAAGCTAGTAATGCTGAGATAACGGCTAAGACCAACAACCGCATGATCAACTGCCGACGATTCATCATATCGCCCATTGGCACGATCAACAATAACCCAAACGCATAACCGAGTTGCGTTAACATCGCAACTGCCCCAACCACCGCGTTGGCTAAGTTAAACTGCTGCGCGATTTCAGCCTCAATCGGTTGGATATAATTAATATTCGCAACCACAATGGCTGCTGAAATCGCCATTAATAACACTGTGTTACGATTCAAAGACTTTGTTTTCAACATAATTTCCTTTCTCAATTACCAAAGCTGCAATTCATAATTGAGATTAGAACGGTGATTCCACCCGGACGATCAACCAACGCTTTAACTGGTCGGCCACCCGATTGACAGCTAACCCCACTATCCGATTAGCGCCTTGGTCGCCGTCAAGTCTGCAACCATATGGGTCGGTTGTGCTGTACCATTCGGGGTCACACTGTTGCGATTGACCCAGATCATTGGCCAACCGAGTTGAGCTGCCGGGACCACGTCGCTGCCATAACCACGCGCAATATGCCAATGATTCGTCGCGGTTAAGCCAAAGCGTTGTTCAGCAGCCTGAAAGAATGTTAAGTCTGGTTTATACGCGTGGACATCTTCAGCCGTCAACACGCCATCAAACGGTACTTTTAAGGCTGCCAAATTAGCAGGCATCAAGTCCCAAGAGGAATTGGACATAATCACCAGTTGAATGCCTTGTTGGTGCCAAGCTTGTAACGTCGACACGACTTCTGGAAATGGCAATAAGTGGTCATGCACATTCAGGCATTCAACATAATGCCGTTCAAACCAGTGGTCTTGGTCGAACATCCCATCTAAATGTTTCAGATTTTCACGAATCAACATCGCATAATCTAAATACGGTGACACACTGACTGGATCATCCTCATATTCACTGTAAGCGGCTCGCACTGCCGTTGGGTCTAAATTCACCGCTTGCGCCAGATTTTCAAGCCATTGATACAATGGATCGGTATTGATCAAGGTCCCGTAACAATCGAAAGTTAATATTTTAGTCATTGAAACTGCCCCCAATATTAGTTTACTTATTTATTTTAACACAGGCTACCACCGCTAATCCCGGTCCAAATAATGGGCCGACCATGCGCATAGTGGTATACTAATAAGTTGCGTGCATTATAAAAAACTTAATATTGAAAGGACGGATATCAATTATGCCGACTAATAATTCGGCGTTGCCGCGCGATGCTGACGGCAAGCCGTATCATCGTTCTTGGTTAGTCCTCACCTTACTCGTCGGAACGTTTAGTACGTTCATTACCCAAACGTTGTTGACGACGGCCTTTCCAACTTTGATGACTTACTTCCATATTTCTGCAACTGCCGTTCAATGGTTAACGACTGGCTTTATGCTGATTATGGGAATCATGATCCCGATTAGTGCCTGGATGCTGACCCGTATCAACTCCAAGATTTTATATTTGGCAGCGATGGTGATTTTTGGGATTGGGACGATTTTATCCTATCTCTCCGTTAGCTTCCCAATGTTGCTAGTGGCGCGAATGATTCAAGCGATGGGGGTCGGGATTTCCGCCCCAGTCTTTCAAACGATCATGTCTTCGGTATACCCACCAGAAAAACGGGGCGCTGCCATGGGGACTGCCGGCATCGTGATTGGGTTAGCGCCAGCGATTGGCCCAACTTTATCTGGTTGGATCATCGATAATTACAACTGGCGAGCGCTCTTCTTGTTCATCATGCCGATCAACTGGCTGGTGATTATCGTCTCGTTGTTCACCTTGCGGAAAGTCTTGCCAACTTCTAAACAACCAATTGATTGGTGGTCAGTCTTGATCTCAACGATTGGCTTTGGGAGTATGCTTTACGGTTTCTCTTCAGTTGGGGAAGCTGGTTGGGGCGATCCAGTCGTCTTAGCAACCTTAGTCATTGGTCTGATTTTTATTGCGCTATTTGTTTGGCGCCAATTACACATGGACAAGCCATTATTGGAACTCCGGGTCTTTGCGATTCCGGCGTTCACCTTATCTTCGATTTTAACCGCCCTCGCCTATATGGCGATGATGGGGGTTGAAATGATCTTACCAATGTACATTCAAACGGTACTCGGACGTTCAGCGATGGATTCAGGATTAATTTTATTGCCTGGGGCCATCATGATGGGGATCATGAGCCCCATTACCGGTCGCATCTTCGACCATATCGGTGCCCGGCGATTAGCCATGACGGGGATGCTCTTATTGACAATGGGGACCGCCTTCTTCCTATCCATTAGTGCCACGACGCCAATTCTTTGGATCATCGTGGTTTATGCCATTCGGATGTTTGGGTTAACAATGGTCACCATGCCAGTCACCACAACTGGGATCAACTCATTACCATTTAGTCTAATCTCACATGGGACTGCCGCTAACAATACGTTGCGCCAAGTGGCCGCCTCAATGGGCACTGCCGTCTTGATCAGTGTCTACTCTAGTGTTGCGAAATGGCAAATGCCTGGTCACAGTTTGTTAGCTAAATCACCACTCCAATATAAGGAAGCGGCGACGAGCGCCACTTTAACCGGGTACCATATGGCCTTTATCGTTTCGTTAATCTTTTGTGCCTTTGGTTTTGTCTTGACCTTCTTCTTAAAAGCCCACCATTCGGTGCGGGTTGAACAGGAGGCCGACAAATGATTTTAATTTTATTGATCGTCTTTGTCTTCATCTTTTCTTGGCTAATGATTTTTGTACCCACTGGTCCGAAACGCAGTATTGGCAATGCCATTAGTTTTATCGTCATTGCTGGGTGCTTAATTGCCATTGTTTTAAATGACAATTACCACTGGGGCTTACATCAAGTCACCACGACCAAAACTGAAACCTTATTACCATTAAAAAGTAAGGCCGCGGCACTAGGTGTTAAAAAGCTCGGGACCGGTACAGAAAAAGTCGCTGTTTATCGCACCACATTGCAACCTAAAACCGTGCAACACACGTCGGCGACCTTAACCACCACTGCCAGTTTAAAAACCGGCACCACCGCCACCGTTAAAACAACCACCACGCGTTGGCGGTATCGAGGTCATTGGGCGAAAGTCTTCTTTAGTCTTGGTCAACCAGATGGCAAGTTAGCGAAACGCCATTATACGTTCACATTGCCTAAAGATTGGCATACCGTGACGATGACGACAACAAAATAGTTTAGCTTTATGAAAACTTAAACCGGCCCTAACCATTGAATCCACGCAGGATTCACGGTTAGGGCCGGTTATTTTATGACGTAAATGTGAACGATTATGAAAGTAAGTTCAAGTTATTTTCATAAAAATCAACTGACATGATCACAACTTGAGCGGAATTCAGTAACTTTTACTCGGTATAGTAACTATATTAAATTAAATATTGACATAAAAAAAGCGCCGAACCGAAGTTCGACACTTTTAAACTATTTTACAGAATTAGTCTGCAAGGTAGTCAGTGTTACCAGCAGCAGCAGATGTTGGTAAGTCACCCTTAGTCCAAGTAGTAGTGTAAGGTACGTTATAAGTAGTACCAAATGCTACGTTACCAAAGGCCTTTGAAGTATCAAGAGTGTAAACGTTGTAACCCTTAACACCGTTCTTGTAAACAACTTGGTTACCAGTCAAAGTCTTAAGGTTTGTTTCAGCAAAAGTTTGAACAGCTGAACCTTGTAATTGTTCAGTCTTACGACCAGTCAAGAAGTCATACAATTTGCTATCAAGCTTAGGGAAAGTGGTGTTAGCAGCAGTTAACTTAGTATAAGTTACTGAAGTACCAGGTACAGTAGCACCAGCTTCGATTGATGATGAGCTTTCTGGAGCTGCGTAGAATGCTAACTTAGAAGTAGTAGTAGCATATACATAAGCAGTTACAGTGTCGCCAGTTTTAACTGATGACAAAGCATTGTTGTTGTCTTTTGAGCTGTATGAGTAACCAGTTGGTACACCACCATTAATAGCAGTATACAAAGCATCGTTAACAGTTACAGGAGTAGCTGTAGCAGTTGATGCTGAGTCAACAGTTACGAAACCAAACTTAACTGTCTTACCAGTAGCAGCGTCGATGTAGTTAACATTAACGTCAGTCTTGTTATTGTAAGTAACAGCCTTAGTAGTTGACAATGCCTTAGCATAAATCCAACCACTTAATGAAGGATGAGTAGCATCTTCAACATAAACATAACGTGAGCCTTCACGAGTCTTAGTTTGTGCTGCAGTGATCTTCAAAGCGTCGCCGCCAAAATCAGCAGTTGACTTAACCATCTTCTTAGCTTGGTATTGAGTGTATTGTGGAGCATTCCACGTTACATTAGTAGTACCTGGCTTAGCGAAGTAATAGTTAGTGTTCTTTTCAGCATCAGTTAAAGTTGATGCAGTAGTAGTTGAAGCAGACTTCAAACCACCAGCAAATGCAGTAGCACTCTTACCACCGTAGATGTAACCGCGAACGGAACCATCAAATGAAACAACCTTGTAATATACTGAGCCTTTGCTAGTAGTTAATACACGGTAAGCACGGAAGTAATCCTTTGAGCTCTTTGAAGAAGCTAACTTAGCAACAGTTGCCTTTGAAGCAACAGTGCGAGCAGACTTCTTAACAGTCTTAGGATAAGAATAAATGGCATTTGAGCCAGTAGGAACGACGTTACGAGTTGTTGCGTCTGTAGTTAACGTAACGTTTGATTTAGTAGTTGCTGACTTAGTAGCAGCGTTTGCGTTCAATTGAGCAACTGAAGCAAATGATAATGCGGCTAATCCAACAAATACTGATTTAGCTAAAGTAGATTGCATAATCTAAACCCCTCCATAAAATATATGTGTGACACTAACGCCAGACTATTTCGTTTGACGATATAACCTCAACGTGCTTTCAGTATATAGCATATTTCCGAGAGTGTAAACCTTTAAAGCTCAAAAAATTTAAGAATTGGTAATTATTAAAACGCCCGTCCCGCTTGAATTTCGTTCACCTTAGCGAATCAGTCCCCCCATTTTCCATGTATAACCCGGTGAAGTTTGAAAGTCGTTTTTGAACCGTTTTCACAGCGATGCTTGTCACTTTTCGCACGAACTTTTAACTCAATCAGGCCGCCAGACGATGTCTGACGGCCTGATTTTAGCGCAACTAGTTAAGTGCTTCAATTAACTTTTAGTGATGTTTAACTAACTAACCCTTAAGCAATAAAGTAATTAAAATCAACGCACTGACGACTTGGATCGTCCCAACCCCTAACCCATACAGGGCAAGCTTTTTTCCGGCCTTTAAGAACCCTGCTAAGTTTAGTCGTAAGCCAATCGCAGCCAAGGCAATGATTTCAAACCAACTACTAATCGTATGCGCCGTTGTGCTCACAAAAGTTGGTAAACTAACCAAGCTGTTAATGGCACATAGAATCAAAAAGCCCGCGACATACCATGGCAACCAATGCCCATTACCGTTACCACTAATTTGGGCTTCTTCAGCCAGTTCGGCTTGCAAATGACGCTTGTGCAAGCGACCAAAAATTAAGACCACGACCACTAACATCATAATTCGCATAATTTTAAAAATCGTTGCATATTGTACGGTTGCTTGATTGACCATACTAGCCGCGGCCACCACTTGACCAACCGACTGTAAGGTTCCCCCGATTAAAGCACCTTTTAAAATCGTGTTGCCACCAAACAAGCCAATACCAAGCCATGGTAAAGTCAGCATCAACACGGTCCCCATTAGATTGACTAACGTGATAATCATGCCTTTATCATCTTCGTCAGCTTCAATTACTGGCGCAATCGACGCAATCGCAGATGAGCCACAGACTGCATTCCCGCCAGCCATCAATAATCGTTTAGATTCACCAAAGCCTAACTTTTTGCCCAACCATAAGGCGCCAACGATCGTGATCGACATTTGGATCAAAATAAAGCCAATCCCCCAAACGCCGATCTTGCCAATCGTTTGAATCGTCATTGTCGCCCCTAGTAACATCACTGAGTATTCCAATAACTTACTTTCCGCAAACTTAGTCCCGTACGCTAAGCCTGGTTGTTTTAAAAATGTATTACCAGCGACAATCCCAATTAAAATGGCAATCGTTGCCGCCCCTAACGTTGGAATCACCAACGCAACTAACTGACTAATAATGGCAATGACAATACTGGCAATCAAACCAGATAAATTTCGCTGCATCGTCTTCATTCACATTTCACTCCTCTGCCTTCGATAGGACTAAGTATACCGGGCAGATTTACATTTGAGAAATAAATCTTTAGAATAGTAACTATTTAGAATATTAATAGAAAGAATTGACAGCATGCTTAAACATTTACAGACCTTTAAAACGGTGTATGAAACGCGCAACTTCTCGCAAGCGGCGGAACAGCTATTCATTTCTCAACCAACCGTCTCCACACAAATCAAGCAACTGGAAAACGAGCTTAATACGACGTTGTTCACCCGTAATGGTCGTCAAGAAATCTTGCCCACT
The DNA here is from genome assembly GCF_005405085.1 of Lactiplantibacillus daowaiensis. Classification (GTDB taxonomy): domain Bacteria; phylum Bacillota; class Bacilli; order Lactobacillales; family Lactobacillaceae; genus Lactiplantibacillus; species Lactiplantibacillus daowaiensis. The sequence goes on along the minus strand of NZ_BJDJ01000013.1, from coordinate 49,739 downwards.
AGTAGTGGCACGAAACTCTATCGTCACGCCCAAAAGCTATTGGAACAATGGGATGCAACCAAACTAGCGATGCAAACAGACCAAATAACTAGTCGGCCCATTTGCCGCTTAGGTGCGTCCCATACAACTGCGAGTGTAGTCTTGCCAACGCTTTTAACACAGTTAGCGGCGTATAGCGATCAGTATCAATTTCAAATTACGTTAGCCAATTCAACCAGTATCCTCACCCAAATGACCCAACATAAGCTGGATTTTGGTCTCGTTGAAAAGCCAATCGTGACTGATCAAATCAACCGGGTGGCTTTTGGTCAAGACGAATTAGTCCATGCGGGGGATTTTACGAGTCCCCTATGGCTTATTCGCGAACCCAATTCGGGTGTTCGTCATTATACCGAGGCCTATTTGAAAGCACGCAATATCAAGCCGGCACAAACCATGGTCATTCATAGCAATCAAATCATCGCTGACTTACTTGACCAAGGCATCGGCCAATCGATTATTTCGCGGCATGTTTTAAGCCATACCGTACCTACTGAAACGTTAAGCGCTAATTATCATCGCCAGTTTTATTTATTAACTAAAACTGGTACTGAACCGACACTGCAAGCCGTCCAAACGATTATTACAACTGAACTTCAAAAATTAAGCTAAGTGAAAACGGCGATGCCAATTGGCGTCGCCGTTTTCGTGAGAGAGTTATCTTGTTGCTTTTTATTTTGGCTAATGTTTTGACGCGGACATTAGCCAATTTTTTATAGTGTTCAGGCGGGTGATAGCTTCTGAGCATTAGCCTAGCTAGGAGATTATGGTGTGGTCTTTCACCATGGTCACCTAGTGTAGCTAAGCGGAAGAAGCTGCCCGCCTGAACACGTCTCGGCTCGTTAACTAAACACGCGTTTACCTGGCTGCCGAGCCGAAACGTGTTCACTCAGACTGCCAGCTCCGCTTGCTACGCTAAGCTCATTAGCAACCCGTCTTCGCTCACACTCTTAAAAATAGCCATGTCCGACCCAAAACGCCTTAGCCTTCACCCACGTCCCATACCGCGATGCCACGTACATATTCGCGACATACTCTTGGTTGGCCGCTGATAAGTCGCCGCCGAGATAGGACTTAGTCAATTGATACTTACCGTAATAAAGCCCATTGACAGCTGTATATGAATTGCCGGATTCTTTTAAGGCGATATACGCTTTAGCCGTATTTTCACTCGTAGTCGAATAAGGATTATGACCGGATTTTAAATAGCCGCGCCAGATCCAACCGCCATGCTTGCCATTACCTGAAACCACATGATAATAAATGCGGTATTTCCCCGTACTTTTAACTTGGACCTTTTCATGCATGTCGGTGTACCAGGTTGTATTCGGATTGCGCTTCATGTAATTCCAGCGGTAGCCCAAATGATGCGAATACCGCGCCCCACTAAACGTGTAATATGTATGCTTGCCCATCGATTTGCGCCAAATTAACTTGACACTTTGACTACGCGCCGCCGAATAAGAACTTGCCGATGCCACCGTCGGTACAGTAACTGCCGTTGTCACCCCTAGCGCCCCCAACGCTAAAACTTTGATTATCGTGCGAGAGAACTTCAAATTTAGTCACCTAATTCTATGTTTGTTAGCGAACATTTAATACTATGAATTGCTTTTGATATAAATATACTAATATAAAATTATCGGTAAATATCGATTGACGTCAGTTGTTAAAGGAGCTGTAACCCGATTGTAAAAGTTAGTCATTAAAAATAAATTTATATAACATTCACGTTAAAGAAAACACCTGCTTCATCACGTTGCCGCGATCAAACAGGTGTTAATTAATGCGATAGCTTAATGGGCTTGTATTAAAGCTTGCCACTGTTGCCAAACATTTGCTTCACTATATTTAGTACTCAAGCGATAGGCACCATCACTCAATTTTTGTTGGCGTCGCGGATTGCTGATAGTTTTAACTAAAGCGTTAACCAGCTGATCAATGGCACCTGGTTTAACCAAGTAACCATTGGTCCCCGACTTAATCGCCTCACTAGGACCGTAATTGATGTCCGTTGCAATCGCCGGCACCCCATGGCTGAGCGCTTCAATCAACGATAATGGTTGGGCATCACTTACACCCGTGTACACATAAGCGCCCGCTTGATCATAAACCGTGGTCAAATCAGGTTGATAACCGGCAAATGTCACTTGTTTGGTCAAACCTAATTGCTTTACTTGCGCTTTGAGAGCATCGAGGGCCCCACCATAACCATAAATTTTTAAGGTGGCGTCGGGTACTTGTTGACTCACTTGTTGAAACGCCGTAATCAACTGATCAACTTGACGGCCTTGGTCCAATCGACCAGTATAAATAATTTGATGGGCTTGGCGGTCTCGTAGGCGAATTTGGGGCCGCTGGGCCTGTTTCGTAGCAACGACCGCAGCGGAAATATGATAAATCGGCCGTGGCGACTGCCCACCTAACCACTGACTCAACTCTTGTTGCTGTTGGGCGGTGCTCGTAATCAGCCCATCTAATTGCGTCAAATGTTCGTGAATCCCATAGACATACGCATTATTCAAATTCGAATAAACTTGGTCAGCCGGATCAACAGCATGCGGCGTCGGTAACCACAAGTATTTTTTAGCGGCGGTCTTCATATTAATGACGGGCCATTGTGTCGCTAACGGCCGATCAGCGATAAACGTATTGTTGTCACCATTAGCTTGATTCAACGCATCTAAAAAGAAGCAGAACCAATCGTTCTCACTATTGAAGTAATAATCTTGTCCTTGATAATTGATCAGCTTACAGAGCGTCACCACATTGGCACCGTTAGCGTTATGCGTATAATATTGTTCCGCTAATCGCCGGCCATCCAAATGATAAAAAATATCGCTAATCGGTTCTTGGGCTGGTGAAAAGAATTCATCACGCGCTTTAAACCCCCGTTCATCGTAATCGGTCCGTTGAACCAAGTTACCAAACGTATCAAAGATTTCAACGAAATAAACATGTCCAACGGTACTAGGGACAAAATGAACTTTTGCCACTAAGCGGTCGCCATCATAAACTTCACTGACATTGGGATTCGGCTTAATACTATAATCCGCCGGCCAATTCAAATCTTCTATCTTCAACACGCGACTGGGAATTGTTTCTGAATCCCGGAAAAAGTCAAACAAATTAACGACTTGTGTATCAGCCAAATTGAACCGACGCATATTTTGGTGCAACAGCCCATCAAAGTGCCGGGTCACTAATTGCGCTGGCGTGCCCTGATCGGCAAAAAGTTGTAACCGCTTGAATTCCGCGTGCTCAACCCCTGAGTTCAGGGCCATTAAATATTGATTGACAAAATAAAACATGTCCCCTATCCCTCCTTAAAAAAGGCCGTTGCCGCGGTCATTAACGGTTGCCATTGCGCCCAAACTGCCGTTTCGCTGTAACGTTTGGCATCAGCATACGCATTTTGACTGTAAGTCTGCAATTTATCAGGATCACCTAACAAACTCACCATCGCTTGCGCCAAGCCATCGACATCATTAACTGGCACTAATTCACCATCGCGGCCAGGTTGAATAATCGCCTGGGGCCCATACTTCACATCATACGCAATTTGTGGCACGCCATGCGATTGACCTTCAAGTAACGCTAGTGCAAAGCCTTCCGCGCGTGAGGTTAGCATCGCCAACTGAGCATGATCATAAACGGTCGCAATATCTTGGGTGTAATCATTAAACGTCACAACATCACCCAACTGCAAGTCTTGCACTAACCGGCGCAACTTTTTGCCGGTATCACCATTCGCATAACCCCAAAAGTCCAACGTTGTTTGTGGTAATTGCGCATGCACTTGTTGGAATGCCCGAATAACTTGATCTTGTTGCTTTTCTTCTGATAACCGGGCCACAAAGATAATCTTACCCGGAATACGCGCGGACCAAGCAATTGGTGGTGTAGCCAACGTTGCAGCTGAGACGACCCCAACTGGAATCGTATAGACCGGTGGTTGCGTCCCAAAGCGCTGTTCAAAGTCAGCGGCTTGTTGGGGCGTCGCCGCCACGATGCCTTGCCAAGCCGCTAAGTTATTTAACGCATAAGCATAATTATAATTAAGCGTTGCTGTTTGGGGCTGCTTCGGATCATTAACGTGATTACTATGTAAGTACATCACTTTAAACGCTTTAGTTCGCATCTGCAACGCAGAATAAGCCAGTTCATACGTCCGATCGACCACAAAAACCGACTTCGGTGTTTGGCGATTCAATTCATCTAAAAAGAACGTCGTCATCGCTTGTTCGCCAACAAACGACCAGTCTTGACCCTGATAGTTGATGAAGCGATACAACGAATTCTGCGTCACATTTTGCCGATTCGGCATATGGAACGTTTGATAAACAACGTTGCCATCCGGGTCAAAAACTTGTTCACTCGCGACCTGTCCGTCAGCGGTATAAAACTGTTCTAAACCTTTAAAACCGCGGGTGTCGTACCAGTCGGTTTTAACTAATTGGCCATTTTGGTCATAAAGCTGAACATTATTAAGTTGCTGATAATCAGGGGCAAAGGTATTGACGCGCATTAATAATTGCCCATTTTTGGAAACTAAATAATGTTGGCCCTCAGCTTGGACTTGCAAGTCACTCGACAAATGCAAATCGGCAATCGTTAAGCGCACTGGCTTAAAATCCGTGGATTGTTGAATAAAATCGAATAAATTAATTTGGTTATGTTCAGCGATTCCAGCCGCTTTTAACGTCCGGTGTAAGGCCAATGAAAAGAACCGCGTCACAATCTTAGCGGGCACTTGTTGTTGATTAAATAAAGCCAATCGTTTCATTTCGGCATGTTCAATCCCCGACTTTTTGGGATTGATACTCGTATTGACAAAATAGTACATGACATCCCGCCCTTTCCATAAATTTCCGTCTGAATACCTAGAATTATAGCAAATTTCACTGTCAACGCATGCTCGTGACGGTTGACTTTAAGCTTTTTCTAGCATTTTGCGTTTAATACAATAGTCAATTACTTCTATATTATAGCGTTTAATAATGTTAATTATTTAAATTGATAAACCCACTCATATATTACAATACGTTACAATAATCCCACTTTATTACAAACACCCCGTTAAAACGTAACGTCCCATTGATTGCCTTGCAACATTCACCCGTTATACTAGGTTCTGTTGTTTGGTTGACGCAATCAAATGCGCCAAGCAATTTATCGTAAAAGTAAGTTATCCAAGACAAAATACAGGAGTGAATTAATTTATATGAAGATTAAAAGTTTACTATTATCGACCGTTGCCGCAGCTGGTTTGTTCGCAATCGGTACAACTGCCGCTAACGCTGATACAGTGACCGTTAAATCTGGTGATACGGTAGCATCAATCGCTGCCACTCACAACACGACCGTTTCTGCGATTGAAACCGCGAATAACTTAAGTAATGTGAACTTGATCTACGTTGGCGATCAGTTGACAGTTAATGGGACGAGCACAACTGCTTCAACGTCCACCACTAACTACTCAACGACCGCTAACACCACAAGCAATGCTAATACTAGTGCAACCACAACTAACAATACAACTAGCCAAAGTAGCACTGCAAGTCAAACGACGGCTAATACGAACACGACTAGTTCAACTAGCGCGTCAACAACCACGACTTCAACCTCTAGCTCAGATTCATCAGCGAAAGCTTGGATTGCTAGCAAGGAATCTGGTGGCTCATATACCGCTTCAAACGGTAATTACTATGGTAAATATCAATTAAGTAAATCTTACTTGAATGGCGACTACTCAGCCGCTAACCAAGAAAAGGTCGCTAATAGCTACGTCGCTTCTCGTTACGGCTCATGGGCCGCAGCCAAAGCACACTGGTTAGCTAACGGCTGGTATTAAGATTTAAAATTAATCAGCTGATAACAACGAAGCGCCGCATCCGAAAAATTGGATGCGGCGCTTTTTAGCTAAACATTAGTTTTCGACATTAATCAGAGCTACTGAAACGATAATTCATTCGGTATGATTCGTTTGTATAACGTCACCATACCAATTATTTAGACTATTCGAAGCTAACTTTCACGCGTTCGGCTAATTATACTTGCGTTAGACCGGCACTTTCTCTGGCATTATATAACGCAATCGCCGTGTCAAAAAGTTCTCCCTCATCACGATATGCTTCCGCAAACTCAGGATTTTTTAGTTTTTATTTGATTAAATCATCGATGTTCATTATTGTCGTACCATTTCTTTCTGAGTTCTTTTGCGTGTTTCGTTCTAAAAGAATCCGTGAACCTAATACTAACTATCACGGTAATTCTGTCGATATTCCCGCGGTGTCTGCCCATAGGCTTGCTTAAAACTAGTACTAAAGTAAGCACTCGTTTGAAATCCGCAACGTTCAGCCACCGTCTTGATTGGCAACTCACCTTGGACTAAAAGTTGTTGGGCACGTTGTAAGCGAACTTGCTTTAACGCCGCCAACGGGGTTTGACCCGTTTGTTGGCGATAGACATGATGCAAATAATAGGGGTCGCCATGGGCTAATTGCGCCAGTTCTGTTAGTGTCAACTTTTCGCCATAATGCGTGGCAATGATAGTATCAATTTCAGTGACCCATTCAACCGGCGTTACGGCTAAGCCAGTTGGACGACACCGTTTGCACGGCCGAAACTCAGCCGCCATCGCAGCAGTCGCTGTTTTAAAGCTTTGAATATGGTCACGGCGCGGTAACCGCGAGTGACAACTGGGGCGACAAAAGATTCCCGTACTCGTGACACCATAAAAGAACTGACCATCGGCTTGTGGGCTATTTTGTTGAATTGCTTGCCATTGTGCAGCGGTAAGTTTTGCCATCCTGACATCCCCTTTTCACGCTCTATTATACCGGTCATTATGGCTAAACGGGTATTTTATCGGATTAGAAAGCAAGTTTTTGAAACTTTTTTAGCTAGCTTTCTGCTATACTTGCCGTACTTAATCACGGAGGTCGCATGATGAAACTCACTTTAACCCAGCTTCAATTCGAACAACACACTTATTGGCTTGGCAGTACCACAGCCGGGCTAGCATTTGTCGGTAGTCGCGATGGTGACGCCGATGAATGGCACCAATTTTATCCAACCGCCACTGCGACCATCGATTCAACTGGTAATCACACTGCTAAACAAGCGGTACAGGCTTATTTAACAGGTCATTCAGACGCCTTTGACACGTTAGCCCTTGATCTGACGCATGGCACAAGTTTTCAGCAAGCGGTTTGGCACGCCTTACAAGCCATTCCTTACGGCCAGACTTGGACCTATTCTGATTTAGCAACCGCCTTAAATCGCCCCCAGGCGGTGCGGGCAATCGCTTCAGCAGTTGGTCGTAACCCTTTACTGATCGTCGTCCCCTGTCATCGCGTGGTTCGTAAAGATGGCACGCTCGGCGGCTACCGCGGCGGCTTAGCGATGAAACGTGGGTTATTAAGACTCGAACAAACTCACGAAAACTAATTGCAATCCCCTAAGTTCTCTGCCATGATTGAAGTATTCTATAATTCATTGGGGGCGACACCATGCTTTCGGTAGCACATATTAGTAAAACGTTCGGCACGGTCCACGCGCTAAACGATGTTTCATTTGACGTCCATGACGGGGAAATCATGGGCTTGATCGGCCAAAACGGTGCCGGTAAATCCACCACTTTTCACAGCATTTTAAACTTCCTAAAATTCGACGGTCAAATCACCTGGAACGGTCAAGCGTTAAGCGCGGATGACTACAACAAAATCGGGTACTTACCTGAAGAACGTAGTCTGATGTCCAAGCTCACGATTACGCAGCAAATCGTCTATTTAGCTCGGTTGAAAAATCAACCAGCTAAAGTCACCAAGCCTAAAATTGCGGATTGGATGGCTCGGTTTGCCGTTAAAGGTCAACCAACTGATAAAATCAACAAGTTATCCAAAGGGAACCAACAAAAGGTCCAATTGATTTGTACGATGATCCATGAACCACAGTTGATTATTTTAGATGAACCATTTAGTGGCTTAGATCCCGTCAATGCGGATTTGCTAAAACAAGCGATCGTCGCCGCTAAACAACGCGGTGCGGCCATTATTTTTTCGAGTCATGATATGAGTAACGTCGAAGAAATTTGTGACACCCTAGTGATGCTTCGCAATGGCGAAGTTGTCTTACATGGCACCGTCGATGACGTCCGCAATCAATTTGGCCGGACCCGGTTGTTCTTAACCACTGACTGGTCTGACGAACAGTTAGCAGCCTTACCAGGCGTTGACCAAGTCAAAGCGCTCGGACCCAATCACTATCGATTACAATTATCAGACGCAAACGCTGGGCCAGCAATTTTTGACACGGTAACGCAAGGCCACTACATCCAAGAGTTCAGTCAACAACCGCCGACTCTCGATGAAATCTTCCGGACTGAAGCTGGAGGTGCCACGCATGAATAAGACTTGGATCGTCACGAGTGAGACCTATTTACGCCAAACGAAGTCCTGGAGTTTCTTGATGTTGATTTTAATGCCATTTCTCTTTATTGGCTTAACATTTGGAATTTCTTATGTGGCCACCCCTAGCAAAGATAAAAGTGACATTGCGGTCATTAGTCAAGATCACAGCTTGCGTCAAAGCTTTTTAGATGACGCTGACGTGGCCACCACGACAAAATACAAAACTGTTAAGGCCGCCCAACAAGCCACAACTAAAAGTGATATCAATGGTTATTTAGTCTTAAAAGTCGTCAACCATCAACAAGTTAGCGCCGTCTTCCATGGGCCCAATGAAATCGACAGTGGTGACCAAGCGAAGATTCAGCGCTTCTTAAGCACAGTGCAAACCCAAATGAACGTCCAAGACGCCAAACTAACCACGTCACAAACCAAAGCGTTGGCGCGACAGCCGGAATTTAAGCAACAGTTACAACAAAAGACCGCTTCTAATAAAGCGGCCAAGACGATTTCATTTTACATTCTGGTATTCTTCGTTTACTTGATCTTAACGACTTATTCGTCCATCACCGCCCAAGAAATCGCAGCTGAAAAAGGGACTAAGATCATGGAAGTTATCTTCTCAAGTACGACGCCTCGTAAATACTTTAACGGCAAAGTCTACGGCGTCTTACTGATGATTGTGACGCAATTGTTAGTCTATTTACTAGGTGGTTCCCTAGTTGTGCAACTGGCCCAACATAGTAAAATGACCCAACAACTTTGGCAACAAAATGCGCCCGTTATCGGTAAGGTCTTGCATAATCTCTTATCGATCAATCTGATTTTTGCTTTAGCAGCCGTCTTACTTTATACGGTCGTTTCAGCCTTTTGTGGTGCTTTAGTCACCCGGGTTGAAGATGCTGGCAAAGCCTCGCAACCAGTTATTTACTTGAATTTATTAACGTTTGTGATGGCAATGGCCTTTCAAGGCAGTCCCACCAGCGGCATCGTCAAGATTTTCTCCTACGTACCTTTCTTCTCGTCTTATTTGATGCCTTTACGGTTGATCAACAACACGGCTACCATGCCAGCCGCTTTAATTTCACTGGCGATTTTACTGGCAACCGTCGTTGGTAGTATGTGGTACATCGGTAAGATTTACGGTGGACTAATGCTTCAAACCGATGAACTCGGGTTCTGGGGTAATTTGAAGCGCGGCTTAAGTTTGAAATAAGTGTATCTACCTTAAAGGTCCCATCTACAGTTTTGTTTGACTGTGGATGGGACCTTTTTTATACAATTTAGTTCTCCTGAAATCAAGAAAAAGCGACATCATTCAACCGCTTCGGAATCAACATTGTGCCATTCTTCAGTCATTGGTTGTGATGGTTTGGAACTAGCATTCGGATTTTTAATACGTGGTACTAGTGTAAAAGATTCACCATTAACAGTAGGCATCAAGCCCCACCGTTGGCCCGCTTCTATACGCCCAAAATACTATTTCGTATTAAAAAACAGTTAATCACTAAATCAATCTTTGCTACCCATAAATACCGGCACCAAAATCTCATCAACCATCGCGGCGACACTTTCTGCAGTCAATTCCCCGCGACTCAAGACTTCGTTAATCAATAAGACCGTTGGTAAATTCAAGGTCCGCTCAGTTTGATCAGCTAACTTTAAGTCGCCCCGCGACTCAGCCTGAGTTAACATCGTTTCAATCTTCGGCCGCATAATGGCATTATCATTCGCCACCCCAAACAACTTATCAGCTGGAATCGACTTTAGCCGATCAGCAACCAACCCTTGCATCTTTTCAGTCCCTAACGCATTAAACACCACTAATAATTGGTCAAAAAAGCCAACCAAGTCATCCCGTAATGACCCAGTATCGGGAACAGTTAAATCTGGATTTAACTTTGGCCCATAAGTTATAAAAGCTTGTGTCACTAGACTCGCTTTATCCGGCCAACGCCGATATAACACGGGTTTCGTCGCTTGGGCCCGTTTGGCGACCCCCGCCATTGTTAACTGTTCATAACCGACTTCATTCAAGATTTCCCATGCTGCTTTTAGGACAGTGGCTTCCAAAGCTTGCCCTCGGCGTCGGGTTGCCTTGGCATGAGTTTTATCTCGCTGAATACCTTGGCTAGCCGCTGAATGACGATGTTCTACCAAAAAAATCACCCTTTCATCCTTGCAAATTTAAAGTCAACGGTGTATTGTATGTTTCATCGAATAAGAAACCCTAGTATCTTATTTCAAAATCTAAAGAGGTGTTTCATTATGGAAAGTCAATCAACCACTAAGACCAACTTCGTCAAAGTTGCACTCGTCTTAGTTATCGGTGCCCTCGCACCAATGTTAGATACCACCATGACCAACGTGGCTATCAACACTATTATGCACGATTTAAGCAGTACCGTCGACCTAGTCCAATGGGTCACCACTAGTTATATTTTAGCACTTGGTATCGTCGTGCCAATCGCCGGTTGGGCAGCCGAACGTTTCAGCGGCAAAAGTCTCTATCTCGGCGCCATTATCGTCTTTGTCTTGGGATCTTGTGTGTCAGGTGTTGCCACGACCATCGACTTATTGATCGTTGGTCGGATCATTCAAGGCGCCGCCGCTGGGGTGATTATTTCTTTAATTACAACCTTGATCGTTAAGGCCGCCGGTGGGCAAAACCTCGGCAGCTTAATGTCAGTCGTCAGCTTACCAGCCGTTTTAGCACCAATCCTGGGACCGACGATCGGCGGTGTCATTATCAAGACACTTAACTGGCACTGGATTTTTTACATCAATGTACCAATTGGTGTCCTGTCGTTAATTTTATTATGGTGGCTCATGCCAGCCTTTAAACCAGCACCATCCAAGAAGCCGTTAGATTGGTTAAGTGTTGGCTTATTAGGGGGCCTATTTACCGCATTTATTTTAGGTATTACCAAATTAAGTACCAGCGGTAAGTTTACGACCAGTAACGTATATCTGCCACTATTGCTCGGTTTAGGTTTGCTCATTGCTTATTGTCTTTATGCTTGGCGTTGCCCTAACCGTGCCCTAGTTAGCTTAAAACTCTTTAAGTTTCCTAGCTTTTCGGCGGCTAGTGTCTTGTTGTTACTTTCCGGCTTAATCGTCAATGGCGCCATGTTCTTATTACCACTGTATCTGCAAAACATCCGGGGCCTAAGCGTTATCTGGTCTGGCATCTACTTGATTGCCCAGGGCTTAGGATTACTTATTACGCGTAGCCAAGTTGGCAAATGGACGGATAAAATCGGAGCTCGTTGGGTCGTGTTAGCTGCGATTGCTGTTGCGATTATCGGTACCTTGCCATTTGCTTACTTTGACGCCACAACCCCAACTTGGTTAATTTTAGTTGTCCTCTTCATTCGTGGCATCGCTCAAGGTGGGTTAACGATTCCAATCATGAGTGATTCATATACCGGCGTACCACCAGAATTGATTGCAGAAGCCACGACTGCTTCGCGGATGCTACAAAATATTGGTGGGGCCTTTGGGACCGCCTTACTAGCGACTTGGATTCAAACCCAATTAAATGGGGTCACCATGACTGCCACCCACTTAAATAATGCTTATCAAGGCGCATTTGTGGTTACCGTTATCGTGACAATTGCCGCTATTATTCCGGCTTGGTTCTTAAGCCATAAACCAGCCGCTTGAGAAATAAAAACAACCACGTTGAACTTGGTTAAGTTCAACGTGGTTGTTTTGGGTGATGCTTGGTTTTCTACTTTGAGAGCCGAAACGTGTTCAGTCGGGCAGTTTCCTCCGCTTAGCTACGCTAGCCAACCGTCCCAGAAGACCACTGGCCGTTCTACCCTTGCGAGCCGAAACGTGTTCGGCAAGCCTGGGGGTTCCGCTTGCTACGCTAAGATAACTACTCGGAACCCCACCGAGTAATTATCTTAGCTAGGCAATGCTCACCCCCAACCCGGCTTACCTCACACTCTAGACTTGCTTCGTAGGATAAATCGTAAATTCATTCACATTAACATCTTCCGGCTGATCAACCGCAAAGTTGACTACATTGGCAACCGCTTGGGGACTAATGCCGACTTGTTGATAGAATGCATCCATGCCTTGCTTGGTCTTTTCATCCGTAATCGTATGCAATAATTCAGTGTTAATAGCCGCTGGATATAAGCTAGCGGTCCGAATATTCGTCCCTTCTTGGGCGCTTTCCATACGAATGACTTCCATTAAATTCCGCACCGCAAACTTAGTGGCCCCATAGACCCCAGCGCCGGCGAAACTTTTAATCCCAGCAACCGAAGACGTCGTAATAATTTGACCATGCTTTTGAGCGGTGAAGATTGGCATCACTGCGGCCACACCATGCAAGACCCCTTTTAAGTTGATGTCGATCATCGCATCCCATTCATCGGTATGCAACGCACTGATTGGGGATGATGGCATAATGCCTGCATTATTGAAGATCACGTCTAAGCCACCAAATGTCGATTGTGCCAATTGCACTAAGCTGTCAACATCGGCTTGTTTTGTCACATCAGTCACTTGATACGTGGCTTGACCGCCGGCGGCTTCAATGTCGTTGACGATTGCGGCTAATCGTTCTGCTCGCCGGGCACCTAATACCACTTTAGCGCCATTTTCAGCTAATAATTTCGCCGACGCTTCGCCAATCCCAGAAGACGCGCCAGTAATCACAATAACTTTATTTTTAACTGTCATTTAAATTTTCTCCTTAATTTAGTCGGCATCGTCGCCGAAAACTTCTTTCGCTAAGCCCATTGCAGACCAGGCCTTAGCCCAACCAGCATAAAAGGCCAAGTGGGCAATTTCTTCAACCACTTCATCTTTAGTTAAGCCATTTTGCTTACCCATTTGTAAATGGGCCTTTAATTGTGGAAAACTGCCACTCGTCATCAAGCTGGCAATCGTGATCATACTGCGATCATGTAAGCTCAACTTGTCTTCGCGTGACCAAACTTCACCAAATAAGACATCATCATTTAATGCCGCGAATTTAGGGGCAAAGTCCCCTAAATTATCCCGACCGGCGGTTTGTTTTTTAACCATGTCTATTTCCTCCTAGCCTAATTTTGCGTATGCGGCATCATCAACTGGTTCGAGCCATTCGCTTGAACCTTTGGTAATCGCAACATGTGAGAACCAACTATCTTTAGTCGCTCCATGCCAATGCTTAACCCCTTCATGGATCGTGACACGATCGCCAGCATGTAACAACTGAGCGGGCTTGCCAGCTTCTTGGTACCAACCTTCGCCACTCGTGACTAATAAGATTTGAAAGCCATCATGATGAATGTGCCAGTTATTCCGGCAACCTGGTTCAAAAGTCACGTTTGCGACGTTCACATCGATTTCATCACCAGGTTCTGATAATCCTTGTAAGTAGCTTTGACCGATAAAGTATTGTTGATAGGCCACGTTCTTTTCACCTAAACCAAAAATGCCGCTTTTATTTTCATTTGTCATATTAAAAGATCCTCCTAATTTTCTTGCTTAACTTAACGATGGATTCATCATATAACTTCAAGTGCACTTTAAGTCAACCATAAAGTTTAAACTTGTTAAAATAAGTTTTCGTGGTATTATCAATCTTAAAGTAACTTGAAGAAAGGATGACGATTATGCCAACTGCCACCGAAAAACAATATACGATTGGTGACTTTGCCAACGCCGTCGGTCTAAGCGCACCCACGCTACGCTATTATGAAAATGAAGGACTCATCGAACCACATCGCCATGACAATGGCCGCCGATACTACGAAGAAGCCGACATTAACTGGGTGAAGTTCTTACTACATTTAAAGGGCACCGGTATGAGTATTAGTGAATTAAAACAATATGTGCAATGGCGCGCCCAAGGTGATGCCACGATTCCGGAACGTTTAGCACTACTGCAACAAGTCAAACGTGACTTCTTAGTCCAATTCAATGAAGTACAACATCATTTACAAATCCTAAATGACAAGATCAACTGGTACGAAGAAAAAGAAGCTGGCGTCACGACTGACCATGAGAGTTTTAGGGCTTATTTAGACCGTTTTGGCCATCATGAATAACCCAGAAGACAATAAAACACTCGCTACAACGCATCAATGACGATGCGCTGTAGCGGGTGTTTTGTGGTTAAACTAGCTAATCGAAAATAATTAAACGATTACTTCAACAATTCAGTAAACATTTCTTCATAAATCGTAATAAAGCGTTGGTACATATCCAAATCAACGTATTCGTTCACTTGATGTGCCGTGATGTTTCCGGGGCCAAAGACGATGACTTCCATATCAGGGTTCTTCACGATATAAGATGATGCATCGGTACCACCAGGTGCCCCAAAGTATGGTAAGTGTTGGTTCAAGACCTTTTCACCGACCCGCTTAGCCAATTGCACTAAATTGCTATCTTCAGCGGTATGCACTGGGAAGAAGCTGTCTTGAATATCTAACGTCAAGTCAGCCCCGTCAGCGTTACATTCATCAATAATCGTCTGTAAACCGGCAATAATACGGTCATTACGCATTTCTGGAATGGTCCGAATCTTCGCTGATAATTCGGCACTGGCTGGCACCGTGTTGATTTGTTCACCACCACTGATCAACGTCACCACTGGAATCGTTGGGCCTAAGACTGGATTGGTCACATTTTTGAAACTAGCAAAATAGGCCGCTTGCCGTTGGTAATACGTCATCAAGGCATCAATGGCGTTCTTCCCAATTGTTGGCATTGAACTATGCGCCGCCACCCCTTTTGAATGCACAGTATAAGTCAATGACCCTTTATGTGCCAATTCAATAAAATGTTGTTCTGTCGTTGGATTAGCCGCCGCCATTTTAGCCGCGGTATCCGCGTCAACGCCCAACATCGCTTGAATTTGTGGTTGACCCAATAAACGCTTGTCCGCACCACTAGGTTCACCGGCAATTAACGTTTGAATCCCATCAGCATAACCTAATTCGGTTAGTTGTTCGGCGCCTAGATGACCATCTTCTTCACCAACCGTTGCAAATAAACGCAAGGTCCCGTGCAATGGCACTTGTTGTTCTTTTAAGTTAATGAAGGCAAATACCCCAGCCATCAACCCGGCTTTCATATCGGTCACGCCACGCCCAAATAAACGGTTATCCTTAATTGCCGCGCTTAACGCACTGCCGGCCCACTTACTTTCGTCACCTAAGGCCACCGTATCACTATGACCATCAAAAGCGACGACTGGCCCATTGCCATCACCGATTTCGGCAATCAAGTTCACGCGCCCTGGTGCGTATTCAACGAGCTTGGCATCAATGCCGTGTTGTTTTAATAAGTTTGCTAAATAATCCGCGACCAACCCTTCATGGTCATTAGCGGTATTCATTTTAACGATATCACTTAATGCTTGAACTGCTGCTTCCATTTTTTCCACCCCATCGATTTCACTCGTGCTAAACTGACTAGCACAATTTATTTCTAATTTGATTACAGCACTTTTAGTCACGAAGTGCAAGTTCACACGCTTTAGTCAACTGACTTTAACGCATCCAGCATGTTGACCCGTTTCAGTTTCCAGTGCATCATCGCCATCACGATTAAACTAAATGCCACCGTTAGCAAGGCCGAATAGACATAACTCATCAGATGAATACCTGGTGAAAACATCAATGCATTGGTCTCCGCGGTTTGTAAGATATAGGCATGTAGCCACTTGCCTAAGAAACACCCTAAGATAATACCCAAACCGGTCAAAATCAAGTTTTCACGGAAGATATACATCGTGACCTCACCATCATAAAAACCAAGCACTTTAATCGTCGATAACTCACGAATTCGTTCCGACACATTGATATTCGTTAAGTTATAGAGCACCACTAACGCTAAGGCACCGGCTGAAATCACGAAAATCAGCACGACTAGATTCATACTATCGAACATCTTAAAGTTAGTCTTTTTTTCCGTACTCATCAAGGTCACATTCAAAATACCGGTTTGTTTGAGCAACGTATTGGCATAGGCATTTTCTTGTTTTTCATTCGTTTTCGTAAATTGCACCAAGTTGGCATTATAAATCGGCTGCTTGCCAAAGACTTGCTGGTAGTACGCTGGACTCATATAAATAAAGTGGTTCACATAATTTTCAGCAATCGCCGCGACCTTAACGTGTTTCGTCGTTTGCCCAGTAACCTTGATAGGCAGCATATCGCCAACTTTCACATCGTATAACTTAGCCAACTTCTCATCGATAATCGCCCCAGTCGTTGTTAAGTGATACGCGGCATGGGTTTGCCGGTGACGCAAGACCACAAATTTGGTTAAGCGTTTTGGGTTTTGTGGCACGCCCAAGGTAACGGTTTGTTCCGCCACGCCAACTTTTTTCACAGTGACTTGGCTAGATTTCAAACTGAGACTACGTCGATAAAGCTTCGGTTGGCTGATGGTGCGTTGCTCAGCCTTAGTTTCATTGCCACTCCGCGTGACGATTGCATCATAGTGCCATAGTTCATTGAATTGCTTACTACTAATATCACCAATTGAATCCTTCAACCCAAATCCGGTAATCATCATCGCCATACAACCGGCGATTCCGAGCACCGTCATCAACAGCCGTTGTTTGTAACGGAACAAATTGCGTAAGGTGATCTTATGATTAAAACTCAATCGCCGCCATAAGTGCTGCCAACGCTCTAGTAACAGCGTTTGACCGGCCTTGGGGGCTTTCGGTTGGAGTAATTGGGTTGGCAAACTACGCAAATCCACCCGTAACACGACCAATGCCGTGCCTAATGTGCAGACTAGTGCAATGACCAACGCGACTAAAATATCCGTCCACAAATATTGGACACTGATTGCCGGTAAATTATACATACTGCCATAGGCTTGGGCGATGAATTGGGGGAAGAAATTGACGCCGAATAGAACACCTAACCCGGTCCCAATCAAAGCCGCTAAACCACCATAAATCATAAACTCACTACCAACAGCCGTGTTCGAATACCCTAGCGCTTTGAGCGTCCCCATTTGCAACCGTAATTCTTCGACCATCCGCGTCATCGTGGTTAAACAAATCAAGGCCGCAATCGCAATAAAGAATAGTGGAAAGACCGTGGATAACGCCACAACGCGTTGGGTATTTTCATGATATTCGGTATAACCCGGGTTATCTGAACGATCCGTATACAAATAAGTTGGCTTCTGAATCGCATTAACTTTAACGGTCGCCGCCTTTAATTGGGCTTCCAGCTTCACTAAAGCAGGCGTTGTCGCCGGTACTTGCGCCTTTAGGGCCGTCACTTGTTGGCTTAATGGCTGTAACTGTGCTCGAGCCTGACGCTGCAAGCTTTGTTGGCGTCTTTTAGCTTGGGGCTTTAACCAGTGTTTCAGTTGTGCCGTATTCTGTTTATTCAACCGCTTATACTTCGCCGAATACGGTGTCACATGGGCTAAATTTTTAAACCGGACGTCTAGTCGAGTGGCCACCTTCAAGGTCAGCGTTTTGGGTCGGACATACGCCAGATAATCCAGTGTCCCTTTACCAACCGTTGTCACCCCACGGCTGACATTCTCCACATATCGTGGTGAATTGACAAAACCCACGACCTTAAACGTGCGCCGGTGAAACTTTTGATTTAAACTTTTCGAACTAACAATGCGATAAGTCGAGCCAAGCTTCAAACTCGGTTGCAAGCGTTGGGCTTGCATGTCCAAGACAATCTCATCGGCTTTTTGGGGTAAGCGCCCTTTGACGACACGCAGCTGATTCAATTGTTGCTTGGACGGTAATTCTGCGACACGCACCACCCGATTATTGTTCAACTGATTGACATCTAAATACTTGACCGCTTGATAAGTGACTTGGGAACGATGCCGCTTTAAAACCGCCGTATCACTTTTAGTCAACCCCAGCGTTGATTGCACACTATTGGTCGCTAACTTTTGTTTGGCGAAATAGGCATCGGCTGCCTGTAACATATCTGGCCCCGTCGCCCGAATCCCGGTGTAAAAAGCCACGCCTAAAAAGATGATCAATAAGATTGAAAAAAATCGCGCCTTAGAACGCCATATCTCACGCATGATTGCTTTAAAATATGCTTTTGTCATCGTGCCACCTACCATTCAATCTCGGCTAACGGCGTCGGGTGATCATTGTATTCGACTGACTGCACTTGCGCGTCATTGATGCGAATGACTTGATCACCCATTTTCGCAATCGCACTGTTATGGGTCACAATGATGACTGTCGTTTGGGTCTGCTTGGCCGCATCTTGAATCACTTGTAAGACTTGCTTGCCAGTCCGATAGTCCAATGCGCCAGTCGGTTCATCACATAATAATAATTTAGGATTCTTGGCAACTGCCCGTGCAATGGCAACCCGTTGCTGTTCACCACCGGAAAGTTGCGCGGGAAAATTCGCCGCTCGGTCGGTTAGACCGACTAATTGCAACGTTTCATCCACATCGCGAGCATCTTGGGTAATTTGAGACGCTAATTCAACATTTTCGCGCGCTGTTAAATTCGGCACTAAGTTATAAAACTGAAACACAAAACCGACATCTTGACGCCGATACGTCGTCAACTGTTTCGCCGAATATTGGGCAATATCATGCCCATCAATTAAGATTTGACCACTCGTTGGTGAATCCATACCACCTAAAATATTCAGTAACGTTGATTTACCAGCCCCACTCGGCCCTAGAATCGTCACGACCGCACCTTGGGCAACCTCAAATGATAAGGCGCGATTAGCCACCGTTGTTTGACTACCGTTTTGAAACTCCCGTGTTTCCTTAATGACCTCAATGTATGCCATCCTAAACCCCTCCGATTCGAATTCCCTAATAACCTTAGTTTAGCAGTTAATGCGGCTAAAAAGCACGTGTTAATGAAACCGATTTAATTTTTGAATTAAAAAAATGGTCAGCCAATAAAAATTGACTAACCATTCATTGCTTAAGCTTCACCTTGATCGGCAAAGTAAGCTTCTTTTTGTCGTTGCCACAAGATATGGTCTGCTTCAGTAATTGGCCGTAGTACATGACATGGATTGCCAACTGCCACCACATTATCAGGAATATCCTTAGTCACGACTGAGCCAGAACCAATGACAACATTGTTTCCAATCGTGACTCCTGGATTGACGACCACATTACCGCCAAGCCAGACGTCATTTCCGATAGTAATCGGCTTTGCATATTCGAGTTGTTCACTGCGAATGACGGCATCGATCGGATGGCCGGCGGTATACAAGCCAACGCGAGGACCCATGAAGACATTATCACCAATCTTGATTTCAGCGCAATCCACAAAGATCGCATCATAATTGGCATAAAAGTTCTTCCCAATCGTCGTATTCGTCCCATAATCAATATGGAATGGGGGTTCAATATAATGGTTCGGCCCCACTTGTTTAAAGAGTTGTTTTAAAATTTCAGAACGAAAATCATTATCGATTTCCGTCGTTTGGTTAAAGATACGCGTTAACCGACGACCATGGCGCATTTCTTGTGCCAATTGGCGGTCATTAGCAATGTACAAATCGCCCGCTAACATCCGTTCTTTTTCGGTTTTCATAAATTGGTTCCTCCGACTCACTTAAAAAATCATCACTGATACAGTTAACCACACTGTGGTAGCGATTTCAAGCACTTTTAAGCTTAATTTAAAAATTGGACCGTTCCAGTAAACACAATGGTTTTCTTTAAGTATCCGGTAAAACCAGTAATTTTTAGGTGATTTAACTCCTACAATTGCGTTCATTCGTATATAATAAGGTTTATACACACAGATTAAGGGAGTCAATTAAAGTGAAAACATTTAAAAATATCATGAGTTGGGTCTTACCAATCGTGATTGGGTTAGGGTTGGCGCTGCTTATTCGTCAATTCTGGTTTACAATGGTCCGGGTCGACGGGACGTCGATGCAACCAAACTTGCAAAACAACGAACGCGTCGTTGCGTTCAAAACTAGCAAGCCTAAAGCAGGTTCCGTGGTCGTCTTCAATGCCTTTGGCGTCGATCCTGATCAAACGTCTAAAGATGCGGTCTACGTTAAGCGGGTCATTGGGATGCCTGGGGACACCGTTAAATACACCAATTCCGGTAAGTTATACGTCAACGGTAAACTCATCAAGCAAACTTATTTGAAGAATACGTTCCAACAAACCACGGGGTCTTACATGGCTAACAGTCATAGTAAAGTCACTGGTTGGACCTTGACCAGCTTGGCCCATGACCAAGGTTGGAAGGTCAAACCAACGAACAACAAAGTCCCTAAGGGGTATTACTTTGTCTTAGGTGACCACCGTAGCGTCTCAAACGATGGGCGTTACTGGGGCTTCGTACCAAAGAGCAAGATGATTGGGGTCGTCAAAGCTTGGCCTTGGCAAAACCGGCATCAATATATCAACAGTTATCAACCATAGTTACAGGATGTCTACCATTTAATGGTAGGCATTTTTTTCGAGCTATTGTTTGGAAAAGCCTGTTTTTGAAACCTACACACGTCCCAACGGACATAATGAATTTTTAGATTTTATCAACACGTTACCTCGAAAAGACCGCTTAAAATGATATTCAATCATTGCACGTATTGAACGCGGCGATAACACCAGTATCATAACCCTTAGCAAAATCGCTCATGCGTTAGGAAAACACCTCACGATTACGATTGTATAATCAAATAGCCCGTTTCAAAGTCAAATCAACTTTGAAACGAGCTATTTTTTATCCACAGTGGATAACTTATTTTTTTAATTTCTTTACTAACCAGTGATTGATCAACCGCCCTGGCCGCGCTTGGTCAACTAGAATTAAAGCCACAACTAAAATCACAAATTGCCCAGCTTGATTCCCACGAAACAATGCCATCAACATCACCGCAATCACAATCAGGACAGGCACTAAAATCGCACTGACTTGCCGTTGCTGCTTAATCTTGATCACCCGCGTTTCGGTCGTGCCACCAAAAGTATAAACAAATCAATGGGCTAAACGCCACTAAGAACAGTGACACAACAATGTTTTTAAAGAAATTAATCACATCATCCATCATACTGTCTTTTTGTTCAACTTGTGGTGTCAAGACGGTTGGCGTTGGTTTCGGCTTGGTACGCTTAGCCGCTACTGACCATGGCCGACCAGAATCTTGAATGATTTGATCATCATCCGGTCGTAGTGCACTAGGAGTCTCTTTCGCCTTCGTATGCCACACTTTAAAGACCCGATGCCAGCGGTAATGCACAATTGGAAATAAAATCAGGGCACAAATAATACTATAAATAACTAATGGATTAAATTCGAGCACGATTCGGTTCACTTCTTGGCGCGCTGTCCCGAACATAATGATAAAGACCGCAATTGCGCCAAAAAACCAGCTACTAATTAAGTTTTTTGCTTGCCACACGTTGATTCATCCTTTCATTATGAGCTGACTTATCCACAGCGCCAGTTATCCACAAGTCATGCTAACTAGTGGGATTGCCGTTTAGCTGCCCGTCGTTGAAACCCATTGCCCCAACAAACATATGGCACGATAACGGCAATAATCGCTAACGTATAATCGGTCACCGTCAAAGTAGCGGCATGCATAATCACCAAATACGCTAAGAAGACGGTCCACAACACGGGTGCAATCCCACCGATCCAAAAGTAGCGACTAGCTGAAAAGACAAATTCTTCTAAAACAAATAGGATAATGGCAATTATCCCCAAGGTTAATAACGTCATCACTTAACCCCCTGTTCATAACTATTTCTTGTTGAGTTGTTTCAACATATCCACAAACCGACCGATTTGCAAGTTATGCACATCTTCATCGGAATAAAAGATAATCATCTTCGCTTTTTGCGCCGCCGTTAAGTTGGCTTGTGACCCAAAATAAACCAAGTAAACCGCATCATCGGTGTTAGCTAAGCTAGCCCCATAATCGGCATCTAACGTAAACGTATAGTCGTCGCCGACTTGTTCACTAATGGCATCGATAAACGCTTGGATATCCTTAGTTGCGACCGTTTCTTGGCCCGCAACAACACTCGTTACAACATTAACTTGCATATTCAAAAAACTCCTAATTATAAATTTAACTATATTGTTATTATCGCATTTTTTAACGCCAGTGCAACCGACTAAAAACTAGGCCGCTGGAAGCATCGGCCTAGTTATCCACTGCTATTGCACTTGTGCACTAAAATAAGTTTTTAAAAATGGTTGGGTCCGTTTGATCACACTAGCCTGTGAATAACTTTTCAGGCCATCACCCCAAATGGAAATCGCCGACCCAATATTTAGATCGCTGGTTGCCAAATCTTGGTGATTCGTGACATCCCAAACATTGCTAGTCCAATTCTTCAACAAGTCTTGTTGCCAAAAAGCCACATTGTTTGCTGTAAACGTCTTGGCACGCGTGACCACGTAAAGATAGTAACTGTTGGCATTAATCGTCTGGAACCCCGCCGTATTCAACTCGGGCAACGTTGCTCGAATCTGTCGATGTTGCGCAATAATGGTTGGATCCGTATTTTGACCATCATAACTCCAGTACATGACTAAAATATTATGATCAAGTTTTGGCAAATCCGCTTTTAATAACCCATCATTCCACATCGCGGTCTTCCGCCCCTTTTGAATTAGGTAGCGATTTAAGTAATTGGTATAACTCACCGTGTTCGGCTGACTAACGGCCGTTGATGAACTATACTCATCGCCGCCAATGGCAATATGCTTACCTGCGTATTGTAAGCCGACGTATTCACTTAATAATGATTTGACAAAAGTTTTGGTCTTGGCACTATTTAAATTCAATTCATCATTTTCGACGGCAATCTGCTTGGCTAACTTTTTGTTCGCTGCACTCGACGTCTTTAGTAACTTGATTAGGGCCGTGCTGTGACCAGGGGTATCAATCTCTGGAATCACTTCAACTTGTCGCTGATGCCCATAAACGATCAACGACCGTAGTTGCTTTTTACTCAAAAATGCCAGTTTTGTTTGCCGGTTATAGTACGTGTTTCCGACCTTTTTGGCTTTCTTGACCGTTTGCCCCAGCTTGGCACTTTCAACCCCAAATCGGGTATCATCCGTTAGATGTAACTGTAAAAACGTCCCACCACCAGCATGGACTTCATCAATAAACTGCTTGATAGACGCCACTGAATAATATTGCCGGGCATTATCTAAGATTAACCCTTTAACTTTAGGCGCCGTTGCGGCTTGGGCGGTCGACACCCCCAAGACTAATCCAAGCAACAAACTCCCCATTAACAACCACCGACCAATTCGCTTCATAAGTACGCTCCCCTTAACCTGCTTTTAGAAGTTAATTGTCCACCAGTTTCCCGAACTTGCCAAGTAAAGTGTTTGCGAATTAAACGCGCAACGTCCGTTGACCATCGACTTGGTCCACGATTGTAATCGTACTAGCAGCCAATTGTTGTTGCGTTGCGGGTTCGCCGGTTAAGTCATAAATCAACGCCCGCAGTGCAGTTGCATCAATAACGACTAACGCTTTACCTTGGTCTGGTGTCGTCGCTGTAATTTGGGCTAAGCCAGCCGTATAGCGTTGCCAAAATTCAGCACCGCTTTCAGCTAACCCGTCGATATCATGATCGTGTAACAAACTCTGCAGTTCGGCTGGGGTCTGGTCCGCCTCAAAGTCTTTGACCGTGGGATAACCAAGCTTAGTCGCAAACCCCGACCAAACGGCCGATTGTTCTAAGCCTTCAAAGCCACCAAAGAATGGCCCCCGTAAAGCTGGCTTTAATTGTAATTCAGTCGTAGACGCTTGGTTAGCCAAAATCGCCCGGCCCGTTTGTGCGCCGCGACTCGTATCACTGGCAAAAGCCGTATCAAATTTTACGGCGGCCAGCTGTTGACCAACCGCTTGACTTGCTTCTAATCCTGCTGGGGTCAACGGCGTGCCACTCCAACCTTGAAACCGATCCAACTGATCAAAATAAGTTGCGCCCGTAACCACCAAATATAGTGTGAGTGTTTTCATGAGTTTTAACCTTCTTTAACTGTCATTTTCTAATTAGTCTTTCCACTATAGCATAAAAGCGGGCATCCCCGCTGGAATACCCGCTTTTATATGACTTTCATTAACTAACGAATGACTAAAACTGAAATTGGTGCGTGTTTGGCCATGTAAGCCGCTTGTGACCCAAAGTAACGCCGAACCCCATGCTTAGAAATCGACCCAATGACTAACAGGTCTGGTTTGATTGCTGGGATAATGTCTTTCACAATGGTTTCACCAGGATCACCTTCATCGACCACCGTCGCTACGTCGGTAATTCCGAATTGTTTTGCTAACTTGGCATATTGTTGCACGTGTTGTTCCAAGTCGGCACGTTGTCCATGCACAAAATCTTTGCTCATGGCTTCGTAAACGTTCATATTATCTTGTTCAAGAATCGACACAATTGTTAACTTCGCCCCATCTGTTTTCGCCCGATTAATGGCGTAACGGAAGGCTAACTGGGCGTCTTCTGAGTCATCGACCCCCACCAAGATATGTTTAAATTCCTTGGGACTCATTTCTGACATAAACTTTGCGCTCCTCATTGTGCATATTTTGAACTCGCTACCCCTTAATTCTCAATGAAATCGGTTTATTTGTCAACCGGTGCACTTGGTTCATTGGTCTTTAAGACCCGGGCTGGATTCCCAACCACCACCACATTATCCGGAAATGAATGCGTTACAACTGACCCAGCACCAACGACGACATTATTACCTAACGTCACTCCTGGTAAAATCATCGCGCTACCACCGATCCAAACGTCGTTACCAATCGTGATTGGCGCCGTCCGTTCTGCTTCCGTCCGCCGAACGGTTGGATCTAACGGATGGACTGGGGTATATAAGCCAACCTTTGGACCGAACTTACAATCATTACCAATCTTAACAACGCCTTCATCACAAATCGTCACCCCATGATTGGCATAAAAGTGATTACCAATCGTGATATTGACGCCATAGCTAAATTCAAACGTTGGTTCGACGAAGAAGCGATCGCCGACAGAACGTAGTAAACTTTTCATGCCGTTATTCCGTTCGTCATTGTCTGCAATCTGATTGTACTTCATAATCTCACGCCGAACATAACGGCGCCGTTCTTGTAAGATTGGCGATTCCATGTAGAGTTCGCCGTTGATCATTTGTTGATACGCTGGGTCATTATCGATTTCCATGCTGAACTTCCTTTGTTATAAGATATATTAAGCATACCACACTGACCAAAGTTGCTGTATGATGATCGGCAAGGAGGTCTTATCCAATGACAAAAACTGCAACTGAAGAACGTCAAGCTCAACGCGCCCGCGAAACGCCAATCGACGCGGCGCAATGGGCGTCGGAACAAACTCGTACTGAAGAACTAACGGTGGCCGATGATTTGACCGCCAAACTTTATATCCACGAACCTAACTTCGTCCCCTCAGCAGGGATTATTATCGACTTTCACGGCAGTGGCTTTGTCCACTTACATAACGACCATGATACTTACTTTTGCAAACGCATTAGTAACGCCACCCACTATACCGTTTTAGATTTCGACTATCCGTTAGCGCCGGAGCACCCATTTCCAGCAGCTTTAGATGCCTGTGATCAATTGGTCCAACACGTCCAAGCCCACTACCGCGACTATAGTCAGGCGCCAACACAACGGTTAGTCTTAATCGGGCACAGTGCTGGTGGTAACTTGGTCATCGGCACGCAAATGCGGGCGCTAGCGCGGCAACAAGCGGTTGCCAATCTGGCGATTCTTGATTACCCGGCCTTGGATTTGGATACCGACCCCGATGATAATACTTATCCAACCGGCGCCGTAATTTCACCGGCACAGGCCAAGTTATTTAATCAATTTTACCGGGCAAAGGTACCGCTAGGGAATCCCTACGTGTCACCGGTTTTAGCCGATACTGATGCCTTAGTTGGCTTTCCACCGACCGTAATCCATACGGCGGACCACGACACGTTGGCCGCTGAAGCTGAACGTTTCGGTCAGCATTTAATTGCGGCTCAGACTCCTGTGACCATGCATCGCTATTTGAATTCAGTGCACGGGTTTACCGTTTCATTGACTGGTGAGTATCAGGCTTCATTTTTGGATATGGTCCGTGCCATTCAACAACTTTAATGGCCTTAAATCATAACTAGAACAAACCCGTATCACGTCGCTTTTGAGCCGTGATACGGGTTTGTTTTTATACGATTAACGTTAAGCTGTATGTTGTTTACCCACAACTCGAATGACTGTCTTACCGCGACTAGTCCCAGCTTGTAAGGCTTTTAGGGCCACTTGCGCATCTTCAAACGGCTGGACCATGCCAATCATCGGCTCGACGTCGCCGTCAATGACTAGTTGTGCCATAGCAGTTGCCATCACGGCTAAATCATGAATTTGATAGTGGTCATTGGAACGATAAACACCACCTAAGCCAGAACGAATTAAGCTCAGTGCGCGTTCATCAAGCTCAACGTGGTCAGGATAACCATCGCCAATGGCCACAATCTGGCCATTGTAAGCCATCCGATCCGTATCGGCCGCTAATTCCGCACCGCCAATCGTATTCAGACTAACATCGACGCCACGACCATCGGTGGCATCTAATACCGCAGCGGTCACATCTTCATGTTGATAATCAATTATCGTATCGGCCCCAATCGCAGTCACTAAGTCACGTTTGCGAGCCGATACCGTGGTAATTGTCTGCAGTCCCAATTGCTTAGCTAGCTGTAACGCCGCTAAACCGACCGCACCGCCACCGGCATGAATTAAAATACTGTGTACATTGGTCAAATTGACCTTACGATACAATGCTTGATAAGCCGTTAAGTTGGCGCATAAAATGGCCGCCCCCTGTTCATAACTTAAAGCACGTGGTAAATGCGCGACACTCGCCGCCAGCGTCGTGGTATATTCAGCTAAACCACCATTGCGTCTTAAATCACCATGATAAAAGACGCGGTCGCCAACTTTGAAATCAGTAATGGCTTTACCGAGTCGGGTAACTTCACCAGCCACATCAATACCAATGACATGGGGCGTTTGCCAATCAGCAACGCCACTCGCAATCACTTTATAGTCCACCGGATTCAAACCGACCGCGTGAACTTTCACTTGTAATTCGTCGTCATTAGGATATGGCATTGCCACATCCACTAACTGTAAATTTGCCAATCCAAGTTGCATTGAATTGGGTACGATCCATGCACGCACACTAATCCCTCCACTATTCGTCTAACTGTACAAAATGGGTATTGCCTAAACCACCACCAACTTGCATGACACTGCCACCATGTCGGAGTTTGCCCAGATTAACTGGCCGAAAGTTCAACGGCCGCACTAAGGCTGCAAAGTCCTTTTTGGCAGCAACGTCATCACCAGCATAGAATAAGACGCGCCGCCCCGGCCCCATCACATGACCATCCATAAATTCTGGTGGCAAGGTGTTGAACGCCTTGATCACCCGGGCGTTAGTCGCGGCAGCAGCAATCACTTCACTCCCCGTTAACGGTGCCGTCTTAATCTTCTTAAAGTCAGCAGTAAATTGATTCGTCACATCGATTACGACGCGTTGTTGATAATCATCAACTTGCTTTAAGACTTGCGGCGCCTGTTCAAACGGCACAGCAATCACGACTATCGCTTGCTGCAACGCCTCACTGACTTCAACAAAGCGCACATTTGGGTCAAATTCTTGCCGGCGTGTTGCTAAACTCGCGGCCCCCGCATGCCGACTAAGCAAAACTTGATGCCCACCACGGGCAAAGGTTTGGGCCAAAACAGTGCCAACAGTCCCTGCACCAACAATGCCAATTACCATTGTCAACACCACCTTCAAAATATAGTTGTTATGTTTATTCTAATAGAAGTGATTTTGAATTGGAAATTCTAAGCTTGGTGTTAAAACCAACAAAGCGATGATTTCAGATTAATACACGCTTCTATTAATCATGTGCACCTGAATCTGAAACAAAAAACGGCCACCTTTTCGGCGACCGCTTTTAATTTGAATCGGACATCAATTTTAGCAGTAGGTCAGCAGTCATGTAAGTCGCCGTGAAAGTGACGTTAGTTCGGCGGTTTAGGCCGAACTTAAAAGTGAAGTTCGAGACCGCTCTTCCGGCTCGGATCGGTCGTCACAGCGACTGGAATGACTCCTGACCGAAAGCGATAATTTCCGTGCGCTTCATTCATTTATCTAAGTCAGTTATCTTATTGCACTTGTGCCGCTAAGATACCTGTTTTTAAGCGCGCTAGCCCATCGGTCAACGTGCTGGTTGGACAAGCAATATTTAAGCGCAAGTATTGTGCACCATCACCCCGATAGACATCCCCAGCTGATAAAAACAAGCCGGTTTTCGTTCGAATAAATTGTGCCAAAGCCGCCGAATCCGTCGTCACTTGACTCACATCCAGCCAGATCAGATAAGTCGCCTGGGCTTCGATCACGTGAACTTGTGGCAGTTCTCGCTGAATAAAGGCCTGCACCTGGCGCTGATTAGCCGCAATCTTTTCCCGTAAGGCTTGGACCCAATCGGCACCTTGTTGATAAGCCGCCAGACTCCCAGGAATCGCGAACGAATTAGGTTCAGCTAATTCATCATTATTGATGGCGCGACTAACCAAAGCCCGCAAGTTAGCATCCGGGATAATCAGTGTGGCTGCATGTAACGCAGCGACATTAAAGGTTTTACTTGGAGAAACACAGCTCACACTATTGGCCGCGACGGCTGGGGTTAACGATGCAAACGGCGTATAGTCGTGGCCATTCAAGGTTAAATCACAGTGGATCTCATCGGCAATCACGACGACATGATGTTGTAACGCCAGTTCACCAATCCGCTGCAACTCATCACGTGACCAGACAATGCCAATCGGATTTTGCGGATTGCATAAAATCATCGCGGTCGTTAATGGCTCAGCCATCTTAGCAGCTAAGTCATCAAAATCGATTTGATAATGTCCTTCATGATCAACTAAGTCACTACTTAGCGTATGCCGACCATTGTTTTCAATCGAATGATAAAACATGTTATAAACTGGGGCTTGAACTAAAACGTTATCCCCAGGCGATGTTAATTTACGGACCAGCGACGAAATTGCCGGCACAACCCCTGTGCAAAATAATAACCAGTCAAGTTGTGGTCGAAAGTGGTGTTGCGTTGCCCACCAATTTGCCACCGCTTCATAATAAGCCGTGGGGACTTCTTCATAGCCAAACACCCCAAAAGCCGCGCGCTGTTTCAGTGCAGCGGTAATGGCTGGGGCCGTTTGAAAGTCCATATCTGCGACCCACATTGGCAATTCATTAGCTTGCACATCCCACTTAACTGAATTCGTGTGACGGCGGTTTAAAACCGTTTCAAAATCATACGGCATGACGCACCTCATTTTCATGATCGATTTTGATCACTGTTTGTTGGCGATCAATTGCGGGATCATCAAAGATCACTTGACCGACCCCGGCTGCATGAATCTTACCACTAATTGGGTTCTTAATGCTATCGACCGTTGATGTGATGTCTGCATCGATATGCCGACAATATTCAAAGGCTAAATCAGTATTAAGCAACGTACAATTTTCCAAAGTCACATTGTCCATATAGCAGAGCCCTTGGTCACTTTCAATCGTACAGTTGACAAAACGAATATTTTTCGAGTTCCAGCCTAAGTATTCGCCAATAATTTGTGAATCATAAACCGTGACGTTTTCGCAATTCCACAAGGCATCTTTGGTCATCAAAGTCGCATGATGGATTTCAACATTCTTGGCCCCATCAAATGCATAATTACCGACCAGATTAAACTCTTGGATCTTAATATTTTCACTGTTCATCCCAAAATAATCACCCGCTGCTTGGACATCGTTTAGTTCAATATCTTGGCATTGCCATAACGTTTCTTCGGCATCAGCAAAATGCACGTGGTTCAGCTTAATTTGACTCGCCCGCCGAAATAACTTGGGTGCTTGTAACGTACTGTTATTGATGGTGATATCGTGGGTATACCAAATACCAGAACGCGACATCGTTTCAAACAACCCGTGGTTCACCGTAATGTGTTTGCTGTACCAAAGTGGGTATTTCCACTTAAAGATGGGTTGATCTAAAACTAAGTCGTGACTTTCCTTTAATGGCGATTCGCCATCCGTAAAGGTCGTATTATTAAGTTGCAGGTCGTGGGCTTTGAATAGTGCCCGTTCGCCAGTTAAAACTTGTTGATTAATTGTTTTCAAGATTAAATGTCCTTCTTTCCAATCGATACGGATTAGGTATCTGCGATTAGCATAATCCCTTCGAGTTGGTCGAAGGCAAGTCATCCATCAAACTTTTTTTCTTAAATTTAACCGCATGATGATGCCCACAAAAAAATCAGTCACCATCACTGGTAACTGATCAATAACCCTTACTTTAATTTCACTTTGATTTTCAACTTATCTGGGACTTTAACCGTTTGGCGTTGATGGCGCCAGAGGATAAAACCGAGGACATGAGTGATGACTGATAATAACATGAATGGTAACGCAAAATGCTTTGACCGCATGACAATCACCTCGACTTAATTTAGCTCTAGCTTACCACATTAAACATCTGGATGGGCGGCATTTTGCAACTGAATCATATCGTAATAATAGCCACGTTGTTGCATCAATTCAGCATTCGTCCCACGTTCGACGATGCGACCTTGGTTTAAAACTAAGATTAAATCTGCATTTTGAATCGTGGATAACCGGTGAGCAATCGCAATCGTCGTCCGGTTAGCCTGAATCCGATTCAGCCCTGTTTGGATCATCGTTTCAGTTTCAGTATCCACATTGGCGGTTGCTTCATCTAAGATCAAAATTTTAGGATCAGTGACGATCGTACGAGCAAACGAAATCAATTGCCGTTGCCCCGCTGAATAACTCGCCCCACGTTCAATGACGCGGGATTGATAGTTTTGTGGTAAGTCATTGATAAACTCATCGGCTTTAACAAATTTAGCCGCAGCTTGCACTTGTTCATCTGAAATCTGATCGTTAAACATCCGAATATTAGAGTTGATATCCCCATAAAACATGAATGGCTCTTGCAGGACTAAACCCAACTTTTGCCGCAATTCCGCGGCTGGATACGCCCGAATATCTCGATCATCGATCAACACATCCCCCGATTGAAAGTCGTAAAACCGCATTAACACATTGATCGTCGATGTTTTACCACTCCCAGTCTGACCGACTAACGCCACCGTCTGGCCTGGTTCAGCGACAAATGACACGTCGTTTAATACTGGGTGCTGCCCATCATAAGCAAACGTCACGTGTCGAAATTCAATCTTACCACGCGTGATTTTAGCGGTTGGATCAGCGTGTTGCACTGGGGCTACGGTCGGATCATCCATGACCCGTAGCACCCGCGAACCAGCTACGACCCCGTCTTGAAAGTCTGATAAATTATCCATCATTTGCGTCATTGGGTTATAGAAATTGTCCAGATACGTGATAAACGCATAGACGACCCCCGCAGCGACATACCCATTCAACCCACGCACCCCAAAGATGCCTAAGACCATCACTGTGCCTAACGCATAAAACAAATTAATGATGGGACTTAATAATAGTGCATTGGTTCGAATCATCGCTTGACGCGTCTTAAAATACGCGTCATTCGTCTGATCAAATTCAGTGTTGATACGATGTTCTTGCCGGAATTGTTGAATCACACTAATTCCCGTAATCGCTTCACTAAGCTTGGTATTTAAATCGCTTAATCGCTCACGCATCCGCCGATACACCCGAGAACTATAGCGTTGGTAATACCAAATCGCGACACTAAGAAACGGCATAAAGACTAACAACCACAAGGCGATCGTCGCATCGGTCAAGTACATGGCAATAAATGAAGAAATCACCGCAAAAAAGGCCGTAAACAACGTATTGAATAGCGCCCAGAAATTGGCAAATGACATCGTATCATTGGTCAACCGCGATAGGATCGAGCCGCCTGGAACTTGGTCAAAGTACCGCATGCCCATGCGATGTAATTTGGCAAACATCTGCCGACGAACATTTTCTAACATATATTCAGCGCCCATCGTACTCGTGTAATTTTGCCCAAACTGCATGATGGCGCGCACAATCATGCCAAAGAAATATAGCCCGGCAAAATACCACATCATTGGCACCGTTGCGTGCCCCGTTTTCAAATAATGATCAATAAAGGTTTGTAAGATCCGTGGTAAATAAATGTTCACTAAACTAATCAAACCAGATAATAAAATCGTCGCCACAAAAAACCATTTAAAAGGCTTCGCATAGGGCAACAAGCGGCGTAACACGGTTAGTTGTTCTTTAACCGGCATCGACCGCGCCCAAACTGATTGTCGTGCTGCCATTATTGCACCGCCCCTTCCACTTTAGTTTCGAGTCGCTGGCGTTCAAACATTCGTTGATACCAACCATGTTGCTGCATCAATTCGGCATGCGTGCCACGTTCAACGATTTTTCCACCATCCATAACAATGATTTCATCCGCATTCATCACCGAACTCAAGCGATGCGCGGCGATAATGGTGGTTTTATCGGCCCGTTCCGCTTTTAGATTTGCTAAAATTTCGGCTTCAGTTTCAGCATCGACCGCTGATAAGGCATCATCTAAAATCAATAATTCTGGATTGATCAACAAAGCCCGGGCAATCGCCAACCGTTGCCGCTGACCACCTGATAATGAAATCCCTTGTTCCCCAACTTGGGTGTCATAACCGGCCGGCATCGTTGCAATTTGACCACTCAAATCACTTTTGGCTGCGACTGCTTCAACGGTTGCTTGACTGGCATGGGGGTCCGCAAAGCGAATATTGTCGCGAATCGTGTTTGAAAACAAGAAGCTCTCTTGGGGCACATATCCAATCGCTGGCAAATAACTATCCAGCGCATATTGCTTAATATCATGACCCCCATATAAAATATGGCCATCGTACTGATCGAATTCACGTAAAATCAACCGCATGATCGTTGATTTACCGGCACCAACTCGACCAACGATGCCAAGTGTTTGACCAGCTTTTAAGTCAAAGGTGACATTTTTCAAACTCGTCCCAGCATCGTTAGGGTAATTAAACTGCGTGATTTGATACTGAATATCACCAGTCGGCCGCTGGGCTAAGCCATGCCGCTGATCAATAATGGCACTCTTTTGCGTCAATAAATCCATCACGCGGTCATAAGAGGCATTGCCCCGTTCCATCGTGTTAAACAGCATCCCGACCGCAAACATCGGCCAGACCATCATGCCGAGATACGTGATAAACGACACTAAATTACCGATCGTAATCACATGATGCGTGACATATAACCCGCCTAAGACAATCGTCGCCGCATATGAAATCGCAATAATTAATGTTATCGCTGGGTCAAATAATGAGTCCAATCGGTTGACCCGCCGGTTGATTTTAATCGTTTGGTCGATTTGGGCGTTAAAATCGGCGACATCGGCTTTTTCTTGGCCTAACGCTTTAATCACTTTAATCCCACTGATACTTTCTTGAGCCTTATTGTTCAACCGCGAAAAAGCGGCTTGTGACGCCCGAAAGGCCACATGAATTTTCTGGCCTAAATACCAAGACACCACGGCCAACAATGGAAATGGGACAACGGCAATCAAGGTCAAACGCCAATCAATCAACATCATCATGGCAATTAACGTTGTCCCACCGGTAATAATGGAATCAGCAAATTGCAAAATCCCGCCACCAGCCACCCGCTCTACGGCAGTCAAATCATTGGTCGCATGCGCCATTAAGTCACCCGTCCGATACGTTTGATAAAAAGTCGCATCCATTTGCATAAAGTGCCAAAAGAGGCGTTCGCGTAAGGTCCGCTCTAACCCAGCGGCGCCACCCCAAATCGCGTTACGCCAAATATACCGAGTCAAATATTGGCCGACTGCCGCGGCCGCCACAATGACCAAATAAACGGTCAAGGTTTTGGCAGTCAACGTATGCTGGTTAATGCCATCGACGACATCCCCAATAATTCGTGGCGGTACAATGCCAATCAGCGCCGTCAGAATCAGTCCGATGACCCCCGCTGAATACAATTTCCATTCACGCCGAAAATACCAGCCAAGTTTTAAGAAAATCCCCACCAGTGACACCTCCAAAATTTTAATTAAATTTTAATGAAACAAACATTAATATTACCACAGTTAATCAGCTAAATTCGTTATTTTGTCTGAACACAAAAAACACGCCGCTGACAATTAAGTCAACGACGTGCTTTAAATTAAGCCCTATTTACCGGCTTTCATTTGAATCGGTGCATCTGATGGTTCTTGTAAGTTCTTCTTCTTCAAGTAAACCATTGAAGCCCATAAGAGGACTAAGGAGACAACGGCAAACAAGATCAAGACCATAATTGACGAGACGAATGTCCCAGTTCCCCAGCCACCGGTCAATGATTCCCGGAAAGCTAAGATCGAGTAAGTTAACGGCAAGTATGGATGGATGACGTTAAAGAAGTGATTGGTAATTTCCATTGGGAAGGTCCCACCAGAACCACCAAGTTGTAACATCAAGATAACCATTGCCACGAACCGACCAGGATTATCAAATAACATCGACAAGAACATGACTATCAGCATCGACGCAATCGCCATAATAATGGCAGTCGTAAAGTAACCAGCCATACTGATTGGTTTCAAGCCAACGATCAATAATGCGATACATTCAATAATCGCCATCAAGACTGCGACTGGTAAACCAACCGCTAACTTGCTTAAGAACCATTCCGTGGCAGTCCCATCATCATCAGAGATACGACGGATTGGATAAGCAAAGTTAAAGACGATCGCCCCAACATACAAGGCTAACGACAAGACATATGGCGCTAACGCATGGCCGTAGTTTGGTACATAACTGTAGTTAGAATGCGTCAATTTAGATGGGGTAGCAAACATCTGTGCATTGGCATTCTTCAATGGGGTGGCATTAACCGTATCCGCACCACTTTGCAGTGATTTCGCTAACGTACCATTCCCATTTTTAAGCTTCTTAGTCCCACTTAATAACTTCGGTGAGTTGGCATCGAGCTTGTCAGCACCATCTGAAAGTTGTTGGACACCTGAGACTAATTGACCAGTGCTACCTTTTAAGGTTTGCATCCCAGTGTTTAACTGTGTTGCACCAGTGTCTAGTTGTTGGACACCAGTAGTCAAAGCGGGCACTTTCCCATTTAACGTTTGTAACCCACCAGTGACTTGTTGTGAACCGTTAAACAACTGTGAAACACCTGAAACTAAAGTTGGTACTTGTTGATTCAATTGTGCATTGCCTGCAGCAACTTGTGAGGCACCATCAACTAATTTAGCAGAATTATTTGTTAACTGTTTACCACCATTACTCAAGGCACTAATACCTTTTGTTAACGCTGGCACCTGACTATTCAACGTGGTCAATCCAGTTGATAATTGGCTTGCACCGCTGTTCAAAGCACTTGAATTAGCGGATAATTTACTCGTTCCAGCAGCCAATTGAGTACTCCCACTTGCAACTTGACTGCTACCATCAACCAATGCCCCAACACCTGTAACCAATGCTGGTACCTGACTTTGTAAACTATTGGTTCCAGCAGCCAAAGGCGTTATGATTTTGTTTTGAATATCCGTCATTGAACCAGTCAGTTTATTTGAACCAGCTTGTAAAGCTTGAACGGCAGTTGCCATTTCACTCACTTGACCAACTAATTCATTAACACCAGTTTGAAGTTGTGCAAAACTATCGGTCAAACTACCAGTAGTTGTTGTGGCTGGTTGAGCGGCAGCTACAGCAGCTTTCAAATTAGCTGCATCTGACTTCAAAGCGGTAGCCGCAGTTGTATCAACTTGATTAGTTGACTTAGTTGTTGTATTACTACTCTTGCCAACACTAGCTAATGACGCCTTTAATGCTGAAACTTGTGCCGCACTTAAATCACTACTCTTAGCAACGGCATCGATTTTAGCATTAATTTCACTAGTCACATCACTGCTATTATTAGTTGTCGTACTAGTGGCTGTACCATTAGCTAATTGATCCGCATGCGTTTGCATATCAGCGACAATTTGGTTTACCTTGGCAGTACTACTACTTGTTTGACCGGCTGCTGCTAGCTTTGTTTGAATTGCTTCTAACTGCTTGGCCATTGCTGCCATACCAGCCGTTAATTGTGTCATTTTGGCCTGGTTTTCTTCGCTAGTCATCGTACTGTGTAAATTACCTAATTGTGTTGATAATTCACTACTACCTTGTTCAAGTTGACCAAAGTAACTCGTTAACGCAGTTGTCCCGGTAACTAGGTCATTGGCGCCATTAGTTAAGGCACCACTTTTACTTTGTAATTCAGTCAAACCACTGTTAACTTGTTGAGCACCACTACTCAATGTTTTTAAGTTGCTATTAACTTCATCGACACCAGCAGTATATGTGGATAAGCCACTCGTTAACGTTTTAGACCCAGTTGTTAAAGCAGTGACACCACTTGATAACGCCCCGGTCTTACTATTCAAGGTCCGCAAACCACTAGATAGCGTATAAACACCATTGGTGTAAGTAACCACGCCGACTTTAACGGCCTTTGAACCATCAGCTAACTTAACAACCCCACTGGCAAGTTCACCAGTTTTACTATTAAGTGTCCCTAGTCCACTAGTCACTTGACCAGAACCATCAACCAACTTGCTAACACCACTAGCTAATTCGCCAGTACTGCCATTTAAGGTATCTAAACCAGTCTTCAACGCACTGGTTCCGTCAGCCAACTTATTAATCCCAGCTGGCATCGCCTTAACCTTGGTATTTAATTCTGTCGTCCCGTTTTTCAACGTGTGTACCCCGGTCGTGTACGTCTTCAACCCGGATTGCAGTACGACGGTCCCGTCTTTCAACTGCCGGGCCCCTTTAGCTGCTTTATCAAAGCCCTTACCGGCAGTTTTAACTTGCTTAAACATCGCTAGCGCATACGCTTTGGTCACGGATGCACGAATATTTTGGTTCAACTGAGTCGCCCCAGCGTCACTAATCACTTTAGCGATGTAGTTTAACGACGCATTTGTTGAATAATGTAATTTCATCCGTTGTGGATGCTTGCTCGTCACCGTGGTGGCGTGCTTAGAAAAATTGCTTGGAATCGTGACGACCGTGTAATACTTATGATTGGCCATACCCTGTTCGGCTTTATCCGCTGAAACAAAGCGCCAACCTAACTGGTCGTTTTTCTTTAAGTTTTTAACTAGTTCTTCCCCAACGGCAAACCGCTTGCCTTGGTAGTTGACCGGCTTGTCATTATTTACGACTGCTACCGGTAAATTTTTTGTATCCCCGTACGGATCCCAGACCGAAGTCAGGAAGAAGACACTGTATAGAAATGGAATCAGAATCATAACTGACACTGAAATCCAAAGAATTTTATTATGACGAATTGATCGCCATTCCCCGCTAATCATCTTCAAAACATGGAACCTTCCTTCACCAAAATAAAATCAAACTGAATGCTGCTCAAGTGAGAAAAAACTGGCCAACGTTGACTGAATCGCCTTTTGCGTTGCTAACGCGGCCCCGTCTAAATTCTCACTACTTAACCACTGCACGATACTTGCAATGGCCCCACTTACCAGATATGCCGTTAAGTCCGGTTGGACCGACTTGCGCATCATCACAAAGACCCGATCGGTTGCACCGGTCTGGGCAATCGTTAAAAAACACTCATTAATGACTTGCTGTGAGCGATTATTGTCACCCTCAGTATTGGTCACCAGCAAGTGACGTAAAATCTGCGTGTGCGTTCCGATAAAGCGTGCCATCACACCTGAGCCAGCAGCATTCGCTTGTTCCGCCGCCAATAAGTCTTCAATTGCGCGCATCACCATTTGCGCGAGTAAGTCGAATTTATCCGTATAATACCGATAAAAACTACTGCGATGAATGAGTGCTCGTGTACAAATCTGTTCAACCGTGATTTGTGACATCGAACGCCCTTCCAATAGCTGGTACATGGCGCGCTGTAGATCCAGCTCCGTGCGAATTGAAATTGTAACCACCCCTTTTAATCTAATGATTCTTACATTCGAATATTAGAATGAATTAGACCTAAAACAACGCTGCTCCCGTAGCAACGCTTTTAGTCCCCTAATGTAAATATGGTTTTTGCTTCAAATCTTCACGTAACGTATGAATCAAATGTTCAACTTTCGTTAGTGGTCCATCAAACGTAACATGATAAAAATTACGGGTTCCTTGGCGTTCGACCGTCACAAAATGATGATCCTTTAGTGTCTTCAATTGATGCGAGACAGCTGGTTGAGAAATCTGCATAATCCTGGTTAACTCCCCAACGGTTAACCCATCCGTATGTTGCGTTAACTCAATCATAATTTGTTGCCGCCGTTCATCGGCAAGAACTTCAAAAATCGGAATCGTTTCCCGGAATTCTTGTAACGCAGCTTCGTTGCGATTCATTGCATAGCCTCCTTCATTCTTATATTCTAATATTGGAATGAATCAATGGTAATCCTTTTCATCATTGATTGCAACACTTATTTAAAACTGTCGGATTTTGCTACACTTCACTAGAACTGGCCTTCTGCTCGTTAAAGAAACCGTTTACAATTGCATTAATACAGGGAGGCGACCGCCATGAAACCACTCAATCAACATGCCATTTTAATTCGGTTATTACTCATCACAAGTTGTTGGCTAATCATTCAACTCTTACTATTGCCTTATACCGTTCATCAAAATGACCTCGTCTTAACCTACTCAAGTGTTGCCCTGTTAGGGCTGATTTTAGCTGTGACCGGTTATGATACTTACCGCGTTAGTCGGCACACCAAAGCTGCCAGTTTTATTCTTGTTGACTTATTAACACTAGTCGCAGCAGCGATGCTACTATTTATTTAACCGCTACACATTCAGTCATAAGTCACGTCACATTTTAAGTTGCATGAGATTACCGAAATCCGGTGATCTCATTTTTTGTCTACCCCATTTTTGCCAACAAAAAAGCACCTAACTTGCAGAATAGTTAGGTACTCAAAGGGTAATTGCAATCCAACGACTTGTCGCAATGCCCTAGCTGGGAACTAGACCATCGTTATGGAAAAATCACAGGACTTTCTGGGAAGGATTGCCCGTAATTCAGGTCGCACGGTTTGGGTAGCGCTACTTGTCAATATAATAAGAGAAAAAAATTGCTATCAACGGCGGTTAAGTAACGCTACACCTAATAGTATAAGCACCGTTATTAGAAAAGCCAGCGATGATTAGACCAATTTGTCGTGAAATCCGACAGTTTTCAAGGATTGTCTCGCAATTAAACAATAAGTCCGATTAAGTGGCAATGTAATCGCTTAATGCTATACTTTTGACAACTAAATGACTCATTAAGGAGTGACAGATATGCAATCACAACTATACCCATATTTAGCCTTTGAAAATGCCAAGACAGCCATCGACTATTACCAACGGGTCTTTGGCGCAACTGACGTTTATCGGTTAAGCCCACAACCGGAACAAGCGCAGCAATTCGGGTTACCAGCTGACGCGGACCTCAACAATATGACGATGCACGGTGGCTTCACCATTTTAGGCACGAAAATCGAATGTTCGGACGCGTTTCGTGGTACCCCGCAACCATCCGACCAGATTTCGTTGATGCTTGATCTCAATAGCGAAGATGCTGATAGCGCCCAAGCAGCCGAAGCATTCTACCAACACTTAGTCACTAGCGATGACGTTAAGATCACCATGCCGTTTGCTGAACAATTCTGGGGCGGCAAGATGGGCCAATTCATTGACAAGTTTGGCATCACTTGGATGCTACATACCTCACCTTGGTCAATCGCCGCTGACCATCAAAAATAGCCCTACAAAAAAACGTTGGCCATCTTGACGATGACCAACGTTTTTTGCGTTGTAATACTTATTTAGTCGCCTTGTTGTAGGCTTTCTTGGCGTACTTATAGCCATATTTATATAGTTCTTTTTCAACTTGTTTACTTGTCGTTGGCTTGCGTGAATAACTACTGGTGCTAGTGCCCGTACTGTTACTGCTCGTCACCTTGTCCGCACCGGCAACTTGCATACTGGCATCGGCTTTACCACGACCCGTGGCATAGTCAAAACTCACCCCAGGTTCAACATTCCAAATATACACGTTGAAATTAACACTACCATCGGTTGAAACGGCTTGTGACCAGTAACCACGTGGCATCAATTCATTGCCCCGAAAGACAGTCGTCACCCGGTAAATGACTTTCTTGCCTTGTTCCAAGGCAGTCCGCACTTGATTTTCATAAATCTGCATGGTCTTTTGGTTTGAATAAGCGGTCTGAGTCGCTAAGTTCTTTGGGTTATCCAAAGAACCAGCTTCACCAGCCTTGTAAGTCCCAGTATTCGTCAAGTTAAAAGATAAGGTATACGCAATCAAATGCCCCCGATTTTGGGGATAAACGCGCTTGCCATTGACCTTGATTGGTTGATTATGCCACCCCGTCGGACTCCAAGTCTGGGCCGTGCGCCCTTCAGAACGGCCCAAATTGGCTTTGCTCAAATAAGCTGTATCCGTTGTCGTCCGATTCAAGCTATCCAAATTACCATAGTCAATCTTGGCATGTTTCCATAGACTTGCCTTTAACGTGCTTTTCCCATTATTCACTTTAATCGCAGCAGCCCCACCAGACTGGTACGTCTGTTTGGCTAATGTCGCATACGTGCCCTTAACATTGTCACTCGTCGCAGTGCTACTTGAAGCATTATCGGTTGAACTAGCAGAATCCGTTAGCGAATCCAGACTACTACAACCACCCAGTAACACAGCCAACCCTAAAATACTTAATACGGTGCCTAAACGCCATCGTCTCATCAATTTACTCCGCCCCATCTGTATAAAGTTTACAATACTTATCATACCGTACTTTCGCCAGGGGAACAAATGTTTTTTGAGCCAATCTTTATTGGCGTTTGGCTAACCAGTCATCCCGCAAAATTCCGTATTTAACTGAATCATAGTAGTGATCTTGCCAATAACGGACTTGCGGAATCCGACCTTCTAGTTGCAACCCAATTTTGGTCGCCAAACGCATCATTCGTTGATTGCCTGACCACGTCGTTAACCCAATATGGGGCAAATCCGTGACCTCACTGAATAAATGATCTAACCACAATGGCAAGGCTTGTTGGCCAATATGTTGCCCCCAATGGTGATCATCAAAAATCAAGATGCCCACTTCTAACCAACGCTTTAAGTCATCATCGACAAAATGATAATTCACACTGCCCACGATTTGGTCATCCGCCGTAATCACCCAGTTTCGCGGTTCAATCAGCCAGTCATGTGGCCCCACTAAATGGGTAAACACCGCTTCACTAGGTAAGTCATCATGAAAATACGGGCCATTCCATTTGAGCCATTCGGCATCTGGATGACTAAACCCAATTTGCCATACTTGTGGTAATTCTGCGGCCGTTACCGGTCGAATCTTAATCGTTGCCATACGCAACCCCTCCAAACTATCTGTTTTAGTATAGTAAAAGGCGGTCTTAGCAACAACTAAAACCGCCTTAAATCATTAACTTAAATGTTGAGTCATTTTGACTGACTTCAGACGCAAATGATGATGTACCCGGGGCTTCCGGAACATCAAAATATTGACTGCGATCCCAATCACTAATAAGACTAGCGCTAGTCCCATAATATGGTGCAAGCCGGCATGTAAAATCGACCGCATTGCGGGCACCAAACTTGCTGGTAACTGCTGGGCACTCGTCGCATCACTCAGTTCATTTAACATATTCATCGTGATCTTACCATGTGATTGCGCCACCCCGGTCGTTAGCGACTGGTTCAACACCACACTGTAAATCGACGACATGAACGTCTGACCAAGCATCCGCACTAGCAAACTAAACGACGTCGCAATCGGCACATCACGATGATCAGCTTGTTGTTGGACACTCACTTGTAAGACCGTAAAACAAATCCCAATCCCACAACCTTGAAAGGCCCCAGCTAACAGTAAGAACCAGTAACTGGTCTTCAACCCAGCAATCGCCAACAAGCCACAAGCAATCAACATGCCCGCAAAGCCAATCATGACCACCGTCCGCGTTGACCATTTGCGTTCTAAATTTGAACTCCATTGTGCCCCTAAGAAGTTCGTGATTGACCCCGGAATCTGGGTCACCCCACCAATAACGGCCGTTGTCCCTAATAAGCCTTGTGCCCACATTGGGACATAGACATTAAAGCCAACAAAGAACCCGTAGATCAAGAAAAACATGATAAATGACGCTAATAAATACCGATTCTTAAACAGCCGACTCGGAATAATTGGATCAACTGCCCGTTGTTCAGCCACCATTAAGCCGCCTAACAGGGCGACTGATAGCCCTAAGATCGCTACCACCCCAATGATTGGTAACTTACCAATCATTTCAATGCCGACTAATAGACTGACTAAACCACTGGAAAGTAACAAGGCCCCTAAGTAATCGGTCGCCGTTTTAGTCGTAGTCAGTTTAGGCGCCTGATATAACGCTTGAATAATCAAGATGGACGCTAACCCAATCGGGACATTGATGTAAAAGACCCAATGCCAACCGAAGTTATCCACAATAAAACCACCGACCAAAGGCCCGATGATTGCCGCCGTACTAAAACTTGCGGTCACATAACCAAAGATCTTCCCACGCTTAACGGGGTCTTGATAAATTTCCGCATAAATAATATACGGAATCGCGGTCATCCCGCCACTCCCAATCCCCATGATCGTCCGGGCAACGATCAAAAAGATAATGTTAGGCGCTAATCCTTCTAGCAACGCGCCGACCACAAAGATACTGGTCGAAATCTGATAAGCTTGCTTATTGCCGATTCGCTCACCTAACTTACTCCACAAAGGGGTCGTTACTGCCCCACCTAATAAGAACACCGCCACAATCCAACCCATGAGTTGTAACCCATGTAAGTCACTAATAATTGCGGGTAAAGCCGTACTAATAATCGTACTATCCAAGCCATTCATGGCATTTGATAATAACAACGCAATCGTCACAATCATGACAACTTTTTTCGACACACCGAAACCCCTCTCAAACACACTTCATAAAAATAATTGCAAAATAAGCATTTAACTATACCTTTAAGATTACACTAATTTCAGAAAGAGCGCGAGGGGTTTCAGAAAGAACTGCGCACAAAAAAACTGCTTCAGTCAACATGACCTAAAGCAGTTACAGCTTACATGGCTTGCGACGGTTGAGCCGCTTGCCAGTCGTTTTTCATTAAGTTGTAGGCCATCACCCGAATCGTGGTGCCATTATCTAGCGTAAAGGTTTCAAGCTCACCCATGTCATGCATCCCCATCTTAGCCATCACGCGGCCCGAATTAGGATTAGCATCGGCATAATGCGCTTGAATCTCTTCAAACCCTAACGTCTCAAAGCCGTACGCCATCAAGGCTGCCCCCGCTTCGGCAATGTAACCATGCCCCCAAGCCGCGGGAGTTAACGCATACGTCAAAATACCAGTCGTTTGTTCCGGATGAAATTCAT
Organism: Lactiplantibacillus daowaiensis; assembly: GCF_005405085.1. Classification (GTDB taxonomy): domain Bacteria; phylum Bacillota; class Bacilli; order Lactobacillales; family Lactobacillaceae; genus Lactiplantibacillus; species Lactiplantibacillus daowaiensis. Next base: position 5,755 of record NZ_BJDJ01000013.1, on the reverse strand, counting down.
AAAAACCGACTAACGCATGAGTCGCACGGTTTTCCAGAGCAAAGGTTGTCGTCGTATCCGCTAAAAAGTGGGTTTTAAAACTGTCATCAAATTCAGTGGGCGTCTTTAACGCCCGATACCGCAAATAAGCCACGACTTGTGGGTCTAAAAGCATCGCTTGTAAGGCATCGTGATCGGTCATCTGAAATGGCCGGATAATGAGCCGGTCAGTCTTAATTAGTTGCAACATGGTCATCTCCAAATTACTGTTAATTTCACCAGTATAGTGATTTTCAGTAACTTTTCAATGATTTAGTTCTAACCACCAATCGTCGTATGAAACAACTCACCAAGTGCAAACGTTATCACCGTCGTTAACAATCCCACCGCAATATTCCGAATAATCGTCCGCTTCGTCGACATCGTTTGTGAGTGGGAGCTGACGACGCCATTCATGCCCAAGGCAATAATCATCGCAATCAAAGTGCCCAATACTTTATATGGATTAGGGACCAGTGTCATTGCCATTAGTGGAATCAAGGCGCCGGTGATAAATGATAGAAATGACGTTGCCGCCGCATGCCATGGGTTTAAATAATGCCCGACTTTGATTTGATACGTGTTGGCAACTTCTTCATCAACTTGCGCCTCAACTTTGACATTAGCCATCAGTTCATCAGCCACGATGGTTGCCGTTTTAACACTCAACCCCCGTTTTTGGTAACTGTTGATCAAATGTTGCCGTGACATTGTCGGGGTCGTTTCAGTCTCGTGCAAGACTTTTTTGACGGTATTGCGTTGAATATCATGTTGGGCGCTAACGGAGATGTATTCACCGCCCGCCATGGAACAAGCCCCGGCTAACATCCCAGCAACCCCAGAAACGAGCAAATAGGAACTTGAAAAGCTGGCCCCCATGGCGCCTAATACGATGCCCGAAACTGAAATGATTCCATCATTAGCACCCAGGATTCCCGCCCGAATAATGTTTAACCGATCGGCTAAAATCGTATGTTTAAACGCCGTTCTTAATGAAAAATCCATCTTTGTTCGCTCCCAGTCTACCAACCATTGATCCGCACTTTGACACCGTGCTTTTCAATCATCTTTTTATAGTCTACTAAATCATCTGCTTGTAGTTGTTTCACGTCTTTTAATTCATATTCCCGGCCCAAATCTTGATACTTCTTCAACCCAAACTGATGGAACGGCAATAATTCAACTTCTGGCACCCCTAATTTCACGAAGAGGTCGCCAAAATGATCGGCATCATCTAAGGTGTAATTAAAGCCAGGGATCACTGGGATCCGAACCATCATTGTCTTATGCGCTTGCACGGCGGCTTCAAGATTTTTTAAAATCACGGTGTTGTCAGCACCGGTGCCAACTCGGTGTTGATTGCGATCCCATTGCTTACAGTCATAGTACATAAAGTCCATATAAGTCATGAATTGCTTGAATAATTTAGGCGTCGTGTACCCCGTGGTCTCACAAGCCAAGTGAATCCCTTCCGCTTTAATTGCCTTGGCTAATTCAATGGCAAATGGGGCTTGAAATAACACTTCGCCACCAGAAAAGGTGACCCCGCCACCAGATTCTTCATAAAAGTCGCGGTCTTGCAACACCACTTTCATAATCTCATCAACCGTCATATAATCGCCAACGATGGTTTCCTTCGCGGTTTGTTCATCGTACATCGACTCTTGGATCCCGGATTGTGATTCCGGATTTGAACACCACTTGCATCGAAGCGGACAACCTTTAAAGAAAACCACGGTCCGAATGCCGGGACCATCATTGATACTGAACTTTTGAATATTGAAGACCAGCCCCTTTAGCGGTGCCGTCGTCGCAGTTGCTGCAGCCATGCTGAGTCACTCCTTTGTTTGCTTTTGCCTATATCCTAACGCATTTAATATCAAACGTAAATGCTTTTTCTTTCGAAAGAAAGCTGCTATCTATCGATTAAACCCAGCGGCGTGCTATAATAATGCAGACAGGACGGTGACCGTAATGAACAAACGAAATGAACAACTCCTCCAAATCGTAAATCAACGCAAAAAAATCGAAGTGAATGAACTAGCTGACTTACTGCAAGTTTCGAAAGTAACCATTCGTAAAGATTTAACCCAACTTGAAGACCGGGGCTTATTACAACGTCAACACGGGTTTGCCATCATTAATAATCCTAACGACCTCAAGTTCCGCTTAGCGCAGAACTACGATACTAAGCGACAAATTGCTAAAGTCGCCGCAGCAAAAGTGCAAGACAATGAAACGATTATGATTGAATCTGGTTCGACTTGTGCTTTGATGGCCGAAGAGCTGGCACAAGCTGATAAACACGTTACGATCATTACGATTTCTTTTTTTATTGCCAATTACATTCGCAACTACCCCAATATCAACGTCAACGTTTTAGGCGGTGAATACCAAGCCGATTCCCAAGTTGCGGTGGGGCCATTAACTAAAGCGATGCTCGCAAACTTTCATACGAACAAGTTATTCCTAGGCACTGATGGTTTTGATGCCCAATTTGGCTTTTATAGTAACGACATCATGCGGGCCGATACCGTGCAAGCAATGGTCGCAAACGCCGAAAATACAATTATCTTAACGGATTCTCGTAAATTCAACGCCAAGAGTACCGTGCGGCAGTTAGCCTTTAATCAAGTTGACACCGTTATTACCGACGACCAAGTCGCGGCTAACGTTCGCGAGTTGTTACGCCAAGAACAAGTGCACTTAGAACTAGTTCACACCGATGCTTAGAGCCGATTGGTTCTAAGCTTTTTTTGACGCTATTTTGGGTTTAATATGATCTCTAACTAACGCTAATGCCCAGCAGTTCAAAAACTTCCCTGTCAACGACAATTACAGTTGGATTGCACATTCGTGCATTTTGACTTTACTTTATGATTCAACTAACTTCCCTCTTAAAAACGCTTGACCAAACCAGGTAGCATGTTATGATAATTACGTAAGAAAGATAAATTGGTTTCGAACAACAGGAGGAACGTAATTATGACAGCAACACTTACTCAAAATAAAACCACCGAAAACCACTTTGGCAAGTTAACGCCGATGATGGATCGTTTTCGGGATAGTATTATTGATGCGAAGCCTTATGTTGACCCCGAACGGGCCATCTTAACCACTGAAACATACCAAGCCCATCAAGATGAACAAGTCGATATTTTACGAGCTAAAATGCTCGAAAACGTCCTCGCCAAGATGAGTATCTTCATTGAAGACGATACCCTCTTAGCCGGGAACCAAGCACGACAAAACCGTTGGGCACCAGTCTTCCCTGAATATTCGATGAACTGGGTCATTGATGAACTCGATACCTTTGAAAAGCGCCCTGGCGATGTCTTCTATATTACTGAAGAATCTAAAAAAGAACTCCGTGATATTGCCCCCTTCTGGCAACATAATACGTTGGAAGACCGTGGTTACAAGTCATTCCCCGAAGCTAGTCGAATCTTTTATGACTTAGGCGTAATCGGTGCTGATGGCAATATCACCTCTGGTGACGGTCATATCGCGGTTGACTACAAAAACGTGGTCAATAAAGGGTTGAAATGGTACGAAGATCGCATCAAAGCCGCCTTAGCTGACCTTGATTTGACCGACTTCTCAAGTCAAAAGAAATACTACTTCTATAAAGCTGGTTTAATTGTTATTGATGCGATTCATCACTTTGCCCAACGCTATGCGGATTTAGCGGCCAAGCAAGCGGCTAGTGCGACGAATCCAACCCGTAAAGCGCAGTTAGAAAAAATGGCCCACATTTTAAACAAGGTACCTTACGAACCAGCGGATACCTTCTATGAAGCAATCCAAGCCGTCTGGTTAGTCCATTTGACCTTGCAAATTGAATCTAACGGGCATTCCGTTTCTTATGGCCGTTTAGACCAATACCTGGACCCATTTTATGAACGTGACTTAACGACTGGTGAAATCGATGCTGACCAAGCGACTGAATTGTTGACCAACCTTTGCCTCAAGACGTTGACCATCAATAAAGTGCGCTCATGGCAACATACGGAATTCTCAGCTGGGAGTCCACTTTACCAAAACATTACGATTGGTGGGCAAACGCCTGATGGTCGAGATGCCGTCAATCCAATGTCATATTTGATTTTACGGGCGATTGCCCAAGCGCACTTACCACAACCAAACTTAACGGTGCGGTATCACAAAGGCTTAAGCGACAAATTCATGCGTGAATGTGTCGAAGTCATTAAACAAGGCTTAGGGATGCCCGCCTTTAACAACGACGAAGTTATCATTCCATCCTTCATCCGACGCGGTGTCAAAAAAGAAGACGCCTACAATTACAGTGCGATTGGCTGTGTAGAAACAGCCATTCCTGGCAAATGGGGCTACCGGTGTACTGGGATGAGCTTTATCAACTTCCCACGGGTCTTACTTATCGTGATGAACGGCGGGATTGATCCTGAATCGGGCAAACGGTTATTACCCGATTACGGTAAGTTCACCGACATGACATCTTATGATCAATTGATGGCCGCTTGGGACAAAGCCTTACGTGAAATGACGCGCCAAAGTGTCATTATCGAAAACAGTTGCGACCTGGCTTTGGAACAGAATTACCCTGACATCTTATGCTCCGTCTTAACTGATGACTGTATCGGCCGTGGTAAGACGATCAAAGAAGGTGGTGCCGTTTACGACTTTATTAGTGGGCTACAAGTTGGAATTGCTAACTTAGCGGACTCCTTAGCCGCCGTTAAGAAGTTAGTCTTTGAAGAAAAGAAGCTCACCACCCAACAACTTTGGGATGCGCTCCAATCGGACTTTGCGGGTGAAGATGGTGAAGCCATTCGCCAGATGCTTGTGGACGATGCCCCTAAATACGGCAATGATGATGATTACGTCGATGATTTGATTGTTGAGGCTTACCAACCATACATTGACGAAATCGCTAAATACAAAAATACCCGTTATGGTCGCGGCCCAATCGGTGGCTTACGGTATGCCGGCACATCGTCAATTTCTGCCAACGTTGGGCAAGGACATAGTACGTTAGCCACCCCTGATGGCCGCCATGCCCGGACTCCATTAGCTGAAGGCTGTTCTCCAGAACATGCCATGGATGCTGATGGTCCAACGGCCGTCTTCAAGTCTGTGTCGAAGTTACACACCGAAGATATCACTGGTGGCGTCCTTTTGAATCAAAAAATGTCACCGCAGATCTTACGGAGTGATGAAAGTTGTATGAAATTAGTCGCACTCTTACGGACCTTCTTCAATCGACTCCATGGCTATCACGTCCAATACAACATCGTGTCACGTGATACCTTAGTCGATGCTCAAAATCATCCCGACAAACACCGCGACTTAATCGTCCGGGTTGCTGGTTACTCAGCATTCTTTGTCGGCTTATCTAAAGAAACTCAAGACGATATTATTGAACGAACTGAACAATCACTTTAACATGAGACTGCATAAAAACCGCCCTGGCAAATTTCAGGGCGGTTTTTAACTTGTGACCATAAGAATGTAAAAATTTCAATGCGTTCTAATGGATTTTTTCGATCAACGAACTTTCTTCAAATTTCTTAATGCGCTACCGGACAAAAATGCTGCTAAATTATTAGCTCGAATCTCATTAATCGAGCAGAAAGGCATTCAAATCGCAATCAATCAAAAATGGATTAAAAAAATTACAACTAGGGACTGTCTGAAAACTAAAAATTCAGGTATAATCTGAGGAAAAACGAATCGAGGCATTCCGATGACAACACCT
>NZ_BJDJ01000012.1 GCF_005405085.1 Lactiplantibacillus daowaiensis | reverse complement strand
GACCATTAAAAATACATCATCAACAGACTGCCATTGAAAGATTCCGGGCTTGTTCGGATTAAACTTGTAATTTGCCCTATTAAATTAAAAAAGTTATTTAAAAATGTTTCAAAAGTAGACGCTGCCTGATAGATACCAGTTATCAAGCGGGTCTTTTTTGTATAAATACGCTTATTTTTTACACAAATTGCGAAAATTTAAGAAAAAGCAGGCGGAAGCGCTTTTCATTCCGTCGGCTCGTATTGTATAATGTGAGTTGTTAAATATGTATAGAAAGAGGTAATAGTAAATGGCACACATTTCATTTGACAGCTCTAATTTAACTAAGTTCGTCCATGATAACGAACTTGGCGAAATGCAAGCTATGGTCACAGCTGCTGACAAGGAGCTGCGTGAAGGTACTGGCGCCGGGAATGATTTCCGTGGCTGGTTAAATTTACCAACAGATTACGATAAGGAAGAATTTGCCCGTATTAAAGCGGCTGCAAAGAAGATTCAATCTGACTCTGATGTCTTAGTAGTAATCGGGATTGGCGGTTCATACCTCGGTGCTCGGGCAGCCATTGAATTCTTACACGAAACTTTCTGGTCATCACTTTCACGTGAAGACCGTAAATTCCCACAAGTTGTCTTTGCTGGGAACTCAATTTCATCATCATACGTCAACGATTTAATTCACTTAATCGGCGACCGTGACTTCTCAGTTAACGTTATTTCTAAGTCTGGGACAACGACTGAACCTTCAATCGCTTTCCGAGTATTCAAAGAAAAGTTAGTTGAAAAGTATGGCGAAGATGGTGCCAAAGGCCGGATCTATGCCACAACTGACCGCAAGCGCGGTGCGTTGAAGCAAGAATCTGACGCTGAAGGTTACGAAACTTTCGTTATTCCTGATGACGTTGGTGGTCGTTTCACTGTCTTAACCCCAGTTGGTTTATTGCCAATTGCTGTTTCAGGCGGCGACATCGATTCATTAATGAAGGGTGCTGCTGATGCTCAAGGCGAATACGGCGATGCTGATTTGACCAAGAACGAAGCTTACCAATATGCTGCTTACCGGAACATCTTGTACCGGAAGGGCTATACCACTGAAATTCTTGAAAACTACGAACCAAATATGGCGATGTTCTCAGAATGGTGGAAGCAATTAATGGGCGAATCCGAAGGGAAAGACCAAAAAGGTATCTACCCATCATCAGCTAACTTCACAACTGACTTACACTCCTTGGGTCAATACATCCAAGAAGGCCGTCGTAACTTGATGGAAACAGTTGTTAAAGTTGAAAATGCCACTAGTGACGTTGATGTGCCTAAGGAAGCTGAAAACCTTGATGGTTTGAAGTATCTTGAAGGCAAGACCATGGCACAAGTTAACACCAAAGCCTTTGAAGGGGTTATTATGGCCCATGTCGATGGCGGTGTGCCTAACATGATCGTTAACATTCCTAGTCAAGACGCTTACACGTTGGGCTACATGATTTACTTCTTTGAAGCTGCAGTTGCTATTTCTGGTTACTTGAACGGGATCAATCCATTCAACCAACCAGGTGTTGAAGCTTACAAGAACAACATGTTTGCTTTACTTGGCAAGCCTGGCTACGAAGAATTAACGGCTAAGTTAACGGCTCGTCTTAACAAATAAAGTTAATTTTTAAAATTTTAACGTGTCTAAAATTGGTTAAAGCCGATTTTAGGCGCGTTTTTTAGTATAATAGGGAACGATGAAATGAGGTGGCAGGGTGAAAACATTAAATCTAATTGAAAGTCTTTTGATCTTGATTGGCTTAATTATTTTTGGTATCGGGAGCAAGGTTGACAGTATCAACCAAGCCTGGCCGTGGCTAAAAATTGCGGGGCTCGGGCTAATCTTTTTAGTCGGACTAAGTGATGCCATCTATCGATTAGTGACACGTAAGTCATTCTTAAAATAACGCGTGATACACAAAAATCCACCAGTTGTCAGTAAGTGACGACTGGTGGATTTTGTTTTAAAGATTTAGTGCCAACGAATAGACGATAAAGCCTCCAACAATCATCACAATGATGGCAACAATGACCCAAAGCACATTATAAGCAACCGTACCGAAGCGATGCTGCAAGTGCAACTTAGCTTGGGAGTGTTCATGTTGTGCGTTATAAAGGGACGCATTGCCGTTTTTGACCCACTCAGCGCCATGTTGGCCGTAGTAGGGGTTAATGTGGCGGTTATCTGCACGATTGGCCCGCCCATTATGATTGGTTACCGGTTTATAAAGTCGCATCTCGACCCTCTTTTCAGCGATTTTTAGCGCTTTTGCGCTTTGTAAGGCACCGCATAGTTCTTCGGTGCATCACTGGCCTTAGCATACTTCCAATGACCCGACATTTTCTTCTCTAATGGCGCGTCCTTCTTAATACAAGTAAAGCGTGAGCCGACTTCGTTTTCAATAATGAAGATGCGGTTGAATTCATGCCGAGTTTGTACAATATGACAATCATCGTGATCAATTCCAAATACATCTTTGTATACCACTAACAAGATCTCCTTCGTTTTGACATTAGAAACAGTTAATTTTTACTAAAACGCTATAAAACATAACGTTACTAAACAATCTACCTCTCTATTATAATCCCGTCAGGCAAGTCGTAAAGGCTTATTTGTCTGGAAAAAAGCCTAAAACGGGTTTTGCGGGCTAATTTTATAAGTTGAGTAACTGTTTCTTTTTGGCGTCAAATTCGGTTTGCGAAATAATCCCGTCATCAAGGAGGCCTTTTAATTGGCGGAGCTCATCATAATTGTTAGTGGCCACTTTTGGCTGATCATCAAGCTGCTCAGTCAAGTCAGCCGGGGATTTAGCGGCATTTGGAAACTGTGGATCATCTGGTGCATAGTAGTCAAAGTGCCCCTGGCGAACTTGTGCAAACAAGGTGTTAAATCCAGGATCAAAGAAAGCACGTACCCCGTAACCTTGACCAGGTAGATCTTCATCAATGGTAGCGGCATTCTCAAGAATACTTTGACGTAATTCTTGGATTTCGCTCAAGAAGTCAGCGTAGGCGTCACAATCTTGTGAATAGGTCGTTTGGATGTTAGCTAACACGACATCTTTTAGTGAAAATTCAAAGAAACGTTCTTTTTCGTTAAGTTGACAATCTAAAGTTGAGGCTTTAGCCATATTGTCAAACAAAACCTGAGCTGTGAGCGGTTCATGGGGAGTGCTAGCTGTTTCTTCGGTCACACTAGTAATGATCTTCGGTCCACTGGTGACGGTGGCAGGTGTGGCCGTCGCCGTCTTTTTAGCGGCATAGTCATCGGTAATCAATCTAGTTAAGACGACCCCGGCGGCTTCGCCGTCAAGACTGCCGCGTAAGGCCACGTTTTTACCCCGTGTTTTCATAATATCCAGACCGTTGGTGTAAGGGACTAAATTGGCAATCGTGCCTAATGTAATCTGGGCAACACTACCATCAGATTGCAATAAGATTAATCGTTTGTTGGTTAAAATCAAGGTACCCGTATGGATAAGTTCATTTTGGGTCACCTTTTGACTAGTTGGTTTGATCGAACCTTGTTTCCAATAGAGGCCCTTCATAATTTTGACTGAACTTGTCATACCCGAATAGTTGACTCTAGTGGTATGCGTACGTGGTTCTGACCAGTCGACATTGTTGGCACGGTAGTATTCAAATTCATTGCGCTTTAATAAGACATCTGTTGTTGTAACTGCTAGGGTAGTTAAGTCGCATTGTTTTAGGTGTTGAATCTCCGTGGCGCGCTCAGCCTTAGCTTGTTTTTGTTCATCGGTCTCTGGCCGTGACACAACATAGATAATGATACCGACAATGATAACCGCACCAATTGCAAACCAAATCCAATGTTCCATCACAAAACCTAGCACGACTGCTAAAGCCAAGAATCCTAAACAACCGATGCCACCACTACTTTTATTCATTATCCCGTCCTCCAAAATCGATTTACTGGCATGAACTTTCCCGTCAGTCCACACCTGCCATTAATGGCGTTTTTATTTCCTCACTTATTGATAATACGCCTTAAAGTTTGATTTATGCGAAAAGAACTTAATTTTAGGTGATCTTTTGCCGGTCGGAAACGCAATAATGGATACAACCAGCAAAAAAAGGCCAAAACGCTGTTTTAACAACGTTTTGACCTTTTAAATTTATCGAATAAAGCCATTAATCACCCGCACGGGGATCGAACCCGTAACTCCGCCTTGAGAGGGCGACGTCTTAACCAATTTGACCAGCGGGCAAATTCAATTACCATCTTACAAAAAGATTGAACGCTTGTCAATTCTTCATTTAGTTCGAAGCCGCATGATGGTCACGATTACCAGCGCAATAAAGAGGACCAAACAGTAAGCCACGCTACACCAAAAGACAAAGGTTAATAATTGTGGGAGCAAAAAGCTTCGCATGACGGCTAAACCAATTGCAGTGACGGCCCAAACGATAAGCTGTTGTCGCAAATGATTAAAGGTGCGTGTCAATTCATCACGAGACATGTGATCACTTCCTTAATACTAGTGTGACGGTCAGGTCTGATTAATTCAAGTAATTTTCGAGCATTACTTGACATGATTTCAGCTTAAAGATAAAATTGAATAGTTGTTTATTGGGTATTCGCCAAATTGGTAAGGCAGCGGACTCTGAATCCGTAATTTACTGGTTCGAGCCCAGTATACCCAATTCCTACTTATCAGCCGTTGTCATAGGGTGTCAAAACCCTTGTGACAACGGCTTTTTCTGTGCCCAGGGGTTTCATTGATTGTCATTCATTATCAATAAAAGTTAGCCAAATGGTAAGCCAAGTAAGCCACGCTTATTCCTGCTGTGATAGTCTTTTGAAGATTGGGTTGCGTAAATAGGTAAGCTAGAAAATGACTAATTCGTTCTTTACCCTAGAACTGGAAATGTTTTTTTAAACGTGGTCCACGTGGTCCGGTGGTCCAAACGTTGATATATCAACACTTTAAAGACCCCTTGACGTGGTCCATATGGTGGTCCAACGTGGTCCACTTTAGAAATTAAGATAACTTGCTAGTTTTTGGGTGGCTTCGTTCTTTTGTTTTGCAGTGACTGCCGTGTAAATATCTAAAGTCGTTCGATAGCTTGAATGCCCTAGCTGATCCTGAACCGATTTAACCGAAGCACCAGCTTCAAATGCCAAGGTGGCATAGGTATGCCGAAATGCGTGGACGGTTACGTGTTTTAGATCATATTTCGTCAGGGTATGTTCAAGCCATTTGCGTGGCTTAGATGGTTGAAACATCTCATTATTTTCATTGGCAAAAACATAATTGTTGCTGTGATTTATGTTAAAACCAAAACGGATAAGATATTTCTTCTGTTCCAATTGCCACCGTTGCAAAATTTGCACTGTTTTAGGGTCTATGAAGACAGTTCGATTACTTCTGGCAGTCTTGGGTGTCTGTACCAGTAAACGAGCCATATCGCCTCGAGACTGTGTTTTATTGACGCTTATGGTGTGATGAACAAAATCAATATCTGACCATTCCAAACACAACATTTCTGACTTTCGCATACCGCTAAATGCTGCCAAACGGAAGAACACACTAGCTTGTGGCGTATTATCGTCATCATTCAGACACTCAAAGAAGTGTTGCAACTCCGGCTTGTCAAAATAATTCTCTAAGTTTTTGCGTGAACGATCATTCTTATTTACCGGAACAATAACCCGTTTTGCGGGGTTCTCACTGATTAAGTCAATATTGATGGCATAATCAAGCACCTTGGCAACGTAGTTCATAAGCGTATGATACTTGGCTAATCCCTCGTTAAACCATTGGTTGATTGCTTTCTGACAATCTTTAATGGTTATTTGAGCTATGCGGTACTCGCCAAACACGGGCAAAATGTGTAGGCGAAACATTCGTTTGGTAGTTGCCCAAGTGCTTTCTTTAACGGTATGCTGGTATTGTGTAAACCAGAGTTGATAAATGTCACTAAAAATAGAATTATCATTCTTTGCGGGAAGTCCATGGTTGTAAACATCAAGCTCAAGTCTTGATAGTACAATCTGGGCTTCTTTTTTTGTCTTGAATCCACGACGACGGGTAGTTTTTTTCTTACCAGTTAGTGGATCAGTGCCTAAATATATTTGAAATTGATAACGGGTATTCCCGTCCTTGTCCTGATACTTCTTGATTGCTGCCATATATAATTTCCTCCATAACGTACCGTGCGGGGGCAGTGTTATGTAAGAAAACAATTATTAAAAGTATATGTGCAAAAAATGGGACTCGCTGGTGTTTGAATAATTAAAAGAGAAAGTACCTTGTGTTGAAAATTCAGAATTAATAAACGCGTTGAAGTCGCAAAATATATCATTATTTTTATCAAAAGAGCTCATTTCGTAATGACAGTTAATAATCAATTCATTTAATATGCTTCTCAAAGTTCGCTGTTGATTTCCCAAAATCAAACCGCCGATTGCTAAATTTGGATCTTTTTCCACTGATATTATTATTTTGTTCAGATTTTGGTTTTTTATATTCTGAAAAAAATCTATTTTAAACGTGGAATTGGTAATCAGATCAAAATTGATTGGAACAATATAGGAAAAGACTATGCTGCTTATCTCGTTACGAACCTTCTTTTTTTCAGAAGTTGGGGGAAGAATGGAATAGTTAGTAACGGCAGGCGCTAATAAAGTGGAGACAGGACACTCTATAGAATTAGCGATTAGTTTTAGTGTGGAAAGTCTGGTATTATCAGGAATTTCATCGTTTTTTATGAGCCTGGCAATTGTAGCTTTAGATAATTGTGTATCATTTTGCAAATCCGTAAATGACATATGAAGTTCAAGCATGCGTGACCTTATGGGGTTCAATTTGAATGCCTTCTTTCAGTTTTTTATAAGAAACCTATCTGAATAAATGGTATCACATACTTGACTTCAAATGAACAACTATGTATCATAAGTTCAGTTAAAGAAACCAAATATAGTTTTAGTCTCTTTAATAAAACCGTAGGAGGTGGCAAAGATGAATAACGAAAAAAATCAGTGGCTAACTTATCATCAAGTAATGGAAGAACTAAATATTGGCAGCATGAATACAGTCTACAAGATGATTAATGACGGATTAAAGGTAACTAGCATTGGTAGACTAAAGCGTATTGAACGTAAAGAGCTGGATAAGTATTTAGCTTCAAAAACAATTTAAATTGCACCGTGCGGGGGCAGAATAAACTTAAGGAGGTGATCCTATGAACTTAGTCAGTTTACTGTTGGTCGGTTTCTTTGCCAGTTATTTTCTTGGCATTGCTACGGCGTTAGTTGGAATGAAGAAGGCATAAAGATACGAGGCAAGAAAAATGGGAGAGCATACAAAAAAGACCTACTTTACTTTGGCGAGTAGTAGGTCAGGCATATCGCAATGTATGTTTTCCCTTAATTCTAACATGAATAAGGAGAATGGAAAATGACAAATGAAGAATTATTTGAACAAGCTGAGGAATTAACACGGGCATGGGAATCACTGAAAGTAAGTATTGAGCTTCTAGCCATGGATAACACTCTTGCGCAACATGACGCTGAATGGCCCACTTATTTTTTCAATAGTAATCAATCCAGCAATCTGGAAAGTAATTTGTCGAATATTGCTGATACCATGTTAAAAGTCTCAAACGCTATTTGTCCTAAAGAATAGGTGGTGACGTGATGGAAGAATTTTCTTCGTTATATGCGGCACTTGATTTAGTTGAAAGCGGGTATGAAATTTATCCTTTATCAGCCAACACTAAGACACCGCCTAAGGGTCACCACGGATATTTAGAAGCCACTAGAGACCAGAACACCATTGTAGACTGGTTTCAAAATAACCCAGATTATAACCTAGGCTTGCGATTAGACACGTCTCACTTATTAGTAGTTGATGTTGATATTCACGATTCTACTAAGAATGGAAAAGATAGCCTGATGAAATTACAGCGCCAAGGCAAGACACTTTCACCAGATACGTACATTGAAAAGACAGCCGGCGGTGGTCTCCACTACTTCTTTAAGTATACCGGAGATAAGGTGCGCAAGGTCAATAATTGGCCCGGCATTGATCTGCTAACTGACTTCACAGTGATCGCACCAAGCGAGATTAACGGCAAACCGTATGCCCCCTTAGATGGCCGAACCTTGGCTGATATTAAGCCGGCTCCTCAATGGCTAGTCGATAAGTTGGCAGGCCAAAAAGTGAACTGGTCGTCAGAACACACCTATACCACACGCCAAAAGAAGTATACCGGTCGCTTGTTAGATGAAATGGTAACCGGGACGGCCAAAGGCAATCGCAATGCTTGGTTAACTAAAATTGCCGGTCGTATGTTTGGCGTCGGTGCTTCTCCCAAGACAGTCTATAACATGCTGTCAGTGATCAATGATTCGTTCGTTGATCCGGCACTACCAAGCAAAGAAGTTAATGTGATTTTTCAATCCATTTTAAAACGAGAGAGTAAGGGGGTTCATTAATGGGCAAAGCAATGGATTTACCAGCAGAGACCCGAGAAGCAGCCAATAATGTTATCAAAATGCAACGTGACGCTGATTGGCAGAATGATTTCAAAAAAAATTCTGACGATGGGATCAAAACACAGTCTCTTTACAATATCCGTTTAATTATGGAACATGACGAAATGTTGAAAGGACTAGTTGTCTTTGACGAGTTCTCGGAACAAATTGTCAAAACACCACAAGCAGACAATTCACTGTTCAAAAAAGGTTTTTGGAATGATAGTGATGACACGTTATTGAGAAGTTATATTGAAGATCATTACAACCTGTTATTCAGCAAGGAAAACATTACCGACGCGGTAGTTACAGAAGCACGCCGCAAGACAATCAATCCGGTTAAGGCTCGTATTGAAGCGGTAGAATGGGACGGCCAGCCACGTGCTGAACGTTATTTCATTGATTACTTAGGTGCCGAAGATAATCACTACACCCGCACCATCACTAAGAAATGGCTAACTGGTCTTATTGCCCGGGCCTATGTTCCCGGAGTTAAGTTTGAAATTGTCCCTATCTTAGAGGGAAGCCAAGGACTTGGCAAGAGTACGGCTGGTAAGAATCTATACCCAGATAAATTCAATGATTCGTTGAAAGGAATGGGGAAGCAGAAAGACGATTATCAACAGTTACAAGGTAGTTGGATTATTGAAGTTGCCGAGCTTTCCGCCATGAAAAAAACGGACGTTGAGGGAATTAAAAATTTTATTAGTGCACAATCCGACACATATCGGAATAGTTACGGCCGCTATGCGTTGCCACACCCGCGTAAATGCGTATTTATTGGCACGACTAACCAAACCGACTATTTAAAGGACGCGACCGGTGAACGGCGCTTCTATCCAATTAAATGTGGGGTCAACAAGGCCAAATTAGATGTATGGCACCCGGACGAGAATTATATACTTCAAGTATTGGCGGAGGCCGCGTATTGGTTTAGGAATGGCGAACTGCTATATCTGGATCAGGCCACCGTGAAAGAGGCTAAGGCGTATCAGATGGCTGCGGAAGCTGTTGACCCTATGCGAGATGCCATTGAAGAATTTTTAGCAATGGAAGTTCCCACAGATTGGGGAAAAATGAGTACCAGCTTAAAACAAAGCTATGTCAGTGACTACGGTCAGCAATCTAAGTGGCTACAAGATCAAGTTAGCAATGAACGGAAACTGCTTAATCAAACAACAACTCGGGAAATTATGGAAGTTGTCTTCCATAAAACAGTTGATCGTTATTTAACCGGGCGAACAAACTCGGAAGCTAAGCGAATTAAGTTGTTAATGGACAATATGGACGGTTGGAAAAGTCAACGAATTAGAATGAATGGCCAACGTCTACATGGGTATATGCGCGAAGTTTAATCAGAAATTTACCAAGTGGACCACGTTGGACCACCATATGGACCACGTCGGGGTGTCTTTGAAGTGCTGATATATCAACGTTTGGACCACCGGACCACGTGGACCACGTTAAAAAAAACATTTCCAGTTCTAGGAGGAAACACGTATGAAATGGCAAGAAATGCAATTATTGAGAGACACAAAATATAGCAGTTCAGAAAACCTCAAAAAATTTGAAGACGTATTTCAGTTTGATAAATGCGCCGTGTATGAACGCCCACATAATCTTGAAAAACTACTAGCAGGTGATCGTTCATACAATGCGGGTAATAAGTATGACACACCACCTTACCTTGGGGATTGGTTAGATCATGCCGAATTGCAAAAGGTAAGTGGAACTACACGAATTGTTGCAATTGCTCATGATTATGGGCCGGCCGATAGCGTTCATAGCAAAATAGCGGAGCACGTCTTGTCGCTTGATTTAGTGGGCGTGATATTTGATAGCAAAGTAGATTGGTATTATCCCGGCCAGTCTTCACTAGTAATGATTATGAGCAGGGAAACATATAACTACTATTACTATGACCTGTTGGCAAATCAGCATGTTGTTGATGTAGTTAAGAAGCAATATTTTAGAGAATAAAAGGAGTTTAAATAATGAAAATTAAGATGGTACATGCTGACAATATGGAGGAGTTATTTGCGCAAGTTTCGGAAGTCGACAAAGCACAAGATATTGACGATGAGTTGATAGGCACTAGCATTGATTTTATCAAAGTGAGCGATTCGAAAACGATCTATTGTGAAGCATTGGTTTATAGGACTGGTGATGACGATGAAGACTTATGATGTATCGCGTATGAAACACCGCTGCCAATTCGGGGTATATGGTAATGGTGAGATGAACCCGAATACAGGTGCTTTCGTTTCGCAATTTGTACCGCAATTCTCACTATGGTTCGGTGAGTATAGCCAGACCATTAATCAGCAGATTACTCTAACCGGAGACAACCTGACAGATACGAAGATGATTGTTGTACGGCATAATAAGCAGGTCAATCAGCAACAACTGGTTAAGATCGGTGACACCCTTTATCGGGTTAGCAATGTGGCCGGTGATGATGAGGTTAACTCATTCGATGTGATCACATTGGTTCGCTACCAGAAGCACGGGTAATAAACGAGAGGTCGTCTTCACAGGCGGCCTTTTGTGTATGTCTAGAAAATGACTAATTTGTTCTTTACCATATACTATACTAGTAAATGTTTGTTTTGACGTGGAACACGTGGCCCACGTGGTAAAACCCTTATATGATAAGCGTTACAGGATTCAGTAACGTGGTACACACGTGGCACACACGCGGCACACTAGAAATTAAGGAGGTTTATTATAATGGCAAAACCTATGAAGCAATGCAACCATGCCGGGTGCCGTCAGTTGGTGCCCTATGACGTCCGTTACTGCGATAAGCACCAGCATAAGGCTAACGCCGAAACGTACCACAAGCGCATGTATAGCGAACGTGAGGGACGTTATCAGCAGTTCTACAAGTCGTCAGCATGGCGCAAGTTGTCACGGCGATTCCTTGAAAGCAATCCGGTGTGTGTGCAGTGCTATCAAGATGGTGTGATTTGTAAGGCAGATGTAGTTGATCACGTTATCGAAATTAAAGACGACTGGTCACGTCGCTTAGATGAAAGCAACCTACAGCCATTGTGCTACCGACACCATAACCGAAAAACGAGACTGGCTAGAGAACAACGGGAACAACAAACTAAATAATCAATGAGTGTCGTGCTGAAAGGTGCGACGCTTTTTAGTTGAGCGGAATTTTCCGCTGTACTATCTAAGGTCGCAAGTTACGACCCCAACGCACTAACTTGGTGCATTAGCTGACCCGTTAAGATGACGTGACAGGGTGCCTTCGCGGCTCAATTTTGAGCCACCAATTTTGGGAAGCTAACCCGAAAACTAGGGCGAGTTAGATTTGGTAGCCGACAATTCGACCGCGAGTATTCTAAAGCGATTGTAAAACTTGGTATAGCAATGATATGGGGGGGCTATGGTCGACAAAAAAAGAGCGGCAGCATACTTTTGTGTTTATAAAAATCCCTTTTTTTACTTTGGATTTTTGCTTATTTTGCTGGATTGTGAAATATCCCTACTAATAATGCGAAATTTAAACAAATAAACAGTCAGGGGGTAACATGTAAATATATACATGTTATTATTTGCACTTTTTAGAGATATGTGCGATAATATAGATATAATAAACGGATTCTGGATATATGTATCAATTGGCCGCTATGGGTATAACTCGTGGTGGCTTTTTGGTGCGTAAATTTAGCGAAAGGAGCCCGAAAATGGGTCGAAAAATTAAGCAACTATCAACTTTAAAGAAACATCTAACGAACGAAGAGCGTGACCAGAGGAAGGACGCCGAGACTGCCTTATTTGACTACCCGTCACTCGATTTAACGCCCCCTGATTGGCTGCATGACCGTGCTTTGACCGAGTGGAAACGTGTTTCTCCGTACTTAAAAGCTAACACGCCCATTAGTGAACTTGATCGGGCCCTTCTAGCTAGCTATTGCCGGGCTTATGCCACAATTCAGACTTGTGAGAGCGATATTCGCAAGAATGGCCTAGTACAGACTAATCAAAAGACTGGTGCCCGTAAGCCGAACCCGTATGTGGCCTTGCAGTCGCAAGCGACGAGAGACTTAAAAGCTTTAGCCAATGATTTAGGCATGTCGCTATCGAGCCGGGCGCGTATGGAACTAAACAAGCAAAAAGATGAGACGCCCGAAGATACTTTTGAGGCGATGTTATCATGATTGAATATGTTGACCAAGTCTTGTCCGGTGAAGTATTGGCTGGTCAAAAAATCAAATGGGCGTGTGAGCGATTTAAACGCGATTTAAGCCGTTCTAAAGAAGATAGCTTCCCGTTCTACTACGACGAAGACAAAGCGGCACAGGCGGTCAAATTTATCGAATTAATGCCTAAGACTGACGGTAGCCAACTCACCATGCAACCCTTTCAAAAATGGATTATTAGTGAGTTGTATGGCTGGCGTGAAAAAACTACTGGTAATAGGCGCTACGATCGGGCGTTTATTAGTATGGGACGCAAGAACGGGAAAACTTTTCTAGCTTCTGGTATGGCCGCTAATGGCCTTTTAAGGGAGTGTCAGCCTGCCCGTAACCGACAAGTGCTATTCGTAAGCAACGCCCTTAAACAAGCTAAGCTTGGCTACAATATGCTTTCAAGTGGGTTACGGCAAGTTCGCAAACAGTCGAAGTACATGCGGCAACGGATCAAGGTGCAGAAGCAAGCCATTACTGACTTGGAAACTGATTCGCAAGTCTTGGCACTTGCCAGCGACACCAGTACGCTTGATGGCTATGCTGGGACTACCGTTATTTTAGATGAATGGCACGAAGCTAAAGACCGAAAAGTATATAACGTTTTAAAGTCTGGTCAAGCACAAGAGGATAACTCCTTGCTGGCGGTGATTTCCACTTCTGGTCTTAACCTTAACGTTCCAATGCACGCCGAATATGACATGCTGACGGACGTTTTAAAGGGCAAAACCGAAGCTGACCGTTATTTTGTGGCAATCTGGGAACTGGACGACCGCGAAGAAGTTTACGATCAAGCCAATTGGATCAAGGCCAACCCGTTATTCAGCGAGCCACACGTTAAGCAACGCATGACGGAGAAAATTCAGGCCGATGTTGACCTTGCTATCAAGCAAAATAATCTAATTCCGGTACTGGTTAAGAACTTCAATATGTGGTTGCAAGCCAGTGAGGACAGCTATATTTCCGCGGACGATTGGGCCGCTGGTAAATTGGCAAAGGTGCCTAACTTAAACAATCGAGATGTGTATATCGGTGTGGATCTTTCAAAAAGTAATGACTTGACCGCGGTTAGTTGGTTGATACCAATTGGCAATGGTCAGTTTTATTGTGATAGTCATTCGTTTGTTGGCACGAAGTACGGACTGGATTCTAAGATTAAACGTGATGGGATTGATTACCGGTCAATGGAGCGCGCTGGTGAGTGTAGTATTACTCGCCTTGATAGCGGCATTATTGACTATGACGATCTTTTTGATTTTGTTCAAAAACTAGTCGGGCAATATAACTTGAAAGTGAAAGCCGTGGCCTATGATCCATACAATGCCCAAACCTTAATCACTAAGTTTGAAAAATTAAATTATCCACTGTTTGAAGTGCGACAAGGAACTAAAACTTTGAATATTCCCACCCGAAACTTCCGTGACCAACTTTATGATGGCAAGATTAAGCATAACGGCAACAAGATTCTCGCTTATGCGGTCAATAACGCCATCTTGAAAGTGGTAAACAATGGCTGGCAACTCGACAAAGCCCGCAATACTAACCGGATTGACCCGATTGCGGCGTTGATTAACGCGTTTGTAGCGGGTATGGGATATTATCAAGAAAGTGAGGATCAACAGCATGCAGAAGATTACTACAAAACAGCGACTGCGGCAGATTTGTTCTGATTATGTACAAACGATTTTGTTGGTGCTTGGCTTAATCTGCTTAGTGATTGGTTTTGGTTGCTGGATCAGCTGGCCAGCGGGATTGATATTGGCTGGTGTAGCCATGATTCTGCTGGCCTTGCTAATTAATTATGAAAAGCAAAGAGGTGATTAAATGAGTTTTTTTGTTAAAAGCAGTACCACCAGCGGCACGCATGATCCGGTAGCTGACGCCTTGGTTAGTTTATCAAGCAATGACCCGTATACGTTTGTGAGTGCCAGTGTGCTACGCAACAGTGATATTTATGCGGCAATTAACATTATTGCGAGCGACATTGCCAGCAATCCAATTATGTGTGATACGGCAATCTTTAACACGATGATTAATCAGACCCCTAATAGCCAGATGGACGGCTACCATTTCAAATATGCGTTGGCGGCTAACCTGTTACTCAATGGTAATAGTTTTGCGGAGATTTTGCCTAACCACACCCTGAAACTGATTCCCAACAATCAATTGGTGGTTGAGCAAGACGATGTGAGCGGCAAGTTGACCTATACTTATACGCCAACCAGTGGAACGTGTCGTCAGATCGCGCCTAACAACATCTTGCATTTCAAATATTTCACCAAAGACGGGGTATCGGGGATCAGCCCACTATATGCCTTGAAAGATGAACGCCAGATTCAGTCGGCCGGCAATAAATTGCTAACCGGCTTTTTTACTGCCGGCGTGCACGGCACCACCATCGTTAAATTGCACCAAACGGACTTAGGCAAAGAAGCCAAAGAAAACGTTCGAAAACAGTTTGATGAAACGACCACCGGAGAAAATGCGGTCAATACGATTGTCACTGATGATGGTATGGATATTAGTAATCTGCCCTTAAATACCGATGTGTTAAAACTTGTTAACTCGAATGACTGGACGACCCGGCAAATTGCTAAAGCCTTTGGCTTGCCACCAGAGCGCTTAGGGGTAGAAAACGATCATTCTAACCAAGAGCAAAGTGGCGTGCAGTATCTACAAGGGACGTTACAGCATTACTTCGATAGCTTCACCAGCGAACTATCATTCAAGCTTGACCATGACTTCACGTTCAATACGGACAAATTATTGAGCCTTGATCCGCAGACCCAGCAAGCCCAAGCGGTGGCTGGATTTACGGGCGGCATTATGAGCCGCAATGAAGCCCGGGCCAAGATTGGCTTGCCACCAACTGACGATGGCAATATTTTCTTAAACTTACAAAAGAATGGAGTGACTAATTCATGAAACAAGACCGACGGTTAACGATTGACGCCGAATTGCGAGCACAAACGCCGCAGTCAGAAACACCCGAAGACGGGCCAGCTGAAAATTCAGCAGACCCGCAACCTAAAGATTCCCAAACAAGCAAAGGGAAAACAATTAGTGGTTATGCCATTGTGTGGAACTCACCAAGTAAAGATTTAGGTGGTTTTACCGAGATTGTAACCCCCAAGGCGCTTGATGGTGTCGATTTATCAAACGTTCTTATGCTCAACAACCACGACTACACTCAAGTGTTAGCCAGCGTCAAGGCGGGCACGTTAACGCTAGAGACGGACGATAAGGGGCTACATTTCATTGCGCAGTTGCCGAATACGTCGTTTGCTAATGATGTATACGAAGAAGTTCAAAGTGGGAACGTTGATTCCTGTTCATTTGGCTTTGATAGTGACGACGACACCGACGAATGGACTAAAGATGATGGCGGTAATATCACGCGCACCATTAATCAAGTTAAGAGCTTGTTCGATGTTTCAGTGGTTGCTGTTCCCGCTTATGACGATACCAATGTTCAAGTTGACACCCGTAGCTATGAAAAGTTTATCAATCAAGAAAAGGAGCCTGATAATATGGCAAAACAAACAATTATTGATCCAAACACGAATGAAAATGACAACAAGACCGGTGTTCCTGCCTTTGAAGCTTATGTACGAAGCCACGGTGAAACCCGAGACGGCTTGAATACGAGTGGTGCCAGTGCGGTTATTCCCAAGGAACTCATTACCCCCGTTTTCCAATTAAAGCAATCCACCTACAATCTCGCCCAATATGCGACGGTTAAGCAAGTTTCTAGTGGTTCTGGGACTTATCCTATCTCGACTAGTCGACAATCAGCCGTACTGGCCACCAAGGAAGAACTCGCCGATATTGCGGACGTTAACGCGAATATGTTTACGGAAGTGCCATTTGATGTGAAGACACGAGCGGGTAAGATTGCCTTATCTAACGAGGTCGTAGAAGATGCCGAAGTGGATATTGTGAGTGAAGTTAAGGCTCAATTACAACAACTCGTTGATAATACGGACAACACGCAGATCATGGGACTGTTAACGGGTAGTAGCTTTGCTAAAGCAACGGCCACCAGTATTGATGATCTTAAAAAGATTTTCAATGTGACCTTAGACCCTGCTTTGAGCAAGATGTGGTTAGTTAACCAATCCGGGTTCAATTATCTTGATACCTTGAAAGATAGCGAAGGCCGTTACCTATTGCAACCTAATCCAACGGCGCCAAGCGGCTTTACCTTGTTAGGGGCTCCGGTCGTCATGATCAGTGATAAGTTATTGGCCAACAATGCTGACGGCACATTCCCAATGGTCGCGGGTGATTTGTCACAAGCGGTGGCGGTCTTCCGGCGCAACCAAGTAACCGCCCAATGGGATAAGTTCGATCAGTTCAGCCAAGGGTTATCAGTGATCGTGCGGAACGATTATGAAGTGATTGATAAGACTGCCGCGGTCAATGTGGCACTAGGAACAGCAACCAGCGGTAAATAGAAGAACATAAGGGGGAGCCATTTTGGACACCCCTGTTACATAATGATGGACGTTGTATGCTATTATTGACTTAAACAAAAAATAGAGGAATGATAAAAATTGAAAATGATTAGTGACGTATTAGTTTTTGCAGTGGCATTAGAGGCACTTTTTATCATGGTGCTAGAAATGTTTTTGACACAAACAAAGATTGCTAGAAATGCTTTTGATTTGCCAAAAGAGTATTTAGCACAAGAAAAGGTGCAAGTAAGTATGGCTAATCAGGGATTATATAATGGTTTTATTGGTGTTGGAATACTATTGTCCATGCTTGTATTTCCTAATGAACTTAGAATATGGAACTTATATCTCTTTGTTGGTTTTGTTGTGGTTGCCGCTATATACGGGGCCTTTACAGCGAATAAAAAGATTATTTTTTCTCAAGGACTACCAGCTATACTTGCGCTTGTAGCATTGATTTTGTCTAATAGTTAGAAAGGAGTTTTTTTATGGCAGTGACGGTTGATGATATTAAAACCAGCTTACGATTGGATTTGACCGAAGATGATACCTTAATTCAGGGCTACTTAGATTCTGCTAAGGAATATGTGCAGACCGCCGTTAGCACTACGGCTGGTTTAACCCAATATAAGCAATATGATTTTGCGGTGTCGTTGCTAACGCAATTCTGGTATCAAAACCGGGTGGTGGATATGAAGCAGACTCCTTACCAAGTGGTTAGCATGATCCAGCAACTCCGTGGGCTGACAAGCGAATAAAAAGCATTGATGAATAAACTTCATTTAAAAATATAATAGGTGAAATTAATTGAACAAAATGTTATAATATAGGTGTCCTTAAGTAATTCATTTAATTCATTGTTAGTAAGGGAGCCGCAGATTGCGACTCCCTCTCCTTATACATATATTTGGAATCAGAAAGCGTGGTTCCAATGCGTCAAGATATTAAGAAGATACGTAATTTATTAAAAGAGTATACCAAACTAAAACAGGAAATTCGGACGTTTAATCAGGTATCTAGCCCGGTTTTAAGTGTGGCTCCTAGTCACAGTGGCGGCAATGGCGTTGAAACTAGCCTCATTAACTATATTGACCTATCTTATCAGTTAAAAGAGGTCGAGGACGCGTTAAATGCGATCCATGATCCGCAGTATCAATTTATCCTGCATGATTACATCATTGAGAAACGTTTTACCCGAAGCGAGGCTTGCGAGCGATTGTCCGTTAGTGTTAGCAAGTTTAACTACATGAAGAATTGTGCGCTTGAATTATTTAGGGTTGCATACATCGAATTAAAGTGTTAAAGTTAGTTAAGTTGACATGTTCGGAAGTTATAAGTATCATTCATCTTTGCTATCTATTATTTTCTTAGATGTTAATTCAATTTGGTTACTTTGGTTTGATTCCTAGGAGGATATATATATGCAAAATGGTACTGTAAAATGGTTTAATGCTGATAAGGGCTTTGGGTTTATCACTGGTTCAGATGATAAAGATGTATTCGTACACTTTTCAGCAATTCAAACTGACGGTTTTAAGAGTCTTGACGATGGGCAAAAAGTTAGTTACGATGTTGAACAAGGCGATCGAGGACCTCAAGCGACTAATGTTGTTCCACAATAATTTGTCTAATATTATGAAGAACTGCTTTTGATGGAGCAGTTCTTTTTTATTAAAGGCATACAGGAAAGCAATGTGATAATATGGATTTTATAGATGTTTATGGCATTAATCACGAAAATTGTACGCTTGTTACACCAACTAGAGAGTACAGTCGAATCAACATATTCATGGATTCAGTTGGGCGAAGATTTGTAGCTATGAGTCCTGATCCTGTACCTAGTAAATATGGCTCAGTAAATAGTCATTGGAAACGTGGCCGGCCATCTGAAGCACCGAAAGATTATTTTTATATTGATAAATAAAAAAACTGTTAACCGATGAAGTTAACAGTCACTGCCCCGCGCAAGTATGAAGCCACCGGAAACGGTGGTTTTTTTGTAAAGTAAGCCAAATGGTAAGCCAACCATTATTTACTAAGCGTTAAAACCATTGCTATCATTGGTGTGTAGGCATTTATAAAGAAGTGGGGGTCATTCCCAGTATACCCAATTGAAGGATACGATAAGCTGTTGACTAGGAATATTTAGTCAACAGCTTTTTTTATTAACTCATAGTCATAAAAATATTAAGATACTAATTTAAACAACCTAACTTACCGCAAAGACTGTCTATTTTACATCACTGGTGTCATTATGAAAGGGTACGTAATCGTTAGTGAAGGTGAGGAATTAGGATGGAAAAAGCTGAGAAAATTGATATTTTACGGCATTTAGTTAGTATTAATTCGGTCAATGGCAATGAAATCGAAGTGGCGCACTATTTAGAGACGCTATTTAGCCAAGCGGGTATTGATTGTCAGGTGTTACCAGAAGGCGACGGCCGAGCCAACCTAGTCGCTGAAATTGGGGCTGGACAGCCAGTTTTAGCAATTTCTGGTCATATGGATACCGTTGCCGTCAATCCCGATGATTGGGCCACTGATCCGTTTACGTTAACAACTGATGGTGATCATCTGATTGGTCGTGGCGCTAACGATATGAAGAGTGGGTTAGCAGCGCTTGTGATTGCGATGATTGAACTCAAAGAACAACAAGTCCCATTAAACGGTACGATTCGATTATTGGCCACATATGGTGAAGAATTTGCCGAGAAGGGGGCGCAATCTTTGACGACGGCGGGCTATATGCAAGGTGTTGACGCATTAATGATTGCGGAACCATCTGGCTATCGGATTTGTTATGGCCAAGCCGGTTCGATTGATATGACCGTCACATCTGAAGGCAAGACCGCGCACAGTTCAATGCCAAGCCTTGGTCAAAATGCGGTCATGCATTTGGTCGATGTCCTCTATCAAATTCAAACTAATATAACAAAATTAACAGCGGGAATCACCAATGATGTTTTGAGTACGCCAACGCTATTTAATATTGATGTATTCCATGGTGGTAACCAAGTCAATACGATTCCAAACTATGCGTCAGCCCAAGTTAATTTGCGGACGATTCCAGAAGTTAGCAACCAAAAGCTGTTGCAAGTCTTTGAAGAGACGATTCGCGACTATAACCAAGAACATGGCAGTCACATTGGACATCACGCTGAAATGGTCGTTGACCCAGTGGTAGGCGATGCGCACAGCAAGATGATTCAATTGATTCAAAAAATTGGGCAACCTTATTTGGAAAATGCTGAATTCACGCCAGCAGAACAACAACAAAATCAACAGGCCTTAAAAATGATGGGCTTACCAACTGATCAAACAACGATTCCGATTCTAGGTGCAGCCGGTGGTACCGATGCGCGACGGTTTTTGATTGATCATTTGGTTGGGGCCGATTATACGGTCTTTGGCCCTGGTAATCTAACCTCACATCAACCAAATGAATATATTTCTGCCAAGATGTATCTTGATTTTATTGAGATGTATGAACAACTTTTCCCAGCTTATTTGCAAGCCTAAGATCACACAAAAGGCAGTTCGCTAACGATGGCGAACTGCCTTTTGTTATGGCTGTAATAATTGTTGGAACTCAGCTAGCGACAGTCCTGGTGTGACCCGTTGACGCGGTAAGTTGTAGCGGGCACTGTGACTAGTGGCAATGCCCGGTGTCGTTGATAAGGCTAACTGATAGCCAGCTAATTTAGCCGCGTGTAAGGTCTGTTTGTTGGCGCGACCGGCGGGATAACAAATGACGCGGGTATGTTGGTGAAGGTGTTCGTCTAGCCAAGTCTTTGACCCAACCATCTCAGCTAATTGCTGTTTATCGGTTAACTGATTTAAATCTAAGTGATGGACCGTGTGGCTTTGGAAATCGACCACCCCGGAAGCTTGCATCTTTAAGGCTTCAGCCAAGTTTAAATGATTCTTCTTAGTCGCAAAGCCGGTAATGAAATTGATCGTTGCATGAGTCTGGGTTTGTTTTAGGATTGGCCAAGCTTTAGTGTAATTATCGCGATAGGCGTCATCCAACGTGATCCAGACGATTTTCTTTTGTGGCACTTGCTTGGTCGTTAAGACATGGATAGCTTCAGCGGTGGTCAACGTGTAATAGTGATGTTGCTTTAAATAAGTCATCTCAGCTTTGAATTGCTTAGCTGGCACGCGAAGACTATTGCCACTGGCGATACTGTGGTACATCAAGATCGGCACTTTAGCGGTTTTGACAGTGTGCCAATGCGCATATGGCTTTGCGCTTGGTTTTGCCTTGGTCTTAGCCTTAGCTGATGTTTTCTTCTGACTAGTTGTTGATGATGTTTTCGTCGATGGTGCACTAGTGGTCGCCGTAGCAGTACAGCCGGCCAACCCGAGTAGCAGTAAACCGGCACTAAAAATCCCCAGTGATCGGCGTGATAAAAGTTGCATGTGTAAAATCCCCCCAAGATTGAACTAACGCTATTATTATCATACGGGTTTACGTTAGTTTGCTGCGAATTAGGCGCTTAATTTAGCTAGTTCTTAAGGTTAAGTAACTTATTCTTTAAGAAAGTCTAAGCTTGCTTAGGGTTCTTCAAAGGTGGTTAAGAAAGCCTTAGCCGGGCTAGCCAAGGGGTTCCCGCCTTGGTAATCTTAGCTTAACGTAATTCAAGCAAGCTAACAGGGGGAAGTTTACATGAAGAAAGTGTTAATTAGTTTATTGGTCATTATTGGTATCGGGGTGGGGGCCTTATTAGGGTCATCAGCGTTGACTAAGAATCAAGGTAGCGAATTTGCGATGGCACTAGATAACGTCAATCCAATGGTCCAAGTCACGACGGTCTATGGCTTAACTAATCGGCCGACCGGGCACCGAATCGGTGGTGCCGGTGAAGATGAGTATACGTATCAGATCAAGACCGTCGATGCAGCGGGAAATCGGCGGACCTTAACGTTTGATGCGCAAAAGCGGTTAAAACTCCAACATTATTTAAAAATCGAAACTAAAGGCCAAAACGTCGAATCCTGGGAAGCGGTCCAACCAGCCAGTATGCCCGGTGGCGTGTTAAGAAAATTGGCTGAAAGTTAGGCGTTTAGCAAAGTGGTGTCACTAATTAAGTGGCGCCTTTTTTTGTTGCGTTAATTTAAGGTTGGCTGATGACCGAGAAATATTTTGAAAAAGTTAGGAAATTTACCAAATCTTAAGGCGTTTTAGCTGTCAAAATAGTTGTGCTGCGTTACAATTGTTTGCGTGAGTCTTGTAAAGATGGTTGACAAAAAGACGATTTTTAGCTAGATTAGTATGTTGCACTGTAAAATGCAGAACTAACCAAATGAAGGGGAGCGTGTTGATGCTTAAAATAGCGAAGGGCCGGATCTCATATTGGGCCGTCACCGGGGCGATTTTATTTATGATCGTGCAAGTTATTGCCAATTTAAACTTGCCCAGTTTGACGTCTAATATTGTGAATAACGGGGTTGCCACTGGCGACATTAGTTATATTTGGAAGATCGGTTTTGAAATGATCGGTTTTTCACTGTTATCGGTAGTCGCGGCTTTCGGGAACGTATTCTTGGCCGCCCGGTCATCACAACAGTTAGGGAAAAATTTACGTTCGGATATTTATAAGAAAGTCATCAACTTTTCTAATGATGAATTTGATAAAGTTGAAACCTCTTCATTAATTACCCGGACGACCAACGACGTTGTGCAAATCCAAAACGTGGCCATGATGGCCTTGCGGATGATGATCATGGCGCCAATCATGTTAATTGGGGCCAGTTTTTTGGCTTATACCAAGAGTCATGAATTAACTTGGATTTTCGTGGTCTCAATTCCAGTACTATTAATCTTTATCGGATTAATTATGGGATTTGCGATTCCGTTATTCCGAGCGATGCAAACGAAGACTGACCGGATCAACTTAGTGTTCCGGGAAGGCTTGACTGGGGTCCGGGTTATTCGGGCGTTCCGTCAAGATAAGTTTGAACAAGATCGATTTGAAGATGCCAACCAAGATTATACGAAAAATGCCATTAAAGTTAACACCATTGTCGCGTTAGCTTTCCCAGTGATGACGTTGATCATGAGTGGGACTAACGTGGCCATTGTTTGGTTCGGTGGCCAATTGATCAGTAGTCAAACAATGCAAGTTGGGAACATGATCGCGTTTATGACATACGCGATGCAAGTGCTGATGAGCTTTATGATGCTTGCGATGGTCTTTGCCTTTATTCCACGTGCCGCTGCTTCAGCAACCCGGATTAAAGAAGTCTTAGATATTCAAACAAAAATTAATGATCCTAAAGACCCTAAACAATTACCAGTTGATCAAGATCATAGCTTAGCGTTTGATCATGTGGATTACCGGTATCAAACGGCCGAGCAGTTGGCGTTAACCGATATTGACTTTAGCGCGCATTCCGGTCAAACCGTGGCGATCATTGGGGGAACTGGGTCTGGTAAAACGACTTTAGTTAACCTGATTCCACGTTTTTATGATATTGAAAATGGTCACGTCAAGGTTGATGGTGTCGATGTCCGTGATGTGAAGACCGCCGAGTTACACCGGACGGTTTCGTTTGTCCCTCAAACGGCGACGCTTTTTACTGGGACGATTCGCGACAATATGAAGTTTGGGAATGAAAACGCCACCGATGATGACATTTGGCATGCGTTAGAAATTGCCCGTTCGACTGACTTCGTTAAAGAAGAAGGCGGCTTAGATGCCCACGTTGAACAAGGCGGGGGTAACTTCTCTGGTGGTCAACGGCAACGGTTAGCCATTGCCCGGGCCTTAGTCAAGCGGGCCTCAGTTTATGTCTTTGATGATTCGTTTTCGGCGTTGGACTTTAAGACTGATGCTGAATTACGGGCAGAATTACGTCAAGATAAGCTCATTCAACAAAGTGTTGTCGTTATCGTGGCCCAACGAATTGCGACGGTTGCTGATGCTGACTTAATCTTAGTCCTTGATGAAGGTAAGTTAGTTGGTAAAGGGACCCATGCTGAATTAAAGGCTAATAATGAAGTTTATCAAGAAATTATGAAGTCACAATTACGAGAGGAGGATCAACTGTAATGAGTGAAAAGAAATCAACCAGTGCTGATCAACCACGTCCTAGTGGTCCTCGGCATGGACCTGGTGCGCAAGGGTTAGTTGAAAAGCCTAAGAGCTTTTGGAAAACTGCCGGGCGCTTGATGCGCTACATGTCAGACCGCTGGATCGGTTTAGTTGTTGTGATGGTTTTTGCGATTACGTCAGTGATCTTCCAAATCCAAACGCCTAAGATTTTAGGGAAAGCAACGACTGAAATCTATAAAGGTATTATGAAAGGGGTCGCCCAACAAAAGGCTGGTATTAGCCAGTCAGGGTACCCAATCAACTTTGAAAAAATCGGCGAGATTATTTTAGTGGTTATTTTGATGTATTGTGCTTCGGCCATCTTCAACTTTATCCAACAATTTATCATGACCCGAATTTCACAGCGGACTGTTTATAAATTACGCCGGTCATTTAAAGGCAAGATGAAAAATGTACCGATCTCATATTATGACACGCATTCTAATGGGGATATTATGAGTCGGGCCGTTAACGATATGGATAACATTGCCAACACCTTGCAACAAAACTTGACGCAAGCAGTAACTAGTGTCGTCACGTTTGTTGGGACGTTATGGATGATGATTTCCATTAGTTGGAAGTTGACGTTGATCGCCTTAGTGACGATTCCATTAAGTATCGTTGTGGTGGGGGTTATTGCCCCTAAGTCACAAAAGTACTTTGGGACCCAACAAAAGAGCTTGGGGTTATTGAATAACCAAGTTGAAGAAAATTATGCCGGTCACGTGGTCATCAAGAGTTTCAACAAGGAACAAGATGCGATTGATGACTTTGAAGAACAAAACGATAACTACTATCAATCGGCTTGGAAGGCCCAATTTATTTCTGGGATCATCATGCCATTGATGATGTTCTTAAATAACATCGGCTATGTTTTCGTTGCAATTATTGGTGGGATCGATGTGGCGCATGGGAATGTGTCGTTAGGGAATATTCAAGCGTTCTTACAATATACCCAACAATTCTCACAACCAATTTCGCAAATGGCCAACTTGTTGAACACGATTCAATCAACGGTTGCATCAGCGGAACGGGTCTTTGAAGTCTTAGACGAAGAAGAAATGAAGCAAACGAAGTCCAACTTACCAGTTGCGACCGATGATCAAAACTTAATTACGTTAGATCACGTGCAATTTGGTTATGGCGATGACTTGTTGATGACCGATTATAACTTAGATGTTAAGCGCGGTGAACAAGTCGCCATTGTCGGGCCAACTGGGGCCGGGAAGACGACCATCATTAACTTGTTGGAACGGTTCTATGACGTTAAGGGTGGTTCGATTCGCTTAAATGGGACCGATACGCGTGATTTAGATCGTGAAGATTTACGGTCACACTTTGCGATGGTCTTACAAGACACGTGGTTATTTACCGGGACGATTTTTGAAAACTTGAAGTATGGTCGCGAAGATGCGTCTGATGAAGAAATCTACGCGGCAGCTGAGGCAGCCCATGTGGACGGCTTTGTTCGCAAGTTACCAGATGGTTATCAAACGATCCTAAACGAAGAAGCGTCAAACATCTCACAAGGGCAACGCCAATTGTTGACGATTGCTCGGGCCTTTGTTGCTGATCCAGAAATCTTGATTTTGGATGAAGCCACAAGTTCCGTCGATACCCGGACCGAAGTGCATATCCAACACGCGATGGAACGGTTATTGAAGAACCGGACCAGTTTCGTGGTTGCACATCGATTATCCACGATTCAAGGCGCTGATAACATCATCGTGATGAATCATGGGTCAGTTGTTGAAACTGGGAATCATGAACAATTGATGGCCAAAGACGGTTTTTATGCCGACTTATACAACAGTCAGTTTACTGGCAATATCAACTTAGATTAAAGGAGGGGTGTCGCGTGTTTCGAAAAACCACATTAGTGGCCGTTTCAGCCGGTGCGTTGGCTTTAGTGCTAGCTGGTTGTGGGTCGACTAAGTTATCAACGACGAAATCAACTTATACACGCAACGGTTTAGTGGCGGCGGTCAAAGGGCATGCCAATACGAAGACGGTCAGTTATAAGATCGATGGGGCAAAAACGAAGACGCAAACAGTGCACAACAACACGTTTGTTATTCAAGTGCCAACCAAGACGACCCGCCAAACGGTCAAGTTGACGGCTGGTAGTCAAAGTACGACGGTGCATGTTAAGGCGGCGAAGCGGTTAGCCCGTTACAAGACGTTAGCCAACAGTTATAACCAGGCCTTAATTGCCTCAAAGATGACGAAAAAACAACAAACGGCGGCGCAAAAGCTACAAGCGCAAGCCGCTGCTTTAAAGCAACAACAAGCTAAGATCCAAGCAACCGTTAAAACTGCCAAAGCACAAGTAGCCAAGGGTGGGACGGCCGCAGTTGCAGCAGCTAAAACGCTGCAAGCGCAACAGACCGCCGCTGCCAAGTTACAAACGCAGGCTGCTAGTTTACAGGCGAGTCAAAAGTCAGTTGCGGCAGCGATGAAGACGGCTAAGGCGAAAGTCAAAGACCAATTATTGCCCACCAAAACACCTAAAGGCGTAACCAATGTTTTGACGACGACGGATTATAAGATTCGGATGAACGTACAAAATGGCGATGTCATGGGAACGGCCATGATCGTGCCTGTTAAAGCGATGAAGAATACAACGCGCAAGAAGAACTTTGGGACGTCCTTTGCTTTAATGAGCAGTGTTTCAGGTGCCAATGCCAAGCAAGTGATGAAGAAGTTTGCCAAAGAAACCAAGAGTAATAATAGTAGTACCACGACCATTGATCCAATTTATTCCAAGGGCGTGAAGTTTACGATTGGGGTTTCGACTTCAGATTTGTATATCTTTATGACGAAGTAATCATACCGTAATAGCTAAAGGAGCCAACGACAATTCAGTCGCTGGCTCCTTTTTTGTTGGGTGTTTTTTGATTACGCCATTGTTAATTTAGAAAAGAAAAACGCACGCTACCACAGTTGGTAACGTGCGTTAAGTTATTCAAATGATAGTTCCATAAAATACAACTGCTTACTAGTTAAATGTGCGGTTGAGACCCAAACTTCATGGTAGTTCGGGACTTTCTTTTCCGTGTAATCAAAGAAGAAATCTAAGATGTTCCCATTTTTGGCAACGAAGTCTTCTTGAAACCGATTGACCAGTAGCTTATTATCAGGAAAATAAATTTCGGGATTAGCGACTTTGATTCGGTCCGGAATGCCCATCCGCACGACGTTAGTGTATTCCGGCGTAGTGAAAGTGATCTCGGCCGGATGATGGACGATGTAGAACATCACGTTATAAATTGAATCTGAATTACTTGCCACGACAAAGCCGTCCTTTGTTTGCTTAATTTATTGCTATTATACCAAATGTCACTGAAAAGATGGTAATTGAATTCAAAAGCCCTTGACAAAGTTCTTAGATTCTATTAATCTTTTAATTAAATTCCAATTAATTAAAAGGAATAAATTACATATAAAGGAAGTCGGATCACATGGCAGACGTACAATTAGATTGGAACAACTTAGGTTTCGAATATCGTAATCTTCCATATCGTTATCGCGCATATTGGAAAGATGGTGCTTGGTACAAAAAGGAACTTACCGGTGATGCAACCTTACATATTAGCGAAGGTTCGACGGCCTTACATTATGGCCAACAAGACTTTGAAGGCTTAAAAGCTTATCGCACCAAGGACGGTAGTGTCCAATTATTCCGGCCAGACCGGAATGCTGCGCGGATGCAAACAAGTTGTGAACGCTTATTAATGCCACAAGTGCCAACGGATATGTTTGTTGACGCGGTTAAGCAAGTTGTTCGGGCTAACCAAGATTATGTGCCACCATATGGTACTGGTGCTACCCTTTACTTACGACCATTGATGATTGGGGTCGGTGGTAACATTGGGGTCCATCCAGCGCAAGAATATATCTTTACGGTCTTTGCTATGCCCGTTGGGAGTTACTTCAAAGGCGGCATGACGCCAACGAACTTTACAACTTCTAACTATGACCGGGCTGCTCATAAAGGGACTGGGGCTTATAAAGTTGGTGGGAACTATGCCGCTAGTTTATTCCCAGGTCAAGCGGCGCACCAAGCTGGCTTCTCAGACTGTGTTTACTTAGACCCAGTTGAACATAAAAAGATTGAAGAAGTTGGTTCAGCGAACTTCTTTGGGATTACGACCGATGGCAAGTTTGTAACGCCTAAGTCGCCATCAATCTTGCCTTCAGTGACGAAGTATTCATTACTTTACTTAGCTGAACATAAATTTGGCATGCCGGTTGAAGAAGGCGATGTGTACATTGACGATTTAGACCGATTTGCTGAAGCTGGCGCCTGTGGGACCGCTGCGGTTATCTCACCAATTGGTGGATTGGAACACAACGGTAAGTTACATGTCTTCTACAGTGAAACTGAAGTTGGTCCGGTAACGAAGAAACTTTACGATGAATTGACTGGTATCCAATTTGGTGACCGTGAAGCACCTGAAGGTTGGGTTCAAAAAGTCGACTTAGATTAAACAAAATCCAAACTGAGTTTAAGGCAAAAGTCTTTGAACGTTGACGGCCAGCCAATTAGTACGTTCACGCTTTAACTTACTTCCGGGTTGTCGTTGCTGAATTGCACTTATTATTGAAACAATACCAAAGAAGTGCGTATCCAAGTGGGTACGTACTTTTTTTGCAACAGTAAATGCAATTACTGCTGGCCGGAAACGAAACGTATCGGTAGTCGAGGTCTTGTCTCAAACTCGTTTTTTGTTGCAGCAAACATGTGGTTCTTGTGAGCATTGGTCAACGAATCGTCAGGTAATTCATACGATTTATTAAAAGTAGTAGTCGGCGGCGTTAAAGACGTCTAAACTAGACCTATGCAATTTTTAGTGCGAATAGGGTGGTTGAGATAATTCATGGCATTTGAAAAAACGAAACAACAAATTCAAAAAATGATTGATGATCAAGTGATTCCAGGGGCCAGTTATGCCGTTTTACATGGCGCCCAAGTTGAACAATACCAAGTCGGTGTGGCGCAGACCCAGCCGACGCTTAAGCCGTTGTGGCCACATGCTTTATATGACTTGGCCTCGGTCACTAAAGTGATTGGGACGACGACGGTGGCTGCACAATTGATGACTAGTGGGGCTTTAGATGTCCAACGGCCGGTGCATGATTATTTGCCAGCTTTCCCCAATCGAGAAGCAACTGTGTTGAATTTAATGACTCATACGAGTGGGTTAAGTGGCTATATCCCGAATCGAAATGCCTTGCCGGCCGATGAATTGTTGGCCGCCATTCAACAATTACCTGTTAGTCAAGCGAATTTGAATCATCGGGTAGTCTATACGGATTTGGGCTTGATTTTAACGGGGCTAATTATTGAGCAGATTTTGGGGCTGCCGATTCAAACTGCGGTCACTGATCGTGTTTTAGACCCATTACACTTACCATATGCGACGTTTAAGCCACAAACAGACCAATGTGTACCAACCGTGTATTCAGTGCAAGCTGGCCTGTTACAAGGTGTCGTGCATGATCCTAAAGCCCAGGTGCTCGGTGCACGATGTGGGTCGGCCGGATTATTTGCTAGTGTGGATGACCTCGTACAATTTGCCCAGTTCATGTTGGGGCAACGGCCTAATGAGGCGGTGTTAGATCAAAAAACGATTCAAGGCTTGTATCAAGATTGGACGCCAAATCATCGATTACGGCGGAGTTTTGGTTGGAATCTATGGCGATTAACGCCTGATCATCAACCGATTATTTTCCATACGGGTTATACGGGTACCTTATTTATGTTAGATCGTGAAACCCAATCGGCATTGATTTTCTTATCGAATCGCGTCCATCCAACCGTCCGTGATGCCCAGTTTTTACCGGCTCGGCGGCACTTATTGGCTGCTTGGCTGGCGGATACGGTTACATTCTCATTAGACTAGTTTCACAACCGCTTTCAATTATGATATGCTAGGACTATCAAAAAAGAGTAATGGAGTGTGTTGTCATGAGTGAACCTTATTTCTTAAAACCAGTTTTCCATGAAAAAATCTGGGGCGGTACCCGACTAAAATCAGACTTTGGTTATGATATTCCTAGTGACCATACCGGCGAATGCTGGGCAATTTCGGCCCATCCCCATGGTCCAGCAACCGTTGAAAACGGGCCCTATGCTGGCATGACATTGGACGATGTTTGGGCAAAACATCGGGATGTCTTTGGCAATGCTAAGGGTGATGTGTTCCCATTATTGACTAAGATTTTGGATGCCAGTGAAGATTTATCGGTTCAAGTTCATCCTGACGACGCGTATGCCGCTGAACATGAACACGAACTTGGCAAAACCGAATGCTGGTATGTGATTGCGGCTGAACCTGGTGCTACGATGCTCTACGGTCATTATGCCAAGACTCGTGAACAATTGGCTGACTGGATTCACAATGGTGAATGGGACAAGTTATTCCGGCGAGTACCCGTTAAAGCCGGCGATTTCTTGTACGTGCCATCGGGGACGATTCATGCCGTTGGTAAAGGTATCATGGTCTTAGAAACCCAACAAAGTTCTGATACGACTTATCGGTTGTATGATTGGGATCGAGTTGATAAGACGACTGGTAAGAAACGGGAATTACATTTACAACAATCAATTGATACGACGATCGTGCCTCATGAAGATCCAAAATTGGACATCACGACCACGCAAGTTGGCGATGCTACAGTAACCAAGTATGTGCAATCACCATTCTTTGGTGTTTGGCAATGGCGGTTAACTGATGGACAAGCTACGTTCAATCGTGGTCAAGCGCCATATACGTTAGTGTCGGTTTTAGCCGGTGAAGGTAGTATCACCGTTGATGGTAAGGCTTATCCTTTGAAGAAGGGTGTGCATTTTATCTTGCCATTCGACGTTAAACAATGGACCTTAAAAGGTGATTTACAAATCATCGCCTCTGAACCAGGCGAAAAAGCTTAACGGGTTTAAGTTATAAAGAAGCGTGATAATCGGTTTTTACTGATGATCACGCTTTTTGATTATCATCGGATAACTGAAGGCCATGAGAATTTTCATTATAAATAATTATTATAACTTAAACGGGTTCACTAATAGTCCTAACAAAAAATCTAGGATCAGCACGAGTAACATTTACGGTGCTGATCCTAGATTTTTTTGATTATGCTTGGCGACGACGCCAACGACGCCAGCCAACAAAGCTAAGCAAACTCAAGATTGATAAGCCACTGCCTAATGTTAGGCCGGGGACGTGATAAGTTAAGGTGATTTGATTATGACCACTAGTGACTGGGATTGCTAGCATCCCCCCGAGGACGGTTTTAGTTTTGACCGTGTGACCGTTAACGTTGGCAACCCAACCAGCATCTGCTGGAATTGCCACGTATAACCAGTGACGGTTAGTGGTATTGTTAAGCGTCCCGGTAACCGTCGTCATTAGGCCACTAGCATGATAGGTCGGCACAAAAGCTTGTTTTTGAAGCGCTTGATAGACTTGCTTGAATTTGGCTTGATCCAAACTAGCCAAATGGACATGTGTTCCTAATTGGGCCTGAGTGGATTTAAACGTTAATTTAACTGTTGTGCCACGTTTGAAGTGGCCAAGTTGCCGTAAAATCAAGTGACCGTCAGCATTGACAACGGGGGCGGTAATTTTACCATTGACGCGCATTGTCGAGAACTTCGTGTTAGCGGTCGTATCATTGTAATATAGTTGACCAGTGGCGTTAACTTTTAAAGTCACGGTGTGCAAGTAATGGTACTGTTTTGCACTGGCTTCATAAGTAACGTGATCATTAACTTTAGTCGCGTTAGCAAAGTAGGGTGTCGTACTTGGTCGTAGTGTTTGTAAGAGGCTTTCTTGATTAGCCAAGGCACTATTGGGCAACAATTTTAATGCTGTAAAGCTCGTCGGTACAGTAAAGCCCATCCCAACGCTGCTAGCCAAATTGGTGGTTGTGGCCTGGCCATTAGCATTTAATTTAACCGTTGATTTTAAGCCTAACAACATGGCACTGACCGCATTCGTGCCACTTGAGCTAATACGACGCACATTCTTACTGTAGAGGCCGAGTGATTTTAACATCAAACGGGTTTGGTTGTTAAAAGTCGAATTATAGTAACTCAAATCATGGAAGTTAAATAACATCGGATCATTGTAATTACGGTAGTGTGAACTGTAAGCATACGCGGAATTAATTAGCGTATTTTCATTTTCAACGCGATAAAGTTGGCCATCTGGATCGTTGACCGCGGCCATTTGCCGATATTCGGTGCGATAAGCTTGGGCATAAGCCGTTTGATTGCCAAAAGGGGAATGTTGCAAGTTGAGCCAGAAATTCCCACCTAATTCAGTGGTCACTAAACCAGTCAATAATACGATTTGGGTCGTTTTGCGGGTTAAGAATAAGACCATGGCACTACAGATGACGTAGGCAATGCTGATTAAGCCGACTTTTAGTGAAATCGCGTTGATGGTGCCGTGATTAGTGAGCCAGCCTAAGCCTAAAGCAAGACTAAGGCTTAGGGGAAGCCCAAGTTGCCACCGGGTAGCGATGACTTTTGGTCGGGCTTGCCAAGCAGCAAACGCCACCATGATCAATGCAAAACTGACAAAGAATGACTGGCGATAGGGGAACCCTGCTGGTTTTTGGAATAGATGCCAAACCGTATTCAATGTTTGGATTTGCATGCTGAGTAACAACGCCACTAAAAAGCCAGCGGTGTGCCAACGATGGTGGCGATTGATGGCGGGATGAACAAAGTAAACTAAGACTAAGAGACTGACTAAAGTGGTACTAAAAATTGTTGGTGCATGATCTAAGCGGGTGCTAAAGTTCGTTGCCCCCAAACCAAGCTGACTTAGAATCGATGCTTTAAATTGCAAGGTCGGTAAATAATTGCTAAGTTTCTGGGCTGATTTAGCGGTTTGTAACATGCCCAAGCCGGCCGGGAGCAGAATGAATAAGCTACTAATCGCGCTGAGGATTGCCGTTAACAGGGCTTTACCAATGAGGTGACCGCGTTGACGTAACTCTTGGGTGAAGCTGAGTGTTTGGTCGCGGGTGATAAACCATTGGTAGATAAAGTAATAAACCACAAACAGACAGGTCATATAGCCTAAGTAGTAGTCCGTTACGATACTGACCCATAACCAGCCAAAGAATTGACCAGGGTGTCCGGTACGCATTAAATGATCCAATCCCATTAAGACTAAAGGTAACCAAATCAAGGCATCTAGCCACATCACGGTAAAGTAATTGAGGGCGACAAAGCCAGAGAGACTAAACGCTAAGCCAAATAAGCTCGCTGACCAAGTGGTTGTTTTAAAGTGACGCTGTAAAAAGCAAGTCATCGTGACCGCAATCGCCATTATCTTCACCATGATGATGATGGTCAAACCAGTGGGGATTTGCGCGGCACTAAAGGCCAAGATAATCAGATTAAATGGACTCATTAAATAATAAGCTAGTGTGGGGACTGCATTTCCACCTAGTGATTGTGAAAACGAATAGAGCTGGAAATTGTGTTGTAGTAAGGCATGGCGATAGGCTGTAAAAAATGAAACGTATTGCCCACCCATGTCACTAATGAGTAGATTATGATTACCAAAGGGGGTAATCTGCCGACTGATGAAGACGGCACTGACCACTAAGAAGGCCAATAGCGCAGCGATAATTGGGCCCATCCAAGCCTGATGATTTTTAATAGTTGTTTTCAACTAGCCTCACGTCCTGTTCTGTTTCAATAACAATGAGGTTATTATAGAAAAGGTTCGCAGTTACAACTAGTTACATAAAGCGAAAGAATTCTGAGCTTCTTTCAGAAAGTGGTTTTGGGCCGGTTATTGTTGACCAACTAGATGTGAGGATGAGGCTGACAACTGACTAATTGGTGGGATGCATTAAGGTCATCATTTAAGTTGCATCATCAAAAAAGCCACCACCAATTTTATTGGTAGTGGCTATTGTGGATTGTTTAAACTACATCGTCTTTTTTTGCTAGCAGTATCTTGGCAAGCGCTATGGCTTAACTTGCACGTTTTTGGTTAGGTCTTCGTTTAAGGTATCCAAAGCACTAAAGTCAGCGTCGGGATATTTGCGTTGTAAAGCAAGCTTCAAGATGCGTTTCGCTAAGGCTTCGTTACGCGCTAAGATTGGACCATGGAAGTAAGAGCCAAAGGTGTTTTTGTAAATCACGCCTTCAGATTTATCTTGGCCATTGTTCCCGTTACCTTGTTCAACTTCACCAAGTGGGCGTTCGCCTTCGCCAAGGAAGGTCGTCCCATTATGGTTTTCAAAGCCATAGTAAGTTTGACCGGTTTCAGCATTCTTAATGGTGATATTACCGATAAACCGGTTGTTGTCTTGACTCAAGGTGTAATGGTCAAGCGCCCCGATACCGGCAATCTTTTCACCGTGAGCCCCAATATAGTAGTGGCCCAACATTTGAAAGCCACCACAAATTGCTAAGAACGGGCCGCCAGCTTCGATGTAGTCGGTAAGAGCGGCTTTTTTAGTTTGCAAGTCTTTAGAGACGATGGTTTGTTCATAATCTTGACCACCGCCGAACAAGACGAAGTCGTATTTTTTAGGATCAAACGTATCATCTAGGCTGACTAAGTCAACGTCAATGGTGGCATCGACCGCTTGCGCATAATAGCGCATGGCTAAGATGTTGCCGATATCGCCATAGGTGTTCATTAAATCACCGTAGAGATGTGCTGCTTTTAAGGTGTAGGTCATAATTAAGCCATCCCCCCATCAATAATGCCTTGGCTGGCCAGTTGTTTACGTAATTGTAACATCGCGGTATAAGTCGCCACGACGTAGACTTGTTTGGTTGGCAATTTTTGAATTTCAGCGGTCATATTCGTTAGGTCAGGGACGATCGTCAACTTATCCGTTGGCACGCCCGCGACCTTCAGCCGAAACGTGATATCTTTATAGCGTTCGCCACCACTAATGTAAGCGGGGACTTTTAAGCCTGGTAACTGTTCAAAATCGCCATCCCAAATCCAACTCGTATCAATACCATCAGCGTAGTTGGCGTTCAATAAAGCGGCAAATGAAAATGGTCGCTCGTCAGTACTGATCATTTGTAAGACTTGGTTTAAGCCGACCGGATTTTTAACTAGGATCAAAGTCACGTCTTTATCACCAACATGGAAGATCTCTTGGCGACCAAAGACTTGTTCATCATTATCGCTTAAGGCATGTGCAATCTTAGCAGGGCGCACGTCCATGAAACGACCAACGGCGTAAGCTGCTAACGCATTATAAATATTATATTGGCCGCCAATATTTAAGTGCATGGCTTGACCATTGATTTCAAAATCAGAAGATGTTGGCGTCATGGCAGTCAATGCGTTTAACTTGTAAGTTAATTGTGGGCGTTCAAAGCCACAATTAGGACAGAAGTACTTACCCATATTACTGTAGGTCCGACTCCGATAATGAAGAATGTGTTGGCAATTAGGGCATAACAAGCCATCGGTATTAGCGGGTGCATGTTCATCACCATCAGGTTGATAATCAAAGCCGTAATACAAGATCGGGTTAGGGAGTTGCTTAGAATTAAATAACGGTAAATCCCCATTGGCAATGATCGTGGCTTCAGGTGCTAAAGCCACCCCATCCAAAATCTTTTGGTAAGTCGTGTAGATTTCGCCGTAACGATCCATTTGATCACGGAAGATATTGGTGAATACAAAGGCCTTAGGTGTAATGTACTTGGTGACCATAATGACATTTGCTTCGTCAACTTCTAATACCGCTAAGGGCTTTTGATGGGCCTTAGGTGCGGTTAAGAAAGTCGTGACGATCCCTTGTTTCATGTTGGAGCCACTTGGATTGGTTAAAATGTCTGGATATTGTTCGCGGAG
The DNA here is from genome assembly GCF_005405085.1 of Lactiplantibacillus daowaiensis. Classification (GTDB taxonomy): domain Bacteria; phylum Bacillota; class Bacilli; order Lactobacillales; family Lactobacillaceae; genus Lactiplantibacillus; species Lactiplantibacillus daowaiensis. Next base: position 63,039 of record NZ_BJDJ01000012.1, on the reverse strand, counting down.
GACTTTGACCGTTAAAGCGGTCGTTAATGTTTTCCCATTGGTCCCAGTGATGACAATGACGTCATAATTGCGGGCCAAATGTTTTAAAATGGCTGGATCTAACTTTAAGGCCAACTTCCCTGGCAGGGAACTCCCGCCACCACGGAAAGTATGCAAGAACCAGTAAGCGGACTTACCAGTCCAAGTTGCCAAAATACTATTAATTGACATCGTTATGTTGCCCCTAACTTTTGATTTCAAGCGTGTTTGCGTTTAACGCTACTTCCAAGTATTTTATACTGAACTTAAAGAAAAGAAAAGCGATACTACTGGTTCACAGCGCAGTTTATGAAATCATTAATGAGTTTTCATCACTGATTGCTGAAATTCGTGGTTAAATCAGCTATAATTAATTAGAAATGTGTAAAAAAGGGGACCGAGTAATTTGGCACAGTTATTTTTCCGTTATGGCGCCATGAACAGTGGGAAGACCATTGAAATTTTAAAAGTTGCGCATAACTATGAAGAACAAAATAAGCCCGTCATTATTATGGCTAGTGGCGTCGATACGCGCGCAGGGATTGGTCACGTGAAGAGTCGCATTGGCTTGTCACGCGATGCAACGCCGATTTTTGATGACACCAACGTGTTAGACACCGTCAAGGAACTTAATCCAGAGGCGGCCTGTGTCTTGATCGATGAAGCGCAATTTCTCAAAAAGCATCATATTTTAGAATTGGCGCATATCGTTGATGACTTAAATATCCCGGTCATGACTTTTGGATTAAAGAATGATTTTCAAAATGAATTGTTCGAAGGCAGTAAATATTTATTGCTCTATGCTGACAAGATTGAAGAAATGAAGACGATTTGTTGGTTCTGCCGGAAAAAGGCCATTATGAACTTGCGCTTTAATGATGGGCAACCCGTTTATGAAGGTGAACAAGTCTTGGTGGGTGGCAATTCCATGTATTATCCAGTTTGTCGTCGGCATTACTTCTGTCCGCCGAAATTAACAAAGTGAGGAATTAAGTAAGTATGGATAAGTTTTTCGATAAATTACAAGCGGTTGCCGACCGGTATGAAGAACTCGGCGAATTATTGAGTGATCCTGAAGTTATTGCGGACACCCAACGCTTCTTGAAGTTATCAAAAGAAGAAGCCAGTTTACGGGAAACCGTTGAAAAGTATAAACAATATAAAGATGTGACCGGCCAAATCGATGAAAACAACGACTTGTTACGGGAAAAATTAGACGATGACATGAGTGCTATGGTCAAAGACGATTTAAAGCATTTAAACGCCGAAAAAGACCAACTCGAACATGACATCACTTTATTGATGTTGCCACAAGACCCTAACGATGATAAGAACATCATCATGGAAATCCATGGGGCTGCTGGTGGTGATGAAGCCAGTTTGTTTGCTGCTGATTTATTTACGATGTATTCCAAGTATGCTGAACGGCAAGGGTGGAATATCGAAGTCGCTGACCGTAATGAAACTGAAGTCGGCGGGTTTAAAGAAATCGTCTTGATTATTTCTGGGAATAAAGTTTATTCCAAGTTGAAGTATGAAAGTGGCGCACATCGGGTCCAACGGGTCCCAGTCACTGAATCTGCTGGGCGGGTGCATACGTCAACGGCGACGGTTGGGATTATGCCTGAAGCCAAGGATGTCGATATTGACATTGACCAAAAAGATATTCGGGTCGATGTCTTCCGGTCATCTGGTGCCGGTGGTCAGCATATTAACAAGACGTCTTCAGCCGTGCGGATGACCCACTTACCAACTGGTATCGTGGTTTCGATGCAAGATCAACGGTCACAACAACAAAACCGGGCCAAAGCGATGGAAATCTTGCGGGCGCGGGTTTATGACTATTATCAATCACGGGAACAAAACCAATACGATGCAGAACGGAAGTCGGCTGTTGGGACCGGGGATCGTTCTGAACGGATTCGGACCTATAACTTCCCGCAAAACCGGGTTACCGATCACCGAATCGGTTTAACGTTGAATAAGTTAGACCGTGTGATGAACGGGGAATTAGATGAAATTATTGATGCGTTGATTTTAGCGGATCAAACGAAGAAAATCGAGCAATTGACCAATGACTAAGCGGCCAAGCAAACCCACTTATTTTGAAGCCCAGCGATGGGCTTCTTTTTGTCTAAAGACGGTTGATTTGCCACAAGATGCGGCCCGCTTTTTATTACTGGGCTTAACGGGACTTGATCAGACCCAATTGTTGATTCATTACCGTGACACGTTACCAATTGCTGATTGGCAAGCTTATCAAGCGGCCATCGAGCGCGTTGTTGCCGGTGAACCAGCTCAATATGTGTTAGGCAAGGCGCCGTTTTATGGGCTCGCTTTGACGGTTAATCCGGCCGTTTTGATTCCGCGAGTTGAAACCGAAGAGCTAGTTGATTGGATCTTGACGGATTCCGCGACGATGACAGCCAAACAAGTCTTGGATATCGGGACCGGGTCGGGGGCAATCGCTTTGGCCTTAAAACAAAACCAACCGAGCTGGCAAGTGACGGCAAGTGATATTTCGGCCGCGGCATTGGCCGTTGCGCAGCAAAATGCGGCTGAATTGCAGCTAGACGTCGCGTTTTATCAAAGTGACTTGTTTGCGCAAGTCCCCGCGACCAAATACGATGTCATCGTTAGTAATCCACCGTACATTGCAACGAGTGAGACGAGCGTCATGGATGCAAGTGTGTTAACTTATGAACCACAACAAGCGTTATTTGCTGCCAATGATGGTTTAGCAATTTATGAACAGCTCGCCGCCCAAGTGGCTGATCACTTGGCAGTTAATGGCCGGTTGTATTTGGAGTTTGGCTACCATCAAGGACCGGCAGTGCAACAACTCTTTACCCAAGCGTTGCCACAAGCAACAGTCACATTACGGCAAGATATGGCGGGGCATGATCGCATGTTACGCGTGATTAATACGAAGAAGGATTGAGACTAATATGGAAACAAAAATTTTTAAACCAGCCGCAGTCGACCAAGCGGCAGCTTTGATTGCAACTGGTCAACTGGTGGCTTTTCCAACTGAAACGGTTTATGGCTTAGGTGCGGATGCCACCAATGTATCGGCAGTTAAGCAAGTTTATCAAGCTAAGGGGCGGCCTAGCGATAATCCTTTGATCGTCCATGTGGCCGATGTTGAAACGGTTGAACGCTTCGCCAAGCCATTATCAGTCGCGGCTAAAAAGTTGATCAAGGCGTTTTGGCCAGGGCCATTGACGATGATTTTCAATTTGAAGCCGGCTGCTTTAGCACCAGAAGTAACGGGTGGCTTGACGACCGCGGCGTTTCGAAATCCAAACAACGCGGCAACCCTAGCTTTGATTCGGGCGGCTAAGACCCCAATCGTGGGGCCATCGGCGAATACCTCAGGTAAGCCAAGTCCGACGACTGCGCAACATGTCTTACATGATTTAGATGGTAAGATCGCTGGGATTTTAGATGACGGTGCGACACAGGTCGGGGTCGAATCAACGGTCTTAGACTTATCAGGTGCGCAACCGGCCATTTTAAGGCCAGGAGCGGTGACTGCCGAACAGATTGAAGCCGTTATCGGTGAACCCGTCCTAACTGAACAGCATCATGTTGGGGCGACGGAAGTGCCTAAGGCGCCCGGGATGAAGTACAAACATTACGCGCCAGCGGCTCAAGTCTATATCGTGGATCGTGCACAAGATTGGCCCGCCGCTTTGGCTTGGGCCTCAAAACAAGCCGTACCGATGGGTGTGATGGCGACTGATCAAATTTTAACGACCAATCGAATTCCAGTAAATTGCGAACGATTCTCTTTAGGCGAGGATGTAAATTCAGCTAGTCGCGAACTTTTTGCTGGCTTACGTCATTTCGATACTGAAACTGAAATCAAAGATATTCTTTGCCAAGCATTTGATAATCACGGTCTGGGCGCGGCTTACATGAATCGCTTAAATAAATCTGCCGGTCAGACACATTTTAGTGTATAATAATTGCAATCGGGAAAACCCGAAAGTTGTCACTTGCGAAATGGAGGAGAATATTCATGAATTACCAAGAACAAGATCCAGCCGTTTGGGCCGCTATTAGTAAGGAACAAGCGCGGCAACAACACAACATTGAATTAATCGCTTCGGAAAATATTGTCTCAAAAGGCGTGCGCGCCGCTCAAGGCAGTGTTCTCACTAACAAGTATTCTGAAGGTTACCCTGGCCATCGTTTTTATGGTGGTAATGAATTTATTGATCAAGTTGAAACTTTAGCCATTGATCGGGCTAAAGAATTATTTGGCGCTGAATATGCCAACGTGCAACCACATTCTGGCTCACAAGCTAATGCGGCTGCTTATATGGCACTGATCCAACCTGGTGACCGGGTAATGGGCATGTCCTTGGATGCCGGTGGTCATTTAACGCATGGTTCGAGTGTTAACTTTTCGGGTAAGCTTTATGATTTTAATGATTATGGTTTGAATCCTGAAACTGAAGAACTCGACTATGATGCGATTTTGGCCCAAGCTAAAGCATTCAAGCCAAAGTTGATCGTGGCAGGGGCATCAGCCTACAGTCGGATTATTGATTTTGCCAAGTTCCGTGAAATTGCGGATGCCGTTGGGGCTTTATTGATGGTCGACATGGCCCATATTGCGGGGTTAGTTGCAGCGGGATTACATCCTAGTCCAGTGCCATATGCTGATGTGGTCACCACGACCACGCATAAGACCTTACGTGGCCCCCGTGGTGGGATGATTTTGGCGAAGGCTGAATATGGTAAGAAAATCAACTCCGCTGTTTTCCCTGGCAACCAAGGCGGTCCGTTAGATCACGTGATTGCTGGTAAGGCCGTTGCTTTAGGCGAAGATTTACAACCAGAATTCAAGACGTATGCACAACAAATTATTAAGAACGCCCAAGCAATGGCTGCGGTCTTTAATGACTCAGACTTAGTGCGGGTCATTTCCGGTGGGACGGATAATCATCTGTTGACGTTAGACGTCACTAAATCCGGCTTAAACGGGCGCCAAGTCCAAGACTTGTTGGATACGGTTTATATCACCGTTAATAAAGAAGCGATTCCTAATGAAACGTTAGGCGCCTTTAAGACCTCTGGCATTCGCTTAGGTACACCAGCCATTACGACCCGTGGCTTTAATGAAGCGGATGCGGCTGAAGTCGCTAAGTTGATTTTACAAGTCTTACAAGACCCTGAGAATGCGGAAAATCTTGAAGCCGTTAAGGATCAAGCGATGGCTTTAACTGCCAAACATCCTATTGATGTTGACTAAAAATTAAGCGAACACCAGTCAATCATGAAAACTTGATTAGCTGGTGTTTTTTTATCATTATTTTTATTGTAAAAGCGTTTTTACGGCACTAATAGCGAACATTATGCGGTATACTAGCAACGATAACAACTAATTAGTTGAGATAGACTTGGTGGAAATGCTCGAACATTCGGAAATTTGAACTGAATACTCACTTTTTTTGAGTTGCTTTCCAGTTCTACCCTAGTTTTTTTAGACTAAATTAGCTACAATAGAAAGAAATCACTAAGGAGCGTGCAGCATAACATGGGTAAGTTCGAGGTTTTAAATCATCCGCTCATTCAACATAAGTTAACGATCATTCGGGAAAAAGAATGTGGCACTAAAGTTTTTCGGGAAATGGTCAACGAAATTTCGACCTTAATGGCTTATGAAGTTTCACGGGATATGCCATTGAAGGATATTGAAATTGAAACGCCAATCACGAAAACCACGCAAAAGACATTAGCCGGTAAGAAAGTTGCCATTGTGCCAATCTTGCGTGCCGGTCTTGGGATGGTTGATGGGGTCTTAAACATGATTCCAGCAGCTAAGGTTGGTCATGTCGGGATGTATCGTGATGAAAAGACATTGAAACCAGTTGAATACTTTGTGAAATTACCTAGTGATATTTCACAACGTCAATTATTTGTGGTTGATCCAATGTTAGCCACTGGTGGTTCAGCTATCATGGCAATGGATATGTTAAAGAAGCGGGGCGCTAGCAATATTAAGTTCATGTGCTTAGTTGCGGCTCCTGAAGGTGTTAAAGCGTTACAAGAAGCTCACCCAGATATTGATATTTATACTGCCGCATTAGACGACCATTTGAATGAAGATGGCTACATCGTTCCTGGTTTGGGCGATGCTGGTGACCGGTTATTTGGTACCAAGTAAATTAACTGATTAGATGTGAAAAGCGTGGTTGATCTGATAACAGATTAAGCGCGCTTTTTGTGTGCCGTTTTTTTACTAAGGAAGATTCGATGCAATCTATATTCAAATAGATTGATATAATATAGTAGTAACGCTATATAATAGCGTGATAAATGACACCGTTGCTTGGTCAAGTTGTAGGTGGACATGGCTATCAATGGTACCTGCAGGTTGTAACGACCTGAACCGGATGTCGGCTTAGTCGTGTCTCAGTTTAAAGCGTAAACCGTCAACAACTATTGACAAACATAATCAACTCAGCTATTCTAGGTACAACAATTAAACAGTTCCTTTAATTTAGCTCAGAGAGGCTGAAAAGGATGACGGACGTTTACCCGCAGTGGGTGAACGCTATTCAGACAGACCAGCCGCTTTTGAGTGGGGGTCTGTCTTTTCTTTTATCAATTATTCAATATAAGGGGTGCGTTATGGCAAAGCAAACGGCGTTTCATAATGACGATGTCGTCTTGGACATTCACGACCGACCAAAGTTTGGGAGTTGGCTCGGGTTATCGATTCAGCATTTATTCTCAATGTTTGGTTCGACGGTGTTGGTCCCAATTCTGGTTGGATTAAACCCAGGGATTGCGTTATTCAGTTCTGGGGTCGGGACATTGATGTATATCTTGATTACCCGGCATAAGATTCCGGCGTACATGGGGTCAAGTTTTTCGTTTATCGTCGTGATGCAGTCGTTGATGAAGACGGCTGGTTATCCAGCGATTGCCCAAGGGACCGTTGCGGTTGGGGTCGTTTACCTGATTGTTAGTCTGTTAGTCACGTTGATTGGATCTGATTGGATCGATAAGGCCTTGCCGCCAATCGTTGTTGGGCCAATCGTCATGGTTATCGGCTTGTCATTAGCTAGCACCGCCGCTAAAGATGCGACGATCAATGGTAGCCATTATGACTTGCGCTTCTTTGCGGTTGCCATGTTAACGATGATCTTAACCGTCATCTTTAACATGTACTTACGTGGCTTTATGAGCTTAGTCCCAATCTTGTTAGGGATCGTTTGTGGCTATTTGATTGCGGTCATGTTTGGCATTGTCAATTTTGCACCAGTCATGGCTGCTAAATGGTTTGCCATGCCTGACTTCCAAATCCCATTTGTGACTTATCATCCGGGTATTTATTGGGGCGCCATTTTAAGTATGGCACCGATTGCCTTTGTCACGATGTCCGAACATATGGGGCATATCATGGTGTTAAATAAGTTAACCAAACGAAACTTCTTCAAAGATCCTGGCTTGAATCATACGTTAGCTGGGGATGGGACTGCGTCAATTATTGCCGGTTTCGTCGGGGGCCCACCAGTGACCTCTTATGGTGAAAATATTGGGGTCCTTGCAATTACTCGGGTACACAGTATTTATGTCCTGGGTGGGGCGGCCTTGTTTGCCATCATCTTTAGTTTTGTCGGCAAACTATCTGCTTTGATTCAAAGTATTCCATCACCGGTTATCGGTGGCGTCAGCTTCTTGTTATTTGGGGTCATTGCGTCTAGTGGGATGCGGATCTTAATTGATAACCAAGTTGACTTTAATCAAAAGCGTAACTTAATGATTGCATCGGCTGTTTTAGTCATTGGGATTGGGAATGCGTACTTACAATTAGGCACTTTCCAATTTAGTGGTTTAGCAGTCGCAACTGTGCTTGGTATTATTATGAATTTAGTACTGCCAAAGGCGGCCGTTAACGAACAGTAAGCGCTAGCATACTTTCTTAAAAAGTGAAAACTAATGCGAGTTTATGAAAATCCTATGACATGAAAGCAACGTGAAAGCTTGATGTCATAGGATTTTTGCTAATAAATAAAAAGTTGAAATTATTTTGAATTTTTATTGCCGTGGTGGTATTATTACCATTGTATTTTGATTAGGGGTAACTCTAATTTACTATTTCATGTTTCGATACAATTGACGTTATGTTGAGTACACGTTATGGTTATCCTGACACCGAAATTAAGGAAAGAGGTGATATTCTGTGAGTGATCCAGTTCCTACCGTCAAGTTCCTTGGTTTAACGTTTAACGTGGCGAACGACCTTTCAATTTTAATTACTTGTTTGATCGTTTTCTTGTTCGTTTTTGCGCTATCTCGGCACATTGCGATGAAACCAAAAGGTGGGCAAAATGTGCTGGAGTGGCTCGTTGAGTTCACGAATGGCATTGTCAAAGGTTCAATTAAGGGGAATGACGCATCACATTTCGGTTTATATGCGTTCACGCTGTTCCTCTTCATTTTCGTTGCTAACCAAATTGGGTTGTTCATTCATATCCAAGTTGGGGAGTATACGTATGTTAAAAGTCCTACCGCTGATCCGGTAGTCACTTTGACGTTATCGTTGATGACGATTGCGTTAGCACACTATGCCGGAATTACGAAAAATGGCGCCAAAGCTTATTTCAAAGGCTACTTAGCACCATTTACTTTGTTCTTGCCGCTTAACATTTTCGAACAATTCACAAACTTCTTAACATTAGGTTTGCGGTTGTTTGGGAATATCTTCGCTGGTGAAATGTTACTGACCTTAATTAGTGGTTTAACCAGTAGCAAAAATTGGATCAGTTATATCTATTCACTACCAGTTGAGTTAGCCTGGCAAGGATTTTCAGTCTTTATCGGGAGTGTGCAAGCATTCGTGTTTGTCACCTTGGCTTCAGTTTATATTTCTCGACAATTAACGCCAGAGGAATAAGAAGAAATTTCTGTTTTTTAATTTTAAGGAGGATACACAAATTATGGGAGCTCTTGCAGCAGGTATTGCGATGTTTGGTGCCGCTATTGGTGCCGGTGTTGGTAACGGTTTGATTATTTCTAAAATGCTTGAAGGTATGGCCCGTCAACCAGAATTATCTGGTCAATTACGGACTAACATGTTTATCGGTGTTGGGTTGGTTGAAGCGATGCCTATCATTTCCTTCGTTGTTGCCTTAATGGTTATGAACAAGTAATCATTGGATAACAGATTCATTTTTATCAAAATGGAAGAAGGAGGTGTCATTAGATGCTCTCGCATTTAATTATCGGTGCATCCGGTCTATATCTGGGCGACATGTTATTTATTGCGATTAGTTTTATTATTTTGATGGCGTTGATTGCGTTAGTTGCGTGGAATCCAATCACTAAAATGATGGGTGAACGGGCTAACAAGATTGCCAACGATATTGATACGGCTGAAAAATCCCGCAAAGAAGCGAGCGATTTAGCTGACCAACGTCGCGAAGCGTTATCACACTCACGGAGCGAAGCAAGCGATATCGTCGCTGATGCTAAGCAAAGTGGTGAAAAACAACGGGCCAGCATTGTCGCTGACGCGCAAAACGAAGCAACGCAGTATAAACAAAGCGCGCGCAAGGATATTGAACAGGAGCGTCAGGATGCCTTAAAGAACGTCCAATCTGACGTTGCTGACATTTCTGTCCAAATTGCTTCGAAGATTATCAAGAAGCAATTAGACCCTGAAGGCCAACAAGCATTAATTAATTCGTATATTGAAGGGTTGGGAAAGCATGAGTCTTGATAATCTTACAATTGCAAATCGATACTCAAAGGCCCTCTTTGAGCTCGCGGTTGAAAAAGATCAGACCGAAGCATTCCTGACTGAATTAAAACAATTGCGGCAAGTCTTTATTGATAACCCTCAATTGGCAGAGGTCCTCTCAGGATCATTGCTAACGGTTGATCAAAAGCAGGAAATGCTGCGTACTTTGACTGACCATGCTTCAGAATACATTCAGAATTTTATTCAAATGTTGTATGATTATGGCCGTATGAGTAACTTGGTAGCGATTATCGACGCTTTTGAACAACGTTATGACGACAGTCAACAAATTGTTCATGCCGAGGTAACGTCTGCGGTCAAGTTGTCCGATGAGCAAGCTAAAGCCATCGCAGCGGCGTTTGCTAAACGTGTCGGGGCAAAACAGGTTCAATTGAACCAAAAGATTGACCCCGAAATCATTGGTGGTGTTATTGTGAAGTCAAACAACCAAACGTTTGATGGTAGCGTGGCATTACAATTAATGAATTTAAAACGAGCACTCATCAACAATTAAAAAAAGTCTTTTACGAAGAGGTGAAACTTTTATGAGCATTAAATCTGAAGAAATCAGTGCTCTAATCAAACAACAATTAGAAAGTTATCAAACTGAGCTCTCAGTTGCTGAAACCGGTACTGTCACCTATGTTGGTGATGGGATCGCCCGGGCCCATGGACTCGACAATGCCTTACAAGGGGAATTGCTTGAATTCAGTAATGGTGTTTACGGGATGGTGCAAAACCTTGAAAGCAACGATGTTGGTATCGTTGTTTTAGGTGATTTTGACGGTATTCGCGAAGGCGATACTGTTAAACGGACTGGCCGTATCATGGAAGTTCCAGTTGGGGACGCCATGATTGGCCGGGTTGTTAATTCCTTAGGTCAACCAGTTGATGGTTTAGGTGAAATCAAGACCACGAATACGCGGCCAATTGAACACAAAGCCCCTGGGATTATGCAACGTCAATCTGTTAGTGAACCCCTCCAAACTGGGATCAAGGCCATTGATGCCTTAGTACCAATTGGTCGTGGCCAACGTGAATTGATCATTGGTGACCGGAAGACTGGTAAGACTTCTGTTGCCATTGATGCGATTTTGAACCAAAAAGATCAAGACATGATCTGTATCTATGTTGCCATTGGGCAAAAGGACTCAACTGTCCGGGCTCAAGTGGAAGCTTTGAAGAAGTTTGGCGCGATGGATTACACGATCGTGGTTACGGCCGGTCCTTCTGAACCAGCCCCATTACTTTACTTGGCACCATATGCTGGCGCTGCTATGGGTGAAGAATTCATGTTCAACGGCAAGCACGTTTTGATCATCTATGATGATTTATCAAAACAAGCCACCGCTTATCGTGAACTCTCATTGATCTTACGTCGGCCTCCAGGTCGTGAAGCTTATCCTGGGGACGTTTTCTACTTGCATTCACGGTTGCTCGAACGGGCAGCTAAGTTGAACGATGACTTGGGTGGCGGTTCAATGACAGCCTTACCAATTATCGAAACGCAAGCTGGGGATATCTCCGCTTATATTCCAACCAACGTTATCTCCATCACCGATGGTCAAATCTTCTTGGATAGTGATTCATTCTATTCAGGTGTTCGGCCAGCGATCGATGCCGGGGCTTCTGTTTCTCGGGTCGGTGGGGATGCTCAAATCAAAGCGATGAAGTCAGTTGCTGGGACTTTACGTTTGGACTTGGCTTCTTATCGTGAATTGGAATCCTTCTCACAATTCGGTTCTGACTTGGATGCGGCAACGCAAGCTAAGTTGAATCGTGGTCAACGGACGGTTGAAGTCTTGAAACAACCCGTTCATTCACCATTGAAGGTCGAAGAACAAGTTATGATCTTGTACGCTTTGACCAAAGGGTATTTGGACAAAGTTGCCGTTGACGACATTGCTCGGTATCAAACTGAAATGTTTGATTTCATCCGCAGTAATCATCAAGATCTTTTTGATACGATTGTATCAACGAAGAAATTGCCTGATACTGACAAGGCCAATGCAGCCTTAGATGAATTTGCCAAGCAGTTCCAGCCAACCGCTGCTGCTGCTAAGTAATTAAGAGCTGAAAAGGATGGTGAGTAGTGCATGGCAGAATCATTAATGGATGTTAAACGCCGGATTGAATCAACCAAGAAGACTCATCAGATCACGTCAGCTATGCAAATGGTCTCAACCTCAAAGTTGAGCCAGATTCAAAAGCATACTGGCACGTATCAGGTGTATGCTTCTAAGGTTGAAAGCATCGTTTCTCATCTTGCCAAAGCTCATCTGATGTCAGCTAGTGCCGGCGTTCCCAACAGTAATTCCAACACCATTTCGGTGAGCGAATTGTTGGCACAACGCCCCGTTAAACGTACCGGATTATTAGTGATCACCTCCGACCGGGGGTTAGTTGGTAGTTATAATAGCAGTGTCTTAAAACAGACGAATGCCTTTATGCAAGACCACCAATTAAACGCTGATAACGCGGTCGTTTTGGCGGTTGGTGGTACTGGTGCGGACTTTTATAAGAAGAATGGCTTAAACGTGGCCTATGAATACCGCGGCGTCTCTGACGTGCCAACCTTCAAAGAAGTTCGTGAAATCGTCAAAACCGTTACTTCCATGTACCATAATGAAGTCTTTGATGAACTTTACGTGTTCTATAATCACTTTATCAACCGGTTATCATCAGGATTCCGGTCAGTTAAAATGCTGCCGATTTCTGAAGAAACCTTTGAACAAAGTGAACAAGATAACCGTAAAGCCAAAGATAGTCGAGTCGATGTTGGACCCGAATATGAAATGGAACCTTCGGAAGAAGCGATTTTGTCAGCCGTATTGCCACAATACGCTGAAAGTTTAGTTTACGGTGCCATTTTGGATGCCAAAACTGCTGAACATGCTTCATCGTCAACCGCGATGAAAGCTGCATCAGATAACGCTGGCGATTTAATTGATAAATTAAATCTGAAATATAACCGCGCACGTCAAGCTGCTATTACCACTGAAATTACCGAAATCACTGGTGGTTTGGTTGCGCAAGAATAACGAATTGGGAGGAATTAACGACTAATGAGTACAGGTAAAGTTGTACAAGTTATTGGACCCGTCGTTGACGTTGAATTCTCTCTAAACGACAAGTTGCCTGATATTAATAACGCCTTACTCATCCATAAAGATGGCGATGATACCTTAACGGTTGAAGTTTCGCTTGAATTGGGTGATGGGGTCGTTCGGACCGTCGCCATGGATGGTACGGATGGTTTACGTCGCGGGATGGCCGTTGAAGACACTGGTTCTTCAATTACGGTTCCTGTTGGTAAAGAAACGTTAGGTCGGGTATTTAACGTCTTAGGAGAAACCATCGATGGTGGTCCTGAGTTCGGTCCAGATGCAGAACGGAACCCGATTCACCGGGATGCCCCTGCATACGACGAACTCACAACCAGTACGGAAGTATTGGAAACTGGGATTAAAGTTATTGACCTCTTAGCACCATATGTTCGTGGTGGTAAGATTGGGTTGTTCGGTGGTGCCGGTGTTGGTAAGACCGTCTTAATCCAAGAATTGATCCATAACATTGCGCAAGAACATAACGGGATTTCTGTCTTCACCGGTGTCGGTGAACGGACTCGTGAAGGTAATGACCTTTACTTCGAAATGAAGGGTTCTGGTGTTTTAAAGAACACGGCCATGGTTTATGGACAAATGAACGAACCACCTGGTGCCCGGATGCGGGTTGCTTTGACTGGTTTAACGATAGCGGAATACTTCCGTGATGTTGCGGGCCAAGATGTGTTGTTATTCATCGATAACATTTTCCGGTTTACGCAAGCTGGTTCTGAAGTTTCCGCCTTACTTGGCCGGATTCCTTCAGCCGTTGGGTACCAACCAACGTTGGCTACTGAAATGGGGCAATTGCAAGAACGAATCACTTCAACCAAAAAAGGTTCTGTTACGTCGATTCAAGCCGTTTATGTGCCTGCCGATGATTATACCGACCCGGCACCTGCGACGACTTTCGCCCATTTGGATGCGACGACCAACTTGGAACGTTCTTTGACTGAACAAGGGATTTATCCTGCCGTTGATCCGTTGGCTTCTTCATCAATCGCTTTGGACCCATCAATTGTTGGGGCTGAACATTATCAAGTTGCCACCGAAGTTCAACGTGTCTTACAACGTTATCGTGAATTACAAGATATTATCTCAATCTTAGGGATGGATGAATTATCTGACGAAGAAAAGACCACTGTTGCACGTGCACGGCGGATTCAATTCTTCTTGTCACAAAACTTCTTCGTTGCTGAAAACTTTACGGGCCAACCTGGTTCTTATGTGCCAATCAAAGAAACTGTCAAGGGCTTCAAAGAAATCCTTGCCGGTAAATATGATGACCTACCAGAAGATGCGTTCCGTCAAGTTGGTAAGATCGAAGATGTCGTTGAAAAAGCGAAATCGATGGTCACTGATTAGGAGGGGTTAACATGGCTGACAATGCAAACTCATTAACCGTTAGCATCGTAACTCCAGACGGTCAGGTCTATGAAAATAAGACGCCAATGTTGATCGTACGTACGATTGACGGCGAATTAGGGATTTTGCCTAATCACATCCCCGTAATTGCGTCTTTAGCAATTGACGAGGTCCGTATCAAACAAGTCGAAACTGATCAAGAAGACGACGAAATTGCCGTTAACGGTGGCTTCGTAGAATTCAGTAACAACACGGCGACCATTGTGGCCGATAGTGCTGAACGTCAAAATGATATCGACGTTGCGCGGGCGGAAAATGCGCGGAAACGAGCAGAAAGTCGGATTCAAGCGGCCCAACAAAAGCATGATGATGCTGAGTTGGCCCGGGCCCAAGTCGCTTTGCGGCGGGCTATGAACCGATTGAACGTTGCCCATCACTAGTCGTCAAACTTGCATCTAGGTGCAAGTTGATTGATGTGTGCAATGTCGCACGAGCGTAAAAGCTAATCAAAGCACCGCAACCAATTTTGGTTGTCGGTGCTTTTTGTTTTACGCTGAATTTGCGGGATGGGTCGGTCGCGACCTTTGGCACAGGTCGAGCCACGCCGAAGACGGCAAGGGTGCCAAACGCCAACGCGAAAATCAGGCATAAGGTCAAGCCGATACAAGTGCGAGTCATACCTTTGGTCAGGTCCAATTATGGCCGTGGATAGGGGCATTTGCTTGACTTTTAGATACTTGAACAATAGTTGTCACTTAACTAACCATTTAGCTGTGTCTAATCCAGGAAAATGTAATGAAATTGTAAAATGTAATATTTATAGCGACACTTCCTATGTTATGATGATTAGGAAACCAACAAGGAGTTGAGCGAATTGCGCTATTTAGGCGTTCAAGCGCTATTAAACCTCGTTAGTCAATTTTTATTTATTTGGATTGCTTTTTGGGCGTTGCAACCCTTGCGATTGGATCGCAAGATGGATGCCAGAGCACCGCAGCAAGCACGGGCGTTAATCGTGTTGTTGGCGGTGGTCATTGGCTACACAGCTAGTCAGTTTTTCTGGAGCTTTTTTGATGCAGTCCGAAATCTTGTGTATCTAGTACGTTAATAATCGCGAATGTATGGAGGGTTTATCCATGGAAGAAATTGTAGTTCATGGCGGTCGGCGTTTAACGGGTCATGTGCATATTGAAGGCGCTAAAAATGCGGTTTTACCGATTTTAGCAGCGGGCTTATTAGCTAGTTCTGGTACGACCCACTTGACCAACGTGCCCGTGTTATCAGACGTGTTCACCATGAACAACGTCTTGCGTTTTTTGAATGCAAAAGTTGATTTTGATGAAATTAATAAAGAAATTAATATTGATGCGAGTCACGACCTGTCATCAGAAGCCCCATTCCAGTATGTTTCTAAGATGCGGGCCTCGATCGTGGTGATGGGGCCATTGTTAGCCCGACTTGGTCATGCTAAAGTGGCGATGCCTAGTGGCTGTGCGATTGGTTCGCGGCCAATTGACCTACACTTGAAAGGTTTAAATGCCTTGGGTGCTGAAATTGAACGCCATGATGGGTACGTTGAAGCAACGGCCCAACACTTACATGGTGCGACGATTTATTTAGACTTCCCAAGTGTGGGCGCCACCCAAAATATTATGATGGCGGCAACGTTAGCTAAAGGCACCACGATTATGGAAAACGTGGCGCGGGAACCGGAAATCGTTGATTTGGCTAACTATTTGAATCAAATGGGTGCTAAAGTCACTGGTGCTGGGACTGAGACGATTCGGATCGAAGGGGTTACCGCTTTACATGGCTGTGACCATAGTATCGTGCAAGACCGCATTGAAGCGGGTACCTTTATGGTCGCTGCAGCGGTGACACAAGGGAACGTTTTGATTGAAGATGCGATTGCCGAACATAACAAACCGTTGATCTCTAAAATGCGTGAAATGGGCGTGCGGGTCACTGAAGAAGCTGGCGGGATTCGGGTCATTGGACCTGTCACGCTGAAACCAACGTCGGTTAAAACGATGCCACATCCCGGGTTTCCAACGGATATGCAGCCACAAATGACGATTTTGCAGTTGTGTGCCCAAGGGACGAGCTTATTGACTGAAACGGTCTTTGAAAATCGCTTCATGCATTTAGATGAGCTACGGCGGATGAATGCTGATTTCAAGGTGGAAGGTCGTTCTGTTATTATGTATGGCCCAACGAATTTCAATGGGGCGCAAGTTGCCGCTACTGATTTGCGTGCCGCCGCTGCCCTAGTGATTGCTGGGTTGGTCAGTCGGGGCTACACCGAAGTCACAAACTTGAAGTATTTGGATCGTGGCTACTTTAATTTCCATGGTAAGTTAGCCAAGCTTGGCGCTGAAATCAAACGAATCGACGTACCGGATGAAGCCGTGTATGCCTTAAATCCTGATTTTGTGGACCAAGCGGCCGAATAAACTTGAAATAGGTCTAACCAAAACCTTCAAAATACGATAAAATCGTGTTTGAAGGTTTTTTTACGGAAAAATTGCCGCACATTCAGGAGGAAACTATGTTTATTAATATAATTGACCAACACATCTCATTGAAGCCGACCGAAATCGGCGATGCTGAACCCTTATTTGCTTTAATTGACGCTAATCGTGCGCATTTGAAGCCATGGATGGCATGGGTGGATGCGACCGCTACTGTAGCTGATGAACAACGCTTTATTGAAAGCATGCTGACCAAGCAAGCGCGTGGTGAAGTGTTCATTACGACAATTATCGTTGATGGTGAAGTTGCTGGGATGTTAGATATTCATAATATCAGTGCGGCTAATCATCGTGGCGAAATCGGCTACTGGCTAGGCGCTGACTTTGTCGGTCATGGCGTGATGACTAAGTCACTGGAACGCTTGGAAGAGATTGCCTATACGGAATTAGACTTACACAAGTTGCAATTGAATGCCGATGTTGCCAATCAAGCGAGCCGCGCAGTTGCTGAACGGCGGCAATATCATTTGGACGCGACGTTACCAGAAAATGCGTTTGTTAATGGCGCATATGTGGATGAAGCCATTTATTCGTTAACGGTTGATGCTTGGTCACGTCGTCAAGATGATTAAGCTTCGTTAAAATTCGGGCTTCAGGGGCTTGCTAGCACTGGATGCAGGCTGTTCAGACCCTGATGGGGTATGCTATAATTGTTTGTTGTATAACTGTAAGTTTGAGAGGAGAAAAAACATGGCTTTAGATATTGGTATCGACTTGGGTACTGCCAATGTTTTGATTTACGTTTCGGGGAAAGGGATCGTGTTAAACGAACCCTCTGTCGTTGCGATTGATACGAACACGAATCAAGTCTTAGCGGTGGGGTCAGAAGCTTACCAAATGGTTGGTAAAACCCCTAGCAACATTCGGGCAATCCGGCCATTGAAAGATGGCGTTATTTCGGATTTTGATGTAACCGAAGAGATGCTGTCTTACTTCATTAAAAAATTAAACGTTCGGGGCATTATGTCACGACCAAGTATTATGATTTGTACGCCAACTAACACCACTGAAATCGAACGCAAGGCGATTTTACAAGCGGCTGAAAAGTCTGGTGGTAACAAGGTTTATTTGGAAGTCGAACCAAAGGTTGCCGCGATTGGTGCGGGGATGGACATTTTCCAACCACGCGGTAACATGGTCATTGATATCGGTGGTGGGACGAGTGATATTGCCGTCTTATCATTAGGGGATATCGTTGCCAGCAGCTCATTACGGATGGCTGGCGATCGGATGAACCAAGACATCGTTAACTATGTTAAGGATGAACATCACTTGTTGATTGGTGAACGTAGTGCTGAACAAGTGAAGATTCAAATCGCGCAAGTCTTCAAACAAGATGGCGATGATGACAAACACATGCAAGTACGTGGGCGTGATACGGTTACTGGGATGCCACGATCAATTGAAATTGACTCAAATGAAGTTGAAGTGGCGATCCATGAAACCTTGATGCAAATTGTCAGCACGGCTCATCATGTGATGGAAACTTTACCACCAGAAATTGCTTCCGATATTATTGATCGTGGGATTACGTTAACTGGTGGGGGTGCGCTTTTGAGTGGCTTGGATCAATTGATCAGCCAAAACTTAAAAGTGCCCGTTGTGGTTGCTGAACACCCATTGAACAATGTGGCGCAAGGTGCCGGTATTTTGCTCGAACATATGCAAAAAGCAGGTAAAAAATAGGCGTGCAACGGATTTTAATAAGCAGTATTCGCTGGTATCAACGGGTCATCTCTGCCGGGACGGCACCGCATTGCCGGTATTGGCCGACTTGTTCAGCCTATACGTTGACTGCAATTGAACGTTTTGGCGCCGCTAAGGGCACCTTAATGGGCATAGCGCGTATTTTACGCTGTCACCCGTTTGTAAAGGGTGGTTTTGATCCGGTGCCAATGAAGTTTTCACTTCGACGCCAACCGATTTCCAAGGAGGAACAAATCAGTGTCAAGAAAAGATAAAGCTGTCTCAGTTGACTTAAACGAAACGCAAGTTAATGGTCAAACCGTGACGGAAGTTTTAATTGGTAAACAAGTTATTGGTCAAGTAACGGAAGTTGCAGATAACCGTTTCGATGCTGAAATGGTTAGCGACAACCAACCATTTGCCCATACCAAATCATTTGATGAAAGCTTACAAGAAGTTTTATCAGCTTATCATTTACACAAAGGCTAATTTTTGGTTAACCTTGCAACCTGGTGTCGTTAATCGGTACCAGGTTGTTGTATAATCAAGGGTATCTTAAGAAAATAAGGAGTGCTATTGTGGCAGAAGAATCCAGACTCCGTACTCAAGAAGAAGAATCTCGAATTGATTACGGTATCATATTTTCAGTCATGATGTTGGGCCTGATCGGGCTGGCCTCAATTTACGTTGCCGCTAGTCACGATTCCAGTTCCGTCAACGTGACCAAACAAGTTATTACTCAAATTATGTGGTTCATTATTGGGACCGCGTTAGCTGTCATCATTATGCAATTTGATTCGGAACAATTATGGCGGGTCGCCCCGTTGGCTTATTGGTTCGGGATCTTCCTATTAGCCGCCGTGTTACTGTTATATAGTCGTTCGATGTATGCCAGTACCGGTGCCAAAAGTTGGTTTGCGGTGGGGTCATTAACCTTCCAGCCATCTGAAGTGATGAAGCCGGCCTTTATATTAATGCTAGGTCGGGTCGTCACGATGCATAATACTGAAAACCCAGTCCATTCGTCAAAAAGCGATTGGTTATTGATTGGGAAGTTATTTGCTTACATGGTGCCTGTTGCGGTGCTGTTAAAGTTACAAAATGACTTTGGGACGATGTTAGTGTTCTTTGCCATTTTAGGTGGGGTCATCTTGGTTTCTGGGATTTCTTGGAAACTGTTAGCGCCGACTTTTGCGATTGTCTTTGCAATTGCGGGGACCGCGTTATACTTGGTGATTTCTGATAGTGGTCGCCATGTCTTGGAAGCCGTTGGGTTTAAAGCTTACCAATTCGCGCGGATCGATACGTGGTTAAATCCATCGACTGATACGTCGAATAATGCTTACCAAGTTTGGCAAAGTATGAAAGCCATTGGTTCTGGTCAGATTACAGGACGTGGGTTTAACGTCTCACACGTCACCGTGCCAGTGCGTGAATCTGATATGATTTTCTCCGTTATTGGTGAAAACTTTGGCTTTGTTGGTTGTACCGTCGTGGTCTTGTTATACTTCTTGTTGATCTATCAAATGATCCGGGTCACGTTTGATACTAAGAATGAATTTTATGCGTATATTTCAACCGGGGTCATTATGATGCTCTTGTTCCACGTGTTTGAAAACATTGGGATGAGTATCGGGCTATTGCCAATGACTGGGATTCCGTTGCCGTTTATTAGTCAAGGGGGTTCGGCGTTGATCGCCAATATGGCGGGGATCGGTTTGATGATGTCGATGCGGTTCCATTACAAGTCGTACATGTTTAGCCGTAACGACCGGTTCGAATAAAAATTAAATCAAGGAAAGCATGGTGTTGGATATGAGTGAAGATGCAACTTACTTTTGGACTAAAGATACTGATGGGCATACGCGGATTGGGTTAACGAAATCTGCGCACGAAGCACTCGGTGAGATTAAATATGCGGAGTTACCAGCGATTGGTGACAAGGTGAGTCAAAAGCGGGCCTTCCTCAGTATTGAAGCCACCAAAGCGGTTTCTGAATTTAATTGTCCCATCAATGGGACGGTCGTTGCCGTTAATCCGGCCTTGAAGACTGATTTTGATGATTTGAATAGTCTTGAAGATGGGGTTGCTTGGTTAGTTGACGTTGACTAACTGAAAACTGGTTTGAAAACACTTGACAATTCTTTCAAGCCTCGGTATACTCGACACATTAATAAATCATTAAAAAATAACATTTTGAAAAGATGAGTACGTGGTTACGACTACTAAGAGAGTCACTAGTTGGTGCAAGGTGATTAGTCGCGAAGCCGAAGATGGTCTTGAATTAATGTAGGTTAGTGAGCGTCAGTAAGCTAGCCTTGGGTGCACCCATTAACGTGCGGAGTTTATAAACTCTTGAGATAGCTGATGCGAGTCAGCTATAAACATAGGTGGTACCACGAGACCAAGCTGCTCGTCCTATTATTATAATGTCATTATAATAATTAGGATGAGCAGCTTTTTTTGATACATGGATTAAGGAGGAATCGCATTGATTGAATTTAAAGACGTGACCAAAACGTTTAACACGAAACAAGGCGCCGTACATGCGGTCCAAGATGTTAACTTAAAAATCGAAGATGGTCATATTTACGGCATCGTTGGTTATTCTGGTGCTGGGAAGAGTACGTTAATTCGGATGCTTAACGGACTAGAGACGCCAACAACTGGGACGGTGACGATCGACGACGTGGAAATTTCCGCTTTAGGCGGTGCCAAGTTACGTGAACAACGCCATAAGATTGGCATGATTTTCCAACATTTCAATTTGCTCTGGTCACGGACCGTGTTGCAAAACATCATGTTTCCACTCGAAATTGCGGGTCAAAGTAAAGCTGAAGCGAAAAAGCAAGCGGAACATTTAGCTGACTTGGTTGGGTTAGCAGGACGTGAACAAGCTTATCCATCTGAATTATCTGGTGGGCAAAAGCAACGGGTCGGGATCGCCCGGGCCTTAGCGAATGATCCCCAGATCCTCTTATCCGATGAAGCAACCAGTGCGTTGGATCCACAAACGACGGATGAAGTTTTAGATTTATTGTTGGATATCAATAAGAAGTTACATTTAACGATTGTGTTGATCACGCATGAAATGCATGTGATTCGTAAAATTGCGGATCATGTGGCAGTCATGGAATCTGGTAAAATCGTTGAACAAGGTCCCGTCTTAGAAGTCTTCAAACGACCAAAACAAGCCGTAACCAAGCGCTTTGTTAACGAAGAAGTGACACCGTCCTTGACTGATACGACAGCGGTTGTCGATCAACTGCTTGCGAAGTATCCAAAGGGGACAATTGTTCAATTGACGTTCCATGGTGACCAAGCCAAATTACCAATCGTTTCTGAAATGTTGAAACAATATGGTGGTTTAGATTTGAACATCATTGAAGGGACGATCCATCAAACCCAAGAAGGGTCGATTGGGACCTTATATATTCAATTAACAGGCGAACAAGCAGAAATTGATGGCGCCTTGGCGTACTTGCAAAAGATGCGGGTGGAAACGGAGGTTTTAAATCGTGAATGATCAAGGCTTAGGTTCATATTTCAAGTTCTCAAATGTTGACTGGGGCAATATGATGACTTCCACGTGGGAAACCATCTGGCTAACCGTCGTATCAATGGTGGTTGTCGCCATTTTAGGGATTGCCCTGGGGTTGTTGTTATTTGAAACAACTGACAGTCACAATCCACTAGTCAAGCTATTGAATTGGCTCGTGGCATTGTTCGTTAACGTGTTCCGGTCCATTCCGTTTATCATTTTGATTGTGCTATTATTACCGATTACGCAAAAGTTAGTCGGCACGATCATCGGACCACGCGCGGCATTGCCATCATTGATTATTTCCGCGGCACCATTTTATGCGCGGATGGTTGAACTGGCTTTCCATGAACTCGATCATGGGGTCATTGAAGCCGCTGAATCAATGGGCGCGACGCGTTGGCAGATTGTCCGGAAGGTCTTGTTACCGGAAAGTTTACCAGCGTTAGTTTCTGGGATTACGGTGACGACGATTTCATTGATCGGGTATACTGCAATGGCCGGTGCGATTGGGGCCGGGGGTCTTGGTAACTTGGCTTATCAAGATGGGTTCCAATCCAATAATAATGCGATTACCTTAGTGGCAACCGTGATTATCGTCATTATCGTGTTTATCTTCCAATTTATTGGTGATATTGCTGTTAAGCATATCGATAAGCGCGCTTAAATTTAGTTAGGGTATTAATCACATAGGAGGCAACAAGTTATGCGTAAAAAGGGAATTTTAGGGTTATTAGCAGTGGCCGCAACGGCCGTCTTATTAGTTGGTTGTGGGAAGTCATCATCGTCTTCAAGCAAGATGACCACCATCACGGTTGGGGCTTCGGCGGTCCCACATGCTGAAATTTTGAAGCACGTGCAACCACAATTGAAAAAGGAAGGCGTTAATTTGAAGATCAAAGTCTTCCAAGATTACGTCTTACCAAACAAGGCCTTGGCAGCTAAAGAATTAGATGCCAACTACTTCCAACACACGCCATTCTTAAAGAACTGGAACAAAGAAAATAACGGGACATTAGTTTCAGCTGGTTCTGTTCATTTGGAACCAATTGGGGTTTATTCTAAAAAAGTTAAGAGTTTAAAGGACTTGAAGAAAGGGGCAACCGTCTTGGTCAGCAGCAATGTGGCTGATTATGGTCGAGTTTTGACACTCTTTAAAGATGCTGGTTTGATTACCTT
Source organism: Lactiplantibacillus daowaiensis (assembly GCF_005405085.1). GTDB lineage: Bacteria > Bacillota > Bacilli > Lactobacillales > Lactobacillaceae > Lactiplantibacillus > Lactiplantibacillus daowaiensis. The sequence continues at coordinate 39,852 of NZ_BJDJ01000012.1, read as the reverse complement.
GAAGAAGGGGACCGATATCACATCAGCGACCTTTAGCGACATTAAGACGAACAAGCGTCATTTGAAGTTCAAGCATTCTTACGAAGCTAAGTTAATGCCTCAATTTTACAAGAACAACGAAGGTGATGCCGTTGTGATCAATGCCAATTACGCGGTTCAATCTGGCTTGAATCCAAGTAAAGATGCAATTGCACTTGAAAAGTCAGATTCACCATACGCCAACATCGTGGCGGTTCGTAAGGGCGACCAAAACAAAACGGCTATCAAGAAATTGATGAAGGCGTTGCGTTCTAAGAGTACCCAAGAATGGATCAAGAAGAAGTACAAGGGTGCCATCTTACCAGTTTCTGATAACTAAATTTAATCTTGATTTAAGTGATCCGGCCAAAGCAATTTGGTCGGTTTTTTTATTTGGATTAAAATTCCATGAGACCAGGCCCAGCTTGACTTTAGACCGCTTCCAAGGTACGCTAATGAAGTCAAATAAATTGTAGAATGGGGTTAGCAAAATGCGTAAATATGGTGTTATTGGTTTAGGTCAAGTTGGGGCCACTGTTGCTTATACATTGGTACAACAAGGGACCGTTGATGAATTGGTTTTAATCGATCATAATGAAGCGCTAGCACAAGCACAAAAGATCGATTTAGACGATGCGTCAGCGCGGCTCGCTTCAACGACCAAGATTATTTTAAATGATTACGCGGCTTTAGCTGATGCTGAAGTTTTAATCGTGGCTTCTGGGAATATCAAAGCCATTGATATGAATAGCTCTAAAGGCCGTTTTGGTGAATATGATTCTAATCAAGCGATCGTTCGCGATATTGCCCCTAAAATTGTGGCTTCTGGGTTTAAAGGTATCTTAATTGATATCATGAACCCTTGTGATGTCATGACTGATTACTTACAACGTATGACTGGTTTTGACCGTAACCGCGTCTTTGGGACTGGGACGTTCTTGGATACCGCCCGGATGCAAAAGTGTGTCGGTGAAGCGCTAGGCACTAACGGAAAAAACGTGGATGGTTATGTCTATGGTGAACATGGCAATTCTCAATTCGTTGCTTGGTCCACTGTGCGGGTCAACGGCCAACCAATTTCACATTTCCAAGCAGCGGCGCATTTAGACTTGGATAAATTAGAAGATGATGCGCGCCAAGGTGCGTTTGCCGTGATGGCAGGTAAGCACTATACCAATTTTGCGATTGCCACTTGTGGCGTGCGTTTGGCTGAAGCCGTCAGTGCCGATGCTAAGTTAGCTTGTCCTGTTTCTGCATTTGATCCCGAACTTGGGACGTATGTTGGGATGCCAGCGGTTATCGGTAAAAATGGGATTGAATCCTTGATTCGTCTTGATTTAACGGCGGATGAACAAGCCTCATTGGCAGCGTCTGCGAAGTTTATTAAAAAGAATGTTGATGTTTTACCACAACCTTAAGCTTGTGGGTTAGTTAAAAGATGGTCGCTTGCTGAAGCTGAATTTCAGTGAGCGGCCATCTTTTAGTGTGTCTAGCACCCGCAAGTTTGGCGAAGCATGCTAAAATAGACGTTAAACTTAGTTATAGGAGCGCCGAATGGATACTAAAAAATTAACAACATTAAAAGCCGATTGTTTACAACTGCGGCAACATATTCGTGCGGGCGATTTATACCAATCGTTACCACAGCGCATTGGCTATTTAATCAATCAAATCGATGTCGTATCGGCGACCACGGTGATTGCGGTCCCCGATGGCGATGTTGAGACTTTAATTGAAACCTTAAATGCTGGTCTAAATGAAGGTAGTTTAACAACCATTACCGATGATCAGATTAAACAACTTTTACCACATCTGGGGTCATTGAATCCTGCCATCCGTGATGCTGGTTGCTATTATTTATTAAACGAAGCCTTACAACAACAATTATTAAGCGAAGACCAATTAGGGCTGATTTTTGATACCTTGATTCAAGATGACCAATTATTTGCGCATATTGATGAACCACAAAATGATGCGATCTATCAGCGCTCATTTGCGATTTTGATTTTAGCAGTGCTACTATACGCGGATCATGCAGGGTTTCATTTTATGACGGACGCCCGACTAGAACAACTGGTACAACAATTTACCACGTACTTAATGCTTGAACGTGATACGCGTGGTTTTGTGGGCACTAATGGTTGGGCGCATGCGTATACCCACGTGGGCAATTTGTTAGAAGAATTGGCAGAAGAACCACGATTAGCACGCGCTGATAAGTTAATGATGCTGGCGACGTTGATTGAACGTTATCAACGCTTGAACACACCACTGATTTTTGGTGAACCAGAACGCTTGTCGTCATATTTGGCGTTGATCACCACTAAAGACGATGTTTATACTGAATACGTCTTATTGGCCTTTAAACGTTGGCATCAACAATTGATCATGCAACCAGCACCTAAGTCAGAATCGGCTTGGAATCGGGTCTTTAATCGCAATCGGTTGTTAGAAGCGATGGCGTTACACGATGATTTTCCAACGGCAGTCAGTGATTATCTCGATGAAGAATTGGAATTTTTAGGTTAGTTGAAGGGAAGTTTTTAGATGCAAGCAAAAGCAGTTGGTCTCTATCAAGGGACTACAAGTGACGCCGACCAACTTTTTCAAGACGTCACGCTTGAGGTGCCTGCCCCAACTGGTCGCGACATTTTAGTCGCCGTCCAAGCGGTTTCGGTTAATCCGATTGACACGAAGCAACGCCAAGCACAACCAGCAGTTTCGACACCACGAATTTTAGGATTCGATGCCGTTGGCAAAGTTTTAGCGGTGGGTGAGGCGGTGACGTCGATTATGACCGATGATATTGTCTACTATGCCGGGGCGGTCGACCGTCCCGGTAGTGATGCCCAATACCAACTCGTTGATGAACGACTGGTGGCCTTAGCGCCGAAAACTTGGTCAGCATCCGATGCCGCTGGGGTGCCACTAACAGCCTTAACGGCGTGGGAAGCGCTGTTTGAAAAGTTAGGTTGGACCGCTGAAAAAGGCGCCAATGAGGGGCACAGTGTTTTGATTGTCAATGGTGCTGGCGGGGTCGGTTCGATTGCCATTCAGTTGGCAAAGTGGGCCGGCCTGACCGTCGTTACCACGACTGGTCGGCCAGAAACGACGGCGTGGGTCAAACAATTGGGTGCTGATATCGTGTTGGATTACCATCAAGATTTGGCGGCACAATTGGCGGACCAACAGCTTAAAACCGTTGATAGTGCAATTTTATTACATTCAACTGATTTGTACTTGCCCAAAGTTGCGCCACTAATGCGACCATTAAGTACAATTGTCGCGGTGGTGACAAATGCGCAGCCGCTACCGATGGACTTGCTAAAGCCGAAGAGTTTGAACTTTGCTTGGGAATTCATGTTTACTAAAGCCAATTACCAAGTACCTGAGATGGCCACGCAGGGGATGATTTTGGCACGTGTTGCGGCCTTGGCCGATGCTGGTGAGTTAACGGCGACGACCAAACAAGTCTTAGCTGGGATCAATGCGACGACTTTGACGCAAGCCCATCGAATTGTTGAAAGTGGCCAAATGCTGGGTAAATTAGTCTTAAGCGCGCCTTTTAACGGATAATAGCGCTAACAAAGTTGCAAAAATGTTTTCAATTGTAGCGAGATATTGTAAAATTAAATCAGCCGTAGTATGAAATAAATCTTGATAGGATGAACTTAATAATGGAGACACAAAAAAAGATCCATGTTGGCTTGTTGTTTGGCGGGAACTCTTCTGAACATGATGTTTCAAAGCGTTCTGCGCACAATATTTATGATGCCATGGATAAGAGCAAGTATGACGTTGACTTATTCTTGTTAACTAAAGATGGTATCGTATTAGATAACGCCGCGACCCAACGCATCTTTGCGGGGGAACCGGAAGATAAAGTCGTTGCCGAGGAAATGCCAAAGTTAGATATGCGTGATCCATTGGCGCCCATCAAGAACCTGGCGAATGCCACGGATATTGATATCTTCTACCCAGTGGTGCACGGGAACTTAGGTGAAGATGGGACGTTGCAAGGACTCTTCAAGTTATTGAAGAAGCCTTATGTTGGTAGTGGCGTGTTAGCTTCTGCTGCTAGTTTTGATAAGGATATTACGAAGCAAATCTTAACGCATCACCATATTCAAAATACCAAGTACGTTGTGGTGACACCGGAAAACCGCGATCAAATGACATACGCTTATTTACAAGCGCATGTTGGCGATCACTTGTTTATCAAGCCGGCCAACCAAGGGTCATCAGTCGGGATTCATAAAGCTGAAAATGAACAAGAATACTTGGATGGCTTAGCCGATGCGTTCAAATATGACTTCAAGATCTTAGTTGAAGAATCAATCGATAATCCACGTGAAGTTGAATGTTCAATTTTGGGTAATGAAAATCCTAAAGCTTCTAAGCTTGGGGCGATTGATGTGCCCAAGACGGACACGTTCTATGATTACAATAACAAGTTCGTGGATGCTAGTGGTGTCACGTTTGAATTGCCAGTTGACTTACCAGCTGACTTGACGAAACGGATTCAAGACATGTCATTAGGCGCTTTTAAGGCCCTTGGCTTGAAGGGTATGGCACGCGTTGACTTCTTAGTTTCTGAAGCTGGCGAACCATATTTGGGTGAAATCAACACGTTACCTGGTTTTACGAATATTAGTTTGTATCCAAAACTCTGGGAAGTTTCTGGCATTGGTTATTCTGATTTGATTGACCAATTGATTCAACTCGGGTTTGATGAATTTAAGCGGCAAGCCGCAATTCACTATGATTTTGTGGCGTTAGACGCAGAATAAACTAGCGTTAACGTTGTGGTGGTTGGGATTTAATTCCAACCACCTTTTTTTACATAAACGGGGAGGTTTTAATATGCGGCGCTATTGGGAGTGCCGACAACTAGGACAACATAGTTTAACTGGCGAGGCTTGGTTAGGCTGGCTAGCTGGGTTAAGTTTAGCCGTACTAGTTAAAGTGTTAGGGGTACAAGTTGGTGGCTGGTTAACATTAGTTGGTTTGGGTATTTTGAGCGGTTGGCTACCCTGGCTGACTGGTCGGTTAAGCCATCAAGTGCGGTCTAAGCGTCAACTCGGTTATTTATGGACCTTACAATTAATGTTCGCTTTAATCTGGTTGCCACTTGGTTGGGGTGGCTATTTAGCCACCCTGCAGGCCAGTGTCAGCTTACCGGCCGCATTTCAAAATTGGCTATTTATGACCCGCTATCAGTGGCTACCAATCGTCGGTAGTTTGTGGGCGGTGTTATGGGTCGTCTCATGGAAATGGCTGCCAAGTTTTGGTCAACAGTTGCGTCAGCTGACAACTTGGCGTGCTTGGTGGTTGACTGGCTGGCATACCCCATTTTGGCCAGTGGTTTGGCGCTTATGCCGCTTGCTTGGTGGTGTGCTTGGCTGGCTAGTGTTAGTCGGCATGGGGATCGGTGTGGTTGCCATGGTTGAACGGGTCAGTCGCTTAGCTGGTTTAGGAATGGCAGTGTTGGTCGTCACTGGCGTGCAGTGGGACATGTGGTGTTGGTTTGCTGGTGGGTTACAACGTTGGCTAAAATGCCCAGTGAGCACCCGGCCACACGCTTGGCGTCATGGGGGCTATCTCATCCTTAGCTTAGGCTTGGCCATTTGGTGGTTAAATGGGACTAATTTGGCGGCACCAGCAGTTATCGCCCATCGGGGGGTGAATGGTCACAATGGCGTTCAAAACACCACGACGGCGCTTAAACGGACCGTTAAAGCAACACAACCGGCAGCTGTCGAGATGGATATCCAACCGACCGCCGATCACCAGTGGGTCGTGATGCATGACCCGACCCTTGATCATCTAGCCGATCGGCGTGGGCCAGTTAGTGATTATCAGCTCAATCAACTAGCTGGCCTACCGCTGCTAGAAAACGGGCAACATGGTCGGTTAAGTACGTTCAGTCATTATTTAAAGACTGCCCATCACTTGCAGCAACCATTGTTGGTGGAAATTAAGGCGTTGGGACCAGCAGATGAATTAATGCCGGCATTTGCTGATAAGTATGGTCGGCGCTTGTCGCAACATCAAGATCAGGTCCATTCGTTGGATTATGCCGTTGTGGCCCGTCTGAAACGACAAGCACCGCAGTTAAGGGTTGGCTTTATCACGCCGTTTTATCTCACTGATTTTCAAAAGAATGCGGCTGATTTTTATTCCCTCCAAGCGTTAACCGTAACGCGGGAGCAACTAGCGGCAGCGAAACGACAAGGAAAACCAGTTTACTTATGGACGGTTGATCGGCCGCTAGCGATGCAACGATTGACGACACTGGGGGCAACTGGTCTAATTACGAACCGGCCCGGCAAATTACGCCATTTGATGCAGGGGCCACGTTTGGTTTATACGTATCAACTTATTAACTGGGTCGTTAGTTGGTTATAAGTTTATTAACCCTAATTTAGGGTGGTGGTGTAGTCGCTAGACCGATTAAACGCTAGTATTTAGGAAAATGATGAGCGCCTTTGTTTGACGGCCTTAAAGTGAGCTAAACCAAGTGATGAATCGCTTTTAATCGGGTTGGTGGTTCACTTAACAACGGGTAGTTTAGTTCAGATAACTAAGCGGAGGGCGTGATAATTTCTGAGTGACGTTTAGTATTAACCATGATATAACTTAATATTAAATAAGAATTAATCTTATTTCTTGCGTATTATGTGTTATCTGAATATAATAATATGCGTAATTGGTATTGTCCAATTCATTAAAATAGGGGCAAATAAGTTATTTTGAGTACTCCCAGAGGATCGATTAGGTGTAACAACATTTAGTGTGCGAGTGGGGTCGGGCTAAATGGTGACAAAAATTAGTACGGTTAGGTTTAACGGCAATCGATAAAAGAGGGGTTTAAGATGAGAATTTTGGGAGAAAAGGTCCGGCAATTCCGGAAACGCAAAGGGATGTCACAAAAGGAATTGGCTGACGGTATTTGTACGCAAGCCACGATTAGTTTAATTGAAAAGAAAAGCAAGATTCCTAGTATGAAGATTATGATGAAGATTTGTAATCGACTGGGGATTCGGTTGTCTGAGGTCATTATTGAAAATGATGATCAATTATATCGGACATTTAAGAAAATCGATAATTTAATTCGCCATGACCAACTGGCTAATGCGGCCACGATTTTTGAAAAAATTCGGCCGAAACAGTTACGTAGTAATACGGATAAAAAACAATATTATTACTATGAAGGTTATATCCAATTGATTTTGAATGACAATCCCGATGAAGCGATTTTTAATTTTGGGATGTTGTTGAATCAATTTGTGAAGTCGAGTCATGATATGTATGCGATTCTAGCTACGTTAGGCACCGGTTTAGCGTATGAACGCAAGCAGTCGTATGATAAGGCCGAAATCTTCGTCAAGCAAGCCGTTGCGACATTGCATGCGATGGATGCACAAGATATGCCACTTGGCGATGATGATTACTTACAAAATGAAATTTTAATTTATGCGTCTGCGGCACAACTTTATGCGAAAATCAACTTCCCACAAGAAGCGTTGGAATTGATTGATTTGGCGCTAAAGAAAGCCCAAGATAGTCAGTCACTGTATTTGCTGGATCGACTATATGCGCAAAAGGCGGCCAATGAAGTGGTCTTAAACAATGTGCAAGCGGCCCATGACCATTATTATGTGGCCTACGCATTGAGTCTAGTCACGCACAATGCCAAGTTGACCCAAAAGATTATTGAAGATATGGCGACGTATCATATCGCGCCATTAAAAGTTGCGCGTGAAGCATAATGAACACAATCTAAAAGCCCGTTGCGTGTCAGGTTGACATGCGGCGGGCTTTTTAGTGTAAATCACGATAAATATTGATGACTTTGCCGACAAATTGATCTAGATATTGTGCCCAAGAAATAAACAGTGGTTGGCCCATCCCACCAAGGGTCAACATCAGATGTGAGTAGTCGAGCATATAAGCTTGTCGGATAACGGTATGGTCTTCATCCAGATTAATCGCAATTAACGTGGCTTTACGAAGCGGCAGGGTTTTATCTTCGGCCGTCGCTTGGATGACAACCACATCGTTAGATAAAATGCCAAGACTGGTTAAATCTGATTCGGTGACGCGTAGCCAGTTAGTGACAGTCCCAATTTTTTTCGTACCGAAATAAGGCGCTAAGGCGGTTTGGATGTTTTGGTCACCCGGGATAATCAGTTGCTGTTTACTACCGGTTACTTGGATTTTCTGTGGTTTTTGCGCTTTACGTTCATCAGCGTTTGATTTGTAATCTGGAATTAAGCCGGCAAGGTTAAAGATTTCTTGTTCTGAAATCCGTAATCCGGCTGCGATTTTCCGCAAGTTAATTGGTTTTGGAATATTACGTTTGTTGTTTTCAACTTGCGAATAATAAGATGGTGAAATGTCGGCATACATCGCAACTTTACGTACCGAGTCGCCATGGCTGAGCCGAATTTTTTTAATCTTATCGCCAAATGTTTCATTCTGCATACGGTTCGCTCCTTATATTTAACAAGTATAGCAACGAACCTTACGCCCACCTAGGATTGACCGCTTAAAAAAGCGTAAAAGTGGTTGCAAAAGTAAAACGTGTGTTTTATACTATTTTTTAAATAAGCTAGTCGTGATTATAATGGCATAATGTTGTATTAATCAGCCTGATAGCTATTAATATTGTGATGTTGCAGTGATGGGGACCGGGGTTGAAATGGGGATTAAAACCAGTTGTTTATCCTGTAGTGTTTGCAAAAGTAAAACACTTTGGAGGCGTTTATATGAATTTTTGTCCGAAATGCGGGACAGCGGTAAGTCAAGAGGTCCGTTTTTGCCCGAAATGCGGGTTTGATTTAAGTGGCACATCAACAGCTAATTCGACGAGTACGGTGACACCAGAAGCGGTATCGGCACAGCCAACACCAATGAGAACCGCGACCAGTACTAATGATCAGGCACAGTGGCAAGCAACAACGGCCACGGCAACAGCTGAAACTGATTACCAAAGTAATTTTGGTTTTATGGGCGCGACAAAGGAGCTATTTAATCACTATGTGACGTTTAGTGGTCGGATGAGTCGGGCTAATTTTTGGTGGGCTTATTTAGGCTACCTCGTGTTGTATTTGATTGCGATGACGCTTTACTACTCATTTGGTGACACGTTTAGTAGTTTGTTGCTAATCGCAATTGTGTTGATTTACACTTGTCCATTACTGTCTGCGGCTAGTCGCCGGTTGCATGATACGAATCGGTCTTTTGGTTATTATTGGGTCTTATTGATTCCAATTGTGGGTGCGATTTGGCTGATTGTGTTGTTGTGCAAAGCTGGTGACGAGCAAGCTAATCGTTTTGGCTAGGTTGTCATGGCTGAAGTTATTTATTGCCCGCATTGTGGGGCGCAAGTGGCACCAACACAACGATTTTGTACGCATTGTGGTTTAGACGTTCGCGGACCATTAGCATCTCCAACAGCGTCAGCTGCTAAAACGGTGCCAGTGACACATCAAAATATGTTTGATTCAGCCACCACGCAATTAAATGGTTGGACCGGTCAACGACGGAAAGTCCCGATTAAATTAGGCAGTATGTTTAGCGAGGTCTTTAAGCGGCATACGGAAGCCGATGCTGAGACACTATTTATTGTCGGCACTGGTCACACGACGCCGACGTTACAGCAAGTGAGTGATTCACCAGTTAAGCCGTGGTTATTTTCGCGAGTTTTTGTCATTTTTACGATGACGATTGCCATTTTGGCTGGTAGTTTTTTTCTGTTTAATGGCGAGAAAATGTATATTAGTCTGATTTTTATGAGTGCGCTGGCTGTGCCATTTTCGTTATTAATGCTGTTTTTTGAAACGAATACGTTTCGTAACATTAGTATCTTTAAAGTCACGAAAATTTTTATGGTCGGTGGTGTTGCCGCGGTTTTGGCAACGATGGTGCTATATCAATTTGTCAATGTTCAGAATTTAACGGTGGTGACCGCAATTATCGTCGCGATGGTTGAAGAGACTGGCAAGTTAATTATCATCGCTTACTACGTTCGTCGGTTAAACGCACGCTTTATTTTAAATGGCTTACTCATTGGCGCGGCAGTTGGCGCTGGTTTTGCGGCCTTTGAAACAGCTGGCTATGCGCAAGATTTAGGATTATCGGTTTTATTGATCCGGAGTTTGGGGTCTTTAGGCACACACACGCTATGGGGTGCAATCAATGGGGCCGCGCTTGTTTTAGCCAAAGGCGATCGATCACTAACGGGGCTTGTTTTTCGCGACGGTCGGTTTTTACGTTTCTTTGGGTTGACGGTGGCATTACATGCGATTTGGGATATGCCGGTACCTTTTGACTTGATCTTACAGCTGGGGTTAATCGTGGTGGCTTGGATTACCGTCCTCGTCTTGATCAATGCGGGGTTACGGGAGGTTCGAACGCTACAAGCACAAACGTGAAAAGGAAGTAGGAGTGGAAAGTAATGAAGTTTTGTATTAAATGTGGGCAACAATTAGCAGCCGAAACGCAATTTTGCACGAATTGTGGCGCTGAACAACCTGATGCGACAACTACTGAAAGTAGCACTGAATCAACTAACGAAACGGAAGCGACATCAGCAGCAACTGAAACGCCGCAACGTGCAGCGCAAGCAACGACGGTACCGGATGATGAAGAAAGTAGTCGGCAAATGAAATGGCTGATTATTGGTATTATCGTCGCTTTATTGGTCGCAGTTGGTGGTGCGATGGGTTACCAGACGTATAAACGTAATCATCTTACCGAACAAGATATTGCCGATATTGGGTATGATGTCGCGACTAATAGTTTAGGTGATGACATTACAGTCTATTATGACAAGACTAACAATAACATGGATATCGTTGCTAAGTCGGGGTCGAGTTTATATAATCGCGCAGATGATGTGGTCAATGGCTATATCAGTGCCGGTCGGTTGACGTCTTATGTCGGCAAATTCAAGAAAATTTCGACCGAGATGGCTAAGAAAATGCCGACTGATTCACGAGATGTGCGTGTCAGATTCATGAATCCTGAAAATACGAATCGATACTTATACATTACGCAAAATGGTGATGTGACCTATGACTTTACTAAAGATGATGATTAATTAGGAAAGCTTAAATGCGGAGACGGCTGTGACTAAGTCAATTACTTTAAAGAAGGCGTACGAATTCTAAAGCGGAGTGGCTATCGTGATGAACTATATGGCGGCGGTCATTTTAGCACGATTAATTATGTTCATTTACCAAGACATAAAACAGTACGGCGATAGGTTATTTGGAGGCGTAACGACTAATGAAAAAAGCGATGCAATTACCGGTGCTATTGGGGTTGGGACTGATGTTAGGTGGTGTGGGTGCCAGTTATCAAGTTCCGACAGCTCAAGCGGCTGCTTGGCATACGGGGACCCCGAAAGTCTTACGGCACAAATGGGTTGAAAAGGGCTTTGGTATTCATTTTTATAAAAAACACATTGTTGTTTGGGACCGTTCAGTGGGGTGGTTAGCCACCGCACACCCGTGGATTAATGTACGATATCAAAAAATTGGTAAAAATAAATATCGGACTTTTGCTTATTGCCCACATGATGATCGAAATTTTTTGTCCACTTGGAAACTAAGTGCCAACCATAAGAGACTTAATGACGACTTGCATCGTTAGCATTGATGACTTTGGAGGGGAATCAAATGAAAAATAAACAAGTTTTAGCTTTATCAGCAACCGTTTTAGCTACTTTAGCGATGGGGGCCACAACCTTAACCGCCAATGCGGCTACCACGTATCAACGGAGCAAAATTACTAAGGTTGCTGCAAAAGCTTATTATGCACAACGGCAAACGGGGAAGACTTATCAATTAAAGGGAACGACCAAAAAGGCAACGTTGAAAGCCAACCATGCCTTGAAAAATTATACTAAAGCGACATGGACAGCCACGAAAAAAACTAAGCTTACCCAAAATGGTAAACAGTATTTGTATTACTACGTTAAGAGCAGTAAAAATGGTGCGAGCGGCTGGGTTAATAGTAAATATTTAGCAGTTGGTCGTAATTTTCAAGCAACAACGGCCACTAGTACGAGCGTGACAAAGCTTGCGGTTGCTAAAGCTGGCAAGTATTATAGCCTAAATGGTAGCAATGCTTATGTGAAATTTAGTCATGGTGTTGCTTTGAATAGTGATGCTACTTATACGCAAAGCCAGCAACGGTATGTCTATAAGGCCGGTAAGAAGTACCTTTATTATTATGTGACTAGTGCTGATGGGAAGGCTACTGGCTGGGTTTGGCATGGATACTTGAAGGCAGCCACTGATAGTAGTGTTACCACAACTGGGACGGTCAATAACACCACGACAACGGAAAAATTTTCAGAAAGCAATAAGACAACTAATGAAACCGGCAACTCCGACTCAAATAATACTGAGTCAAATAATAGTGGCTTAAATATTGTTAAACGTAGTACGTTTCTTCAAAACTTGGATGACAACCAGACATATGCACCCGGTGTTTACATTGAAGGACAGTTATATACCAACATCCACTATGTGGTGGACGAGTATAATCACCAGTCACTGTTTGGTGACCATGATGGTAAAACGGTTGATACAGGCTATGGACCATGGGATACTATTTTTTTGGCAAACGGTGATGTACTTAGTGATGTAGATACCTTCTATAGTACTAGTGCACCGATAGATGGCTTTAATCCGATGCAAGGCACAAGTGATAAGGCAACATATACGTGGCAACAATATCATGCGCCAGGCTACACTTACACGGAATGGCAGTTTAACGTTGTGACTAAGAAATGGGATCAAGGCAGAGTGTTACGAATATACACAGATTAGCATTGATGACTTGGAGGGGAATCAAATGAAAAATAAACAAGTTTTAGCTTTATCAGCAACAGTTTTAGCTACTTTAGCGATGGGTGCCACAACCTTAACTGCTAATGCGGCTACCACGTATCAACGAGGCAAGATTACTAAGGTTGCCTCGAAATCTTATTATGCACAACGGCAAACGGGGAAGACTTATCAATTAACAGGAACGGCCAAAAAGGTGACATTAAAGGCTAACCATGCTTTAAAGAATTATACGAAGACCACTTGGGTTGCGACTAAGCAAACGAAGATTACTAAAAATGGTAAACAATACCTTTATTACTACGTCAAGAATAGTAAGAATGGCGCTACCGGTTGGGTTTACAGCAAGTATTTAACTGCTGGTAAGAACTTCCAAGCAACGACGGCTAAAACGACCACTGCAACTAAGTATAATCAAGCTAAAGCAGGCAAACTGTATACGTTAACGGGTAGTAATGCTTACGTGAAGTTTAGCAATGGTGTTGCTTTAAAAGCTGATACAACGTATACCCAAACGCAACAACGGTACGTTTACAAAGCAGGTAAGAAGTATCTTTATTTCTATGTCACGACAACTGATGCCAAAGTTGGCGGTTGGGTCTGGCATGGTTATTTGAAGGCCGATAGTAGTACGAGTTCGACGAACAGTACCACGACTAATTCAACTAGTAATGGTACAACGACTGGCACCACGGATAATAATTCATCAACCAATACGTCAACCAGTGACAGTACACCAGCTTGGGCAAGTTATGACGGCAAACGTGGTCCAATTATTATCGATGAAGAAGATTTTAATAGTTATCTATGGAAGGGGAATACTTATGATTTAGGTGTCTACTATAACGGCAAACGCTATACTAATGTCCATTATAAGTATGATACGTCGAATCCATACTTATATAAGCAAACGCTTGTTGGGACAACCGATGGTAAAGAAGTTGCGATGACCTGGAGTGGTGCTGGATCAATTAATATTAAGGTACCAGTCGATGGTGATGCCATGCTTGATGATGAAAATAATTACTTTAGTATTTATGCCCCGTCAAATAGTTTTAAACCAGGTATTACATCTGGTCATGGAGATCAGGTCTCGAGTGGAACTTGGTATCAATATAATGTTGAAGCTAACAATTATAGCAAGTGGCAGATGAACTTAACAACCAAACAATGGGATAAGACGGCTGTTGTCACCAATCCTTACGACGCTCAGTAAATCATTAAGCCACGAAAAAAACGTTGCCTGCAATTGCAAGCAACGTTTTATTTTAAGCTAAATTACTTTTTCTTAGGTTTAGGTGCTGGTTTGTTGGCCAAATCAGTCCGGACAACTAAGACATCACAAACCGCCATCCGAGTAACATATTCGGTAACGGAACCGATTAATAAACGTTCCACGGCGTTTAAACCAGTGGCGCCAATCATAATCAAGTCAATGTCTAAATCTTTTGGTACATCCCGCGCAATAATTGTCTTGGGTGCGCCATATTCGATCGAGTAGTCCACGTTATCTAAACCATCCGCCTTGGCTTCGGCAACGTACTTGTCTAAAGTCTTTTGGGCGGTGTCAGTAACTTGCTCTACCATGGTCGTATCAAAACTAGAAATGTTTTGGAAGGCCCGGGTATCTACGACGTGTACCATATGGACGGACGCTTTAGGTCCATTTCGTTTGGCCACGGCGACCGCTTTTTTAAATGCTAATTCCGCTTCGTAAGAACCATCAACGGGAACTAAGATGTGTTGGTATTGTTGTAACATCATTCTCACCCCTCAATACTTTATACTTATATTGTAAAGGTTTTCGTAAAAAATAAAAAGCGTTTTCTACTGGAAGCCCATAAAACTAATTAAAAATAAACCGATCCCCATCATAATGATGCAACCGCTAGCCAAAGTGATCGCGATAAACGCAGTACTTTGATAAAAGATGGTAATGGCACTCGCCACGGCCACGATGAGCATTAAACTCCCGCCATAACGCGCAATCGACTTGACCGCTGGTGTTTTAGTGGGGTCAAAGGTTAAAAATGGTTTGGCTTGATGACTTACTAAGTAGTAGCCGAGGACGGCTGCGATGATGGTGTAGATGATAAGTAATAAGGTGATCACTGTTTTTTGCCTCCGTTTTTTGTTTTGCTGAAACGTGCTCAGGCGCAACCCGTCGGACCTCACACGCTATAAAAAAAGAGCCAGGACAAGTCCTGACTCACGGAAGCAAGCTTCCGGAAAAACTAGTGGTGCCGTTAATCGCCCTTCAGTATTGACCCGCTTCAAGGCAGGTGGGACCTACTGTGAGGCCACTCAACTACCAAGTGATAAGGCATGTTTAGTGACAACCTGTAGTTGGTCCCAAAGTAGTATTAATTGTTCGGCAACACTTTGTTTAGAGCAATGCGCACACCTTAGTAATTTCGACTATTAGTCTAGCATATTAAAATAAAAGTTGCAATTATTCTCGTGGCAATCACGATGTTAACGGTTTCGTGAATTAGCCTGTAATAATTTTTTGTATTGTTCACCAAGGGCCGTTTCATAGCGACCGTTAGTTTTCGGTTCGTAATAAGTCGCTTGTTTGATAGCATCGGGTAAATATTGTTGTGCGACCCAGTCGCCAGGATGATTATGGGGATAATCATAACCAACCCCGTGACCAAGTTTAGCGGCGCCAGCATAATGGGCGTCTTTTAAGTCCGCGGGAATATCGCCAAAATGCCCGTTACGGACCGTTTCTAAGGCACCATCAATGGCGGCCATGGCCGAATTGGATTTAGGTGACAATGCCAACTCAATCACCGCATTAGCTAGTGGAATGCGGGCTTCTGGTAAGCCTAATTGATCAGCGGCTTGGACAGCTGCGACCGTGTGGCTACAAGCTGGCGGGTTCGCCAGGCCGACATCTTCATAGGCAATCACCATCAAGCGCCGCATAATACTCTTTAAGTCTCCAGCTTCGATGAGCCGCGCCATATAGTGCAGGGCAGCATTGGCATCGGAACCACGGATCGACTTTTGAAAGGCTGAGATCACATCATAATGTGCGTCACCATCTTTATCGGCGGAGAGTGCTTTTTTCTGCAAACACTCTTCGATAATTGGCTGGGTAATCGTGACGTGGTCGTCGTCTGGTTGCACTGTTGAAAGAACTGCCAGTTCTAAACCATTGAGGGCACTCCGCAAGTCACCGTTGGTTGCCGTACATAGATGGTGTAAGGCGGCTGGTTCTAAGTCAACGTGATATTGACCCAGGCCACGCTTTTCATCGCTTAGCGCGCGTTTTACGGCCGTTTCGATGTCCGTTGGTTGTAACGGGTGCACTTGAAAGATTTGTGTCCGACTTCGAATGGCTGGATTGATACTAATATAGGGATTTTCAGTGGTCGCCCCAATTAAAATAATCCGCCCATTTTCTAAATGGGGGAGTAAGAAATCTTGTTTGGTTTTATCAAGCCGGTGGATTTCATCTAAAAGTAAAATGACGGTACCGCTCATTTTGGCTTCTTCGGCCACGATTTGCAGTTGCTTTTTACTATCCGTAGCCGCGTTAAGCATCCGAAAGGCATACTTAGTCGAGCCCGCAATCGCACTAGCAATACTGGTCTTACCAGTGCCAGGTGGGCCATAGAGAATCATTGATGATAAGCGTTTCGCTGTGACCATCCGCGCGATGATTTTGCCGGGACCAACCAAATGTTGTTGGCCGACGACTTCTTCGATCGTTTGGGGTCGCATGCGATATGCTAATGGTTGTTGCATCTTTTTACGCGCCTCCCTTGCAAAACTAGTCCCAATTATTATAGCATTTAGAAGGAACCTAGCCGAGTAATCGGTTTAAACCTACGTGAGCCCTAATCGCTCGCACCAATCAATATAAATCTTAAAACGAGGTTAACAATAATGGAATTAGATGCAGTTGGAAAAGCAATCATGCAATACCATTTAGTACCACTAGTCAGCCATTCGAACTTAGGCTTAGAAGTCACGATGCAACGAGTTGACGAACAAGGCCATTTGTCGACGCAACCGTATCCAAAAGCGCTTGGCAATCAACAACAAAATCACCAGTTACACAACGACTTTGCCCAAACGCAATTAAAGATCAGCACCCCAGCGATGAGTGATTTATCAGCTTTGATGAATTACTTAACGGCGCTTAATACGACTGCTCGTCGGGCACTAGCCGCAGATGATTACTTGTGGCCATTGTCAAGCACGCCGATTCTACCAGCTGACTTAACGGATATTCCGCTAGCGGAGACGGATGACCTTGGCTTTAAACGGCGACAAGCCCAAGCGAAGAAGTATGATGTGACCAAATTGATGACCACCGGCACGCATGTTAATTTGAGTTTCAACGAACAGCTATTTACGCGCTTATATACCGAAACGTTCCATCAACAATACGCCAGTTATGTGGAATTTCGCAATGCTGTGTATTTGAAAGTGGCTCAAGGATTTGTCCGGATGAACTGGCTGATCCAATATTTGTTCGGTGCGACCCCAACCTTAGCCATTACGGCTACCAAGGCGAAGCCACAGCGGACAAGTGTGCACAGTCCCGCTGGGCGATTTAATGATGTCAATGGGGATTATACGTCGATTGATCGCTATATCGCTAAAATACAGGCAGACGTCCGGCACAAAAATTTATTGTCCATCAGTGACTTTGATGGTCCAGTGCGGTTTCGTAGTTTAGGTCAATTGTCGACGTTAGCGCGACAAGGCGTCTATTATTTGGAATTTCGGGGCTTAGATCTAGATCCAACTAAACCAACTGGCGTCGATCAACAAGCCGTTGAATTTTTACGCCTTTTAGCCAGCTACTTTGTCATGATGCCGGCGTTACCGACTGCCATGGTCGAACAAGTTGGCGCTCAAGCGGCAGCATTAACGGCCCAAGTCACGACTGAAAATCCAACGACGGCTAGTGCGCAAGCCCAACCAGCACAGCAAGTGTTAACGGCATTAAAAGATTTTGTCACGACACATGGGTTGCCAGCTAGTGATGCGGTTTTGTTAGATCAATTGAAGCAACGGGTCGCTGACCCCAAGCAAACCTTGAGCGCGCAAGTTGCACAACAACCAGATGCATTAGCTTGGGCGACGCAACAAGCGCAAACTTACCAAAAGGCGGCGCAAGCAAAACCATTCGCCTTGCCAGGTTTTACTAATTTAGATTTATCGAGTCAGTTATTGGCCGAACGGGCTTTAGCACGGGGAATTAAAGTGGATGTGGTGGCCGCTGATGCGAATATCTTGCGCTTGACGCATCAAGATACGGCGCAACTAGTTGTTAACGGGAGTGGGACTGACTTGAACCCGCAAGCGTTGACTACGGTTTTGGCGCATAAAGTGGCTGCAAAGCAAGTGATGGCTGAACATGGTGTCCAAGTGCCCGCGTCTCAAACCTATCATTCGGCGAACCAATTGATTGATGATTATGACCGATATGCGCAAGGTGGGATCGTGTTAAAGGCCACTGATAAAACACATGCTGTTGTCGCTTTTCGGATTATGCCGCAGCGGCAATTATTCGAACAAGTGGTGCATCAATTATTTGAACAGACCACGTCAGTAATGGCCGAAGAATTGATTGTTGCTTCTAGTTATCGCTTCTTAGTAATCGGTGGTAAAGTGAAAGCGGTCGTTGAACGGATTCCAGCCAATGTTGTTGGTGATGGCCGGTCAACGATTCAAACGTTGCTTGATCGTAAAAACGAACGGTCGTTACGTGGGGCCGCTTTTAAATACCCACAATCGCAATTGAAATTGGGCACCGTTGAACGGTACCGGTTAGACTCTTATCACTTAGATTTGGATTCAGTTGTGAGTCGCGGCACACAGATCTTATTGCGCGAAGATGCGACTTTTGGCAATGGGGCCGATGTGCTAGATGCCACCGACGACATGCACCCGTCATATGTTCAGGCCGTTGAAAAGCTAGCTGCGGATTTGCACTTACAAGTGGCTGGATTCGATGTCATGATTCCAAACTTATATGCTGAATTAACGCCAGATCATCCAGAAATGGCAGTTTATTTAGGGATTCATGCCGCACCGTTCTTATACCCACATGTCTTTCCAATGTTTGGTGACAGTCAACCGGTGACTGAACAATTACTAGATGGCTTGTTTCCAACTAATTAGGTTTTAAAAAAGCGACCCACCATTTTGGTGAGTCGCTTTGACGTTAAAATAGCTTTTTAAATTTACCGAATAGGCCACCAGTCGACTTTTGATTAGTCGTTGTTGGGGCTGCTTGATAACGTTTCTCGATATCGATAACATCTTGGTTAATGGCGGTATCTGCCGCAAAGACGAGGGCATAGTTGTCATCGCCAGTATGGTAGACGCTGTCGGTTTTTAAGGTAAATTGCACGTTGGCCTTGGCAACTGCCGCCAGATAGGGCCCCAAGATGTCTTGGTCTAAATTCCCATTAATCAGTAGGCGGTAATCAGGGTGGGCCGCAAATGCTTGATTCATTTCGTCGATATAATGATGTCGTTTCACTTGATAAACGGTGATGGCGACCTCGACTCGTTCACGGAAGGTCCCGAGGTATTTGTGTTGTTCATCGGGATGCAATTGCGGCGTCCCGTGCATGGCGGTTTGTAACCGATCGCCTGCTTGGTTTTCTGTATCAGCCATATCAAACATCCTTTCTCAGCTAATTAATCCATTGTAGCATGTTCACACCAGAAAGGCGACGGGGGCGCTGATAGCGAAATAAGGTTACTGTTAAATAACGGCTGATTAAGGTATGCTAATGGCAATAAGGATGTGAGACGCATGTTTACGAAATCTGATTTTGAAATTTTTAACGATGACACCTTAGCCGGGCGGATGCAGTTGATCAAAACAGTCATTGACCCTAAGTTTGAGGCAATTGCGCCGACGATTGTGACACACTTGGCTAACGATGATCATCAATTTTATGCGCATGTCGCAAAACATTTACGGCGGTTCAAGAATCCACCGGTCGATACGTGGGTCGCGTTTAGTGAAAATGCGCGTAGCTATAAGGCTTTGCCACATTTTGAACTCGGCTTTTGGCCCGATCGGTTATTTATCTATTTTGATATTTTGGATGAGAGTAAAGCGCGTGTTCAGGCTAGTTTAACGCCGGCCGAGCTATTACCACTATTCAAAACGTTACCAGCCAATTATGTCATCAGCAATAATCATGGTGTGCCAGATACAAAACCGGCAACACCAGAAAATATTGACCAAGCTATTAAAAAGTTCGACCAATATAAGCACAGCGAACTAGTTGCCGGACGGGCTGTTCCAGCCGATGCGGCACTGTTTGATGATCCAAAGGCTTTAGAACAATATATTTTAACGACTTTTGAAACGTTGATGTCAATTTATACGCCAATTATGGCGGCAATTAAATAGCAGTGCTTGAGTCATTAAGTCGCAATCGTCGTCATTTTGTCTGCCTATTAAAAAAATGCCGATTATAGCTGGAGGTTGGGCGGCATGTAATCAGCCGTGTTAGTGGCATTGGCGCGAGGTTTTTTCGTGCTTAGGCCACGGATGTCTTTTAAGACTGGGTTGTAGGCTTAAAAGCAAGGTTCAAGACGTTTTTCAGGCTTGGGCCGGTCCACACCGCTGATGGAATGACGCCCAATCGGAAGCGGCAATTAACGGGTACTTTTTCTTTCAGCACTTTAAAACCAAAAGAAAAAAGCCATCGCAAATGCGATGACTTTTTTGATATACCGGAAATTAAAGTTTGTTGTAGTATTCAACGATAAGTGATTCGTCGATATCTGCTTCAAGTTCTTCACGTTCTGGTAGACGAGTCAATGAACCTTCAAGCTTGTCAGCATCGAAAGATACAAAGTTAGGACGTGAAACCACGGCTTCAACAGCGCCAGTGATAACCGTTAACTTCTTAGACTTGTCACGAACTGAGATAACTTGGCCGACTTTAACTTCGAATGAAGGGATGTCAACACGTTTGCCATCAACAGTGATGTGACCATGGTTTACTAATTGACGAGCTTGGCGACGAGTTGTAGCCAAACCTAAACGGTAAACCATGTTGTCCAAACGACGTTCGAGTAAGATCATGAAGTTAACACCATGCTTACCTTCGCGAATCTTACCAGCTTTGATGAATAAGTTAGAGAATTGACGTTCAGTTAAACCGTACATCATCCGTAACTTTTGCTTTTCACGTAATTGTGTACCGTATTCTGAAAGCTTACCGCGACGGCCTTGGCCATGATCACCAGGAGCGTAAGGGCGACGAGCTAATTCTTTACCAGTACCTGAAAGGGACATTCCCAAACGACGGGAAATTTTCCAACTTGGACCTGTATAACGAGACATAAATTGTATCCTCCAATAATTTTAGTTGGAGTAAAATAATCCGATGCGAGTTCGATATTCGTTCAGATTGGACTGCAGGTTTCACCATTGCAGCCGCAGGTTACTAACTGACCACTAAGTGGCACCAATCTGTTGACGAGCTTACCCACTCACTGCTGCATTATTTTACACAAAGAGTAGCATAGCATGTTCGACCCAGATTAGTCAATGTGTTGCACCAGAATCTTGACAAATTCGACTAACTCGACTTCGTTGTCAGTGGTAAATCGATCTAATGATGGTGAATCGATGTCTAAGACACCGATTTTGCGATCGCCTTTGGTTATTGGTACGACGATTTCTGAGTTGCTGGCACTATCGCAGGCAATGTGACCAGGAAATTCATGAACGTTGGCAACGCGATGGGCTTGTTGATCAGCAAAGGCCGTCCCCACAACGCCGGCACCTGGCTTAATGTGCATACAAGCGACTTTACCTTGGAAGGGACCTAAATCGAGTTCATCGGTTGCTGGATTGTATAGGTAGAACCCAGCCCAGTTTAGGTCATCATATGTATCGTTGATCAAGGCACTGGCGTTGGCTAAGTTAGCAATCAAATTGGTTTCTTGATAGAGTAAGGCGTCGAGTTGTTGGTTCATAAGTGATGTTTGGGTCTCTGACATGCGAAAATCCTCCTAGAAAGTTAATAAATTCGTACTGTTTGATAATTGTGACTATGCTATAATTTTGTTGTATAGATTTTAATTGGAATTTAAGTAAAAAGCAAGGCGGCGGCTCGGCAAGGCGGGTGCGAGACCTAGCAATTAAAAATCAACCATTTAGAGTAAGGGGTATTCATATGCAAGTAGCAATTGGCATTGTGGTGGTCGCCATCGTCATTTATGCGGCCATTGTCGGCTTCCAAAAGTACATAGATAAACAGGTGCAACAGTTAGCGGATCGACAGCACCAGTTAGTCGAGCAAGCACAAGCCCTCGATTTTGAAAAAATTCAGAATTTAGGCTTAACCGGTGGGTCATTGGCTAAGTTTGAAGACTTACAAGCGAATGCCAAATCAATTGAAAATGACCGGCTGCCGAATGTGAGCGAACAATTGACGCAAGTTAAACAACAAGCGCGCAGTGTGAAGTTTGTGGATGCCAAGCAAAACTTGAAAAAGCTGACGAGTGCGTTAGATGAAATCAAAACCAAATTAACGACACTCCAAGAAGGGTTAGATGCCTTAGACAATGCGGATCAAGCCCATCGTCAAGCTGTCGCTAGTTTAGAAAAGAAGTATCAAGACTTACGGAAAGTCTTGTTGTCACAAAACTTCGCGTTTGGGCCAAGTATCGATCAGTTAGAAGATCGGTTAGCGAACTTAGAAAGTGATTTTGATAATTTCACACAGTTAGCCAAATCAGGTGATCATGATGCGGCCGAACGGGTGTTGGATCAATTACGCCATGATACAAGCGCTTTAGAAACAGATATTGACCAAATCCCACCAATTTATAAAGATTTAGTTAGTGGTTTTCCAGATCAATTAACGGAATTAAAGACTGGCTATCAACAATTGATCGATAATCATTTCCACTTTGAAGTGGCGACGATTGAACCAGAAATTCAAGCATTGACTAAAGCCATTGAAGATAACAAAGCGTTACTTGGCGACTTACAAGTTGAAGCGGCGCAAACTGGTAATCACGCGATTGAAAAGCGAATCGATCACTTGTATGATGTCATGCAAACTGAAATCGATGCTAAAGAAACGGTCGATGCGCAACAAAGTGAAATCAGTAAATTCTTAACGCATGCGATGAACCAAAATCATCGCTTACAAGTAGAACTTGATCGCTTGGCACAGAGCTATACCCTGAACAATCATGAAGTTGAACGGACACGGGAATTAAATGAACAATTGAAGAATATTCAATCTGTTTATCAAGCGGATACAACGGCGATTACAAGTAAACAAGCCGTTTATAGTACGATTGCAGCGCACTATGACGACCAAAATAAGCAACTAAAGGGCATTGAAGAAGAACAAGTTGGTATCAATGATGGGGTCGCTGGTTTGGCGGCAGAAGAGTCCAAAGCCCACGATACACTGCAACGGTTTGATTTTGAAATCCATGCCATCAAACGACAGGTTGAAAACTTAAACTTGCCAGGCCTACCACAAGCTTACTTGGATTACTTTATGGTAGTCAGCAAAGAAATCGAAAAGTTGGATCATGATATTAACAAGTTGGTCATCAACATGGACGATATCACCAAGCAATTGATCGTGATTCAAGCGGATATGGCAACCTTAAAAGAAAAAACGAGCGATGTCACAGACGCGGCTATTTTAGCCGAACAAGTGTTGCAATACGCGAACCGGTATAAGAATAGTCATGAAGAAGTCCAAGCGGCGAGTGTGGAAGCCCAACGCTTATTCAATGAAGATTTTGAATATGCGAAGAGTTTAGAAGTGATTGCCGCCGCAGTTGATAAGGTCGATCCAGGGTCTTACAAGCGGATTGAAGATAGTTACTATGGTCAAAAAAAGACCGACGCTAATTAAAAAGACTGAAAAAGCCACTGGTAACGGTGGCTTTTTGTGTGACGATGAAAGCAAAAAGACTTGTTTCAACCTTATTATTTGGTATAATTGCAAAGAATTCTTATCGAAAGTAAGCGCCCGGCGCTACTTTTTGGAAAGTGAAGGCTCAAGCATGATTTATTTTGATAACAGTGCGACGACACAAGCCGCACCGACAGTATTAGACACGTATACCAAGGTTTCTCAACAAGTTTGGGGTAACCCGTCTAGTTTGCATAACTTTGGCGAGTCCGCTTATCAGTTGTTGGAACAATCGCGTCAGCAAATCGCTGATCTATTGAATGTGAAAGCACGCGAAATCTTCTTTACCTCTGGTGGGACTGAAGGCGATAACTGGGTATTAAAAGGGACCGCCATGGAAAAACGGACGTTTGGTAAACATTTGATTACCACGGCCGTGGAACATCCAGCAATCCATAACTCAATGGAACAATTGAAAGAACTCGGTTTTGATGTCACTTATCTCCCGGTGGATCAAGAAGGCCGGATTTCAATCGATGACTTAAAAGCGGCGATTCGACCAGATACGATTTTAGTGTCAGTTATGGCCGTTAATAACGAAATCGGGACGATTCAACCGTTACAAGCGGTGGCGGATGTGTTAAAAGACTATCCGAAGATTCATTTTCATATTGATGCGGTCCAAGGAATCGGTAAGGGCATCCAAAAGCTGATCATGAATGACCGGGTTGACTTTGTGACCTTCTCAGGCCATAAATTCCATGCCACTCGTGGGGTTGGCTTCATTTATGCCCGAACTGGGCGGAAGTTGGCACCGTTGATGGCTGGTGGGGGTCAAGAAAACAATTGGCGTTCAGGCACTGAAAACTTGCCAGCAATCGCTGGGATGGCGAAGGCCTTACGGTTATTGTTAACGGATGAGGATCAAAAGGTGGCGCGTGAACGGGCTGTTAAGCAACGCATCTATGACCACATTAAAGATTTTGCAAAAGTGGATATCTTTAGTCGACCAACGGATGGTTTTGCACCGCATATTTTATGCTTTACGATTAATGGGGTGCGTGGTGAAACCATTGTGCACGCCTTTGAGGACCAAGGCATTTATATTTCAACGACCAGTGCTTGCTCGTCTAAGAAACACATGGCGTCTAGCACATTGATGGCGATGCATACACCAGAAGCAGTTGCCACGAGTGCGGTACGAATTAGTTTAGATGAAAACAATACACTAGCGGAAGCCGATGAATTTAATCAGATCTTTGATAAACTGTATCAAAGATTCTCAAAAATCAACGCTGACGCCTAACTGAAAGGAACCTGTTAATGCAATACACTGAAATCATGGTGCGTTACGGTGAATTATCGACCAAAGGGAAAAACCGGCGGAATTTTATCGATAGCTTAGGCCGTAACGTCCGTAAAGCGTTACATGACTTCCCAGAATTAAAAGTTCATGCGGATCGTGACCGGATGCATATCGCCTTAAATGGTGAAGATGCGACTGGTGTCATGGACCGTTTGAAGCTCGTATTCGGGATTCAAAACTTCTCACCAAGTATTCGCGTGCCCCAAGACATGGATGACGTTTATGCCACTGCCATTGAAATGGTGCAAGCACAATTCAAACCTGGGATGACGTTTAAAGTGAACACGCGGCGTGCTGACCATCGGTTTGAATATGATACGAATGAAATCAACGATATGTTGGGTGGCGAGATCCTCGAACATGTTGACGGAATTAAAGTTCAAATGAAACAACCGGATATCATTATTCGCGTCGAAGTTCGTTTGAACGGTATCTTCTTATCTTCTGAAACCATCCAAGGCGCTGGCGGTTTGCCAGTTGGGACGGCTGGTAAAGGGATGTTGATGCTTTCTGGTGGGATTGATTCACCAGTTGCCGGTTACCTCGGGATGAAACGGGGCGTCGACATGGAAATGGTGCATTTCTTTAGTCCGCCATATACGAGTGAACAAGCGTTAGCCAAAGCCAAACAATTGGCTTCTACTTTGGCAAGTTACGCTGGTAGTGTGAAGTTTATCCAAATCCCATTCACTGAAATTCAAGAAGAAATCAAAGAAAAAGTGCCCGAAGGTTATTTGATGACCGTTCAACGGCGCTTAATGATGCGCTTAATGGATGCGGTAACGCGTGATCGGCATGGGAAAGCCATTTTTAATGGTGAATCATTAGGTCAAGTGGCCTCACAGACGATGGATAGCATGATTGCCATCAATGACGTCACGACTTTGCCAGTCTTGCGGCCAGTTATTTCAATGGATAAAACGGAAATCATCAAGATTGCCGAAAATATCGATACGTATAACTTATCGATCATGCCATTTGAAGACTGCTGTACGATCTTTGCGCCACCAGCACCAAAGACCCACCCAAAGTTAGATCGTTCGCGGTCTTATGAAGAACGGATTGATGTTGAAGGCTTAATGCAACGAGCGTTAGATGGCATTAAGATTAGTGAAATCAAGCCAGGCGAAAATTACTTAAACGCCCAAGAAGACGTTTTCGCGGAATTACTTTAAAGGGTTCAATCAAACGTCATTAGCTAAGTGGTCTAGCTAATGGCGTTTTTTGGTGGTGAAAAAGGTACTAGCCGGTAATCGATTAAATGATATTATAAAACTAATATTATTGATCAAGAGGGTTAATCATGAAAAAACAGGTTATCAAGGGTCAACTGGCAATATTGTTACTGGTGCTAGTGATTTGGTTAGGTTGGAGTTGGTGCTTGTATCACAGTACGATTTGGTTTGCCGGTAGTGAAACGGCTTGGCAGGCCAACTTAGGGATGTTTGGTCTAGCATCGCCTTGGTTATTGATGGTAGTTGAAATCGGCGTCGGGTTAAAACAACATCAGAATTGGCTATTAATGGCGGGTAGCTTAGTTGGGCTGGTGTATTGGCTATGCAGTTATCAACGAACGAGTCAATTGATGGTGATGCTCGTCGTACCGTTGGCATTAATCATGTGTTGGGTCCAAACGCAAGTGATTGTGGCGCAGTGGCTGCCGACTGCTAGCTTAAAAGCGCCACGGCGATGGGGGCTGGGGCTTATTGTGAGCTTATTACTGATTGGTGGGTTGATGCGGTTGAGTCCAACGGCGACGGTCCGCAGTTACTTGGCGGGTTACAGTGACCCACTCACGGCGATGACAACACACTTAACCTTTGATCAGCATCCTGATGGCTTGACTAATCGGACACGCAATTTTGATGTCACCACTAAGGCGCCACAAGTGATCACTTTACGCGTCCTGGAGACACAAGGGGTTAAAGGGATTGAATTAACCTTACATCAACGTGGCTTAGGATTTTATGTGACTGAATATCCATGGTGGGTGGCTTAAGAAAAATCAAGCATGGCACCAAGGCCAGTCGTGTCGTGGAGTTTGAACTAGCGTTATCCCAACAATAGGTGGTGCGCCTCGGTATTGGTTGGACGACGAAGCGGATGATTAAAAGTCAAAAAACTAGTCCTAACATTTGCGACGCGACCAACTTTGCGGTAAATTTAACTCATACTAGCGTTGACTAGTGACGTTGTCATTATTAAGTCATTGAAGGGGTGTTTTACGTGCAAGTACGATTTCATGATCAAGCTTTAGATTTAGCTGGCGAACCATTAACTGATGGGGACCAATTACCAAAGTTTAAAGTATTTACGACGCATAACGAAAAGTTAAAGACCAAGGATTTATTAGGTAAGCCGACGTTGATTAGTGTCATGCCCGATATTGATACCCGCGTTTGCTCGATTCAAACCCGTAAGTTTAACCAACAAGCTGACCAGTATCCACATGTGAGGTTTATTGCAGTTTCTAATAACTCAATTGCCGATCAAGCCGGATGGTGTGCTAAAGAAGGCGTTAAGAACTTAACGGTCGTTTCCGATGAAGAGTTATCATTTGGTTATGCAACGAACTTATACTTGCCAAATAACGGGACTTTAGCACGGGCAATTTACGTTGCCGATGCTGACGGGAAGATTGTTTATCACGAAATCGTACCTGAAATGACCCACGAACCAAACTATGTGGCGGCTTTAGATGCGTTAAAACAATTCGAATAATAATTGACGCCGGCTTGAAAATTCATTACAATGGGAACATTCAAGCAATGAGCAAGAGAGTAACTTAACGGGTGATTATCAGAAAGAAAACGGGACTGTGAGTTTTCAATCCAAGTTAAGTGAAAGTAGCTTGCGAGCTGTTGGCCTGAACTTTAAGTAGGGTCGACCGGACGGATAGCCCGTTCGTTAACAACAACGTTTAAGTGTAAAGAGGCTAGTCCTCTTTAAAATTAGGTGGTACCGCGAAGTCCAGTCGTCCTATGTATTTAGGATGAGTGGACTTTTTTAGTACCCGAAAGGATGTGCAGTAAATGTCAGAAGAACCAACGACTGATATGCCCACCAAATATGACCCGACCGCTGTTGAACAAGGCCGGTATCAAGAATGGTTGGACGAAGATTTATTCAAGCCTTCAGGCGACAAAAAAGCGAAACCTTATTCCATCGTTTTACCACCACCAAATGTAACGGGTAAGTTGCATTTAGGTCATGCCTGGGATACGACCTTGCAAGATATCATCATTCGCCAAAAGCGGATGCAAGGATTTGATACGCTCTGGTTACCTGGGATGGACCATGCCGGTATCGCAACCCAAGCCAAGGTTGAAGCCAAGTTGCGTGAACAAGGTGTTAGCCGTTACGACTTAGGCCGTGAAAAGTTCATTCAACAAGTTTGGGATTGGAAAGACGAATATGCGTCAATCATCAAACAACAATGGGCTAAGTTAGGCTTATCTTTAGATTATTCACGTGAACGGTTCACGATGGATGACGGGTTATCCGACGCCGTTAAAAAAGTCTTTGTCACGTTATACAAAAAAGGCTTAATTTATCGTGGCGAATACATCATCAACTGGGATCCCCAAGCGCGGACGGCGTTGTCTGACATTGAAGTGATCCATAAAGACGACCAAGGGGCCTTTTATCACGTAAAATACCCATTCGTTGACAAGGATTATACGTTTAATGGCAAGCACTACATCGAAATTGCGACGACACGTCCAGAAACGATGATGGGTGATACAGCCGTAGCGGTTAACCCGAGTGACGAACGTTATAAAGACTTAGTTGGTAAAAAAGTGGTCTTACCATTGGCTGACCGTGAAATTCCAATTATCGCCGATGCTTATGTTGATCCTGAATTTGGGACTGGGATGGTTAAGATTACGCCAGCTCACGACCCTAATGACTTTAAAGTCGGTAATCGTCATGACTTGCGTCGAATCAATACGATGAATGAAGATGCCACGATGAATGCCAATGCGGGCAAGTATGAAGGCTTAGATCGCTTTACCGCACGTAAAGCAATGGTCAAGGATTTGGAAGATCAAGACTTGATGCTTAAGATCGACCCAATCGTGCATAGTGTTGGGCATTCCGAACGGACCGGGGTTCAAGTTGAAGCGCGTTTATCAACACAATGGTTCGTGAAGATGAAACCATTGGCTGAACAAGCATTGAAGAACCAAAAGACCGACGATAAAGTTGACTTTGTGCCGGATCGCTTTGAAGATACCTTTAATCAATGGATGGAAAACGTCCATGACTGGGTTATTTCACGGCAACTCTGGTGGGGGCATCAAATCCCAGCTTGGTACAACAAGAAGACGGGTGAAACTTACGTCGATGTTGAACCACCAAAGGATATTGAAAACTGGGAACAAGATCCAGATGTCTTGGATACCTGGTTCTCAAGTGCCTTATGGCCATTCTCAACATTAGGTTGGCCAGATGAAGACGCTGAAGACTTCAAGCGTTATTTCCCAACGAATACGTTAGTTACTGGTTATGACATTATCTTCTTCTGGGTGTCACGGATGATGTTCCAAAGCCTTGAATTTACGGGTAAGCGGCCATTTGACCATGTCTTATTACATGGGTTGATTCGTGATGAACAAGGGCGCAAGATGAGTAAGTCATTAGGTAATGGGATTGATCCAATGGATGTCATCAAGAAGTATGGTGCCGATTCATTACGGTGGTTCTTATCTAACGGCTCAACGGCGGGACAAGATGTTCGTTTCAGTTACACGAAGATGGATGCCGCTTGGAACTTCATCAACAAGATCTGGAATGCCAGTCGTTATGTCATCATGAACTTAGGCGATATGGACAAGCCAACGTTACCAGCTCAAAGTGACTGGACCTTGGCTGACAAATGGATCTTAAGTCGTTTGAACGATACGGTTAAACAAGTGACGGTGCTCTTTGACAAATTTGATTTTGGTGAAGCCGGCCGTGCTTTATATAACTTTATTTGGAACGACTTCTGTGACTGGTATATCGAAATGAGTAAGGAAGTCTTAACTGGCGATGACGCCCAAGCTAAGGCTAATACCCAAAACGTCTTGGCCTATGTCTTAGACCAAACGTTGCGGTTACTCCACCCAATCATGCCATTTGTGACTGAAGAAATTTGGTTATCGATGCCACATGAAGGCAAGTCCTTAGTAGTTGCGGATTACCCTGTTGATCATCCTGAATTTGATGATCCTGAAGCTGAAACCAACATGGCCTCATTGATCGAATTGATCACCGCTGTCCGGAGTATTCGCGCCGAAGCTAACGCGAAGATGTCGTCAACCGTTGACGTGTTGATCAAGACGGATAGCCAACGGTTACAAACTGTCTTCAAGACCAATGAAGATTATATTCAACGTTTTGCACATCCAAAGACCTTGTCGATTGGGGCCGATGTGACTGCGCCGAAGTTATCAATGACTCAAGTGATCAGTGATGCGGAAGTTTATATTCCATTAGCTGAATTGGTTGATTTGAATGAAGAAATCAAAAAGCTTGAAAAAGAACAACAAAAGTTTGAAAGTGAAGTCACACGTGCAACTAAGAAGCTTGGTAACGAACGCTTTGTTGCCAATGCCCCTGAAGACGTTGTGAATAGCGAAAAAGAAAAATTAGCAGATAACGAATCCAAGTTAGCTGCCACTAAGCAACGCTTGGCTGATATTAAAGCGCAAGCTTAAAGTTGCGTCAAAAGAGCCTACGTGAGTTGACACGTAGGCTTTTTTGCTAGCGAAGGGGAGGACTCGATGTGATTCAAGATTATGAAACGGCATTAGCTTTTATTCATGGCCGAACAAAATTCAAAAAGATACCGACATTAGACCGGATGCGCACCTTTTTACAGGCGTTAGGTGATCCACAATTAAAAGTGACTGGTATCCATGTCGCCGGCACGAATGGTAAAGGTTCCACGGTCGCCGATTTACGTGAGTTACTAATGGCCGACGGGTTAACGGTCGGCACGTTTACGTCGCCATTTATTGTCCGGTTTAATGAACGGATCAGTGTCGATGGCACACCGATTAGTGATGACGATTTGGTGGCTTTAGTTCAACAAGTTGAACCAGTGGTTGCCCAATTGGATGCGACGTTGCCCACGGGTGGCCCCACTGAATTTGAAATCATCACGGCGATGATGTTTTTGTATTTTGCCACCCAACCAATTGATGTTGCCGTGATCGAAGTTGGACTAGGCGGGTTGTATGATTCGACGAATGTCTGGACGCCACAAGTCAGTGTGATTACGACGATTGGCTACGATCATATGCAGATCTTGGGAGATACGTTGACGGCGATTGCCACCCAAAAAGCGGGTATTATTAAAGCCAATGTACCAGTGATTGTCGGCAAGCTCCCAGCGGAAGCCCAAGCGGTGATGGTAACCACCGCTGCTGAACGACAGGCCCCATTACAAACGCTTGGTGAGACGTTTACGACTAAGCTATTAGCACCCCAAGGCTGGGGTGAACGCTTTGACTTTAATAATGCTGATGCGCATTTTAAAGGGTTAACAACGCCGTTATTAGGTGATTATCAAGTAGACAATGCCGCTGTGGCGCTCCAAGCTTATTTGACTTATCATCGCTTGCAACAAACGCCAGTAGCGGTTCGTGATATTCGCCAGGCACTTGCCCAAACGCAATGGCCAGGACGACTAGAAGTCTTGAATCAAGATCCCTTGATTTTGATTGATGGGGCCCATAATGAACCAGCCATGACCGAACTGGCGGCAACCATTAAAGCGCGCTTTGGTCAACAAACCGTTTATTTGGTGTTAGCCATTTTGGCCGATAAACAACATACACAGATGATTCAAACGTTAGCGGCATTACCCAATGTACATTTGGTGTTGACCCAGTTTGCTGGTCCAGGGACGCGTACCGTGACTGATCCAACAATGTTAGAAGCTGAGTTACCAACCGGTCAGACAGCGCCGATATTTGCGGATTGGCAGTCAGCGCTAGTTGAGGTGACCCAGCAAATGTCTAGTGACGATATCTTGTTATTAACGGGGTCGCTATATTTCATTTCGGATGTGCGGGCTTATTTTAAAACGAGTGAGGCCTAGTTTTACGGAGTTGACTGACGAAAGCGAGGTCAATTGCGATGAATATTCAAGCCATCACGACAACATCAGACTGGACGATTCAGATTCACCACTTAATCCAACATTACTTTCAGCAAGTCTTAACCGATGATCAGCAGGCCGAACAGTCGGCACGCCAGTTCATTCAACGTTATCCGATCGATCAAGTGGCGAGTTGGCCAGTAACTTTGCCAGCTGATCCAATCTGGGCCAATTTGTTGACGGCGTTACGTTGCGGCCAATTGTTGCAACGGCAACCGCGGGTCGTCTTAGGCCAAGTTTTTGGGAGTCAATCCCTAGGACAACAACTCCAACATGATTTTGCGGGGCAACCGCAAGAGCAATTAGTTTTGTTATGTTTGGATACTAAAAATCAGATTACCCGACGGCAAGTGATTTTTCAGGGGACCCTTAATACGTGTCCAGTGCACCCGCGTGAGATTTTTCAAGTGGCTTTACAAACCACTACGGCGCGAGTTGTGGTTGCCCACAATCATCCTAGTGGGGATGCGACCCCGTCAACGGCTGATATTGCCTTTACTAATCGGGTGGTTGCGAGTGGTGATTTATTAGGTATACCAGTTTTGGATAGCTTTGTTATCGGTGAAAACGATTACTTTAGTTTTGCAGCCCAAGGGTTGTTAAATTGTAATACGGATTGAGAAAAGAATGTGGTAAAATAACGGGGTTAGGACGGAATATAATTCTGACTAATCGCGTTTTTTGTTAAATTTTATCTAAGTTCAATAATGGGACTGTATTTTTTAATAGATTACGGTATGCTAGGATTCAGGCAAGTTTTTAATGCTGAGCTATTATGCTATAATACTTACTATTATGACTAATAAAATAATTAAATTGTAAATGATGAAGGGATGAATGTAGTGTTCGGATTTGGGACAAAGAATATCGGGATCGATCTCGGTACTGCCAACACGATTGTGTACGTTGACGGCAAGGGAATCGTACTACGAGAACCATCCGTGGTTGCGAAGAACACGAAGACTGGTGAAATCGTATCCGTTGGTTCAGAAGCACGGGATATGATTGGGAGAACCCCAGCTAGTATCGTAGCGATTCGGCCAATGAAAGATGGGGTTATTGCAGATTACGATACCACCGTGGCTATGATGAAGTACTTTATTCAAAAGACATTAGGCCGTTCTAATGGTAAGCCTTATGTCATGGTTTGTGTGCCAAGCGGTGTAACTGAAGTTGAAAAGCGGGCCGTTATCGATGCTACTCGAGTAGCCGGTGCACGGGACGCGTATGTCATCGAAGAACCATTTGCTGCGGCGATCGGTGCTGGCTTGCCAGTTATGGATCCAACCGGTAGCATGGTCGTTGATATTGGTGGTGGGACGACCGACGTGGCAACGATTTCCTTAGGTGGGATCGTGTCAAGTCGTTCGATTCGAATGGCCGGCGACAAGATCGATGATTCAATCATTTATCATGTCCGTCAAAAGTTCAATCTTTTGATTGGTGAACGTACGGCTGAACAATTGAAAATCGATGTCGGTTCTGCTTCTTTGGAAGCAGCTAAAGACATTGAAAGCTCAACCATTCGTGGGCGGGACTTATTATCCGGCTTACCTAAGACGGTTGAAATTTCGGCGGTTGATGTCGCTGAAGCGATTCAAGAAATCGTCTCAGAAATCATTTCGGCTATTAAGGAAACCCTTGAAGAAACTTCCCCAGAAATCGCTTCTGATGTGATTGACCACGGGATTGTTTTGACCGGTGGTGGCGCCTTATTGAAGAATCTTTCCGAAGTCATTGCTGATGCGACTAAAGTGCCAGTATTTATTGCTAACGAACCACTTGATTGTGTGGCCGTTGGGACTGGTGAATCACTTAAAAGCATCGATGTTATGAAAAAGCGATAACAGGTGGGCGGGAAGATGACTTCCCGCTTATTTATTGTTAACTAATTGAATTTTCGACCGGGGGTTCAACATGCAAAAGTTTTTTTCCAACCGTAAACTGGTAATCGTCATCATTGTCTTAATCATCAGTTTCGGCTTGATGAGCGTATCTGTCGCTATCCGTAATAAGAAGTCAACGCCACCGTTGATCCAACAATTTGGGAACGATGTGGCTGGTGCAGTTGACCGGGTGATTGCTTGGCCCGTCAATGGGTTGCAAGGGGCTTCAAATTCGGTATCCGATTTATTGAACACTTATCAAGAAAATCAAAAATTAAAGAAGCAAGTTGATCAATTAGCCCAAGCTAAGGTCAATGCGCAAACCGCACAAGCGGAAAATAAACAATTACGCAAAGAATTGAAGTTAAATAAATCTTTAACCAGCTATACGGCAGTCACGGCGAATGTCTTAACTCGGACCCCATCATCATGGATGAATCAATTCGTGATTTCTAAAGGGGCCACTTCTGGGATTAAGAAAAACATGCCAGTGATGTCGCAATCAGGGTTAATTGGCCGCGTTGTCGAAGTAAACCAAACGAATGCTAAAGTTGAATTGATTTCTAATTCCAGTTCATCAGCAGATAAGTTTGCGATTCAAGTCACAAACAAGTCTGGTAGTACCGTTAATGGGATCGTCACTGGTTACGATAAGAGCAGTAACTTAATCGAAATGGGTTCAGTTACGTCTAAGACCAAGATTGAAAAAGGCGACAAGGTCGTGACAAGTGGTTTAGGTGGTGTGACACCTAAGGGCTTGTATGTTGGGACCGTTGCTAGTGTGAAACAAGATGATTACGGCTTGGCTTCCGAAATTCGGATTACGCCAGCCGCTAACTTGAGTGACTTAACGGTGGTCACCGTCGCAGTCAAGTAGGGGAGGTACGGCATTGAGATATTCACGTTTAAGAATTATCTTCCCAATCGGGTTATTTATCGCCTTGTTTTTAGACGGTTCATTATCAAACGTCTTTGCGGGTCACCTATTCAAGTATCCGTATTCTAGTGTGTTGCACTTAGTCTTACTGTGGATCGTGTTCGCCATCTTTTTAGATGATCGTGACGATCTGCCAGTAGGCCTGTGGGCTGCTTTAGCCGGGCTGGTTTTTGACTGGTATTATACTGGGATTTTCGGTGTCTACTTAGTGGCTTTACCATTGGTTGTCTATATCAGTCGTCAAATTAAGCCATGGTTGGATTTAAACTTCCTGACCATGCTGATGGTTTATATCATTAATTTAACGATTGTGGAAGCCTTCGTGTACGTTTGGTACTTAATTGGTAAAGTGATTACGAGTAATTTAGCCGACTTTGCGGTCTACACGTTAGGCCCAACCATTGCGGTCAACTTAGCCTTGTTTGTGATCTTGTATTATCCAGTACGGCAGTTGTATCTAAAAGCGAGTTAGTCGGTAGAAAGGAATTCAAAACATGCAACAAAGTGTGGTTTTAAAGGCCAGCAATGATGGCTATGAATTGATCTTTCGGCAGGCTGCTGGCTTTGATGAGATTATGGTTGACTTAAAGACCTTGTTAGACCGGTTGCAAATTGATAATACGACTGACAAGCAAATCTCGTTTGATATGAGTACCGAAGGTCGGTTATTAACTGCCGACCAAACGCAAGAAGTGACGAAGATGATCAATCGTTACCCATTGTTTAGCATTCATAAATTGACGGCTGACGTCATTTTGAATGCGGATGCCATGGCAATGATTGAACGCAATACCGTGCATTTAGTGAATCAAATCATTCGTAATGGCCAAGTTGTGACTATTACGGGAGATGTCTTGTTCTTTGGCAAGATTCATAAAGGTGGTGTTTTGCGGGCGACTGGAAACATCTTTGTGATGGGTGACGTGGCTGGTGCATTAGAGGCCGGGTATCCTGACCACAATGATGCCGTCATCGTTAGCCAATTAACGACGGTCCCCAAAGTTCGCGTCGGCGAATTGTTGGAGTTAGTTGATCTTGAAAAGACCGTGCCAGGTGCTAATGTCGTTTATATTAACGATATTCAAACCTTGGATTATCAACCATTAAATCAGTTAAAACGCGTACGACCTAAATTATTCATTCAGAACGGAGGACATGTTTAATGGGAAAAGCAATTGTCGTTACCTCTGGTAAGGGGGGCGTCGGTAAAACGACCACGACTGCCAATCTCGGGACGGCGTTAGCCTTAATGGGCAAAAAAGTTTGTTTAGTCGATTTAGACATCGGTTTACGTAACTTGGACGTCATCTTGGGGTTAGACAACCGGATTCTATACGACATTGTCGATGTTGTGGAAAATCGGGCGCAGTTGCGCCAAGCATTAGTTAAAGATAAGCGGTTTGATGACTTATTATACCTATTGCCAGCTGCACAAAATGCGGATAAAAACTCGTTGAATCCCGACCAAGTCAAAGCCGTGGTTGATGAATTAAAGCCTGACTTTGACTATGTCTTGTTAGATTGTCCCGCGGGAATCGAACAAGGGTTTATGAACGCGATTGCTGGTGCCGATGCGGCGATTATCGTCTCAACACCAGAAATTTCTGCAATTCGCGATGCTGATAGAGTTGTTGGGTTATTGGAACAATATCCATTAGCTGAAGCACCTAAATTAGTGATCAACCGGATTCGGCAACGCATGATGCAAGACGGGGAAACCATGGATATCGATGAAATTACCCACCATTTGTCAATCGATTTATTAGGAATCGTCTTTGATGATGATGCGGTGATTCGGACGTCAAATAATGGGGAACCAATCGTGCTTGATCCTAAGAATCCAGCTTCACAAGGGTATCGGAATATCGCCCGTCGCATTGAGGGCGAAACTGTGCCATTGATGAACATTGAAACGCAAAAAACAGGGGTTTGGTCGCGTATTGCCGGAATTTTTCATCGGAATAAGTAATTAATCCTTGACGACTCAGCTAATTTTGGTTAGTATGAGAACAACATTAAAAAACAGAGAACAGAAGAGTAGTTGATTAGACAGTGAGCAGAGAGTCGACGGCGGTGAAAAGTCGATCACGTTTAAATGACGAACCACATCTGTGAGTTGAATGGCTGAATAAAGTAAGCTGTTTCGGTTGGCCTCGTTAGCGGCGGAGTTTAGTGATAAACTCGCTGAGTTCAGTTGTGTGAGCAATTGATAAAGATGAGGTGGCACCGCGATAGAAATCGTCCTCTTAGGTTTTAGACCTAGGGACGATTTTTTTATTATCACTAAACTCCATGAGGTAGTAACTGTGAAGTTGCTACGAACTGAGGTGGCACCGCGTCGAATCGTCCTCTTGAGCAATGACTCAAGAGGACTTTTTTTGTGACTGTTTTAGCGAATTGGGAGGGAATGCACATGCACTATATTTTTGAAATTTTGCCATCATTATTATCTGGCGCCGGTATGACGCTGCAAATCTTTTTATGGACGTTGGTCGGGTCATTACCATTAGGGTTGGTTTTGAGTTTAGGGTTGATTTCTAATATTAAACCGTTGCAATGGTTGATCAACTTTTATGTTTGGCTCATGCGGGGGACGCCACTGTTACTACAACTCATTGTTGTCTTTTATGGCTTCCCATTAATCGGCATCGTCTTTCCACGGTATGAAGCAGCGTTATTCGCGTTCATTTTAAACTACGCCGCTTACTTTGCGGAAATCTTCCGTGGTGGGTTACAATCAATTGATAATGGTCAATATGAAAGTGCCCGGGTATTACGTTTAAGCTATGCACAAACTATTCGTAAAATCGTGATTCCCCAAGTGGTCAAAATCGTGTTGCCATCCGTTGGGAATGAAGTCATCAACTTGATTAAAGATTCATCGTTAGTTTACGTTATCGGGCTAGGCGATCTGCTACGTGCGGGTAATGTGGCCACTGCGCGTGATGTGACGTTGATTCCATTGATGCTTGTCGGGGTGATTTACTTACTCTTAACAGCAGTCACGACTTTCGTCTTAGGTCGGATCGAAAAACACTACAGTTATTGGAAATAAGGAGGCGGTCGTATGTTAGAACTTAAAAATATTACCAAGCGTTTCGGTGACCGGACGATCATCGATAAGTTGAATTTAACCGTTAAAGATGGTGAAATCTTAAGTATCGTCGGCCCTTCCGGTGCTGGGAAGACGACGTTACTACGTTGTATTACTGGACTAGAACAAGTTGATGGTGGCGAGTTCTTAATTGATGGCCAACCATTTGATCCTTATACGAATCGGACTAATGAAAGTGTTATTGGGGTCGTTTTCCAGAACTTTCAATTGTTTCCACATTTAACGGTGTTACAAAACATTACGTTAGCACCAACGATGGTCTTAAAAGAAAGTGCCGATGATGCTAAAGCGACAGCCCAAAAGTTATTGGATCGGTTGAACTTAGGTGATCACGGTGACCAATACCCTTATCAATTGTCCGGTGGGCAACAACAACGGGTTGCGATTGCGCGGGCATTAGCGATGAAACCCAATGTCTTATGCTACGATGAACCAACTTCAGCGCTGGATCCGAACTTACGGCAAGAAGTTGAAAAGCTGATTTTAGGGTTAAAAGCTGATGGCGTGACGCAAATCGTCGTTAGCCATGATTTGACCTTTGCGGAAAATATCGCTGACGATATGTTACATGTTGAACCGAACCAGACGAAGTAGGGGGTGGCAGGATGAAAAAACGACTAATGTCATTAGGCCTGCTGCTGGTCGTCCTAGTCGGTCTGGCAGGGACGCTATCTGGTTGTGAAAATGTGACCACGCGGGCGAATACGCAAGATACTTGGTCCAAAATCAAAAAACGCGGTACGGTAGTTGTCGGGTTAGATGACAGCTTTGTGCCAATGGGGTTCCGGGAAAAATCAGGGAAACTAGTTGGTTACGATATTGATTTAGCCAAAGCAGTTTTTAAGTTGTATGGGATTAAGGTCAGCTTTCAAACCATTGACTGGTCGATGAATGCCACCGAATTGCGTAATGGGACGATTGATTTGATTTGGAACGGCTATACGAAGAACCCACAACGGGAAAAAGTAGTGGCCTTTAGTGACACTTACTTGAAGAATAAGCAAGTATTGGTCTCATTAAAGAAAAATCACATTAATTCGTTTAACGATATGACGGGCAAGACGCTCGGGGTTCAATCTGGGTCATCGGGTTATGAATCATTGGAAAATAATCCGAAGTTGTTAAAAGACAAAATTGCTAAGAAAACGCCAATTCAATACGATACGTTTACGAATGCTTTCTTGGATTTAAATGCTGGGCGGATTAAAGGATTGTTGATTGATAGTGTTTACGCTAATTATTACATCAAGCATGAATCCAATTCAGCAGATTATCAAGAAACACAAGGTAACTTTAAGTCCGAAGACTTTGCAGTTGGCTTACGTAAAGGCGATAAGACGATGAAGGCGAAAATCAATGCTGGCTTAAAGACTTTGAAAGCCAATGGGACGCTAGCAAAGATTAACAAGAAGTGGTTCGGGAATCAAAACGTTGAAAATTAAGTGTGTGTATGAAAGTCAGCTGCGGCTGACTTTTTTTATGGCAATTGATTTGGCAGTGCAAATGACAAAAAAACGCAGCGTTGTCAGTAGACAAAGGCTGCGTTAAATCGGCTCTATGATATTTGGTGTTGATGGATAAAATCCATCGACGCCTTTTTTGTAAAACAAACTAAAAAGGGCATACTG